>JBBRMI010000015.1:0-76715 GCA_038230915.1 Polyangiales bacterium | reverse complement strand
TCAGCTGCCCGCCCGCTCAGCCTGGGTTCTGGCGAGGCTTTCGCGAGGACCAAGCGACCCTTCCGGTCGCCTCTCTTTGAGCGTACGTGGGTACGTGAGCACCGGACCGCAGCGAAAACGAAGCCAGAACCCAGGATCAGCTGGCGTGGTCACCAGTTGAAATGGGACCAATGATGAGCCGCCTTCCTGTTGTCTCGTGCTCGTCCTAAACGCTTTTCGTTGGGAGGAGGTCGGCGGCTTTGAGTAGAGCACGCCAGACCGAATCGACTGTCTCGGGTTCTTCGACCGAGAACGGGACGACGCAGCGCGAGTCGATGCGGTTGCCTTCGACCTTCGGTCGATCACGCGCAGGAAGCTTGTCGACCTTGGTCGCGACCAGCACGACCTCGGGCGGCTTTCGGCTCACGCGACCATGCTGGGTGATCAGCTCAAGCGCGTCGGCGTCGTCCGGCTCCATGCCGCGGCGCGAATCGAACAGCACTGCCGCGGCGCGCAGTGTGGCGCGCTCTAGCAAGTAGTGCTCGATCAACTCCGCCCATTCTTTGCGCTCGTTTTTGGAGCGCGAGGCGAAGCCGTACCCGGGCAGGTCGACGAGCATGATCTCCAACCCCGCGACGCTCTTCACGTCGAAGAAATTGATCTGCCGCGTGCAACCAGGCGTGGAGCTAGTGCGGGCCAGGCCCTTGCGGTTTAATAGCTTGTTCAGCAGGCTGCTCTTGCCGACGTTCGAACGCCCCACGAACGCGATTTCGAGCTTGGTCGGCGGCGGCAGCTCGGCTGGGCGCCGTGCGGCCGCGACGAACTCGGCGCTCTGAACGTGGAACACGGGCGTCTTAGCGGAGGGCACGGCGACCGTACTGGCACGCCTGGTCCGCCTACGCTTCCGGTTTCTTCCCCAGTCGGCGGAATAGGGGCCCGGTCACCATTAAAAGCTCGTCACTCCGCAGGCCCCAAGCCAGGACGAAGAACGTGACCACGAAGGCGGCCGCCCCGACCGCGCCCGGCAGTGCCCGCCCGAGCGCGCCGATGCTCCCGCCCGCGACCGCGTTGGCTGCTACGCGCCCCACCGCTACGCCGGCGCCAGAGGCCAGCAGGGTTTTGGTCGCTGAAAGGCCGATCTCGCGCCAGCGCAGGCTCGGCAGTTTCTTGCCGAGGCGCAGCCAAAGTAGGCCGGCTTGGACCAGGCTCGAGCCGGTGACTGCCATGCCGATGCCGACGTGCCCAAAGCGGCCGCGCAGCCCGAGCGAAAGCCCGATGAACGCGCACAGATCGATGGCGGCGACGATCACCGGTGTGCGCGTGTCGCCGAGCGCATAGTACGTGGAAGTGAGCTGCCGCACGCTGGCCACCAGCCAGATGCCGGCGCCCTGCGCAACCAGCGCGCGCGCGGTTTCGTGCGCCGAGGCGGCGTCGAATTCACCGCGCTGAAATAGCAATACGACCAGCGGCTCCGATAGACCGACGAACAGCGCCGTGGCGGCGATCGACACGAACAGGGTGAGCCGCATCCCAAACGCGTACGTGCGACTGAGCTCGTCCAGATCACCGCGCGCAGCCAGCTTCGCCAGGCTCGGCAAGGCCGCCGTCTGCAGCGCCATCACGAAGATGCCTTGCGGAAAGTCGCATAGCCGCAGCGCCCAGCCGTAGTAGCTTTGGGCGCCCAAGCCTTCTTGCGACAGGAAGCGCCGCGCTAGCACCACATCGATGTAGTAGACGCCCATGCCGAACATCACCGGCAGCATGCGCCCGAGCGCCTCACGCACGCCCGGATGGGAAAGCTCGAACGTCGGCCGTTCGAAATAGCCGATCGCGCGCAGGCTCGGCCATTGCGCCACCACCTGCAGCACACCCCCGACCAACACGGCGATCGCCAGGGCCATTGCGCCGTCGTAGCCGGTCGAGATTAGCCAGCCGGGCAAGGTGAGGGCGCACACAATAAACGCGACATTCAGCAACCCGGGCGCGAACGAAGTCGCTACGAACCGCTGGTGCGTATTGAGTGCCGCGACCCCCAACGCCGCCGTGCCCATGAAGAAGATGTACGGAAACACCCAGCGGGTTAGCTGCACGGTGCGGGCGGTTTGGCCGGGCAGCTCGGCGTAGCCTGCCGCGAACAAGTCGACTAGCTGCGGCGCGAACACCACGCCGAGCAGGCTGGTCACGAGCAGGACGCTCAGCGAAAGCCCGCGCGTGGCACGGAAAAATCGCTTCGCCTCCGCGTCGCCGCTGGTTTCAAGGGTCTTGGTCAAGACCGGTAGCACCGCGCTCTGCACGGCGCCTTCGGCCAGCAACTGCCGCAGCACGTTGGGGATGGTGAAGGCGACGAAGAAAGCGTCGGTCACGGCGCGTGAGAACACCGCAGCGATCGTCTGGTCGCGCACCAAACCGAGCAGGCGGCTGGCGAGTGTTCCGGTTGCGACGATGCCGGCGCGGCGTGTAATCTGCCGCTGCTCGGCCCGAGGGCTTGCGTTGACGGTCGTCTTCGCCAGATTCGTCTCGCTCAAGCCGTGCCCTTCTACTCGATGCCGGCGTGCGCGCCCAGCGCCACCTCGACGATCGCGAGCGCGCTCGGCGCCTCGTCGGCCGTCAGAAAGCCGGTTTCGCCCGTCGCGGCTCGCACCATGTGCGAGCGCGCGGCGGCCGAGATGCGCAGCCGCGCGCCGCCGCAGCTGCGACAAATCAGTCCGCCGCGCGTCGCGTCGACGCTCGCCGATTGCTCGGGCTGCGCCTGACGCCCACAGCGAACGCAGCGCTCGAAATCGATGCCCCAACCGAACTCCGACAGCAGGCAAAGTCCGGCTTCGGCCAGCGCAATTGCGCTCGATTCGGCGCTCGGAGCGTCGGTCAAGCGATCGAGCAAGGTTGACAAAACCGCGTACGGCGCTGGTTCTGGCGTGCGCGGCGGTGCAGCGCGGCGCACCCACGACAGCGCTTTGCCGGCGGCTTCCATCGCCGCCAAGCTGCTCAAGATCTTAGCGCGCGGAACCTTGAGCTTGGCTTCGAGCAACGTGTACAGCTCGGCGCCGGGGCGTTCGTCGAGCTCGAGCGCAAGCGTGTGCATCGGCTCGAGCGAGCCGCCAAAACGCTTCATGCTCTTGCGCGCACCGCGCGCCAGCGCGCTCACCTTGCCGAGCTTTTGTGTCAGCAGCGTGAGCACGAGATCGGCCTCGCCGTAGTCGACGCGACGCAAGAGCAGCGCGTCGGTCACGATGCGCGCGGAGGCTTTGCGCGCGGCCACCGTTAGCCGAGGCGCGTAACGACGGCGCCGCGCGCCGCGGCGTTCGCGTCGGACAGCTCTTGCGGCATGTCGTCGCCGCGCGGCTTGAGCACGATGCTGAGCGCCAACGTGAACAAGATCAGCAACAGCACGAACGCCACCGCGACGCCCAGCCGGCGACCGCGCGCAGGCCTCGACGGCGCCGAAATCGGCAGCGGTGTGACCCACGCGACGCGCCGCGATGCGGTGTAACGCGCCAGCACGTCATCTGCCGGCACGCCGAGCGAACGCGCGTACGACTTCAAGAAGCCGCGCACGAACACCTCACCCGGCAGCTCGTCGAAGCGATCGGTCTCGATGCGCTCGACGCTGGCCATCGGCATGCGTGTGACCCGCGACACCTCCTCCACGCTCATTTTGCGCTCTTCGCGCAGCTCGCGGAGGTATTGGCCAACGGTGGGCATCGGGGGGACGCCGAGACTACTTGAACTTTTGCAGCATGGAGCTGCATTCTTTCCCGACAATCGTCTTTCCCGAGAGCTCCGCGCAGTGCTGGAGGTCGCTCCGAGCCGCGTCCTGATTGCCCATTCGGAGCTCGACTCGAGCGCGCGCGGCCACCGCGTCCTGCAGCGTGTTACAGCCTGGCGCCTGCGTTTCCAGTGCCCGCGTAAGCGATTCAGCGGCTGCGGTGTCCTCGTGGCGGCGCTCGTAGGCGAGGCCGAGCCGATAGAGGCCCACGCAAAAAAGTGGTTGGGCCGCGATACTGCGCCGCAATGACTCGATGGCCGCATCCGTGGCGCCGGACTCGAGCTGAGCCCATCCCAGGTTTCCCCAGGCGTTTTCTGGGGTCTGGTACAGGATGTCCTCGGTAAGCGCCCTAAGCACCTTGATGGCTTCGGGATAGCGCTTCTCGTGGATCAGGATCACGCCCAGCGTGTTGCTCGCCTCGCGGTAGTCGCTCTTGGCCTTCAAAGCCAGGCGGGCGTGCTTCTCGGCTTCCTGGAGGTGGCACTCTTCGGCGTTCCGACTGCAGAAATCCATGTAGATCAGCGCGACGAGGTGGGCGGCGTCGGCGTTCTCCTCGTTCAGACTGACTGCCTTCAGCGCGTGATCGAGGGCCTCACGGGGCGAGTTTCGACGCAGCCACAGATCACGGGCGACGTCGTATTCGCTGTCGCTCATTCGATCAGGGTCTTTGGCGCCCTCGCCGCCGCTGCCGCTGCCGGCGCAGGCAGAAAGCGCCACAGTCCAGGCTAAAACCAGCCAAACCAATCGCGTCTGCATCATCGGGGGCGGGCTCGGCTCGCAGCTTGAGCCTGGCCACGGAGCTGGTCCTTGACACCGAGCAGGCTGTAAAGATCGCGCAGACTGTCGAGATTGGGCACCTCAACGCGCTCATCCTGAATGCGGATGTGCCCGGTTTCGCGCAGCTGCGCGACGATGCGCTTGACGGTGTCGACATCGAGCCCGACCTGAGCCGAAAGCTCCAGCGGCGAGAGGGTCAGCGAGATCTGACCGGGCGCGTCGCGTGGCCCTTCGGCGTGGCCGGCGAGCTGCTCCTGCTGGGCAAACTTCATCAGCGCGACGACGACCTTGGATTGGCCGTCGCGCAGCATCAAGATTTCGATCTGGTCTTCAGCGTCGCGCATGCGCCGGATCAGCTGGTTCAATACGCGACCAGCTACTTCAGGGCTGGTGGCCAGTACCTGATCGAAGGTGGCGTGATCGAAAGCCAGCGTCACCACGTCGTCCAACGCCACCGCCGTGGAGCTGCGTGCAGCACCGCGCAGCAGCGCCGATTCGCCGAACAAGTCGCCGGGTCGCACGACGCGCAGGCTGCGTTCCATGCGGCCCGCCTGTTTCAGCAGCCGCACGCGGCCGTCTTGAAGCAAGAAGGCTTCAGTTGCTGGCTCGCCGTCGCGAAACAACACCGTGCCCGCGCTGAAGCGACGCCCGTAACGCGCGACTAGCCGCGACTGGGCCTCGTTGCCGGGACCGGTATCCGTCACGTCGCCATCTATATCATTCAGTGCTGGGCGGGGGCGCCGAGATCGGGAAGCGTCGCTCCAGCGTCGCGGATGTACACGGGGAGCGCTGGATTAAGAGCGGGATCCAGCTCTTCGGCCAGGAGTCCAACCGCCGTCGCGGACGGTGATTCGGTTTCGGGGGACGAGAACGTCGCTGGCAGGCCGACCAGATCGAGGCCGCTGCCGATCCACACGAGCGGTGCTGGCAGCTGCGCAGCGAGCAACTCGCGGGCCGATCCGACCGCCACGGCCAGCGGCGCCAGCGCTTCAGCCGCCCGCGGGCCGGCTCGATAGGCGGCGGCGAACACCTCACCGCGGCGTGCGTCCAGCACGGCGCAACGCAGTCCGGTCACTACCTCCGGCACCGCCCGCGCCATCGCGGCCAGCGAGCTCACCCCGACAAGTGGCACGTCGAGCCCGAGCGAAAGGCCCTGCGCGCAGGCGATACCGACGCGCAGCCCGGTGAACGAGCCGGGCCCGACCGCGACACCGATCCGCGTCACGCTCGTCCGCGCCCAGCCCGCTTCGCTCAAAAGCTCCGCGATCAGCGGCAGCAGACGCTCGGCGCTCTGCTTGGGCCGGGCGTGGGCCCGCGTCACGACCACTTTTCCGCGCTCCAGGAGGGCGACCGAGGCCTGACTAGTCGAGGTTTCGATACCTAAAACGCGCACTCGGGGCGTCCGATCACCGAGGAGGGCTAGCTCGAAAGCCCCTCCGCAGCAACGAAGGCCGGTGTAAGCTGACGCCAGTGCCGTCGATCCTGCCGCGTTTCGACTTCCGCGCCGAGTTCGGAGTCGCCACCGATACGGGATCCAAGCGTCAGGCGAACGAGGATGCGTACGCCGTTGCACCCGAGTTCGCGGTGTTCGCAGTCGCCGACGGCATGGGCGGGCATCGGGCCGGCGAGGTCGCGTCGAAGCTCGCGATCGAGGAAATCCTGGCGACACTCAGCAGCCAGAGCGCGATTCGGGCCGTGGAGCGCTACGTGTCCAACGCGGGGCTCGACTCACGCCGCAAAGTGCTGGCGTTCTTGCGCCGCGCGGTCGAGCAAGCCAACGCGCGAGTTCGGCGTGAAGCGCTGGCGAATCCGGAATACTCGGGCATGGGGACGACGCTCGATGTCGTGTGGCTGGCGCGCGATCACGCCTTCATTGCCCACGCTGGCGACGGCCGCGTCTACCTGGCCCGCTCGCGCGCCGTGCTGCAATTGACCCACGACCACACGCTGTCGGCGCGTCAGTCTCGCCAAACCGACGGACTTGGCATCACGCTCGCTGAGGGGCAGCAAAGCTCGGGCGTGACCAACGCGCTCGGCCTTTCCGACGCCGTTGAGGTTGACACGCTGTTCGTCGATTTGGGCCCGCGCGATCGGCTGCTGCTCTGCACGGATGGTGTGCATGGCCAGCTCAACGGCGAAGCCGAGATTTCCGAGCTGATCCGCAGCGGTGCCCCCGACGCCACCGCTGGCGCGTTGGTGGCGCGCGCTGCCGAAGGCGGCCGCGACAACGCGACGGCCGTGGTCGTCGAAATCGCCGATCGCTTCGTCAAGCGGCCCGACCGCGACCGCGGCCTATCACCGGCTGATCTCGAGAATGCGCGCCAGAGTCCGCTGCTCGTTGACTTGCCGTTGCCACTGGCGCTCACGGCGCTCTCGGCCGCCGTCGAAATCGAGCTCGCCCAGGGCGCAAGCGTGCCGCGCGCGATCGCCAATGATCTGGTGGCGTACATCGTGCTCGAAGGCTTGGTGAAGCACCCCGATGGCCGCAGCGTGGGGCCGGGCGCGCTGTTGTATCCGGAGTCGCTGGTCGGCGTTTGGGGTCAAGCGGGTGCACCGACCGCTGAGCAAACATCGCGCCTCTTGCGCGTGCGCGCCGACGACTTCGCCGAAATCTGCAGTGAGCCGCGCTTCGCCGCCGAGTTGTACCGCCGACTGGCCGCGCACCTGGCGCGGCTGGCGGTGAAGACAGGCGGCGCACCTGGCGGCACGCCCGCGCCCGGGCAGCTACCGAGACCGCCCGGCGTGTAGCAGTTACAACTGGAGTCGTTTTGCTCTATTCGCTCGGTAGCAACACCGAAACCGAATAGGCGGGCAAGCTCAGCTCGAAGCTGTTGGGCGCGATCGCGCTGATCGCGTCGGCTTTGACCGGCTCCGGATGACCTTGAGAAACGACGTACGGGGTCACGCTTGCATATTTCGTGTCGTGGGTGATGTCCAGCGAGGCCGTCAGCGCCTTGTCGCTGCGATTGATGGCGATGAGTACCATGCGCGAGGGGTCGTTGGCGTCGATACTGGCGTAGATGCTGGCCCGCGCGACGTCGCTACTGGTCGCCGACACGGACGTGTCACCAAAGGCGTGGCCCTGGCCGTCGTAGTTGCGGTAGGCCTGAAACGCACCGATCAAGTACGGCTCATCGTCAGGACTGAACGAGACGACGCCTGCGAGGTCGGTGCCGCGTTGCCCGAAGATGCCAAGCGCGTCGGCCGCGGCAATCGCGCCGCTGATGTGCTTGCCGCCGCCATAGCTCCACTCGGAGATTGCGAGCTTGGTGCCGGGATAGTTGGCGGCCACGGCGCCCTCCAACCAGGTCAACAGCTCGATCGGCTTCCCGCCGTTGACACCGGTGATCCAGCTGTCTTCGATGAACGTCGGATCCCAAAGCGAACGCGGAGCTTGCACGCGAGCCGCGACCGAAGCCGGGCTCGCGTCTTCCTCGATGATGCGATGGCCGTTGGCGTACAATTCGGCGAACCAGTGCAGATCGACATAGTCGACCAGCCGGCGATGGTCGGCGGCGCTCGCTACGGCCGTTTTCTTCAAGAAATAGCTGTAGAACTCACCGAGGCTGGCATATTCGGGCGAGCCTTGCTGGCTTGTAGCCGCCAAGTAGCCATAGCCGACGAAGCTCACCACCTCGGCCCCCGGCCAAGTGTCCTTGATCATCTTGGCGTAGTCGACGCTGAGCGAGACCTCCTCGTCGTAGGTGAGTGGAGTCTGTCGGACTGTCGGATGCTCAGACGACCAAAGCTCCGGTTGATTGTCGAGCGAGAACAGTAGTTTGGAAGTCGAATAGCCGGCTTTCAGGAAGGCCACGAACTCGTCTTGATTGACGTAGGCGTCGCTCGTATCGGGTGCGAGCGACAACGCACTGCCCTTGCGCGGGCGATTCTTCACGAAGCGCGTGTCCAGGTACCCGCCCGTCTTGGATACATCGCCGGAGCAGGCCGGTGCCGCGCTGCCTCCGTCTTTGTCGCGCGCCGCGTGGTCGAGCATCGGAACCGTGACTACCGTCGCGGCACCTATCGCGTCGGCAATGTCGATCACGTCGGTGACCGCGGCGCCAGGAGTCGAGCTGCTCGAGAGCGCGTCGTTGTTTTCATTGCAGTCGCTCTGGCCAGCGTTGGAAGCGTTGTTCTCCCAGTTGTAGGTGCTCCAGCTGGCGCTTCGAGAACGACAAAACGTGAAACGCGCTTTGGAGTTAGCGCAATCGATCGCGTCGAGATTGGCGCCGTAGATGCGCGGCGAAATGGGGTGGACGCCTTCGTCGCCGACGACCGCGAACTGTAGCGACGCCGTGCCAGCGGCACCGCCGTCGTCCGCCGTACCGACGGCACCCGCTTCGGAAGCGCCGCCGGTCGTCTGCTGCATCCCCGCCGTAGCTTGGGAGGTTCCCGCTCCACCCGGCGGTTTCCCCCCCTTGCCACTCTCGCCTTTGGCGTCGTCGGGGGGAGCACCGCCCTGACCGCCGTCGCCGTTTGCGACGGGCTTCTTGGGACCAGAATCCGAGCTTCCACAGCCGCTGCTCAAAATACACCAGGCCGCGACAGTACAACAGACCCCATAAGCTCGCATCGGCACATCTTAGAGCAACCGGCGCCAGTGTCGAACCCTTCGACCGTCTGAGTCATTTTGGCCACGCGGCTCAGACTTGGGCTGCCCAGCTGGTCGGCATGGGCGTGCGCTCGAAGCGCTTCTCGCTGTTAGTCGAGAACGGCGTTGTCAAGCGGGCCAACGTCGAGGCCCCGGGTAAGTTCGAGGCTAGCGACGCAGCTAGCATGCTCAAGCAGGTTTAGCGGGTTCATGTCGGGCTGGCTTTGCGGCTTCGGTCTGACGATGGCACGGAGCTGCAGCGGTCGCGCCTAGCGAGCTGGCACTGAAGAAACAGCCAGGTCAGGCTAGTCAGGAGGTGCGCACCCCGACGGCGCCATCGGTGCGCAAGGCACGCAGTGCCGTTCGGCTTGAGCCAGCGCCGCCCAATCGTCTTCCCCGATTGAAAGCGTGCTCCAGACGCGCGGGTTCCGGGCGGTCTGGCCATCAGGGCAGAGGAGGTTTTCGAGATTGCTCGGCCCGAGGCAGGTGACTGGCGACGGTCGGTTCTCAGGGATGATAGGGCGGGATGCCGATGCCCTGATAGCGCATGCCTGCTTTGACGACGTCTTGCGGCTTCCAGATGTTACGCGAATCCAAGAGCAGCGCGCCTTCCCC
This sequence comes from Polyangiales bacterium, assembly GCA_038230915.1. Lineage (GTDB taxonomy): Bacteria > Myxococcota_A > Polyangia > Polyangiales > Polyangiaceae > PMG-095. The sequence continues at coordinate 66,987 of JBBRMI010000015.1, read as the reverse complement.
GGAAGGCTTCATGCGTCGCTTGATTTCGGCGAAGTTCGGCGCGCGATAGCTGCGCCATTCCGTCAGCAAGACTAGCGCGTCCGCGCCATCCAAAGCGTCGTAGTCGGCTACGGTGACGTTTACCTTGGAGCCGAAATGAGCGGCGAAATTGGCGCTGCCTTCCGGGTCATGCCCAACTACCTTGGCGCCTTTGGCCAGCAGGGCGTCGGTCAGCTTGATCGAGGGTGCCTCGCGCACGTCGTCGGTTTCGGGCTTGAACGACAGGCCCCAGAGCGCGACCTTCTTGCCAGAAAGCGAGCCGCCCAAGCCGGCTTCCACAAGGGACATCAAGAACACGGCCTGCTCTTCGTTCACACGATGGGTGGACTCAGCGAGCACCATCTCCACGCCGTTGGCGCGGCCGAGCATGGCGAGCGCCTGCACGTCTTTGGGAAAGCACGAGCCGCCGTAGCCGGGTCCTGCGTACAAAAAGCGACGCCCGATGCGCGAGTCAGAGCCCATGCCCGAGCGCACGGCGTGAATGTCGGCGCCCGTTGCGTGGCACAAACGCGACAGCTCGTTCATGAACGAGACGCGCATGGCCAGCGCCGTGTTCGATGCGTACTTGATCAACTCGCTCGAGCGAGGATCGGTCATCACCATGCGATCACCCGACAACTGGAGGGGAGCGTACAAATCGCGCAGTTTCTCCTTTGCATTGTCGCTGCGCGCGCCGACGACGATGCGATCGGGCTTGAAGAAGTCTTCGACTGCGGTGCCTTCCTTCAGAAATTCCGGATTCGAGACGACTTCGAGCCGAAAACTGGCTTTGTCCAAAATGGCTTGGACCTTGTCGCAGGTGCCGACCGGCACGGTGCTCTTCATGGCCACCAGCGCCGGCGCCTTGGCGATCTGCACGATTTTGTTGGCGACCGTGAACACCGCGCTGACGTCAGCCGAGCCGTCTTCACCGGGCGGTGTGCCGACGGCGATGAAGTACACGTCAGCTTCGTCGTACGGGGCGTCGACCTGTGTGGCGAACGTGAGGCGTCGGCTCTGCACGTTCCTACGAACTAGGTCCGAGAGACCCGGCTCGTAGATCGGGATCTTTCCCTTGTGGAGATCCGCGACGCGCTGCGCGTTCACGTCCACGCACAACACGTCGTGGCCGAGCTCACTGAGCCCAGTACCCGTGACCAATCCGACGTACCCAGCTCCGAACGCTACCAGCCTCATGCAGACTGCTTTACCGGACTCTAGCTCGGATTGCAATGCTTCGTCCGCACCCAAAAAGCGGACAATTTAGGCCACTAGTTCACGTTAGCGTGCGTCGGCTTCGCCTCCGGCAGTGTGCGCTGCGCTGCACTGCACTGCACTCATAGCTAACACTGCATACGACAGCAGTGCGGCGCTCTCGATGCGCGCTTGACCCTGGGCGTGCGTCGGCGTGTTCGGCGGAAGCGTAGTCGCGTTTTCTCAGAGACTACTAACTACTCCGCGAGAACGCGTCGGAAGTACTTGATAGTCTCTTTCAGACCGTCGTCCAGTTGCACCTTCGGCTGCCAACCGAGCTTCGATTGCGCGATGGTGATGTCCGGCTTGCGCTGTCGCGGGTCGTCTTGTGGCAGCGGACGATTCACGATCTTGGACTTCGTTCCGACGAAGGTGATGACCTTTTGGGCTAATTCCAGCATCGTAAATTCCCCGGGGTTACCGATGTTGACCGGGCCGGTGTAACCGGTTTCCGTGTCCATAAAGCGCAGCATGCCTTCGACCAAGTCGTCCACGTAGCAGAAGGAGCGCGTCTGTTGGCCATCACCGTAGATGGTAATGTCTTCACCGCGGATCGCTTGAACGATGAAGTTCGAGACCACGCGTCCGTCGTTCGGGTTCATGCGCGGCCCGTAGGTGTTGAAGATGCGCATCACCTTGATGTCGACGTGGTGCTGACGATTGTAGTCGAAGAAGAGCGTCTCGGCGCAGCGTTTACCCTCGTCGTAGCAGCTGCGAATCCCGATCGGATTCACCTTGCCCCAGTACGATTCCGGTTGCGGATGCACTTCGGGGTCGCCGTAGACTTCGGACGTCGATGCTTGAAGGATGCGCGCTTTGACGCGCTTCGCGAGGCCCAGCATGTTGATCGCGCCATGAACGCTCGTCTTGGTCGTTTGCACGGGATCGAACTGGTAGTGCACCGGCGAAGCAGGGCACGCCAAGTTGAAGATGCGCTGCACTTCCACGTAGAGCGGGAAGGTCACATCGTGCCGCATCACCTCGAACAGCGGCTTGTCGAGCAGATGGGAGACGTTCTTCTTCGACCCCGTGAAGTAGTTGTCGACGCACAAAACATCCTCACCGGCTTGCACGAGGCGCTCACACAGATGGGAACCAATAAACCCGGCGCCGCCCGTCACAAGGATTTTGTTCGTCATTCGTCGCAGCCTCGCAGGTTGGCGAGAAACAGAAAAGACCCACCGACCCAAACGACACAATGTCGCGCCAGCGGCGATGAAACGTGGCCCTTCGATTCCGAGTCGTGTATAATTTATCGCATATTAACGAAGGCTTAGGGCTGTTCTCGAAGCGGAATGCTTCGCATGACGTCGCGTCGCAACCGAGATCATCGGCCGTTCCCTGAGGCGCCCGATGGCGTTTAGATTTCCTAGTCTCCCAGACGTGACGGCCCCGGTCGGCAACATCGACCCGCGAGCCTGCGACCATGATCTAATGAATGTCGTAGGCGGCCTGACCGGCGAATCACTCCACCCGGGCGTCACTCGCATGAACAGCATCAGCGCCGACGAGCTCGTGAACGGGCACGTGTATCTGGACGCGGGCGATGACACGAACGCTTTCTTCATAGTCAGGGGCTCCGTCGGACGCCCGTGTACCGGCGAAAGGAAATCCTCGCCTACTTCTATTGCCGCCTGACGAACGCCCGGACCGAGGGCTTCAACGGCATAGCTAAGACAGAAATCTCTTCGCACCCACTGCGAAGTGAGAAGAGCCAGTAGCGGGAAACGAAAACACCCCATTCGGCTAATCGCACGAATGAGGTATCTTTTTTCTTACTCGGTCGGGGCGGCCGGATTCGAACCGGCGACCCCTTGACCCCCAGTCAAGTGCGCTAACCAGGCTGCGCTACGCCCCGAACCGCCTTGTGCAAGCGATTAGGCCGACCAAAGCGAGGCGGAACCTAGCCTTTTTCGAAGGGAATGCAACCCCAATCGATGACGCCGCAGCCGATTTGCCCGCGCCACCGCGCAGTCTAAGGTTTGGGCTGCTTACGCAGCGCTTTCTCGGTGTCGGCGGCGGCTTTCGCGAAGTCGGCGGCGTTGGCTTGGGCCGCCTTGTCGACGAGGGCTTTCTGCGCGCGCTCGTAACGTGAGCGCTGGTCCTTCCAGAAAGCCGGATCATTGGCCGGCGGCGCGAGGCCGCGCAGGTACGCGGCGTCGAACTCGGCGAGGCCGGCCACGGGGCCCTTCTGCTTGGCGAGCGCATCGAGCGCCGCCGTCTCACGTAGCTCGGGCGGTAGCGTCGGCGGGCCAAGCATCAGCGCTGCCGCGTTGCGTGGTCCGCGTGCCAGCACCTTGGCCAAGCCAGCGACCAGCGCCGCGTTGCTGTCGTTTGCGGGCGTTTCAATCGCGGCTGCGCGCGCGAACGGCTCGCCCCAGAAATACAATTGGCCGAGCTGAAACAGCGCACGTTGCGCGAGCGCGGCCAGCTCGGGCGAGGCTGAGCTCGGTAGCGCGGTGAGCCACAGTGCTGGTGGTACGCCTTGCTCGATCCGCGCACGCAGCAATGTTGCGTCGTCGACGCCGGGCGCTAGCTCGAACCGGAGCGCATAGAACGCCGGCAAGTTGGCGGCGAGCTTGAGCGCGGTCGTTGTCTGTGCGGCTGGCGGCAGCGCTGGCAAGAGCAGCTTGTCGAGTGCGTCGATGCGCCGAGCTGCGTACAGCTCCGACAAAAGCTTGCGCGCTTCGGTCAAGCGCGCATCGCGCGTGACGCCTTGTCGCGCTAGCTCGCCGAGGCCGACCAGCGCGGCATCGCGACCGCGCAGCACGCGCGGCTCAAGCGCTTGCTCGAGCGCCACCAAGTACGTCTCGCGGATCTCCGGATCATCCTTCATCTCTTGCGGCAGCTCGATGGAACGAGCTACGCCGACGAAGCGCATATCGGCTAGTCCCGCTTCAAGCGCCACGACCGCCTTCGCGTAGTTGCTCAAACGCGGACCGACCTGTGACAGCACGTCCACGGCGTGGGCCTGCTCGGCGACCCACGGGCTCAGCACTTGCTTGAAGTGCTTCAAGAACTCGGCCTTGTTGAACGGTGCACGCGGTAGCGGCGCTTGACGCACGCTGCGGTAGAGGCGCGCACCGACGCCGAGCGCCACCAATGCGTCGGAAAGCTCGCGCGTTTGACCAGATTTACCGACTTCGCTCGCCACGATCGCGTCGCCGCAGGCGCGCGGAGCCAGGTCTGCGCGGAGCGCTCGAATGAGGCCGATCGGCGCTTCAGTGCGCGGTTCCAGACACCGCAGCAACGCGTCGCGCGCTTCGGGTGCCGCGGTCAAGGCCGCTGCTAGCTGCTCCTTGAAGTCGCCGGACGCGCAACTCGAGGGCGCGGCGCCAATAAAAGCCGTGCACTCGGGTGGCGCGGCCGGAACACCTGCCGGCGCCTCGCCCACGCCAGCCGGCTTGGCCTCCGCAACCGGTGTCATGCCGGGCGGGCCCTGATCGGGCGATGCGTCCGGCGCTTTGGCTGGCCCGACGAAGGCGCCGCCCGCGCCGCACGCTGTCGAGAGGAGCAGGAGCCCGAGAACCGGAAGTCTGCGAAGCATGGTTGTTGTCTCTACAACACCGAGCTCGGGCAGTCTTTGGGATCAGCCTGCAGTCTCTGCGCTCAAGGCGGGGCGCTGGACAGCTTGACCCGTGCCAGCGGAGCGGGGCGTGAGCACTGGCGCCACGGCCGGTGCCAATTCCTCCGACACGTCGCCGATGCGGTGGGCGTCGAGTACGTGCTTGGGCGGGGTGTGCACATCCCAAACCAGGCCTACCCACGACAACGCCTTCAGTACGTAAAACGTCACGTCGATTTCCCACCAGAAGAAGCCCTGATTGGTGGCGCGCTGGTAGTAGTGGTGGTTGTTGTGCCACCCCTCGCCGAGCGTGATGATCGCTAGCCACAGGTTGTTGCGGCTGTTGTCGGTCGTGACGTAGCGCTTGCTACCGAACACATGCGTGAGCGAGTTGATGGTGAACGTGCCGTGCCAGAGCAGCGTCGTCGAAACGAAGAAGCCCCAGTACAGCGCCCAGATCCCGCCGGCGAAGAATAACCCGACCGCCATCGCGATCGCCGGCACGTAGTAGTACGTGTTCAGCCAGACGAGCTCGCGGAAGCGCGCCAGGTCCTTCACCTTGTCGAGATCAGTTTCGGCATTCTGCGGCGCCAAAATCCAGCCCACGTGGCTCCACCAAAACCCGTCGTGCAAAACCGAGTGCGTGTCGCCCGGCTGATCCGACATGCGGTGATGGTGGCGGTGATGCGCAGCCCACCACAGCACGCCCTTTTGCACGCTGCTCATCGCGAGCAGCGCCAGCACGAACTGGAACGGGCGGCTCGTCTTGTACGTGCGGTGCGAGAAGTAGCGGTGGTAGACGCCGGTCACGCCAAACATGCGCACGGCGTACAAGCCCAGCGCCAAGAGCAGACCCCACCACGAGAAACCCAACCAGAACACTCCGCCGAGTGCCACCAAGTGCACGAGGAAGAACGGAATCGAACGGGGTACGTCGAGGCGGTGCTCAGGCTTGGATGCCATGACAGTCGTACGGACAGTCATAGCGAAGGGTGAGTCACGGAAGCGTCAGGAGATGGTTATATCTCGTGCAAAGCCTCGAAAATAGGCTTGAAACGCTAGGTCGTTTGCCTGGGCCCGCCGAAACGCGAGGCGTAGCGTCCGCCGCGGGGCTCACAGACCGCGGCCAACGTGTGGCCGACGGCGCTCCAGGTCATGCCGTCGCCGCCCAAAGTTTGGCTGCTGCCCAGGATATAGGCCAAATCGGCCAGGGTCACGATGCCGATCAGCCGCCGATCGGCGTCCACTACGGGCACGCGGCGGATCTTGTGCTGCTGCATCAGCGCCTGCACGGTCGCGGGCGAGTCGTGCGGCCCACAGCACTTGATATCGCGAGCCATGGCGCTGTTGACGCTGGCGTCGCCGAGCGGAACGCCTTGTAGATGGCTGGCCATACAGATATCGCGGTCGGTGATGACGCCGATGACGCGGCGCTCCGTATCCACGACCGGAACGGCCCCACAGTCGACCTCCCACATGATCTGAGCCGCGGAGCTGAGGCTCTCTTCTGGCGCACAGCTGCGAACGTCTCGCGTCATGATGTCTTCGACCTTCATCTTCGACTTCCTTCTAGCAAACGGCAGCGGCCGTGCAGCATATAGCAAGCCCTGCGCTTCGCCCCACCCGAAAACTCCCAAAACTCTGCAGCGAGCGCGCTACAGCCGCGGTATAATAAGAGGGTGGAGTTTCGCGACTACGCTCGGTCCAACGACGACCGACTCGACCTCCTGACCGGGGCGCTCTTGATTGCGCGTGACGCTCACCCCGGTCTCGACCTCGGGCAGCAGCGCGCCCGCCTGGATGAGCTGGCCCGGCCGCTCGCGGGCCGAGGCCTCGCCGGCTTGCCACCGAGCGTCCAAGCACGGAGGCTGTCCGACTACCTGTACGTGGTGTGCGGGTTCCACGGCGCGAAGGCCGACTACTACGAGCCGCGTAACTCGTTCTTGAACGAAGTGCTCGACCGCAAAATCGGCATCCCGATCACGTTGGCCGTGGTTTACATCGAGGTCGCGCGACGGCTCGGCGTGGCGGCGCTCGGCGTTGGGTTTCCGGGGCACTTCCTGGTGCGGCTCGGCGGGCACCCGGGGGAGCCGAGCGCGGACCGCAACGAGCCGGTGATTGTCGATCCGTTTCACCACGGTCGGCTGCTCGACGCGGACGCGCTGGGCGGGCTGTTGCGCCGCGCCAACGTGCGCGCGCCGTTGTCGAGCGAGATGCTCGAGCCGGCGCTGACTCGCCACATCGTCGCACGCATGCTGATGAATCTGCGCGGCATCTACACGTCGCGTGGTGACGGCGCCCGGCTGTTACTCACGCTCGACCGGCTGCTCGATCTGTTACCGGACCTGAGCTCCGAGCTGCTCGAGCGCGCCAAACTGTACGAGCAGCTCGGCGCACCTGGCGCAGCGCTCGCTGACTACGAGCGCTACCTGAGCGTCGATCCCGATGGCAGCGACCGCGGATTGGCCCAGAAAGCCATCGAGCGGCTCAATCGTGCCCTGCAAAACCAACGCAACTGAGTCGAACGGACAGGGACGCGCTCGTTCGCTGGTTGCTCGCGGCGCGGACGCCTACTTGTTTTTTGGCGGCGTCTTGTTGGTGCACTTCCAGTCGCCGATCAAGACCATCTCCCGGTCGCACGACACGATCACTTGCTGCGAGGTCTTCTTGCCGGCGAGCGTGCGTTCGACCTGAAACGAATACTCGTGACCAAATGAACCTCGCGATTGCTGGCCCAGCGACGCTGAGCATTCGTCGGAGCTGCAAGCCGCGTGCGTGGCCGCGGCGATCGCGTCGGTGTTGTCGCCGTTGCTGTTGCGATAGCCCAGCGCTGTCAGAGCTACGCAACTGACGAAGATGAACACTCGCAACAGCGTCTTGCCTTCCATGCTTACGCTCCGACCTCGAGCTCCCAGAACGGCGGCGGGCGGTCCTTGGCCCACCACAGCCCGCAGCCGACGCTCACAAAATGTTTGGCCAAGATCCCCCGGTAATAGGAGCCATTGCGCACGTAGACGTCGGCGTCCGTCTTGGCCTTGTCGGCGCGGTCACGCAGATCAGCGCGCGTCACGACCTCGACGTAGACCAAGCCGCGCGACATGGCCGCGATGTTCGCCACCGCCGGCGCGACGTCGGGATCGGGCAGGTACTGCAGCACGCCCTGGCAGATGATCAGATCGTGCTTTTTGCGATCGCGCCAGCGTGCGATGTCGCGGTGTTGAAAGCCGTGCTTTTTGCACATCACCGCGCTCACTTCGGTGCCGACGTACGCGGCACCTTTCTGGTGCTTCTCGACCCACTGCTTCCAAAGGCCAATGCCGGCTCCGATGTCGAGCACGCTCTTCGTCTCGACCTTGTTGTACTCGGCGAACGAAAAGACGAACTGAGCAAGGTGATGATGCTCTTCGGGCGAGACGACGCGCGTCTGGGGCGACTCGTAAAAGCGGTGGTAGTACGCTTCGTCGAAGCGCCGAAACCGATCCATGACCTTCCAGTCTAGGCGAAGCCCTTCGACGTGCGGGCAGGCAATGCATGGGGCAGGGTCACATCGGGCGCCGGACCGCTCCCACGTCACCATCGCAAGTCGCTGATTTCCCTAGTTTTATTGTTACTTGCGAATATGCGAAACTATGCAAGGATATGGCCGTGCACGCCGCCGCACCTGGCTTTGACGGTCGCTGGCAGCTCTACCGGCTGCTGAGCGACCCATTTCGACTGCGCCTCTTGGCGTTGGCAGGCGTCGAAGAGCTGGCGTTGGGCGAGCTTGCTGACTTGCTGGGCGAGTCGCAGCCCAACGTATCGCGGCACGCCGCGCCGCTGCGCCAAGCTGGGTTGCTCGCTGAGCGTAAGCAGGGGACGCGCACGCTCGTGCGGTTGCCGTCCGAGGCGTTGGCCGACGCCGTAGTGCGCGACGCGGTCACGGCCGGGCGCGCGTTGTGCGAAGCCGACGGCAGTCTCGAGCGCGTCGCGGCTATCGTCCGCGGGCGCGACGAAAAGACACGCGAGTTTTTCGCCAAGGCTCCGCGCGACAGCGTCGAGCTCGGCTTGGCGCCGGAGCTGCCGGCGTACTTGGCGGCGTTCGGAGCGCTCTTGCCGCGGCGTCAGCTGGCGATCGACGCCGGCACCGGTGACGGCGTGCTGCTCGACCTGTTGGCGCCGGTTTTCGCGCGCGTGATTGCCGTCGACCGCAGCTCCGCTCAGCTCGAGCGCGCAGCGCGGCGGGTGAAGCAGCGTGGCTACGCCAACGTCGAGTTGGTGCAAGCCGAGCTCGGCGACGAGCAGCTCGCAACGCGCGCCGGCAAGGGTGCTGACGTCGTCGTCGCGCTGCGCGTGCTGCACCATGCGCCGCTGCCGCGCGTGGCGCTGGCCGAGCTTTCCAGCCTGCTCGATGCAGGTGGCAAGCTGCTGGTGATTGACTACGCACGCCATACCGACGAACAAATGGCGGCGGCGCAGGCCGACGTGTGGCTCGGCTTCGAAGCGAGTGAGCTGCTCGACCTGAGTCGTGAAGCGGGTCTCGCTGGTGCTCAGGTTTTTCCGATTCCGCAAAGCTATGCGGCTCCGGCAATTGATGGACACGTGGGCTGGCAGCTCCTGGTAGCGACCAAGCCGTGAAGAGAAGTGAAAGGTAATCAAGTCATGACGCAAAGTGTTGTTTCGGGCGGCGCTCCTAAGGCCAAGGACATCCAGACCAAGCTCCCCACTCAGGCTGGCAGCTACTACCGCGTGGCAGACATGTCGCTCGCGGAGTGGGGCCGTAAAGAGATCTCGATCGCCGAGACCGAGATGCCGGGCCTCATGGCCTTGCGCGAAGAGTTCGGCGCGACGAAGCCGCTCACGGGCGCGCGCGTTGCCGGTTGCTTGCACATGACGATCCAGACGGCGGTCTTGATCGAGACGCTCAAGGTGCTGGGCGCCGAGGTCACCTGGACCAGCTGCAACATCTACTCGACACAAGATCACGCCGCCGCGGCGATCGCCAAGGCCGGCATCCCGGTGTACGCCTGGAAGGGCGAAACCGAGCCCGAGTACGACTGGTGCCTCGAGCAGCAGATCTTCGCCTTCGAGGGCGGCACGGGCCCGAACATGATCTTGGACGACGGTGGGGACCTGACCATTTGGATCCACGATAAGCACCCGCTGCTCTTCAGCGGCAATGACCCGATCCGTGGCATCAGTGAAGAGACGACGACCGGCGTGCACCGCCTGTACGAGATGTTCCGCAAGGGTGAGCTGAAATGCCCGGCGATCAACGTCAACGACTCGGTCACCAAGAGCAAGTTCGACAACCTGTACGGCTGCCGCGAGTCGCTGACCGACGGCATCAAGCGCGCGACCGACGTGATGTTCGCAGGCAAGGTGTGCGTCGTCGCCGGCTACGGCGACGTGGGCAAAGGCTGCGCGCAAGCCATGAAGGGCCTCGGCGCGCGCGTCATCATCACGGAAATCGACCCGATCTGCGCGCTGCAGGCGGCGATGGAAGGCTACGAAGTCCGGCCGATGGACGACGTTGCTGCCGTCGGCGACATCTTCGTGACCGCCACCGGCTGTTGCGATGTCGTGACCGGCAAGCACATGGAGCAGATGAAGAACGAAGCGATTCTCTGCAACATCGGTCACTTCGACAGCGAGATCGACATGGCTTGGCTAAAGAGCAGGAAGGACATCAAGGAGGACAACATCAAGCCGCAGGTTGATCACTTCATCTTCCCGAACGGCAAACGGATCACGATTCTGGCGCAGGGCCGGCTCGTGAACCTAGGTTGCGCCACCGGTCACCCGAGCTTCGTGATGAGCGCTAGCTTCACCAACCAGGTGCTGGCGCAAATCACGCTGTTCGGCGAGAAGCTGTCGGCCGGCGTGCACATCTTGCCGAAGAAGCTGGACGAGAAGGTGGCACGCCTGCACCTCGGCAAGCTCAACGTGAAACTGGACGTGCTGTCCAAGAAGCAGTCGGATTACCTGAACGTGTCGGTCGAGGGCCCGTACAAGCCCGAAATCTACCGCTACTGAAAGCGTCCGGCCCGCCTCCGCTCGGGGTTTCCGCCCTGGGTCGGAGGCGTGTTTTTGTCCGCGAACTGGTGGAGTTCTCGCGCAAGTCAGCGAGCACGGACCGCCGCAGTCCGCGCCCTCTTCCCAAGGGTCTTGGACGCCGTTGAAGCAAGCGCAGTAGTCCTGACAGCTGCCGCCGCAGTCGATGCCGGCTTCGTTGCCGTTCTGGGCCTTGTCGGCGCAGGTGCTGCAGGTATTGCCGCACGTCGCCCCGCAGTCGATGCCGTCCTCATCGCCGTCTCGCAGGCCGTCACTGCAGCCGGGTCGATGAAATACCAACGTGCGCAAATCAGGGCGGCCGAACAAGCGCTGCCCGGCGTGACCGGTCACTTTGAGCGTGTCGCCCGTCAAGCAATAGTCGGCCGGTGCTGGCGGAGCGTTGGCGCCCGACTCATCGTAAAACGTGACGATGCCGTCTTGGCTGGCGCCCCAAGAGCCAGGCAGGCTGGTGAAGAGCGACAGCTCGTAGTCACAAGTGCAGCCGTCCTCGCCGTCGTCGAAGCAGCGCATGTTGGCGACGTTCGACTCGGACGCGATCGCTGCTTTGACATGACGCCCGAGCTCGGCACACGTGAAATTGATGCCTTGAGCCGCGCGACACGACGCCGAGAACGCCATCTGTTGCGGTGCGGCGGCCAAGAAATGCGCGTCGTAACGGCCGTTCGTGTACAGCTTCAGGTGCGCGTTTCGAGCGGAATGATCGGGAAAAACGGCTGGTAGCGCAACGAGCCGTCGGGCTTTTGCAGCAGGCTGGCGCACCAATCGACGGTCGCCGGCGTCGCGCCTTTGCGCCCCGCCGCCTTGGCGGGTTGCTGCGACAGCGACACCGGCACGACCGGCAGCTGCACCTGATCCATGCACGAGCCGCTCGCCGACGCGACCCACTCGCTTTGCAAGGTTCCTTGATCGTCCTTGGCGCCGGCCAGCAGGTCACCACCGCAACGGGTGAGCGGCTCGCAGAATGGCGCGGTCGTCCAACCCGGCAGCAGCGCCATCGCGCCGAAGAGCGCGAGCCCACCACACAGCAAGGATGCAGCGCGTGCCCGACCGGTGCTTGAGTCGCACCGACGGCTGTCGAAGAGGAGCGTAGCCAAAAACATCGTCGGAACGGCTCGTCGTTCAGGCTTACAGTGCGGGATCCATCAAGTTGAAGAACGTCGTGAAAGCGGGGATGGAGCTCGATGCTTGGTCGGCATGGCCGAGGCCGCTGGTCGTGCAGAAAACCAGTGGGTAGTTCTTGGCTACGTCGGCAGGGCAGCCGGTGTACTCCTGGCAGATGCCGCCTTGCAGGCCGATGATCTTCTCGGCCGGCGCCCAGGGCTGCTTCGGCCCGTCTTTGTAGTTACCGGTGCAGCCGTTGGTCTGCAGGCTCAAGTTGAGCGCAGCGATGTTGGTCGCGATCAGGTTGGAGCCGTCGAGCGCATCATGCAGCCAAAAGCCTGCCGAAGGACCGTTGCACGGCACCGGCTGATTGTCTGGCTTCGAGCCCGTCACGTTGGCGTGACCGCGAATCGCCCAATGCGGCGAGAACTTGCGTTGCTGCAGCCCCGCTGCCACGTCCGGCGCGTCGAGCGGGGGCGAGGGCGTGCCACCGAAGTAGCAGCCCCACATGTTGGAAAGCCAGCCGCCGGTGCTGTAGCCCGCTACGTAGATCCGGTTGTTGTCGACGCAGAACTTACTTTCGATCAACGTGTGCATCAGATCGAAGGCTTCCCACTCTTGCGATTGCGGGCCGCTGTTGTTGTCGTAACAACCGGGGTTGGCAGCGTTGTCGGGCACCGACACGCCCACGTAAAATCGCTTGCTCGGTGCCGCCCTGCGTGTCGTTGAAGAGCGGGTAGGTGTTGGTCTTGCCGGCGTGTTGCGCGCCGCAGCCTTGGCCGACGTACACGATGCGATACGGGCGATTCTGATCGTAGTCGAACGGTACGCGAACGAAGAACTGACGTTCGCCAGCCTTGCTGGTGTCAACCGTGCCCAGCGTCGCGCCGGTTTGGGTCACATGATACTCGGTGTAGCCAGTGCGAGTGCCGGGGATTGTCTCGACCTGATCGGCGGGCTTCTCTTTGCCGCAGCCGGCGCTTGGCCAGGGCTTGGTCAGATCCTTAGAGCTGCCGCCGCCGCTTGGAATGACGCTGTTACTGCCGCCGCCGGACATACCGCCCGCGCTCGAGCCGCCACCAGTCGCCGCGGGCATGTTGGCGCTCGGGGGCGGGGGCGTCGTGACGTTGCCCCTCGTTGTTCTCGGAACAGTTGCAGAGCAGCCCGCCAAGGAGCGCTGTGGCGGCCTGCATCCTTAGGGTCATCGCGCGTCCAAACCAACGTGATCGCATCTAACAGCCTCCGAGTCCGCGCGCGCCTGAAGACTGGCTGGCGGGACATTAGCTCGTGCCCAAGCACGCGAAAGCGGCAACGTTGAAGCCGACTCGGCGCTTGAAAGCCGCGCGAGTAAACCAGCCCCGAGTGGATCTGTAAAGGCGTTGGAAGCCGCTTTGAACGGGTCTTTCGACGGCTAAGAATTCGCAACGGGGCAACGCAGCAGCGGACACTAAACGGCTCCGAACGAGCTTTCCGTCGCGCTGCGCAGGCGACGCTCGCGTTGTCGCAGCCCTCGCGCTCCGCTGCGCTCTCGCGCTCTCTGTCATGCACTGAGTCGAGTCGCCGACTGCGAGGGTCATACTGAGCTTCCTGCGAGTGCCATAGGCGTTGCTCAGCTCATGTCGCCACGTCCGACGGGTGATCGCGCTATCTCGCCGGTCGGCGTTTCGGGCCTGAGCCTGGGCCGACTCTGTGTCATTCCTGGGGGTTGCGGCGAACCTCACTTCGTGCCGAAAAGCCCGTGAGCCCCGAGCCGTCGTCGCGGCGCTGTGACGAAGCGCCCTGCACACGCCTTCGTGAACGCAGTGCACGAGCGCCATGCGAACGGTCGGCGCAGCCAACTGCGCCGCGTCACCCGCAGTGCTCTGGCGTGGTCATTGCCATCGCACGTCTCGCCACTCGAAATGAGTTGGTGCGCCACGCCGACGTGACCAACTGCGGCTGCGGTGCGCGGTGAAGGGTAGCGAGAAGGCCTTGTCAAATCGACAGGATCTCCGCCGCGAAGTAGCGGCAATTATCAATGCCGCTCAGCGGCTCAGCCGCAGCTCGACTTCGCGCTCGACGTACTGCCACTCTTCGCGCGAGCGCAGAAACGCCAGTAGCTCGTCGAACGCCGGCGCATGCTCGGGCGCGAACTCGAACCAGGTCAAAAAGTCGAACGGCCCGCCGAGCTCGCGCGCATGAAACAGCCGCCGCGCAACGCGCGGCAGGTACGGCATGCTGCCGGCGATGTGCTGGGAGCGCGCCTCGAAGATCGCGCGGCGCTCGTCTTGCGGCAGCGCCCACCAGGCGTCCGACTTGCGGATCGGAATCAGCGCGGCACAGGTCGCTTCGGAGCGACCGAGCGGCGGTGACAGGCGGTCCAGCTCGGCTTTCTCGGACCGCTCCACGTAGCGCGCATGGCCGGACACGGCGCGCAGCGCCCAAGTGGCGTCCGGAGGGCTGGCGACGCCGTCGCGAATCTCGAGCCGCGCGGCGCCGGGCAGGCTCGCGCCCGCGAGCGGCCGAATCGCATCGATTCGCCAGACGCCGATATCACCAGCGACGAACGTCGCTGCGGTCATGCCGGTGCGGTAGGGCTCTGCCATCGCTCAAACCGGGGCGAGGCCGAGCTGCACCGATTCACCGTCGATGCTCTCTTCGACGGTGTGCGCGCCGTTCGGAAAGCTCGCGCGCGCCGCGCGACTCAGCGCGACTGACAGCGTTTCGCGTTGAATCAGCGTCTGTAGCTCGGCGCTTTCGAGCATCTTGGACACTGGACCTGTGGCGTCGACGAACAGTTGGATGCGTTGGCTCACGGCTAGGTCTGCGGCGCGGCGGAGGTTTTGGATGCGGCTGACCATCTCACGTGCGAGGCCTTCGGCTGCCAGCTCGGGTGTTACATGGGTGTCGAGCACCACGGTTACGCCGCCTTGGGTTTCTGAAGCGTTTCCGGGCAGTGCTTCGCGTGACAGCGTGATGTCTTCGGCGCGCAGCGCTTCGCCTTCGACTTCCACGCTTTCGCCACGCTCCAAGCGCGCGATCGCGTCGGCGTCGAGCTTTTCGACTGCCGCAGCGACGGTTTTCATCTTCGGGCCCAGCCGCTTGCCGAGGCGCTTGAAATTGGCTTTGGCCGACAACGAGCACAGCGCGGAGTCGTCGGCGATCGCCACGACTTCCTTGACGTTGAGCTCGCCGCGCAGCGCGTCCGACAGCTGTTCGATCGCACTCTGCACTGCCGGATCAGGGCTGGCCACCGTGACGCGCGCCAATGGCCGGCGCACGCCGAGCTTCTCGCGCTCGCGGATCACGAGACCGAGCGCGATCGCCGCGCGGGCGGAATCGAAGCGCTGCTCGAGGTCGAGGTCGATCAGCGACTTGTCGGCCTTCGGGAAGGGGCGGGCGTGCACGCTGTCGCCGGCCGGTGCCAGGCCGGTATCGACCATCAAGCGCTGGTGCAGGTACTCCGTGAAAAACGGCATCACCGGCGCCATCGCGCGCGTAAGCGTGGTGAGCACGCGCAGCAGCGTGGCGTAAGCGGCCTGCTTGTCGCGGTCGCCGGCCGCGCTTTCGTTGTTGGCGCGCCAGTAGCGACGGCGACCGCGGCGGATGTACCAGTTGTTAAGGTCATCACACAGGCGCGTGAACGCTGGGATCAGGTTGGAGAGCTCGTAGCGTTCGTATTCGAGCGTGAGCTCTTCGACGAAGCGCTCCACGCGGCTCAAGATGTAGCGATCCAGATCGCCGCTCGGCTTGAGCTCGAGATCAGCCGCGGTGGGCGACCAACCGTCGGCCACCGCGTACGTAGCCAAAAAGACGTAGGCATTCCACAGCGGCAATACCACCAGGCGCACGGTCTCTTTGACGCACTCGCCGGTGGTGTCGGTGGCGTCCTTGCCGAACTTCATCGGCTCGGCGCGCACGACGGCGCTGTCGATCAGGTAGGCGCGCAGGGCGTCGGCGCCGTAGCTCTCGATCACGTCGTTGGGGTCCGGATAGTTCTTGAGCCGCTTCGACATCTTCTTGCCGTCGGCAGCCAAGATCATGCCGTTCACGATCACGTTCTTGAACGCCGGTCGCTGGAAGAGCGCCGTCGAAAGCACGTGCAACGTGTAGAACCAGCCGCGCGTCTGATCGAGCCCTTCGGCAATGAAATCCGCCGGCAAGTTCTGCTCGACGTACTCGCGCTTCGATTTGTCGAAGGGGTAGTGGTTTTGGGCGTACGGCATCGAACCGGACTCGAACCAGCAGTCGAAGACCTCGGGGATGCGCCGCATCGTGCCACCCGGCGTCTTCAGCGACGGGAACGTGAGGTCGTCGATCGACTCGCGATGCAAATCCTTCACGGAGCCTGCGGGCAGACCAGCACGTTTTTCGAGCGCTTCGACGGAGCCGATACACTCGAGCTCATTGAGCGAGTTGTCGCAGCGCCAAACCGGGATTGGCGTGCCCCAGAAGCGGTTGCGGCTCAGGTTCCAATCCCGCGCGTTTTCCAGCCAATTGCCGAAACGCCCGGAGCCGACGTGCTCGGGCACCCAGCGGATCGGCGCATTGTTCTTTACGAGCTGCTCTTTGATCTGCTCGACCTTCATGAACCAGGTCGACAGCGCCATGTACAAGAGCGGCTGATCGGTGCGGTAGCAATGAGGGTAGGCGTGGACGATCGTGTCTTGGTCGACGAGCTTGCCCTCGCTCTTCAGCTTTTGGATGATGCCGCGGTCGGCGTCTTTGGCGAACTGCCCGGCAAAATCGGCGACTCGCTCGTCGAAGATACCGGTCAGACCCATCGGGCGGATCACCGGCAAGCCTTCGCGCAACCCGACCTGGTAATCGTCTTCGCCGAAGGCTGGCGCCTGATGCACGATGCCAGTGCCTGAGTCGGTCGTGACGTAGTCCGCACCGACGACGCGGAAGCACCAGCGCGAGCCGTCTTCCTTCGTCTTCTTGTCCGCGAAATACGGAAATAGCGGCTCGTAAGTGCGCCCGACCAGCTCCACACCGCGCAGCCGTGCAAGCTCGGTGGTTTGGCCGACGCGACCGCGCGCTTGGTAGTCCGCGAGCCGGCTCGGCTCCACGTACGCCACCTCGCCGGTGTCGTCGAGCCGCACTTTCGCGTACTCGACGTCGGGATGCACGGCGAGCGCGAGGTTGCTCGGCAGCGTCCAGGGAGTCGTCGTCCAGGCCCACAGGTAAGCGTCTTCGTCCTCGAGCTTGAAGCGCAAGGTCACGCTCGGATCTTGGCGGCGTTTGTGTCCGTCCTTCTTGGTGACCGGATCGCGCTCTTGCGGACCCTGCGCCACCTCGAAATTGGACAGCGGCGTGCCGAGCGCGGGCGAGATCGGTTGGATGCGGAAGCCCTCGTAGATCAGGCCCTGCTCCCAGAGCCGGCTGAAGACCCACCACACCGTCTCCATGAACTCCGGGTCCATGGTCTTGTACTCGTGCTCGAAGTCGACCCAGCGGCCCATGCGTCGCACGGTGGATTCCCACTCGCGCGTGTAGCGCTGCACGCTTTTGCGGCACGCCGCGTTGAACTTCGGCACGCCGAAGACTTCGATGTCCGCCGTGCCGCCGAGCCCGAGCTCTTTTTCGATCATGCTCTCGATCGGCAGGCCATGGCAGTCCCAGCCGAAGCGGCGCTCGACATCGAAGCCTTGCATCACGAAGTAGCGCGGCACGATGTCTTTGATCGTGCCCGCCAGTAGATGCCCGTAGTGCGGCAGTCCGGTCGCGAACGGCGGCCCGTCGTAAAACACGAACGGCTTCTGGCCCTTGCCGGCCAGGCTCTTCTTCTCGATGCCGTGCTTGTCCCACAGCGCCAAAATCTCGTGCTCGAGCGTCGGCAGATGAAACTCGGCGACGGGCTTTTGGAACGAGGACTTCGCGGCGTCAGACATGGCTAAGGCGCGCGAATGTAGTGCCTGATCCGCCTCCAGGCCAGCGGGGCGTCAGCAGCGGCGAGCGACCGGCTTTTCCTGGCGTTTACTTCGATACGCTGGTCTCGGTCGGGCAGCCCAACAGAATCTGCAAGGAGGCCATCGGATCGGCCGTGACCGAGTCGCAGGTCGATTGGCACAGGACGATGCGGGTCGGTCGATCGGGTTGTCGTTGTACCAACGCGCCGAGGTGGCGCAAGCGGCCGCATCCGCGGCTTGAGTCAGCGTCGCTTTGACGCCGCTGCGATCGCACCGCCGAGCGCCTCGAGCAGGTCCTGGGCTGGACCTACACGGCGGTACCCCGACTCACTGGTGGGCAGGCGAGCGCCCGGAAAATTTCCTTTCACTTTTGGGGCGCCTGACGGGTTCCGCGAAGGCGGAAAGGTGAATTGAGGCTGCCCGACCTGGCATCCGAGTAGCGGCGTAGCGAGGCTGCTCGATTCGCCTCGCGACTTTGGCTATCGTAAGTGCCCGATGACGCCCAGTGAGAAGAACATCGTCAAGTCCCTGGTTGCGGTGGCTTGGGCCGACGGTAAAGTCGCGGCCCCCGAAGCTGGCGTCATCGAAGGCATGCTGTGCGGGTTCGACGCGAGCGAGGAGGAAGAGCGCGAGCTTTTGCAGTACGCAAAACAGAAGCGCACCCTGGCCGACGATGCGCCGATCAACGAGCTAAGCCGAGAAGATCGCGAACTGTTGTTGGCGAACGCGGCCCTGCTCACGCACGCCGACGGCGAACAGAGCGAGTCCGAGCAAGCCTTGCTGGAAAAGCTCATCAGCCTGCTTGAAATCTCCGAGACTGACGCCAAGCAAATCCTCGACTCCGTGCAAGACGGCGCGCTCACGCTGTCGAGCAAAGCGCTCGAAGGCTAAGCGCCCGCGCCCGTCGCGCTGTGGCCAATGCGACCGCGCGGCGCTGACAAATGCGCCAAACGCGAACAAGAAATCACCTCTTGATATTCACGCTGGTGAGCGTGGGCGGTGGGACCAGTGATTGCCCACGGCCGAAGCCGGAGATGCCGCCCGAGACGATGAAGGTCATGACTTCTGAGCTCGGTGCGTCGAGTAGCTCGACCTGATCGCGTGGCACGACCGCCAGCTGTCCGGCAAAGTTGTACGACTGCGGTAGGTAGACTGCGACGAAATCGGGCATGCCCAACATGTGCAGCGCGTCGCGCGTCACGAAGCCCAAGATGCGCGCGCCGCCCGGCGTCAACGCCACCGCCGCCGGCTGATCGAAGCTCTTGTGATCGCCCACGAACGCACGAATCAAGTCTTTGATCGATGTGTACAAGAGCTTGACGAGCGGCATGCCCGACAGCAGCCGGTCGGTGAGCTGGAACACACGCTTACCGACTACGTTCGACGTAAACAGTCCGACCAGCGTGATCAACGACAGTGTGACGACCAAGCCGACGCCCGGTATTGCGAACGGCAGCAGCCGATCGACGAACGAGAGCGTGCCCCAAACAATCCAAGCCGTGACCGCCAACGGAACTGAAACGAGGCAACCTCGGATGAAGTAACGAACAAGCCGCTTACCCATGCCGGGAAGCTAGCAGGGGTCAGGGGTCAGGCATCAGGGGTCAGAGGCAAACCAAGAATCCATGCGGTCCATGCGTAGCCCCCAGGAAACCAAGAGACCTACACACTGTCCGACTGCAGCCGCGCCATGCGCTCGACACCCTCGAGTCGCTGCAAAACGAATCTTTCCGTGGGCGACAAAGAGTCGGATACCAGGCGCAGCGAATCGACATAGTCGCGCAACAGCGCGCGATCGAGCCCGCGGACGCGGCCGACCAGCGTGTACAGCTCGTCGACGATCGGCAGCGGCATGGGCTGCGCCAGCGCGCGGTAGAGGCGGACTGCGAAGTCCAACCAGTTGCTCTTGCCGGTCGCGGCCGACAGCTTGAGCGCGTAGCGGGCGGCACTGCGGGCGATATCGGCTGGAACGCCGCGGCCGGTGCTGGCGTCGGCCAAGGCTGCCACGAGATGCGTGCCGATCAAATGCTCGGCCTCTTCACCGCGACCGAGGGCGAGCGCTTTGTCGACGACCCCGCTCAGCAACTGGAACGCGTCGGCGCGGCGCGTAGCGATCGACACGTCGTCGTCGGAGAAGCTCGGCAGGCGCGGCGTTTGCTCCGGACGCACCGGGCGCATGTCAGAAATCGTTTCGGTACGGCGTTCGCCCGGTTCTTCCAGCTCGAACAGCGTCAGCGAGTCGTCACCGATGGTGATGACGTCGCCGGCGCGCAGCGCCTGCGGTCCGGTGATGCGCTCGCCGTTGACGAACACGCCGTTGCGGCTGCCGTGATCAGAGACGTCGACGCCGGTTTCGGTGATGCTGAACGTCGCGTGACGCCTCGACACCAGGGCGCCGACGAGCGGAATGTCGGCGGCGGAGCTGCGGCCTGCGGTGGTGATACGTGACTTGAGCTTGATCTCGCGCGTTCCGAAACGGAGCGCGTACGCTGGCCGCGCTCGTTCGCGCAGACCGCTGTCCGCCGGCGTATCCAGCTCGAGCGCCTTGCCGTTCATCAGCTTAATGAAATAAAGGATTTGCCCACTCGTGTCTACACACAACTACATGTCAGACGCACAGGGCAAGACGCCTAATGCAGCGCGTTATGCGCCGTTTTCGTTGTTCATTTCACGCCGGCGGCCGAGCGCTCGGCGCGCGTGGATAACTACCTAGAACGCGCACCATCGCGCCGCCTTTTCGCAGCCGTTCGAGCGCGCCTTGCACGTTGGGGTCGTCGCGATGGCCTTCGAGATCGGTAAAGAAAGCGTATTGCCAGAGCTGGCCGCGCAGCGGACGCGACTCGATTCGCGTGAGGTTTAAACCCTCTTCGTCGAAGACCTCGAGCACACGGCGCAGCGCCCCACGTTCATGTGGGGTGGAAAACACGAGCGTTGTCTTGTCGTGGCCAGTCGGCGAGGTGAGGTGCTTGCCAACCACGACGAAGCGCGTTGCGTTGCCCTCGTGATCCTGAATCCGCTGACGCGCGACCAATAAGCCTAGCTCGGCGGCGAGCCGACTACCGACCGCGGCTGTGTGCGGATCCTTCAGGGCTTCTTGAGCGGCGGCGGTCGTGGAGAGGGCGACCACGAGCTCAGCCTGCGGCAGGTGGTTGCGGAGCCACTGCTTGCATTGGCCGAGCGGTTGGGGGTGTGAGGTCACGCGGCGGATGTTGGCCAGATCGGAGCTTTGCGCCAGCAAACACAGCTCGACCTCCAACACGAGCTCGGCCGAGATCGTCAGCTCGCTATCGAACAACGCGTCGATCGTCGCGTTCACACCGCCCTCGGTCGAGTTCTCGATCGGGACGATCGCAACGTCGGCCTGACCCTCGCTGGCGGCCTCGACCGCATCGGGGATCGTGCGCGTCACGACGAAATCTGCCCTTTCCCCGAACATCTGCAGCGCGGCCGCGTGCGAGAACGTACGCGGTGGCCCCATGTAAGCGACGCGCGGGGCGGTGGTGAGCGGCGCCATCAGTGCACGGCTTCAATGACAGCGCGCAGGACCGAAGCGGCGTGGATGCGCGAGTAGTCTTTCCAGCCAGTGATGTCAGAGACGCCCTCGACGATCGCGGCCCAGCTGTCGGCTTGGCCGTGCAGCTTGCGCACGGTGGCGGCCACGCGCTCGAGCGGCATGCGTTGACGGATCGTGCGCGGTAGCCCGGCGTAGAGCACCCCGGCGCAGGCGTTGACCGCGATCTGCAGGTCGACGCCGCGCGCTTCGCGAATCGCCGAGTGCGCCCGCTGTACGACGCGCGCGACCTTGAAGATCTCCTGTTCGGTCACACCGCCGAGCGAGAAGGCCGCCCAAGTTCGCGCGATCGCCGCTTCTTCCACGGGCGGGACCTGACCGCGCTTGATCCGTACTTCGAGCCAATCGGCGAGCGCGCGCGCCGCCCGCATCCATTCCGGTGCGGCGGGTGGCAGCGACTCGCGCATCTGGCGCACTTCGCGCTCGATGCGTTCGGTCGTATCGGGCGGCTCGGGACTGGTCTTGAGCGCCGCCAGATCGGCGGCGGGCGGCTCGAAGTCCGTAACCGTGCGCTCGGCATCAGCCGGGAACTGCTGAGAGTCGCCGAATAGCGGCCAGGTGATCTCGAGGTTGCGCTTGGTGCTGGTCATCGAGGTAGGACGTCGGCCTACTTGAGGATATCCATCAGCGGCTGCAGCCGCAGCGCCAGGCTCATGTCGCCTTCGACCTTGAGCTTGCCGGTGAAGAACAGCTGTTGGCCGTTGGCCTTGCCCTCGGTGAGGTCGACGAAGTCCTGCGAGGTCATGCGGATCGTGCACTCGGCCGAGCCGTCGCCTTCGGTGACGCCGGGGTCGTCCTTGAGATTGACGATGAAATTCCCGCCGCCTTCGCCTTCGAGCGCGAACTTGAAGATGGCGCCGATGGCGCTGGCTTGGGCCTTCTTCTCGGCGATCTTGGCGCCCATCTGTTTGAGTTTGTCGCTGGCGGTCGTCATGGGGGGGACTGGCTCCTCGGAAAAGCGGATCGTCAGAATATCCCCACGATGGCCCGTGAACGTCAATCACGGAGAGGCGCCGCCTTAGGCCAGCGCTTGATTCAGAGCGCAAACTGCAGGCCAAGTGACATGCGGTGCTGAGTAAACAGGATTGGCCAGCCCGTCAGCCCTGGCGCCGGCAGCGCGAGATCCAGCGGATCGGCCGTCAAGGCGACGCCGTCGGCGAACTCCCAGATCAAACCCATCGCCCGCACGTCGAGGAACAGGCCCAAGTTGCCGGCGTTCACCCCGAGCATGTCGGCGTTCAACATCGAAAAGCCGATGCCGAGGCCGAAGCGCAGCACCAAATCACGCCGCAGCGGGTGCAAGTAGTGGCCGAGCACGCCGAAGTTAGTGGCACCCAGGCTCATGCGCCGACGGTCGATGCTGTACCAAGGATTCAGCTCGGCGAAGACGCCGACGTCGGCATGCTTGAAGCCGTACAGGCCGGCGACCCCGAACGCATAGGCCGGGTTGTCGACGCTGAGCGAGGCGCGCGCTTCGAGCCGCGGACCACCGACGCGGCGTGGCTCGCGTGGCGCGGGCGGCTCGTCGCCGCGTTCTTCGGCGCGGGCGGCGCGGGGCGTGAGCACAAGCGCGACACCGAGCAGGGCCGTGGCGAACCCACGCCGCCGCCGTAGGCCGAGGGCCGCGAACCCGAGCGCGGTCGCGAACAGCAGGCTGCGGTTCGTTCCGTGCGCTGGCTGCGGGGTCGCGCTTTGGCAACCCAGCACGCCGTCACAGATGGTCGCGTCCGAGCGATCACTGTGCTTGAGCCACGCGTACACTGCGTCGTCGCAGTAGCGGTTTTCCAGCGTGCAATCCGGCTCGTAAGTCATCCAAGTCTCCAGGAAATCTGCGATGCGCTGGGCACGTTCTGCCTGTGAACCCGAGGTGGTGAGCGCGCTCAATAGGTCGGCGGAGGCCTGCGTGGCGATCTCGAAGCGCTCGGTTTCGCTCGGATCTCCGTCTTTGCAGTTGTCGAGCACGGTCTCGTGGCCGTGACCGTCGCGGGCTTCGTCCAGGGTGCAGCTCACCTGGTCGCTCCAGTTGAAGACGTGGCGGATGTGATGCCAATCGGGCGAGCGGAAGCTGTGGGTGAAGCTGTCTTGCACGGCGTGGATGGCGCGCCCGCCGTAGTAGTAGAGCCCACTCAACCGGTACGACACGCTGCCTTGGAACTCGGTCGCGACTGTGACCTCGGTGCGCGCGTCGGGCGAGACGTCGCCACTTTTATCCAGCGACCCCAACGCTTGCCAGTACAAGGACTCGATCCACGCGCGGCAGTCGGCGACCGCGGCCGCGTCGCCTTCCGCCCCGTCTTGGCTGGCGGTGCGCAGACAGTGCGCGCGCTGGTCGTCCGGCGCGTTGGCGGCGGTCGCGTTGTTGCCGAAAGAAAAGCTGGCGCCGCCGTGGGTGTCGGCGTTCCTGACCCCGATCACCAGCGACAGCGCGTACAGATTGGCGTCGTAGCGCGAGGCGTTGAAGTCGACGTTGTCGCGCAGGCGCGCGTCGTCGCCGCTGAGCGATGGCGGATCCTGCACGTAGCCCACACGGTCGAGCGCTGCTTGGCTGATCCGTTCGTGACACGGCTGGTGAATGACGTCTTCGATCTGCCAAGCGTCCGCGCGTGCTGCGCACAACACGGTCAAGGCGAACGTCGCTAGCAGCAGCCCAGGCCTCATGCGGGTTGAGCTTTCATCACATTTCTGCTGTTGAGCACGCCCGCCGATCCTGGCTTCGTTTTCGCTCCGGTCCGGTGCTCACGTACCAATGTACGCTCCGCTCCAGTCCTCGCGAAAGCCTCGCCAGAAACCGGGCTTGGCGGGCGGGCAGCTGAAGGATCTTGCTAAATGTCAGCATGCGGGGCCCAGGTTACTTCAAGGCGGTATCGAGGCGTAGCGCCCGAATTTTTCGGCCAAAATGGCCAAAGCTTCGGAACCGCGGGGCGTCGAGGGCGAATAGGCGTCGGGCGCAACCGGGGGAGGCCGCTGGCTGACTTCGTTGGCCGACACGCCGATCAGCGCGTCGAGGTCGTTGACCAGCTGTTGCATGTCCCGGTAGCGGTTGGCCGGGTTCTTGCGCGTGGCCGTCAAAATCATGCGCTCGAGCCGTACGTCGATGTCGTTCTCCAGCCACGAGGGCGGGGGCAGCGAGCTGAACAGCTGGTGGCGCAGCAGATCCGCCGGTGCGTTGGTGTCGAACGGCAATTCACCCGTGAACAGCCGGAACATCACCACGCCCAAAGCGTACACGTCGGTGCGCGCGTCGACCGGCTCAGCCAAGATCTGCTCGGGCGCCATGTACTCGACCGTGCCGAGGATGGTGTGAGTGCCGCTCGTCCCGCCGGAGCCGTCGAGCTTGGCCATGCCGAAGTCGATCAGCTTCAAGCCGTACGGCTCGTCGCTGGGACCGACCAACACGAAATTGTCCGGCTTGACGTCGCGGTGCACGATGCCAGCTCGGTGTGCGGCGGACAGGCCTTGCGCGGCTTGCCGCACCAGCGACAGCGCCAGCTCGAACGGCGGCGTGCCTTGCCGGCGCAGAAAATCACCGAGCGTCTCACCCGGCAAGGCCTCCAGCACCAAATACGGCACGCCACCGGCGGTTTCACCGGTGTCTAGCACGCGGACCACGTTCGGATGGTCGATGCCGCGCAGGGCTTCGGCCTCGCGCAGCATGCGGTGTGAAAGCTCGTGGCTCTTGTTCGACTCCGGCGCGAGCATTTTGATCGCGACTGGCAGGTTGTCGATCAAGTCCTCGGCCAAGTACACGCGCGCGGTCGCACCACGCGTCAGGTAACCGTGCACCTTGTAACGGTTGCCGAGCACCATGCCGGTGAGCTGTGACTGCGCAGGGCGAAATTCTTGCAGCGATGCCGAGCGCCTTTCGACGCCCAACTCACTCGGCCTCTGCGCGGTTGGGACAGGTCGCCCCACCTTGTCTCGCTCATCCGTCAATACGAGCCTAGTCCGTCTCTCTCGCGCCGCTCTTCAGCTCGGGCGTGACCGCGGCTGTGCGGTCCTTCATCTGAACGAACTTGCGCTCGTCGTAGCCAGTGTAGATCTGGCGCGGTCGCGCGATCTTCTGGTCCTTGTCGAGCAGCATCTCTTCCCACTGCGCCAACCAGCCCGACGTGCGCGGGATCGCAAACATGACCGGGAACATGTCGACCGGGATCGTCAGCGCTTCGTAAATCAGGCCTGAGTAGAAGTCGACGTTCGGGTACAGCTTGCGCGAGACGAAGTACTCGTCACTGAGCGCGATCTTCTCGAGCTCGAGCGCGACGTCGAGCAGTGGATTTTTCTTGCCGACCAGGTCGAACACCTGATCCGCCAGGCGCTTGATCACCTGCGCGCGCGGGTCGTAGTTCTTGTACACGCGATGGCCGAAGCCCATCAGTCGGCTGCCCACGCCGCTCTTCACTTCTTTGATGAACCCCGGGATGTTCGACAACGAGCCGATCTCGCGCAGCATGCGCAAGACCGCTTCATTCGCGCCGCCGTGCAGCGGGCCGTAGAGCGCCGCCGCCGCGCCGGCCACCGCCACGTACGGATCAGCGCGCGAGCTGCCGACCGAGCGCATCACGTTGGTCGAACAGTTCTGTTCGTGATCGGCGTGCAGGATGAACAGCACATCGAGCGCCTTGACGATCTCCGGGTGCACCTCGAACTTGGGCTCGGCGATGCGCTTGACCATCTGCAGGAAGTTCGCCGAATAGCTCAGCTCGTTCGACGGATACACGAACGGCATGCCCATCGCGTGGCGGTAGCTCCACGCGGCCAACGTCGGCATCTTGGCGATCAGTCGCACCATCTGCGCGCGGCGAATATCCCGATCCATTACGTGCTTGGCTTCGGGATAGAACGTGCTGAGCGCGCTCACGCTGGCGCACAGCATGCCCATCGGATGCGCGTCGTAGCGGAAGCCGTCGATGAACGTGCGCACGTTCTCGTGTACGAACGTGTGGTGCGTGACGTTGTCGACGAACTTGTCGAGCTCGGCCTGCGTCGGCAGCTCGCCGTTGATCAATAGATATGCGACCTCGAGGTAAGAGGCGTTCTCGGCCAGCTGATCGACGGGGTAGCCGCGGTAACGCAGGATGCCCTTGTCGCCGTCGATGTACGTGATGGCTGAGCGACACGACGCGGTGTTCATGAACGCCGGGTCGTAGGTCATTAGCCCGAAGTCGTCTTTGTCGACCGTGATTTGACGAAGATCGAGGGCGCGAATCGTCCCTTCGCTGATCGGCACTTCGTAAGTCTTGCCGTTCCGGTTATCGGTGATCGTGAGGGTGTCCTTGGCCATGTTTCGCTCGCTCTGATCTTCCTGTCGAACTCGGTACGCTTGGGGTGAGCGAGCCTTCCCCGAGAGAGCCGGCAGCGCAAGACTTTCTGCCGGTTTGTTGGCCACCCTCGCGGGTTTTGGCATGGGCAAGGGGATGGCATCGCTCCGCATGGCTCGCACTGGACTGCCCACCATCAGGGTCCGGGTGGCCTCGCTCGGGCTGCTTTTGGCCTTGTCGCTTGCGGGTTGTGATGGGAACAGCTGGTTGTCGAAGAAAGATCCGGCCGCGATGCGGGTCAAACCGGAGAACGGCGGCATCACCGCACCGGTCGATGACTGGTCGCGCGTGCCGGTTCCGTCCGCTGACGGGCCGCAGCTGGCGCCGATCACGATGCAGGCGCCGGTCTACGCCAAACCTGACCCTAAGGCCGACGTGGTTGGCTACCTGCGCCTGGGCGCCAAGGTGGCTCGCTCGGCAATGCCGGTGACCAAGGACGGGTGTCCGGAAGGCTGGTACGCCGTGCGACCGCTCGGTTTCGTGTGCGCCGGCGCGAACGCCACGCTCAAGCTCGACCATCCGCTGGTCCGTGCGATCGCCGTCGAGCCCGATCGCAACAAGCCGATGCCATACGCGTATGCCTTCTTGCGGTCGATCGCGCCTTCCTACATGAAAGTGCCGACCAAGGACGAGCAGCTTCAGTACGAAATGCGGCTCGAGCGCCACCTGCGCAGCCACGACAAGCTGAAGGACAAATGGGACAAGCTCGACGTAGGCGCCAACGACGTGCCGCTCGATGAGCGCGGGCTGGCGATCGGCGCCATTCCGGACCGCGCGCGGCCGCTCGGGTTGAGCGAGCGCTACGGCGGCGACGGCTCAGACAAGGTGCCGTGGTGGCTCGAGGGTGGTCGCAAGATCCCGAATGTGTCGACGTTCAAGGTGCCGGGCTACGCGGTGATTTCCAACCGCATGAAGCGCCACACCGGCGTCTCGCTGATCGGCTCATTCGTGACCGGGCAGGACGCGCAAAATCGGCGTTTCGCGGTGTCGACCGACGCGCGGCTGATTCCCGCCGACAAGCTGAAGGCCGACTCCGGCTCGCCGTTCCACGGCTACGACATCAAACAGGTCGGCTTGCCGGTGGCGTTCGCGCGCGCCGGAGGCGTGAAGAGCTATCGCTTGGAGGGGACCAAGCTCGTCGACGGCGACGTGGTCCCCGGCCGCGCGATGCTGGCCCTGACTGGCTCGGTGAAGGAGCTGCAGGGCGAGCGCATGGTCGAGACGCGCGAAGGCCTGTGGCTGCCGAGCGCCGAGCTTAAGACCGCCGCCAAGAGCAGCAAATTGCCCGGCTGGGCTCGCGGCAGCAGCAAATGGATCGACGTGTCGATTCAGAACCAAGTCTTGGTGCTGTACGAGGGTGCGCAGCCGGTGTTCGTGACGCTGGTGTCGACCGGCAAAGACGGCTTGGGCGATCCTGCCAAGACACTGAGCACGCCGACCGGCCAATTTCGCATCTATCAGAAGCACATCACGACCACGATGGACTCGGCCGTATCCGAGCATGAGTTCGAGCTACGTGACGTGCCGTGGGTCATGTACTTCAAGGGCGGCTACGCGCTTCACGCCGCGTACTGGCACGATGACTTCGGTCGCGCCCGCTCCCACGGCTGCATCAACTTAGCGCCGATCGATGCGCGCTACGTCTTCTTCTGGAGCTCACCCTCCGTTCCCGAGCACTGGCACGGCGCCTACTCGGCAACGGGCGGATTCGAAGAAGGGACGCTCGTCTACGTTCATCCGTAGCGAGAACGAACGAGACAACAGGAAGGCGGGAAGGCGGGAAATTTTTGTTGCTCGAGCAACCGAATGAGACCCGAACGCTGCCGGGTTGGGTCACCGCTGATTGCACGCCCACCAAGAAATCTGATCTTCCCGTCTTCCCGTCTTCCTCTGACCATTCATCGCATTTTGCGATTCGAGCAACGAGCGAACAGGAAGGTGGGAAGGCGGGAAGGCGGGAAGAATTCCAGGTGTTCGAGCAGGCAACTGAGGCCCAATTGCTATCCCTAGCGTCGAGCTTACCCGTACCGCCCACCCCCAATCTGCGGGGTTCTCGTCCTTCCCGGCTTCCCGCCTTCCTGTTGTTCGCTGCTCACTCGGGCAAGATGCGATGAGTGGTCAGCCGTCTTCCTGTTGATTCGCGCTCGTTCCTTCACTGCACGGTGAACGATTTCGAGACCGTGACGGCGTCACCGGAGAAGGCGGGGACCTTGGCGCTGCGGAAGATCCGCGCGACGCAGCCGCCGATTGCCGTGCCGGCGAGATCGCCCGACACTTGCGTATTCGTGGCGCGTCCGCTCGGCATGAACGTGATCGACACCTTGCCGCCACCCGTTGGGCCGTCGGGCGTCTTGCAGCTTTGGGCGCTGCCTGCGGCCGCCGACAAGGCGGCGATGGCTGCTGCCTTGTCGAAGGGCGGGGAGTTGCCGACAGCGGCATCGGCTGGCTTGTCCGCCGGTTTCTCCGCGGGCTTGTCTGCCGGCTTTGCCGCGGCCTCGCCCGGCTTGGTAGCTGCCGCCGTCGTCAGCGTCGTGGGCTTAAGGGCTGGTGTAGCGGCGGCGCCGCCAGTGCCGGCAGTGGGCGCAGCGCTGGCGGTCGGAGCTGTCGAAGGCGTTGCCGTGGCCTCCGGAGGCGGAGTCGGCGCGGCGCTTGGCGGGGGCACGGCCGCGACCGGTGCGGTCGGCGTTGGGGCTGGCGGCGTGCCGGCGAGCTTTGCCGGTAAGCCGGTCGCAAACGCGCCGCCTGCCAGCGCCACGACAGCAGCCATGCCGATCCAGAGGCCCATGCCTTTTTTCTTGGCGGGAGCAGCATTCGGTAGCTCGACCGGATCACTCGCGCGCACTTCGGGCAACGCTGCGACCGGGGCGTTGAAGTCAGGGGCGGCAAACGCTGACCCGAAAGAGCCGGCGCCGAACGATCCCGTGCCGACGTTTGCGAGCGGGCCGGGGCTCGAATCGGTCCCCATCAAGATCGCCGCGGCGTCGTCTTGCTTCGCTGCCGAAGATTTCTTGGTAGCTGCGGGCTTCTGCTCTTGCTTGACGAGCGCGTCGAGCGAGAACAACACCGAGCTCTCGTTGCGCGCCCCGGTCATCTTCGGTTGAAGGTCTCTGGCTTCGGCGCCAAGCGACTCGTCTTCCTCACTGCCGGCGCCTGCTAAGTCACCGAACAGGTCGCCGCCACCGCGCGCTGCACTGCGGCGAGCCGCGGCGGGTTTAGCCGCTCCTGGTTTCGGCCCGACTGCCGCCGGTTTGGGGCTGATTGCCGCGGGCTTCGGGCTCGCGGCAGGCTCGGCCTTCTCGAACGGCAAAGCGGCCGGTGCTCGTAGATCGAACGCGGCTTCCGGCGAGCTTTGCGCTTCCTTGGCCGGCTCGTGCCAAACACCGGGCACGCTCGATTGCGATTCGAGCCCGAACGGCGAGTCCTGAATTTTCGTGGCTTCGTCGTCGTCGCCAAACCCCGCGGCGGCGGGCGCGGCTGCGGCTGCTGCCGGCTTGAGCCCGCGAGCGCTGAGCGCGGCGGCCAGCTCCGGGATGTCGAACGGCGCTTTCCAATCGGTCATGCCTTCGCGCCAGAGGAAGGCCAAGTCGTCGAGCGTGCCGGCCGCGTACTTGTTGACCACCTCGCTCACCGGCAACGTCTCTTGGCGATCGTCGGGGTACGCGATGTCGAAGCTCAGCTCGGCCGCGGGCGCAGCGGCCATAGCCGCCGCAGCGACCTTGGGCGCCACCGCGGGCATCGGCGCCGTCGCGACCGGCGCCGCAGCTGTCGGAGCAGGCGCCGCGGCAGGCGCTGCCGCCGCCGGTGAGTCGATCTTCGTCCCGTCGACGATGATGCCCGTGCCGCAGTGTTTGCACGTGATCTTTACTTTTTTGCCGCGGACCTTCTCATCTGGGATCGCGTATTTGGCCGAGCAAGACGTGCAGCTGACGTTCATGAAGTTCCTTGGAGCAGCGCGGCACCACGAGGCTCGAGGGGGCCTGCCCGCAATCGCGGAGAAATACCACGATACTAGCGCGGTCGCCAAGCCGGCTCAGCTTAAGTAACTACTTGTTATAGCGACAGAATGAGTGCCGGACGTGTTCCGACTTCGCGCCCGGCTGCTCTCGTCCGGCCCCTTTGATACAGTCCGCCCGCCGCAGGCCGCCGTGGGAGGGGGCCCGCGCCAAGCTTATGGATTCCACGGATAAACCAGGTTCGCTTCCGGCACCGATGGCCGCCGGACGGCTCATCGCCTTCCTCAACGAGCGTTACCGTAGCCTCGACCCGCGCTGGCTCGGCCTGTTCCGCATCTGCTTTGGCTGCCTGCTGCTAAGCGAGCTCGTGTACCGCTGGAGCTACGCGCGGCTGCTGTTCTCGAACGACGGCGTGCTACCGAATCACTACTCGCTGTTCGCCCCGATGGGGCAGGACTTGTTCTCGATCTACCACGTGTTCTCGACGATCGAGGAAGTGCACGTGGCGTTCGCGCTCACGCTCGTCGTCTTCGCCTGCTTCACGCTCGGGTATCGCACGCGGCTGTTTCAGATCCTGTCCGCGATCCTGATCACTAGCCTACATTCGCGCAATCTGTTCACCGAAAACGGCGGCTCGGTGGTGACGCACTCGCTCGCCACTTGGACCGTGTTTCTGCCGCTCGGGCGATGCTTCTCGATCGATGCGCTGCGGCGCTCGATGGTCGACGTCAACGAGCACAGCTCGATCGAGCTGAACCAGCGCGAGACAAAGCCGGTCGAGCCGTTCGTGTCAATCGTCGTGCTCGGGCTGTTACTGCAGTGGAGCGTCATCTATTTCTTCAACAGGGTGCACAAGGACGGCGTGGGTTGGAAGAACCACAGCGCCATCTACTGGTTTTTGTACCAAGATCGCATCGTTACGTCGCTCGGAGTTTGGGCGCGTGACCACGTGCCGTACGTCGTGTTCACGACGCTGACGCGAATGACCTTGGTCATCGAAGGCACGCTGTCGTTCATCCTGCTCGTGCCGTTTTGGCAGAAATGGCTGCGGCGCCTGGCGTTCGTCCTGGCCGTCGGGCTACACGGCAACATCGCGCTCTTGTCACGGCTCGGTCCGTTCTCGTACGTGATGGTGTTCTTCTTTCTGATGCTGTTCGGTGAAGAAGAGTTGAGCTTCCTGGGGCGTTGGTTCGGGCGCCCGGCGCGCGCCGTAACGGTGATCTTTGACTCCGATTGCGGGATTTGTTTGTGGACCTGTCGAGTGCTCAAGCGCTTCGACCCATGGCAGCGCCTGACCTTCGTCGGCAACGACGAGACGCAGCGGTTGCCGGCCGGGCTGGACCCGAAAGTGTGTGAGACGAGCGTCGTGGTCGTGGATGCGACCGGCCGCTTCTTTCTCGAAGAGCGGGCCGTGCGGCTGGCCGTGCGCGCTCTACCGTTCGGGATCGTTATCGTCGGTTGGCTTTACGTGCCAGGGCTGTCGTGGGTTGGACGCGCGATGTACCGCTGGGTGGCCGCGAATCGCCTGAGGATCAGCGCATTCTTCGGCCTGGGCGCGTGCGGCGTGCCGAGCGCGATCGTGGCGGTCCCGCCCAAGTCGTCGCCGTGGCTCGGTCGTTTCGGTGACGACCTGCGCAGCGGCCGCGTGGTGGCGCGCGAGACGCTGGCGCTGATGCTGATGGTCGTGCTTTCGACGGAGGTGATCAAATCGAACCCGTTCCTGTCGCGCCGCCTGCAGCTGCGGCGCCCGGAGTGGATGACCGAGGTGATCGGCTACACGCGTATGCTCGAAGGTTGGGGCATGTTCGCCCCCGAGCCGCCCTACGATGACGGACGTCTGGTCGTCGACGGGCGCACCGTCGACGGGCGTCGGCTCGACCCGTTCACGCACGACACCCCAGAGTTCGATCCCGAGTCTCCGCGCGGCTGGGGTCATGATCAGCTGTGGTGCGACTACAGCAACCACATTCGCTGGCCGCACAACCAAGGGCGGCGCCAGTTCTTGCGCAACTACCTGATCAACCAGCACGAGTACTTGCACCGGGCCCAAGACCAGCTGGTCAGCTTCGATGTCTGGTGGATCGGCGATAAATCGCCGCCACCCGGCCAGAAGCACGGCGAGACGCAGCCGCCCGAAAAGCTAATCAGCTACGGCTTCGTCAAGGACTCCGGCGCGCGACCGTGGTTGACGAAGACCGGCCCGCTCCGAGGTCGACCGTGAAGTACCCGCTCGTGCCGCCGGCTGCGGCGCCAGAGCTCGCCCGGCCCGCGCGGTTTTGGGACCAGCTTGTCCAGCTGTACGGCGCGGCGGATCCGCGGTCGCTCGGCTTGTTCCGAATCGCGCTCGGCGCGCTGTTGGCGGTCGACGTCGCGTTCAAGTTCCCGGAGGTCGCGGCGCATCTATCCAACGCGGGTTGGCTGCCGAATCATTTTGCGCTGTTTCGGCCGATGAGCGACCGCTTGTTCTCGGTCTACTTCGCGTTCGGGTCGCCGCTCGAGGTGAAGTGCTTGCTCGCGCTGCACCTGGTCGTTTGCTTGCTATTGCTGGTCGGCTACCGCACCAAGCTGATGCAGGTGCTGGCGCTGGTGCTGACCACGAGCCTGAACAGTCGCAACCTGGTGATCGAAAATGGCGGCACGGTGGTGCTCGACATCTTGCTGGTTTGGAGCGCATTTTTGCCGCTGGGACGCCGCTTTAGCGTCGATTCCTTCGCCGCCTCACTGCGCGCGCACAAAGAGACGAGCGAGGCGGCGCTGAACCGGCGCCTGGAGCCGCCGCGCGAGTCGCGCCCCGTTGTATCGCTGGCGGTGACCGCGCTCTTGCTGCAGTGGGCGACGATCTACTTCTTCAACACCCTTCACAAGAACGGCGCCCCGTGGCGTGATGGCAGCGCCGTTTACTACTTTCTGCAGCAAGACCGGCTGGTCACCTGGTTCGGAGCCTGGCTGCGTGGGGTTCTGCCGCTCGGCGCGATCAAGCTGCTGACGTTCGGCACGTTGCTGATCGAGGGCAGCGTGCCGTTGCTGTTGCTGTCGCCGTGGCGCCCGCACGTCACGCGGATGGTGGCGTTCGGGCTGGTCGCGTTGCTGCATTTGTCGATCGACTCGGTGCTGCAGCTGGGCTCGTTTTCTTGGGCGATGCTGGTCGCGTTCTTCGCGTTCATTCCGGCGGAAGGTTGGGCGTGGGCGGTCAAGCGCTGGACGCGGCTGCGCCGGCCGTGCGTCGTGCATTTCGACCCGACCAGCGGCGCGTCGCTGATGCTGGCGCGGATCATCAAGCGCCTCGACGGGCTCGGGCTGGCGACGTTTCGCGCGCTCGATGAGGCTTCACCCAAGAAGGCGCAAAAGGGCTTCTGCGTCAGCGTCGCCGGCGAAAAATCGCAGCTGGGTTGGGACGCGTTGCTGGCGGTCACCGATGCCTTGTGGTTCGGGCGTCGGCCAGCGCTCTTGTTGGCGCCGTTCGTACGCCGGCGCGTCGCGCGTCGACTCACGCAGCTCGTCAGTCAGCGGTCCGGGCTCGATCTGGAGTTTGGGCTCGAAGCCGTGCCGATGGAAGCTGACGCGCTCGACCCTGGCCCGAGCTCGGCGCGGTTACTGTGGCGAAAGCTGTGCGCTAGTTTCCGTGAGTCCACCGTGGGGCTGGTGCTGGCGGCGTGCGCGACGCAGGTGCTGATCGAGAACCAGGCGGTGCCGCCCTCGCTCAAACCGCACGGGCGGCCGCATCTATTCGAGGCGATCGTCACCTACCCACGCATCTTTCAGGGCTGGAGCATGTTCGCCCCGGCGCCACCGCAGAGCGACGGCCGACTGGTGATCGATGGGCGGACCAAGGATGGTCGCCATTTCGATCCGTTGACTGGCAGCGAGCCGGTCTTCGAAGTGCATCCTGTGGGATCGCCGCGCTCGAACTTGGTTTGGGGCTACTTCCACACGCGGATCGCCGAGGACCGCTTTCGCGCGTACTGGAACGGCGTACGCGACTTCGTGATGAGCCACCACAAGCTCACCGAGCGTCCCGAAGACGAGCTGGTCTCGTTCGACGCCTACTACGTCAGCGAGACGTTCCCGCCGCCGGGCGCGAAGAAGGCGCCCCCGGAGCGCCGCAAGCTGTTTTCGAACGGTTCGATGCCCGGCGATCGGCCGACCCTGCCCAGCGCGCGCCCGAAGGGCAAACCTGCCAGGCCTGAGGCACACTAGCCGCGTGACGGCGCCGCACATCGCTCACGCCATTTGGCAGACGCTGCGCATCAGCGTGCCGACGATTTGGCAGAGCGTGCGCGGCTCGCTGACGGCAGGCGCGTGCGACCGGCGGTTGGCCCAATGGTCGCGCGCGATCGTGCAGCGCGCGCGCATCGAGCTGAGCGTGGCCGGCGCCGAGCATGCGACGCCGGGCGAGAGCTTCGTCCTGATGTCGAACCATCAGTCGCTGTACGACGTGCCGGTGATCTACCAAGCGCTCGACCGTCGCATCCGCATGGTGGCGAAGAAGGAGCTGTTCCGCGTGCCGGTGTGGGGACGCGCGATGGCGCGCGCCGGTTTCATCTCGCTCGATCGTGCGAACCGCGAACGTTCGCGCGAAACGCTGCTGGCGTCGACCGACATCCTGCACGAAGGCACGTCGATCTGGATCGCGCCCGAGGGCACGCGCAGCAAAGACGGCCAGCTCGGCCCGTTTCGCAAGGGCGGCTTTCACCTGGCGCTGCAGAGTGGGTGTCGCATCTTGCCGATCACGATCATCGGCACGCGCGCGGTGCTGCCAGCCAAGGGGGCGCACATCACCGATGGTTGCAGCGTGAACGTCGTGGTGCATCCACCGGTCGACCCGCACGCGTTCGGTGAAGAGCGGCGCGACGAGTTGATCGAGCACGTTCGGCTGGCGATTGCTTCGGGCTTGCCGGCGTAATTTGCGGGCCCTTAGGGTCCGCGAACGGCCATGACTTGGCCATTCGCGGGCCCTTAGCTGCGGCACCAGAGGCGCATCACCATCGTGCCCTTCGCGGTCCAGGGCGTCACTTCGATGCGTTCGACGTCGGCGATCGAGCCAGAGGGCACGCGCTCTAGCAGGTGCTCTTCGACGAAGCGGCGGCGCAGCGCGTCGGTCGAAAGGTCTCCGACCATGCTGCCGCGGATGATGAACGTCAAAAGCTCGAAGATCTCCAGTGCGTCCGGCTTCAGGCGCGGCGTGAGCGGAGCCGCTTCGGTGCCGATCGTGACCTCCGGGCCGTCGTCGCGTTTCGGCGCACCCACGGGTGCCGGCTCGGCTGTCGGGCGATGGGCGGGCATGCGGCTGGGCGACTTTGCGCCAGGCGCGTTCGAGATCTGGTCGCCGTACGGCAAGGTGTTGAGCCGCGGACGCATCGCCTCCGCTAGCTCTTCGGCGATCGCAGCCATCGTCTCGCGCCCGGCCGGAGTCTCCGAGATCTCGATCAACGGCGCCTCGGCGGTGCTCAAGCTCGGAGCCGTCAACTCCTCTTCGATGGCAGCCATCGTCTCGCGGCCTGCAGTCGCGTAGCCGAGCTTCACTTCCGGCGCCGACGGCGCGAGGCTGCGTCTCTTGGTGCCGCTCGGCTTCGTAGCTTTTTTGGTTGGAGCCACGATCGAAAATCCTATCAGATTCTAGTTCTCCTCCGCTCTCCGTCTGGATGCCCCCCGATCGGCCCGAACTGACACCTGGCGGGCGCTCGGCCTCGCTGAGCTTTCCAGAGTCTTCTCTCACTCCTCGATCGGGATCTGCTGGTGCCAAGGTCGGGTGAGGTGGTTCTAGCTCGCGCTTTGCGCGAGCTTATCGCCGGGGCCGACAACTCCGCTCAGAGGAGGGTAGAGTCGAGGGGCCGCGCGGCTCTGCCGCCCCTCGACCGCTCCGCCGACTAGGGTCTGGCCCTGAATTCTCGTCCGTGAACGTGAACGTGCCCGTGCCCGTTCCCGTGCCCGAAAAGCGCAACGGGGTGAGCGGTCGTGCCGATAGGGGCGGATGCAGCTCGATCACGAACGACTGGACGTCTACGAGTTAGCGCTGGAATTTCTGGTTCAAGCCAACGGGATCATCGAGGGAATGCCGCGAGGCCAGCTGTAGACGAACCATCCTGCCAGTCCATGGACCACGCCCAAGCCCCGATGGAAAGCCTGAACTGCGCGGGCAGCTGCACGCGGCGCGCGCGGGCCTGGCCCGCGCCAGGAACCCCGGCCTACCCATAACAGCGCCGACGTCTCCTTCTGGACCGTCGGGCACGGGCACGGGCGCGTTCACGTTCACGGGGATCAGCAATTTAGGGACACGCCCTGACTAATCCCTGACCCCGACCGCTGATCCCTAAGAGTCCGCGAAAGGCTTGCGGTATGTAACTGAGGAGCAACGAAGCCAGCCGGGAAAGCCGGGATGCATCGGCAGCGAGGGCGACTGACTTAGCCATTCGCGCGCCCTAAGCCAGCTCGGAGCGTCCCATCAGGTAAACGTCCGCGGCGCGAGCGGCTTTGCGACCTTCGGCGATCGCCCAGACGACGAGTGACTGACCGCGCTGGCAATCGCCGGCGGCGAACACGCCTTTTTGGTTGGTCGCGAAGTTGCCGTCGACCTGGATGTTGCCGCGGCGGTCGAGCTTGAGCCCGAGATTCTCGACGATGCCAGGATGCTCGGGGTGCACGAAGCCCATCGCTAGCAACACCAGATCAGCCGGGATTTCGAACTCGCTGCCGGCGACGGGCTCGAACTTGCCAGCCCTTAGCTCGACGCGAACGCAATGCAGCTTCGTGATCTTACCGTTCTCGCCGCTCACGCTCTCGGTCGACACGCTCCAGTCACGCGCGCCGCCTTCCTGATGCGAAGACGACGTGCGCAGCATCAGCGGCCACAGCGGCCACGGCGTCGCGCCGGCACGCTCTTCCGGCGGGCGCGGCATGATTTCGAAGCTGGTGACGCTCTTTGCGCCTTGGCGGTGCGAGGTGCCGATGCAGTCGCTGCCGGTATCGCCGCCGCCGATCACGATCACGTTCTTGCCAGTCGCCAAGATCGCGCCTGCGTCAGGAACGACGTCACCGGCGACGCGCTTGTTCTGCTGCGTCAGAAAATCCATCGCGAAATGGATGCCCGACAGCTCGCGGCCCGGCACCTCGAGATCCCGCGGCTTGCGCGAGCCGATCGTCAGCACGGTCGCGTCGAAATCGGCGCGCAGTTGGTCGGCCGTGATCGTGCGGCCGACGTCGACGTTCGTCTGGAAAATCACGCCTTCGGCCGTCATTTGCTGGACGCGCCGCTCGATCAACGACTTTTCCATCTTGAAGTCGGGAATGCCGTACATCAAGAGCCCGCCGATGCGGTCGTCACGCTCGAACAGCGTGACGGTGTGGCCGGCGCGATTGAGCTGCTGCGCGGCGGCCATACCGGCCGGACCCGAACCGACGACCGCCACCTTCTTGCCGGTGCGGTGACGCGGGGGCTGCGGCTTGACGAAGCCATCAGCAAACGCCCGATCGGCGATCGAGCGCTCGATCAGCTTGATACTGACCGGGTCGTCGTTGATGCCGAGCACGCACGCGGCCTCACACGGCGCCGGGCACACGCGGCCAGTGAACTCGGGGAAGTTATTGGTCGCGTGGAGCGCCTGGATCGCGCGCTCGGGTTCATTCCGATAGACGTGATCATTCCAGTCCGGGATCAAGTTGCCGAGCGGACAGCCGGTGTTGCAAAACGGAACGCCGCAATCCATGCAACGCGCGCCTTGCTTGACCAGGTCGTCCTGCACGATCGGTAGCTCGAACTCACGATAGTCGTGCACGCGCTCGCGCGCAGGGCGCTTCGAAGGATCCTGACGCTCGAACTCCAAGAAACCGGTGACTTTGCCCACGTTCTTACCTTGTCTCCAAATCGGAAGGGCTGGTGATGCGAGGACGGCCGGCTCAGCCGCCCGCGATCACACCTGACTTCGGCTCGGCCTGCATGGCCGGGATCATCGACGGCCGGTCAGGTCCCTTGTTTCTGAGTTGTTGCTCTTCGAGCACGCGCCGGTACTCGCTCGGGAACACCTTCTTCATGCGCTGAACGGTGTTGTCCCAATCGGCGAGCAGCTCCTTGGCCTTGATGCTCCCGGTGCGCTTGACGTGCTCTTCCATCAACCCGGCGACGAACGCCGCGTCGTCGGCGCCCAGCTCTTCGATGTCGTCGACGACCGCGGCGTTACAGCGCTTCTCGAAGTCGCCGGCTGCGTCGAGCACGTAAGCGAAGCCGCCGCTCATGCCGGCGCCGAAGTTACGCCCAGTGCGGCCGAGCACGAGCACGCGGCCGCCGGTCATGTACTCGCAGCCGTGGTCGCCCACACCTTCGACGACTGCGGTCGCGCCGCTATTGCGGACCGCGAAGCGCTCGCCGGCTTTGCCGTTCAGGAACGCCCTGCCCGACGTGGCGCCGTAAAGCGCGGTGTTGCCGAGGATGATGTTCTGATCCGAGCGGAACGTGACGCCAGCTGGCGGACGCACCGTGAGCACGCCGCCGGACAGGCCCTTACCGACGTAGTCGTTGGCGTCGCCTTCGAGGTTCAGCTCCATTCCGCTGGTGGCAAAGGCGCCGAAACTTTGACCGGCCGTGCCCTTGAACTCGAGCCTGATCGTGCCGTCGGGCAGGCCTTCCTTGCCGAAGCGCCGCGCGACTTCACCGGCCAGCATGGCGCCGATCGTGCGATCGACGTTGCGTACGTTGACCGTGTGGCGCACGGGCTGCTTGGCGGTCAAGGCTGGCTGGCACAGCTCGATCAACGTGTTGTCGATCGACTTGTCGAGGCCGTGGTCCTGCTCCTGCAGCTTGCACACACCGACGCCTGCTGCCGGAACGATCGGCGTGAGCACGTCGCTGAAGTCGAGCCGCGACGCCTTCCAGTGATCGGTCTTTCGAACCTGGATCCGCTCACTGTGGCCGACCATCTCGCGGATCGTACGGAAGCCGAGCGAGGCCATGATCTCACGCGCTTCTTCGGCGACGTAGAACATGAAGCGAATCACGTGCTCCGGCTTGCCCTCGAACTTCGCACGCAAGACTGGATCTTGCGTGGCGATGCCGACGGGGCAGGTGTTGAGGTGGCACTTGCGCATCATGATGCAGCCAGAAGCGACCAGCGGCGCCGTAGCGAAGCCGAACTCTTCGGCGCCGAGCAGCGCCGCAAGGACGACGTCGCGGCCGGTGCGCATCTGGCCGTCGGTCTGCAAAACCACGCGGCTGCGCAGATCGTTCTTGACCAGCACCTGATGCGTCTCAGCCAGACCGAGCTCCCACGGAATACCCGCGTGCTTGATCGAGGTGAGCGGAGAAGCACCCGTCCCGCCGTCGTGACCGGCGATCAGGATCACGTCGGCGTGCGCCTTGGCGACGCCGGCCGCGACCGTGCCGACGCCGGCCTCGGCGACCAGCTTGACGCTGATGCGCGCCTTCGGGTTGGTCATCTTCAAGTCGAAGATCAGCTGCGCCAAGTCTTCGATCGAGTAGATGTCGTGGTGCGGGGGCGGGGAGATCAGCGTCACCCCGGGCGTGGAGTGACGAGTCTTGGCGATGATCGCGTCGACCTTGTGGCCCGGCAGCTCGCCGCCTTCACCCGGCTTGGCGCCCTGCGAGACCTTGATCTGCAGCTCGTCGGCGTTGACCAGGTAGTAGGTCGTGACGCCGAAACGGCCCGACGCCACCTGCTTGATCGAGCTGCGACGCAGATCGCCGTTGGCGTCTGGCACGTAGCGTTCGTCGCGCTCGCCGCCTTCGCCGGTGTTGCTGCGCCCGCCGATGCGGTTCATGGCGATCGCCAGGTTTTCGTGGGCCTCGCCGCTGATCGAGCCGAAGCTCATCGCACCGGTCGCAAACCGCTTGACGAGGTCGACGGCCGACTCGACTTCTTCGAGCGGCACGGGTGCGTTGTGCGGTGCGAGCTCCCAAAGACCACGCAGCGTGATCGGACCATTGCTCTGGTCGTTGATCAGCGTCGCGTATTCCTTGTAGCTCTTCACGTCCTCCATGCGCACGGCGTGCTGCAGCTTGGAGACGGTGCCCGGGTCCCACAAATGCCGCTCGCCTTGCGCACGGAACTGGTACTGCCCGCCGAGGTCGAGGAACGGCGTCGGCTCGGTCGTTTTTGGGTAAGCGAAGTCGTGGCGGCGCTGCGATTCCTCTGCGATCACGTCGATGTCGACGCCGGAGATGCGGCTCGAGGTGTTGGTGAAGTAGCGGTCAATCACATCCGGCGACAGGCCAATCGCTTCGAAGATTTGCGCGCCCTGATAACTCTGTAGGGTACTGATACCCATCTTGCTCATCACCTTGAGCAAGCCCTTGTTGATGGCCTTGATGTACTTGGCGCAGGCCTGGTCGCCGTCCTTCAGCCCCGGCGTGCCGGCCTTGGCCATTTGATGCAGCGACTCGAAGGCCAGGTACGGGTTAACCGCACCGGCGCCGTAGCCGAACAGCAGGCAGAAGTGATGCACTTCGCGCGCCTCGCCAGTCTCGATGATGATGCCGACCTTCATCCGCGTGCCATTGCGGAGCAGGTGATTGTGCACGGCGCCGGTCGCCAACAGGCTCGGCACCGGAGCCATGTGCTCGGTCGAGCCGCGATCGCTCAGGATCAGCAAGCCGTGGCCGTCGAGCACCGCCAACGACGCTTGGCGACACAGCTCGTCGAGCGCCGCTTTCAGGCCCTCGCCACCTTCGGCGACCGGATACAGCATCGGCAGGGTCGGCGGCGTGCGCACGGTGCTGAGCGGCGTTTCGCGCAGCTTGGCCAGATCTTGATTGCTCAGGATCGGATCTTCGAGTTCGAGCATTTGCGCCTGGTCGGGCAGCTCGAACAGGATGTTGCCTTCACCGCCGATGTACGCCTTGAGGCTCATCACCATCGCCTCGCGGATCGGATCGATCGCGGGGTTGGTGACCTGGGCAAAGTGCTGCTTGAAGTAGGCGAACATCAGCTGCGGGCGATCCGACAGAACCGCTAGCGGCGTGTCGGTGCCCATCGAGCCGCGCGGCTCGTCGCCGGCGCCGGCCATCGGCGCCATCAAAATCTTCAGATCTTCCTGGGTGTAGCCGAAGACCTTCTGGCGCTGGAGCAAGGTGGTGTGCTCGCGTGCGGTCGCGGTCGGCGGTGATGCCTCGATGTCGTCGAGCGAGATCTTGTTCTCGCGGATCCACTTGCCGTAGGCCTTCTTGCGACAGACCTCGTCTTTGATCTCTTCGTCTTCGACGATGCGACCCTTCTCGGTGTCGACCAGGAACATCTTGCCTGGCTCGAGCCGGCCCTTACGCTCGATGTTCTCGGCCGGGAAATCCAAGACGCCCGTCTCGGACGCCAAAACTACGATGCCGTCTTTGGTCTCGGTCCAGCGCGCCGGGCGCAGGCCGTTGCGATCGAGCAAACCGCCGATGCGCTTGCCGTCGGTGAACGCCAGCGCGGCCGGACCGTCCCACGGCTCGACCAAGCACGAGTGATACTCGTAGAAGGAGCGCTTGTGCTCGGGCATCTCCTCGTCGTTTTGCCAGGCCTCGGGCACCAGCATCATCATCACGTGCGGCAAGGAGCGGCCGGCTTGGAGCAGGAGCTCGGCCGTGTTGTCGAGCATCGCCGAGTCGCTGCCGCCGGGGGTGATGGTCGGCAGAATATGG
The DNA here is from genome assembly GCA_038230915.1 of Polyangiales bacterium. GTDB lineage: Bacteria > Myxococcota_A > Polyangia > Polyangiales > Polyangiaceae > PMG-095. The sequence goes on along the minus strand of JBBRMI010000015.1, from coordinate 24,639 downwards.
CGGATGTCTTCGCCGAAGATTTCCCCCTTGAAGAGCTGCTCGCGGGCGCTCATCCAGGCGGCGTTGCCGCGCACGGTGTTAATCTCACCGTTGTGGGCCAGCGTGCGGAACGGCTGCGCCAGCTCCCAAGTCGGGAAGGTGTTGGTGCTGAAGCGCTGGTGCACCATCGCCAGCGCGCTGACCATGTCCGGATCTTCGAGCTCTTGATAGAAACCGGCGAGTTGCTCGGCCAACAACAAGCCCTTGTAGATGATCGTCTTGGACGACAGGCTCGGCATGTAGAACATGCCACGGCTGGCGATGTTGCTCTCGCGCACCGTGCGCTCGGCCCAGCGCCGAATCACGAACAGCTTACGCTCGAATGCCGGCGCTTCATCGGTCGACGAACCGATGAACACCTGACGAATCACCGGCGCGCTCGCACGCGCCATCGGGCCGAGCGCGGCCTCGTTGACGGTCACGTCGCGCCAGCCAATCAAGCGCTGGCCGGTGCCGAAGATCTTGTCTTCGAGGATTTGCTGGCACCGACGGCGATCATTCCGATCGCGCGGCAGGAACACCAGGCCCACGCCGTAGCGACCGGGTTCCGGCAGTTCGATGTCGGCGGACTCGCACGCGCGCTTGAAGAATTTGTGCGGGACTTGCAGCAGAATACCGGCGCCGTCGCCGGTCAGCGGGTCGCAACCGCATGCGCCGCGGTGCACCAAGTTGAGCAGAATATCGACGCCCTTCTTGACGATATCGTGCGAAGCCTCTCCCTTGATGTTCGCAACGAAGCCGACGCCGCAGGCGTCGTGTTCATAGCGCGGGTCATAGAGTCCTTGGCGGGGCGGAAGCGGCATGGATCGTTGTCTGCTGAATTGGGTGAGCGGGGTGACGCGAGTGCTTGGCGGGACGAGCAGTATAAGATGATCGGGGGCTTCGGTCAGGCGTCGTGGGCGCTAAGGCGCGTCTCGCACGGATTGACGCGACGCGCAAGCTGGCGAGGACCGGTACAGAGTTCACAGACCGTCCGCCGAACCACCGGCGCGCGCTGGTTAGCACGCAGCCGGTCCACTTCAATGTCCGCGAACAAAACTAGAAACACAGCGGAAAAAACCCGCGACCCCCACGCTCGAGAGACTCAGCCGCTGGCGCTGACATGACAGCTCGCGACGAAACCACAATTCACCGCGCGGCACCGCGGCTCGAGCACACCTGCCCATTCGTCTTGCGCGCGCGCCGCCAGGAATGCGCGCGCGATCGCCGCTGGCTCGGCGGCGTCGGGGTTGAGCCACGCGGGCTCGTCGGCATCACCCAGGAGGTGGAGTAACCCAACCTTGGGAACCTTGCCGAATTGCCGCTCGACGACGCTGCGATACAGCGCCAGCTGCGGGCCGTAGCGCGCGTGATCGCCGCTGCCGCCGCGTGTTCGCTTGTAGTCGATGACGTGCAGGCTGCCGTCCGCGAATTCGACGAGCAAGTCGAGCGTTGCTTTGATCACGAGCGTGGGCGATTGAGGTCCAGTTGACCCGGACGGGGGCGCGCTCGGGGCGGCTGGCGCAGGTAGGGCGGCCAGCGCAAACAGGTCGAGCTGGGCGGGGTTGGCGTTGGGCGGACGCTTGGCGGGACCCTCCGGCTGCGCCGGGCCGTGCAACGTCACCGTGAGCGCCACTTCGCGTTCGACCCGCACCGCTTCGCGCTTCACGCGCGCGGCGTAGGCGCCGCCCAGAAAGCACGCTAAGCCGCCGAGCGTTTTCTGTCCGACTTCGGAAGCGGCGGCCAACCCACCGCGCTCGAGCGCCGCCGCCAAGGCTGCTGGGTCGGGCGTCTCGCCCCAGCGTTCGAGCGGCCAAACCTCGAGCACGTGGTGCGCGGCGATGCCGGCCAAGCGCAGATCCGTGTCCGGGTCGGTTGCGCTGGCGTTGGCGGGAGCGCCGTCCCGCGGCTCGCTGAGCCCATGCAGCTGGACCAGACTGAAGCGCCGCGGGCAGATCTGAAAATCGCTGAGCGCGGTGACGCCGAGCACCACGGCGGTGCTCTTGGCTTCGCGCGCGGGCGGTGGATCCTCGGCCGGGGCGGTGTTCGCGAGCTGTAGGCGGGGCGCGGCTAGCAGCTCGCTCACGAAAAGCTCACGCAAGCCGGCGATGCCGGCGAACGTCCCTTCCGTGTGCAGGTCGAGCACGGTCTTGGCGAGTGAGCCGGTGCCCGCCCGCGCGGGTAGCGCAAGCACCAGCTCGTGCTGGGCGCGCGTGAGCGCTACGTAGCTGAGGCGCTGCCGCTCGGCGTGAGCGCGCGCGGTCGCGTCTTCGGACAGCTCGGTTTGAGTGTCGGTGATGATCGGTCCGTCTTCGCCCGCGTGCCGCACAACGAGCAGCGGGCGATTCTGGGCGCGGCGCAGGATGCCGACCGGAGCTGATTGCGGCCGCTCGACCGCCTCGGCGTCGGCTAGGATTACCGTCGGAAAAGCCAAGCCTTTACTGCCGTGGATCGTCAGCAAACGCACGGCGTCGTCGTCGGCGGAGAACACCGCGGCCTCGGTTTCGTCCGTCTCGAGCGCGAGTTGGCGCGCGATGAAGCGCACGAACGCGGCGAGGTTGCCGCCATGTGTGGCGGCGATCTCTTGCAAGCGTCCGACGTTGGCCAGTCGCACGGCGCCGCGCGGCAGGAGCGCGAGCACGCTGGCGAGGTCGAATCGCTCGACCACGTCGCAGATCGCGTCGCGCGGCGAAACGCGCGGCGCGATCTGCAAAAACGCCGTTACGCGGCGCTGAAGCAACGCGGCCAGCGTGACGTCATCGGCCCGAGATAAGCGTGCCGGCTTCCATTCGTTCACCGGCAAGAGGCCGCGTTTTGGATCGCTCAGCTCGAGCAATGCTTGATCTGACAAGCCGCCGAGCGGGCTCCTGGCGATCACCGCCAGTGCGTGGCGATCGCGCGGCGCTTGGCTAAGACGCAGCGCCGCCACCACGTCGCGCACTTCGGGCGTGCCGTACAAATCGCGCCCCGAAACCACGTACGGCACGCCGAAGTGATCGAGCGCGAAGCCGAGCAGGGGCAGGGTGGCGCGGCGCCGAGCCAGCACGGCCAGGCTGCCCAGCGCACGGCCCTCGTTCAGGGCGCCAACGCAATAGCCGGCGATCGCGAGCGCGCTGCGCATGCCGCCGGCAGCGCGCGCGACGAGCGGTTCGGCGTCGGGCGTCAGACCGTCGTCGAGCAGCAGCGTGAAGCGGCCGGCAGCGCCATCTTGACGGCTTTCGGGCAGGCGCAGCGCCTCGGCCCGCGCATAGCGAATTTCGAAGCTGCGATCGAGCCGCGGCGCGAAGTCGCGCTCTGAGATGATGTTGACCGCGTCGACGATCGCGCGATCCGAACGGTAACTGTCGACCAAGGTCGAGACTTCGGCCACGACCGGAGCCGTGTCGGGCGGCGTCGCGCTGGCCGGCAAATCGAGCAGACGTGCGGCTTCCACGCCGGCGAGCGCCGTCGACAGCTCGGCAAACACCGAGACGTCGGCGCCACGAAAGCCGTAAATCGACTGCTTGCGGTCGCCGACCACTACCAAACCGCGCGGCGCGATATCCGCGGCGACCGGCAGCGTGCCCGGCGCGCGGTTGCGGTTCCGTTCCGGCCGCTCGCGCAGCAGTAACAAGAGCTCGCACTGCACGCGGCTGGTGTCTTGGAACTCATCGACCAGCAATAGCTCGATGCGCGATGCGGCGGCGCGCGCCACCTCCGGCTGGTCGCGCAACCCATCGCGCGTCAGGCGCAGCAGATCACCGAAGCCCAAGCTGTGCTGCGCCACGTGCCGTTCGCGCAAGCGCCGCTGGACCTCCGTGATGACCAGGCTGACGCCTTCGAGCCGCGCAGCCAGCGTGGGGCCTTCGACGATCAGCCGCACGAGCGCGCGTGCGCGCTCACTGTTGTTCGTGCCGCGCGTGCGCTCGAGCAGCGCCTTGAGCGCCTCAGAACCAGCGGCTTTGCGGCCTTTCTTCTCGCCGGCCAGCGCCGCGAAGGCTCGGCTCAGCCGGTCGCCGTGCAAGCCCGTTTCAGCCGTCGCCAACGCATCCAGCACAGCCTGGGCAAGCGCGGCACGCGGCGACGCAGGCTCGCTGGTGAGCTCGCGGCAGACGTCGTAAAGCTCGAGCTGCGTCCGGCGCGCGGCGGCACCTTCGTCGCCGCGCTCGAGCGACGTCGCGTCCAAGCCTTCGTCGTCCAGCCGCGCCAACAGCGCGAGCATCCAGCCGCGCAGTCGATCGAGGCCGCCCGAGGCGTCAAGCAGCTGCTGTGCGCCGAGCGTCGGCAGTCCGGAGCCGGCCAGCGCTTCACTCAGGACTTCGTCAATCGCCTGCTCAGTATCCTCGAGCGAGCGCTGCTCTTCGAGAATCGTGAACGAGGGCGCGATGTTAAGCTCGAGGCCATGCTCGCGCAGGATTCGGGCGCACAAGTTATGCAGGGTGTCGATCGACGCGTCCGGTAGCTCGTCCAAGGCTCGGGCGGCACGTCGCTGCAGCTCGGCGCGCGATATGCCGCGCTCGGCAGCCAGCGCCATGAGGCCTAAGCCGAGCCGTTTTTCGTGCTCGGCCACATCTTGCCCGGCAACGCCGGCGAAGCGCTTTTCGAGCCGTTCGCGGATTTCGCGGGCCGCCGCGCGCGAGAATGTCGTAGCGACGATGCGCGTCGGCGACACCAACGCTGAGCCGGCGTGCAGACCCAAGCAGTGCCCCAAATAGATGCTGGTCAACAGCTCGGTCTTGCCGGTGCCGGCGCTGGCGGCCACGACCGCGTTCTTGGCCAGGCCGGGGATCACGAGTCGTCTCCGCTTTCGTCGGGCGCCGGCGCCGACAGTGGACGTCGACAAAGGTCGCGGCCGTCACAGCGTTCGCAGCGGCCGGGGCGTGACGGTTCGGCCATGACCAGCCCCCGCCGCAGCTCCTCGAGCTTGCCGAGCGCAAACCGTTCACGCTCCATGAGCTCGGTGCCGTCCGGACTACCGCTGTAGATTTCTCTCGGGATCGGCACGCGGCGCTGCAGCCCCAGGTACAGGCTCTGCACCTCGTTCGTGCCCAACTCGGCGGCGACTTTGCGCGCGTAAAGCCAGCCTTGCAAGGCGTGCTCGTCGTTGCGTGACGGCGGCATCCCGGACTTGTAGTCGATGACGCGCGCGCGCTTGCCATCGCTCGAAACGTCAATTCGATCGATACGCCCCGAAAGCCGATACGGCCCGAGTTGGAGCGGCGCCCAGGTTTCGCCCTCGCCGAAGCCTTTTTCGGCTTCTCGGAACGCATACTCGCGGTGCTCGAGCGACCAACGCACCAGGCTGCGCACGTCGCCGCGCGTCGTGCGTAACGCGGCGCCGCGCAGGGCCGAGCCGGCGTGGGCTTCGAGCGCGCGATCGGCGGCTGCGAGCGCAAGCGTCAATAGCTCGTCGTCGGGGCGATCGAGCCCGGCGATTGCCTGCAGCGCCTCGGCAACGGCAGCGTGGATCAAAATGCCGCGCTCCCGCACGCCGAGCGCGTCGGTTACGCCTTCGTCGCGCGTCGCGCGCAGCACGATCGACGAAAAGCCCAAGAACGCGCAATCGGCGTAGCGCTCCAAGCGCGTGACCGGCAGCGGCGGCAGCTCCGGGGCGACCCAGGCCGAAAGCTCCGACACAACACCGGTGAAGGCCGAGGGCGCGCCCCGGCCGAAGAAAAAAGCCAGCCGCTCTAGCTCGGCGTTGGCGCGCAGCGTGACGGCTTCGGTGGCGCGCGGCAGGCGCACGATGCGGCGCGCTCCGGGGGCGAGCGGCGAGCCTGGCTCGTTGCGCGGCTCGACGTTTACGGCCTGCGCCAGCGCTTCGACGAAGCGGCTCTCGCGCGTGTCACTGCTGCCGTCGCTGGTCGACCAAACCAGCTCGGTCTCGTCGGCGCCAGCCAAGAGTGCGTTCAAGGCGGTCAGGGACGCGGCTTCCTCGTCGCGCGCGCTCGGCGGGCGTTGAAAGCGCGGCAAGGCGTCGCACAGCTCCGCGCCCAGCCACAGCGCTGCCGAGGTCGAGCCAGTCTTGCTGAAGCACGCCGCCGAGGCTCGGCACACCACCGCCAAATCGAGCGCGAGACCCGCAACTTCGAGCGGCCGCGCAATCGCGACCGCCGCGGCGCGCGCGGCTCCGCGTGACTGCCCCACGCCCTCCATCGCACGCAAAAGCTCGGCCGACAGCTCGCGCGGGCTGACGGCCAGGTCTGACAAACCCAGGCGCTCCGCGGCTTCAACCAGCCGTTGCAGCGCGACCGCGAGCGTAGCGCTGCCGCGTGCGTCGTCGGAGAGCGCCGTCAAGAGGCCCGGTGCTCCGGCGTCGCGCGCGTCGAGCGCCAAGCGCAGCGTGCCGGACGACACCTGCAGCAGCCCCAAGCTTTGGACCAGCGCCGAAAAGTCGCGAACCCGGGCCGCGCGCGTCTTACCCAAACCCAGGCCGCGTAGATCGTCGAGCACGCGCTCGAGCGCCGCCACCGCCGCGGCTCCGGTCGGCGTTGCGCGTTGCTCAGCCAGGCGCCGCGCGTGCGCCAACAGCAAGCGACCATCGCGGTCCACGCCGACCGGCGTCCGCGCCAAAAGCTCGCGCAAGGCATGCAATCCCGCGTGCCCGCTGTCGCCAAACCAGCGCTCGGGGCAAAGTCCAGGCGCCGCCAACACGTCGAGCAGCGCGTCGCGCCGAATCGGCCCCCCAGCGAGTCGAAGCAGTTCGAGCGCTGCGTGCACGTTGGGACCGGCGATCGGCGGGCGGCCGCGCGGCTCGCTGAACGGCAGCTTGGCAGCCCACAATGCCGAGCGCAGCTCCTCGAGAAAGGCTTCCGACAGCTCGAGCGGCACGATCGCGATCCGGTCGAGTCGACCGCCCGCGCTAAGCTTTTCCTGCACGGCGCGCACGACCGCGCGGGCTTCGCTGGCGAGGTTGGGTGTCCGCGTCAGCCGCAACTTCAAGCCGCCGGCGGGTTGGTCGTCGTCGCGCACCACGCTGGGCGCGTCGTTGTGCTCGGCCCAGCGCGCCTCGAGTCGTGCCTGTTCGCTCTCCACAGCGCGCCTCGACTCGTCGGCGCTGACGCCGGGGAAACGCAGCGTGACGCCCCCGCCGCGCCGATGCAGCTCGTGGTGCAGGCGCTCGAGCAACGACAACTCGCCCGGACCGAGCCGGGCCCACGCCACGACGACTACCTCGGTCACGCCGGGTAAGCTCGCTGCGTCGACGGCGACCGCCGCCAACCAAGCGTCGCCCCGTTCGTCGCGCAGACCCGCCCGCGCTAACGCCACGTCGGCGCGCTCCAAGGTTTGCGCGAACAGTCGCGCTCGCCCACCGGGCAGCGCCGCTAGCTGTGCCACGCCCACGCCGATCTTTCTGAGCGCGCCCAGTCCGGCGTCGAGCAATTCGGCGAGCTCGGGCTTGGGCGTGACGGTTTCGGCGATCAGCCGCGTGACCTCGGGACCGGCTCGCTCACGCCCCGCGGCTGCGGGCTCTGCCAGCTCCAAAATCAATCCACGAAGCGTCTTGGCGGCGTGTCCTTCGCGCGCCAAGGCTTCGACCTGTCGCTCACTGGGCACGAGGTGAAGCCGCACAAGCCTCGGCTACCGGCTCACGACGGTACCGTCAAGCCACGCCTGCCAGGCAATGTCCGGCGGAGGAGCAGCCGAGACAACAGGAAGGCGGGAAGGCGGGAAGATTTTCTTGGCTCACGCAAGCGGCCGAAGCGCGCTGGCGAACCCACTGCGGCGGCCTATCCGGTCCGCCCACCCAAAAACCTTCCTCTTCTACCTTCCCGTCTTCCCGCCTTCCTGTTCGCTCGTGCTCGACGCTCGTGCTCGTGCTCGTTAGCTGCCGCCGGCGCGTTTCAGAGCCTCGCCCTTCATTCCGGAGACGGCTTTGAACGCCGCGCTGCGCGCTTCGTTCGAGAGCAGCGAGTCGGGGACGGGAAGCTTAGGCACTACCAAGAACTCGAGCTGCAGCTCGGTGCCGTTGTCAGCCGTTTGTCGCAGCTTCCACTTGGCGGTAAGCTTGTCGACGTTGCCTTTGATCATGTGGCCAACGACGACCTCGGTGTCGCCGATCTTTTGCGGCGCATCGAAGCGAATGATCGCCCAGATCTTGGCGGCGCCCTTGAGGATCGGCACCTCGAGGTAGAGATCGGTCTTGTCGCCGTTCTTGCCGACGACGTGGCTCGCCCACTTGCGTTGCGGGTTCTTGCCCTTGTCGGGGTCGAAGTAGCGGGCGTAGTGCTCGAAGTCGAGCACGACGGACTTCACCAGGTCGGGTGAAGCCGAGACGACCGTGCGCGCGCCGCCAGCAGGCCGGCTGCTCTCGGGTAGCTTGCAGTCGAAACGCGTGACGTCCGTCGGGGAGCTGGCCAGCGCATTACCGGAGGCCAGAGCGAGCAGGGCGACGAAGGGGAGGACGCGGGAAGTCTTCATGGTGGCGCAACCTCGGAAGTTGCAGGGAGCATGCCTAGCGAACGTGGCGAGGCGTTGACTCTACAGCTTTCGCATAACTGTACGAAATGGGCCCAAGTTTAGTTCCTCGGCGAGCACCCGGGGGTCTGTGACATGGGCCCCGAGCGCGGATCCCGCAAGCCATGTCAGGGGTGTCGCAAATCAACTACACCGGAGAGTTCACGAAGTGCGGCGGCGTTTTGGTGGGGGTGGAATCGGTCAGTCGATCGGCGCCATCGTGCAACTCCCGGAAAATTGCACTCCCTTGTCCATGAATACTTCAGGCGCTTGCAGCGTCCCGGAGACTTTGGCTGGCACGTAGAGCTCGATCGAGCGCCGGGCGCGGACGTTGCCGCTGACGCTGCCGCCCTTGATGATCACCGTGCCGGCCAGGATCTCGGCTTCGACTTCGGCGCCGTCACCGACGATCAGCGTGTCCTCGCTGCTGATTTCGCCGCGGAAGCTGCCGTCGATGCGCACCCGCCCGTCGAATGAGAGCTTGCCTTCGAAGTGGGTGCCGCGCCCGAGCAGGGCGGTAATTTCGGTCGCGGGGAGGGCGCTAGACATGGGCCGGCGGATGCTACCCCGGCGGCGGCCTCGGCGACAGCGCGACGGCGCGACGGCCGACCGAGGCCTGACCCCGGCACCAGCAGCGTGGTAGCGTGCCGGCCCGGTGACGGCCCCCCAAGCCCGCAAGCTCTGCTCGGTGCTCATGCCGGCGATGCTGTGCCTTTTCTCCGGCAGCGCCTGGGCGCAAACGGTGCCATCGGCCGACCGTGGCCCAGCCAAGCTGGTCGACCCGGAGCCGGAGAAGCTGCCGGCCTACCACCACAGCGTGTTCTCTTGGGAGCACAACGTGACCGCTCAAACATTGGGCGTCGGGGATACGCCGCAGTCGTCGAACCCGACCTACACGATGGGCTTCGTCGCCAAGACCCGTTACTACCTGCAAGACGACGCGCGGTCCGGCAAGCACTTCAGCCTGCGTCTCGACGGCGCGCTGTATCACGAGCTGACCAACAACGACGCGACCACCAAGCGCGGTGAGTGGTTGTTCAGCGACACCGATCTGGCGGCGGTTTACGCGCGGCGCTTCCGCGGTCCGTCCGACACCGACGGTACGTTTGCGGAAGTTCGTCCGCTGACGCTCACGTTACCCACCTCCAAAGCCAGCTTCGATTCCGGTCGCTACTTGGCGGCTGGGGCGCTGCTTGGCCTCACCCACGTGACCCCGATTCTGCGCGGCAAGGTCGAGCCGCAAATCTCGTCGAGCGTGCGTTTCGCGGTCGGCTACAAGCGCTGGTTCGCGCGCGCCACCGTGCCAACGAACAACTCGCTCGAGCGCGTGCGACTCACGCCGGACGGACACAGCTTGCCCGGCGACACGCTGTCGGGGGCAACGCTGGTGCGCGATCAACTCGACCTCAGCGGCACGCTGCGCATGTCGTTCGGCGAGAACGTGTTGTGGACGACCGACGTCGCGTTTGCGCCGGCGTGGAAGTACCGCGTACCGAACGACGTGATGGTGTGCGGCGTCGTGCTGACCGGCTGCACCGACGTAAAGCTCGCACCGGACGACAGCCGCTACTTGGTGCAAACGCAGCTGAATACCGAGGTCTCGGTGCGGATCGCCAAGGGCGTCTCGATCGACGTGGGCTACGGCAACACCGCCAATCAGCTCGGTCCGGACGGACGCCGTCGCAGCTTTTTCAACAGTCCCGCCGCTGTGTTCTACGCCGCCGTTAGCCTCTTTCCGCATGAGTTTGCGACCTCTTCGAAACAGCTTGCCGAGAATCTTTCGGCGCCCAAGTTGTAGGCCGCTCTCGCGCGGGCTCCTGACCGGGCTGGCGGCGTTTTCGTGGGCCAGCTTGTCCAGCCTGCGAGCCGTGGCCGAGGTGCCCAAGGCGCCGAGCGCTCGCGGGCGCGAATTTCGCGTCGATTTTTCTGCCAAGCACCTGGATGTCGACGCGGAGCTCGGTGAGCTGTCTTTATCCGGCGATGCGGTGGTGACGGTCGGCCGCTACCGGCTCGGCGGCGAGCATGTGCGGCTGAAGCGCGGTCCGCGCGGTATCGGCGTCGAAGGTGGCGGAGACATCGCGTTTTGTAGCTGCGACGAACCGCCGGTCACGCTGGGCTACAGCTCGGTGACGATCGCCCCGCCGAGCGACGTGTTGATCAAGCATGCGGTGCTGCGCGCGGGTGGCGTGCCGCTGTTTTGGCTGCCGTACTTGTGGCTGCGCTCGCCGGATCGGTTGGGGCTGATTTTCCCGAGCATCGAGTGGCGCGGCGACGATGGACTTTTGGTCGGTAGCGGCGTGCACGTGCCGTTCGAGTCGAATCAGGGCCGCCCTGCCGCGCGCGCGCTGGACGTCAGCGGGTATGGCTACACCAGTGGCGGGGCGCGCGTCGACGCGCGGCTGTTCACGCCGCAGTCGACGTCGGTCGTGCGCTGGGATTACCGCGACGGCACCGCGCTCAGCATCGACGCGCACGCCGCCGTGTCGGGGCAGACCGCGGCGGTGTGGGCGTACGACGCCGACGCGTCGCTCGGCTCGCGTGGCCGCACGGCGCTGTCATCGCTGGAGGCGGCGGCGCGCCGCTACGACCACGCGCGCCTCGGCGTGGCCAGCAGTGGCGACTTGTCGTACGGGTTTGGGGTCGGGGCCGACGCTCCGCGCGGCGCGTGGCTTTCGGAGCCGCTGAATATGGGCCCGTTCGCGTTGGCGTCGACCGGCGGCGCGCTCGGCGATCGCGCGAGCTACGCGCTCGATCTGGGCGCGGTCTCGGCGTTGCGCGCGGGGGAGCGGCGCACCGACAACGCCGAGACCCGCGGGCTCGAGCGCGCCAGTCTCGAGTCCGCGGTTACGCTCGGTCCGGCGCGGGCTATGGTCGGGGCTTTCGAGCAGGGTGAGCTGTTGTCGGTGCCGTTGGAGGCGGCTTCTAAGTTGCGGGCGGGGGCCGGGCTCGTGCTGGCGTTGCCGCTGCTGCGGCGCTTCGGCGCCGTGAGTCATCTGGTTTCGCCCGAGCTGCTTGCTCGCGTCGAGCGCGTGTTCCGGGACGGCGCGGCGGAGAATCACCTAACGACGACCGGCGGCATCACCACCGCGTTGGGCAGTGGTCCACGTGCGGCGGCGGCGCGGTTGCGCGTGGCTGCCGGCTGGGCCGGGACTCCGGACGCGCTCGAGCCGGTAACGGTAGCCTCGTTGTCGGGCGATGCGCGGTTGATTGGAGTGCGCGTCACCGGGGTGGGGCAGCCCCGAGTGCGAGCCGCCGAGGGCAGCGCCAGACTGCGACTGGGTCCGCGCGGCGGCACTACCCTGACCAGTTACGCAGAAGCCCGCACTGAGCGCCCACCCGCCGTCGGCCCGGCCGAGGCCAAGGGCGACGTGCTGCCGAGCTTTCACGAACTGGGCGCGTACGACCGTCAGGGGCTCACGACCGGTGCCGAACTGACGTTGGCGCTGATGTCGGTGCTGCAGATCGGCGCCGGTGCGGACGTGGATCCAGCCGCTAGCGGTCGCCAAAAGCTCCTGGCAGTTCGCTCGTTCGCCCGCTACCGCCACGCTTGCGGCTGTCTGGCGGTAGCGGCGTTTGGTAGCGCGCGGCAAGGCCGCGGCGGCTTCGACGCCGGGCTGAGCCTGGACCTCATGCCCTAGTGTGGTCCGATCGCATTTCACTCCGTCGAACACGCCCGTCGATCGTGGTTTCTGGCTTCGTTTTTGCTGGGGTCCGGTGCTGATCTACCGACGTGCACTCCGCAGATCTGGCTAAAGGTCAGAAATTGCGGCCTCGGTCGCGGCTTGGTTGCGGGTTTCGGCTGGGCACTGTTACCCTGACAGACCGTGCCGGATAGCGATCCCCCGCGCTCCCAGCCACTCGGCTCGCGCCCACTCAAGGGCTCCACCATCGTGGTGGCCGATGATGATCGCATCACGCGGGAGCTGCTGGCCGAAACGTTGCGCGCTCACGGCTTTACGGTAGAAGCGGTGCCGGATGGCCAGGCAGCCGTCGAACGCGTCGCGCGTGGTGGCGTCGACCTGGTGTTGCTCGACGTGCTGATGCCCAGGCTTTCGGGGCTCGAGGCGTGCAGGCTGCTGAAGGGCATGACCCAGGACAGCTTCTTGCCGGTGCTGCTGGTCACGGTGAAGACCGACACCGCTAGTCGCGTCGAGGGCTTGAAGATCGGCGCCGACGACTACGTGTCGAAGCCGTTCGACGAGCGCGAGCTGACCGCCCGCGTCGAGGCCATGCTGCGTATCAAACGCCTGCACGACCACGTCGTCGAAGCGCGCGCCAAGCTAGAGCAGCTGAGCGTGCACGACACGTTGACGTCACTGTACAACTACCGCTACTTGCACACGCGCCTGACCGAAGAGTTCAAGCGCGCCGAGCGCTACCACGACCCCTTGGCGTGCATGGTGATCGACGTCGATCGCTTGCAGTCGCACAACGAGGCGCAGGGCCGCGGTTTGGGCGACGCGATCCTCAAATTCGTGGCTGATGCGATCCGGCGAAGTGTGCGTGAAGTCGACGTCGTGGCGCGCTTCGGCGGTGACGAATTTCTTGTGGTGCTGCCCAGCACGCATTTCGCAGGCTCGGTCACGGTCGCCGAGCGTATCTTCCGCGACGTTGTCGAGCGACCGTTCACCATGGAATCGGGACGCAGCACGCGCGTTTCGCTGTCGATGGGCGTGGCGCTGTACCCGTCCCGTGACGTTCGCACCAAGGACGCGCTCTTGCGTGCCGCCGACAGCGCGCTATCGACGGCCAAGCGCGAAGGCGGCGGCCGCATCTGCGTGTTCCAACAACAGAATCAGATGTACACGCCAGTCACTAGTGACAGCCGCGGCTCGAACCGCCCGGTGCGGACTCGTTCCGACCGGCCCGTACCGACCGCCGAAGAGCGGCCGACGGGGCGCGCTGAGAGTCGCGGCTCCGACAGGCCTCCACGCCGAGGGACTCCGTGAGTTTATCCGCGTCGCGCTCGGGGGAGCTCACCGCGGTCCGAGTGGATGCGGGGCCGCCGCGGGTGCTCGTCGTCGACGACGAACCGACGTTGCGCCGCAGCCTCTCCCGCTTGCTGCAAAGCCGCGGGTGCTCGGTGATCACGGCCGACGATGGCGAGCAAGCGATGGGCCTGCTCGAGCGCGAGCACATCGATGTTGCGCTCGTCGACCTGATGATGCCGAAGGTCGGCGGTCTCGAGCTGCTGGAGCACGTCCGCGACAAGCACGACGGCGTCGAGGTCGTGATGATGACCGCGTTCGGTGACGTCGAGACGGCGGTCAAGGCCGTGCGAGCCGGCGCCTACCACTTTCTCACCAAGCCATTCCGCTCGAATGACGAAGTGGTGCTCACCGTCACCAAAGCCGCCGAGCGGCGGCGGCTGGTGGACCGCGCGGCGGCGCTCGAAGAGCGTCTGCTGCAAATCGAAAAATTCGGTGAGCTAATCGGCAACTCGCCGACCATGCAGGAGGTGTATCGGCTGGCGGTCGGGGTCGCGCCGACGTCGTCCACCGTGCTGATTCTCGGCGAGTCCGGCACCGGCAAAGAGCTCACCGCACGCGCGATCCACCAGCATTCGCCGCGCGTGGCGCAGCCGTTCGTGGCCGTGAACTGCTCGGCGATCCCGGTTGATCTCGTCGAGAGCGAGCTGTTCGGTCACGTGCGTGGCGCGTTCACCGGTGCGACAGCGACGCGCGCCGGTCTGTTCGAAACTGCCGATCGCGGCACGTTGTTTCTGGACGAGGTGGGCGACTTGCCGCCGCTCGCGCAGGTCAAGCTACTGCGCGCCTTGCAGGAGGGCGAGGTCAAGCGCGTCGGCTCCAACGAAACCAAGACCGTCGACGTGCGTGTAGTCGCCGCCACCAACGTGGATCTCACCAGTCGCATCAGTGCTGGCAAGTTTCGCGAAGACCTTTACTACCGCTTGAATGTCGTTCCGATTTCGCTGCCGGCGCTGCGCGAGCGACGCGACGACATCCCGCTCTTGGCGTTTCACTTTTTGAAGAAGTACGCCGCGCGCAGCAACAGTCAGGTGACGAAGATTTCGAACGACGCGATGCGCCTGCTGCAAGCCCAAAATTGGAAGGGTAACGTCCGCGAGCTCGAGAACGCGATCGAGCACGCGATCGTCTTCTGTAAGGACGAGACGCTCCAGCCGGGCGACCTGCCGTTCGCGCGCGGGCGGAACGGCGGCTACCACGAAGCGGGGAACTCCCCGGTGCTGATGCTGCAGGGGCTCGACCTTGCGTACCGCGATGCCAAAGACCAGGCCTTGTCGGCCTTCGAACACGCGTACTTTTCGGCACTTTTGCAGCAAACGGGCGGGAACGTCTCGGAGGCGGCCCGCAAAGCAGGCCTCGATCGTTCGAATTTTAGACGCGCGGTGAAGCGCGCGGGGTTAAAAACCCGAGACGACGACTGAGCCGATGTCTTGTCATGCGCGTTTCCAACGGCGTCCGTGGGCGAGGGCGTTTTACTGCTTGCTCGGGCTTGGTGTCGCCAAAGCCCAAGCACAAGTTCCTGCGACCACGCCAGCCGACGAACCAGCGCGACCGGTAGCCGCTTCGGCCGGTGCCAAGGCCGACCCCGCGGCGCTCCCCAACATCAACGACTTCGAGCAGCGGCCGCTGACCTCGACCAAGCTGGCCGGCTATTCGCTAGAGCACTGCATCGCGCTCACGCTGCGGAATTATCCGCGAATTCACGAGGCGCGCGCGCGGCTGGGATATCGCCGCGAGCAGCAGATCCAGTCGTGGTCGCAACCGTACAGCGAGTTCAACGTGACCGGCGGCTTGGCGCTGGCGCCGGAAGTGCGCGGTACGCCAATCTACAGCCCGGACACCGACGTCGCGCTGAGCAAGCACATGGGCGTGGGCTGGAGCATCGGTCTCGACGCGGTGGTGCCGCTGTGGACGTTCGGAAAAATCACCAACTTGTGGGATGCGTCGGCGGCGCAGGTGAAGGTCGCCGAACAAGACATCGAGAAGGAAAAGAACAACATCAAGCTCGACGTGCGCCGCGCCTACTACGGCGTGCAGCTTGCGCGCGACGCGGGCGCGCTGATGCACGACGCCGAAGCACGCATCGACAAGTACCTGGTTACCCTCGAAAAGAAGGTAAAATCCGGGGACGGCGACGAGATCGCGTTCTACAAGCTCAAGATCAATCGTGCCGATTTGACGGCCCGCCTGAGCGAGGCTCGCCAAAAGGAAGCGGTCGCCCTGGCCAGCTTGAAGTTCTTGACCGGCGTGCAGGGCGAAATGCCGTTGCCCGAGCAGCCGCTGATCCGAGTTCGACAAGGGTTGAGCCCGCTTGCGACTTACCTGAGCGCCGCACGCCTGCACCGCCCGGAGATCAACATGGCGCGCGCGGGTTTGCAGGCGCGTGAAGCGCAAGTGCGGCTCGAACAGGCGCGTTACTTTCCGGACATCGGGCTCGGCTTGACGGCGCGCTGGTCGAAGGCGCCCGGCGTCACCGATCAAACCAATCCGTTCGTCCGCGACACAATCAACGTGCTCTCGTACGGCGCGGCGTTGGTGCTCAAGTACAAGCTTGACTTCATGCCCACTTCGGCGCGCGTCGCCCAGGCAAAGGCGCAGCTCGAAGAGCTGCGCGCCACCGAGCGCTACGCGCTGGGCGGCGTCGCGGTCGAAGTCGAGACCGCTTACCGCGAAGCCGAGGACGCCGAGCGGCGCCTGGACGCCTACTCAGAGGCAGCTGGCTACGCAAAAAAGTGGCTGATCTTGGTACAGCAAGGCATCGACGTCGGCACCAATGACGAAGAGGATATCGTCGACCCCGCCAAGGAATGGGCGCTCAAACGCTTCGCGGTGATGTCCGCCACGTTCGACTACAACGTCGCCCTCGGCAAGCTCGCGCAAGCCACGGGTTGGGAAGCGATGGTCTCGAGCCGCTGAGCGCGATCACGAGCGCGAGCGAACAGGGCGGCGGGAAGGCGGGGAGGGCGAGCAGGAAACGCATTTTTCGTTCGGGGGACCGAACAAAAAATCGATTGCTCCGGTGGGCCTGGCGGAATCGAGGCGGCAACGCTGGCCCGAGGCGCCGACGTGACCGGTCGCACACCAAAAACCTCCCCGTCTCCCCGTCTCCCTGTTTGCTCGCTCTCGAGCGAAAGGTCGACGTGGCGGTGCTGTCAGTCTTCGCCCGAAGCCGCGTCATCGTCGTCGGAATCATCGTCGTCGTCGGAGCCTGACGCATCCTCGCCGAGGTCGCCCAGGTCGTCCAGGTCGTGCGCGGCGGTGCGCAAGGCGAGGCTGGGCGGCGTCACGGGGGCGTCGGCGTCGGCGCCAGCGCCTGCGCCAGCGACGGGCGCACTGCTCGGGCGTGCGGCGTCGTACTCGTCGAAGCGCTTCTCGATGCTCAAGAGCGCGTTGATGATCGAGTCGTTCGCCATCTGCAGAATGATCGGTAGCTGGCCCTTGAGCGCCTCGTAGTAGCGCTGACGCTCGGTCGAGTGGATGATCGCCGGCGGATAACCGGCGCGCATCAACAGGGCGTTCATCAGCAGCCGCGAGACTTTGCCGCTGTCGTTCGGGAACGGGAACACGCGCACGAGATCGTAGTGCACGCGCGAAGCGATGCGGATCGGACTCTTCAGCTTCTTGGGCTCGGGCCCGTTGAGCCAGTCAATCACCTGCCGGACGCGGTAAGCGATTTTGTCGGGCGCCGCGTACTCGTGGAAGTACAGCCGGTGCTGCGGGATGTCCTTACGGTACTTGACCGATTTTACGTCACCTTCATCGGGATGCAGGATCACGTAAAGCTTCTTGATCGTGTCGACGGTAATCGGAATCCGCTTCCGCTCCGCCAGCTCGCGCACGTACTCGATGGCTTGGCGGTGACGGCGAATCTCTTCGCACACCGGCTGCATGCCATCCGGCACGCTGCCGACCGACGGATCCGTCGCAGTCTTCAGCTCTTGATAAGTGTAGACGACGCCTTCGAGCGCGCTGTCGTGATAGACCCACGACATATCGAAGCTCTCGCGGTATTCGCGACGGAACTCCGGATCAGCCGTGTTGAGGCGCGCCAGAATCTTCGCGTAGCGCTCTTCGATCGGTAGCGAGGGCGCGACCGGCGGCGGGGGAGGCGCGACCGCGCGAACCGGCTCCGCCTCGGGCGGGATTTGCCCCGGCTCGAGCGAGCGAACGCCAACCAGCTTCTGCTGACCGCTGGGCGTGTCGAGCCGGCGCGTGGTGCCAGACTGGTTCGGAATCGCGTCGGGGCGATAGACGCGCGCATTGGCGCCGCGGCTCAGATCGCGAGCGGCGCGCTTGGAGGCGCGGGCCACTTTGCCCTCGAGGGCGCGGCGGGCGGCTTCTTTGTCGGCGCGGATCCGCTCGCGCTCGGCTTCTTTGGCGCGCCGGTAGGCTTCACGCTCGGCGGCAAGCTTGGCGCGCTCCTCTTCCTTCACCTTGCGGACGGCTTCGCGCTCGGCTTCTTTCTCCACGCGAATGCGCTCGCGCTCGTCGTCTTTTTCCCGCTTTTTGCGGTCACGCTCCGCAGCGCGTTCCTTCTCTTTGGCGACGCGCTCGGCCTCATGCTCTTTCTCTAGCCGCGCTTTTTCGGCCTCGCGCTCTTTCTTCTGGCGGGCGGCTTCGCGCTCTTTTTCTTTCTTCTCGCGCTCTTTGGCCTTGGCCGTCGCTGCGGCCCCGCGCTCTTTTTCTTTCTTCTCGCGCTCTTTGGCTTTGGCGCGGTCGGCGGCTTCGCGTTCTTTTTCGCGGCGCGCGACCTCTTTCTCCTTGGCGGCAGCCTTGCGCTCCGCTTCGCGCTCTTTCTGAAGCTTGGCCTTCTCGGCCGCTTGGAGCTTTTTGAGCTTGGCCTTGTCGACGGGCTTGCCCGCCTTGGCTTTGCCTTTGGCGGCAGCCTTGCCTTTGGCCTTGGCCGACCCTTTGGCCGGAGTCGCGCGCGCGCTCCGCTTCTTGGCCTTACCCTTCGACTTCTGCGGCTTGGCCTGAGCCTTTCGCTTGGCAGAGTGGGCTTTAGAGCTTTTTTTGCCCTTGTTCTTAGGGCGCGATTTGGATCGAAGCGACATTTCCAGCCGAAAAATTAGACGGACCCGCCCGCCCGGGCTGCACCTCAGGCACAAACCTCTGCACGTCCGGGCACGCCTGCGACCCGATGTAGGTGTGGGCGGCGGGACCGGGGTCCCGGGGCATTAAGCCCTGCGCAACCTAGTCGCGCGCCGCGTAACGAGTCAAGCCGGACATGAGCAGGGTCGGCCGCTCAGATTGAAAACGGCTCAGGGGCCTGTGGCCCCTGAGCCTTTCTTGTCTCGTAGTCGGCTGGGTCCCTGGCCCAGCCTCCGCCGCCTTCGGCGGCCTAAACACCACAAGTTCGCCCCGCCTTCCTTGTCGCGTGGGTCGATGGGTCCCTGCCCATCTCCCGCCGTTGTTCGCGGCCCGCGCCGCGGTCGCTCAAGGGTTCGCCAGCGCCGGCCCGGGAAGCTGGCGGCGCGAGTTCGCCTACTTGGAGAAGTAGTCGGGGAAGATTTCGCTGCGAACGAGGGGGGCGGCGCGCTGAGTAAGGATTTCCACGCCGTCGATGGTCACCAGCACGGTGTGCTCGAACTGCGCGGAGAGCGAGCCGTCTTTGGTGACGGCGGTCCAGTCGTCGTCCAGCACTTCGACCTCGAAATCCCCAATATTCACCATCGGTTCGATGGTGAAAGTCATGCCGGGCTTCAGCCGGTTGCCCTTACCCCAGTCACCGTAGTGCTTCACCTGCGGTTCATCGTGGAACTTGCGGCCGATGCCGTGGCCGACGAAGTCGCGCACGACCGAGCAGCCATTCTTCTCCGCGAACTCCTGAATTGCGGCGCCAATGTCGCCCAGGCGCGCGCCCGGCTTCACCTGCGCAATGCCGAGCGCCAGCGATTTGCGCGCCACTTCGACGACTCGTTTGGCGTCGGCGCTGGGCTCGCCAACGTAGAAAGTGGCGGAAGTGTCGCCGTGGAAGCCCTTGTACAGGTGCGTCACGTCGACGTTGATGATGTCGCCGTCCTTCAAGACGCGGTTGACGCTCGGGATGCCGTGACACACAACTTCGTTGATAGAAGTGCAGACGCTCTTCGGGAAGCCACGGTAATTCAGCGGCGCCGGTCGAGCACCGAGGCGCAGCGTGTCGGCGTGGACGAAGTCGTTGATTTCCTGGGTGGTGATGCCTGCGCGTAGCATCGGGCCGACGCGCTCCAAGGTTCCAGCCGCCAGCTGGCAAACTTCGCGCATCAGCGAAATCTCACGATCGCCCTTGATCTCCACCGAACTGCTACGGGAGTACATATCCATTAGCTCGCGGCTCTCCTAGCCTATCAGAGTCCCGGCTACCAGGAGGGGCTTGGCCCCGACGACCCACGAGACCGAGGCTGGCCTGCGGGAGAGCCTTGAGCCCGTCAGAGCTCGGATGTTAGGTTGCAAGCTCGCGCGGGACCCGGAGAAATCATGAAGCTCAAACTCATTGCCACGCTCGCTGTCACTAGCCTTGCAGCTCTCTCGTGCATGGCTCACGAAGGATCGCAGGCTGGTGAGCCCGAAGTCGGAAAGCCCTCCGCGGAGAGCCCCAGCTCTGGTGACAGCTCGTCACCCGGCTTGGACGAGTCGCCGCGGTCTCACTCGGACGATTCCGACCCGGCTCCCAGCCACTCCGACTCCAGCGATCGCGACGCTCCGTCGCACGGCAAAGGCCAGGACGCGGGCGGTAAGGATAAGGCCAAGACCGCCAAGGGCATCCCGATGCCAGTCTTCCCGGGCCTCAAGTTCGGCATGAGCCTGGAGCAGATTGCCAAGCTGAACGATAAGGATCTCGACCAGGAATACAAAAAGAAATTCTTGGCCGCGAGCCCGTCGCAGTCGCTGCAGGTCGAGGACGAGTTGCGCGACAAAAAATCGGTCTTCCGCCGCAGTCGCATTGAGTTCTTGGATACACCGACCGGCATCGACCAGTCAGCGCTCAAGGGCGAATACAGCTACGCGAACAAAGAGAGCTTGGCGCGCATGGCGGCGCGCACGAAGGACGACGGCAAAGACGTTCCGGGGCGCAACTTCTTCTTCTTCGACGACAAGCTGTGGAAGGTCTACGAAGAGTACAAGCTCGGCCCGAAGTCGAACTTGGGTGCTGATTTCGATTCAGCAGTGAAGAAGCTCTCGAAGGTCTTCGGTGCCGAACCGGCCAAGGTCGTAGCTGACTACCAAAAGGGACAGAGCTTCGACGAGGCCCAGTGGCGTGATGGCGAAAAGCTCATTCGCGCGGTCGACCGGGGCGACACGCTCGGCGTGGTGTTCGTTGACAAGAGCATTCAAGAGAGCTTGCCCAAGCTGCGCACGCATCAAATCGTCGACCAGCACGAGCTCGACAAGGACGTGAAGGCCGCGACCGCCAACCCACCCACGGTGGCTGGTCCGCCAAAAGACGAGAAGAAAGACGCCAAAAAGGGCGGAAAGAAGTAGCCTTCAGGCTCCCGCGACGACCCGCTCGGCGCCCTTGGGCACGAGCGGGCCGGTGGTGACCGTCAGGTAGGCGCCCGGCGCGGCCGAGGCGATCAGCGGCTCGAGCACCCGGCGCCGGGCCAAGGTGTTGCCGGGACAACCCGAGAAACGCCCTGCCAGGTGGAGCGAGACCCCGGAATCGTCGACGGAAACGAGATAAAGCTCGCCGCCGTCGGCCTGGACGAGAGGAGCCAGGACCTCTCGCACCACGCGGACGATCTCGTCCTTCGGAGCCGCCATAGGGAATTCCGAAGCTATCACGCCTTGACCCTGCGGAAAGCTTCCTTTAATACCCTCGCCGCCAGGCAGGGACTTCCCGCCCTGGCGCGCTCCTCTGGTTGGGGCCCCGGCCCAACCCCCCGCGACCTCAATCTTGCTCGCAGGAGCGGCTTCGCGACTCACGTAGGTGGCAAAAGAACTTCCAAGTGCTACCTTGCCCGCCCTTCCGCATCTGTCTCGTTTTTCTGGCTCGTTCTCAGAGGATTCATGGCTGTTCACATTCGCCTCTCGCGCTACGGAACCAACAAAGCGCCCTTTTATCGCATCGTCGTTACCGACCACCGTGCCCCGCGTGACGGGCGCCACATCGAGAACATCGGTACGTTCGATCCGAAGGGCCCGTTCGCCGTCGATCGCGCGCGCCTCGACTACTGGACGAAGCTCGGCGCACAGCCGTCGCACACGCTCACCCAGCTCTTGAAGAAGAACCCGGCCCAGCCGGCTGCCTGAGTTTCTGGCACTGCCCGAGCAATTCATGGCACTCAAGCAACTCGTACAGACTTTGGCGGAAGCGCTCGTGGATGATCCGGCGAGCGTGGACGTTGCGGAAATCGAGGGTGACAACAACATCATCCTCGAGCTGCGCGTCGCCAAGAACGACATCGGCAAGGTGATCGGCAAAGACGGCCGCACCGCGCAGTCGCTCCGCACGATCGTGTCCGCAGCGTCGATCAAGATTGGTCGCCGCGCCCACCTCGACATCATCGATTGAAGGCGGAGCCCACGCCGGGCGATTTACTCGCGATTGGCCATGTCGCGCGCGCGCATGGCCTGAAGGGTGAGCTGCGCATCGAGCTGTTTTTCGACGGCAGCGATGCGCTCGGGCTAGTCGGAGAGCTGTGGCTGACGCAGAAGGGCGAAACGCCGGAAGCGGCGCGCCATCATGTCGTCGAAGCTGCGCGTCCGGTGCCGAAAGCCTACCTGGTCGTGCTCGCGGGTATCTTCGAGCGCAACGCCGCCGAGGCACTACGCGGCTGCACGGTGTGGGTCGCGCGCTCGGCGCTGCCTGCCACTGACGAGGCCGAGTACTATCTCGTCGATCTGATCGGCGCGCGGGTGGTTGGGCCGGAGGGTGAAGTGGGCACCGTGATCGAGATCGCCACCCACCCCAGCATCGACGCGCTAGTCATCCAAACCCCCGACGGGCGAACGCTCGAACAGCCGCTGGTACCTGATTGGATCGCCCGCGTTTCCGTGGACGAGAAGCTGGTCGAGCTGACGACACTCGAAGGCCTGATAAGCTAGCCAGGTCGGCGTCATGCAAGTCGCGATCGTTACGCTGTTCAAAGAGCTGTTTGCGCCATTTTTTGTGACCAGTTTGCTGGGGCGCGCCACCGAGAGCGGTGTGGTCAGTGTGCACTACGAAGACTTGCGGCTGCACGGCTTGGGCCGACACCTGAGCGTCGACGACACGCCGTACGGTGGCGGCTCCGGCATGGTCATGCGCGCCGACTGCACGGTAGCGGCGATCGACGCGGCTTGCGCGGCGCTCGGCCCCGGCGAGCCGGTGCATCGGATCTTGCTGACGCCGCAGGGCAAGCGCTTCACGCAGGCCGACGCCCGGCGTTTGGCGGAAAAGCCGCGATTGTGCCTGACCTGCGGGCGCTACGAAGGCTTCGACGAGCGCGTTCGTTCGTTCGTCGATGAAGAGGTGTCGCTGGGTGACTTCGTGGTCACGGGCGGCGAGGTGCCGGCGATGTGCTTGCTCGAAGCCGTGATTCGCCTCTTGCCCGGTGTTCTAGGCAACGCTGACTCCGCGCGCGAGGAGTCGTTCAGCGAAGAATGCCAAGGGCTGCTTGAGTACCCGCACTACACGCGCCCGCCGTCGTTTCGTGGGCTCGAGGTGCCGGAGGTGCTGCGCAACGGCGACCACGCCAAGATCAAGCGCTACCGCGAAGACCAGGCGCGCCTGCGCAGCGGCGAGCGCCGTCCGGAGCTGGTGGCCGAGCGCGACGCCAAGAAGGCCGAGCGATGAGACAAGTCGCGGCGGTCTTGATTCACCATCCAATCTACGACCGCGAACGCCGCGTGGTCACCGGCGCGATCACCAACCTGGATCTGCACGACATCAGCCGCAGCGCGCACACCTATGGCCTGGCGGCGTACTACATCGCGCACCCGATCGCGGCGCAACGTGAGCTGGCCGAGCGGATCCGCGAACATTGGCTGACCGGCTCGGGCTCGCGGCGAATTCCGGACCGCGTGCCACCGATGCGCGGCTTGCATATCGTGGCGACGCTCGACGACGCTTTGAAAAGCTCGGGACCCGACACCGAGTTGTGGGTAACGAGCGCCAAAGGCGGCGAAAAATGCCTCGAGTTTGCGGCGGCGCGCGCGCGTGTCGAAGGCGATGGCCCGCCTGTCTTGATCACTTTCGGTACCGGTTGGGGCCTGGCCGATGAGATCATGGAGCGCGCTGATTGCCTCCTGGCGCCGATTCGTTCGCCGCGCACAGATGGCTTCAATCATCTGAGCGTGCGTGCGGCGGCGGCGATCACTTTCGATCGCTTGCTCGGTCACCGCTGAGCTTGAGCAGTTCGGGCGAGCGTCGCCGGCCGATCCATTCGATCAGCGGCGCTTCGACTACGAGCCCGCCGGGTCGCGCAGCGCGCAGCTCGACCAGCGCCAAGCGCGCCGGCTTGCCTTCACGGGCGTGGACGAAGCGCAGCCGCTTCGCAACGAGCCCGAGCTCCTCGGCGCGCCGCAATAGCTCGGGCAGCTGCGGCGCCGGGTAGCTGAACAGGGCGCGACCGGTCTTTCGAGCGAGAATCGCAGCGGCAGCTGTCAGAAAAGGGCCGACGTCTCCGCTGCGCGCCGTGGCCTTGCTGACCGATTGCGCTGGTCGATGGCTGTGCGCCGGGTAGTAGGGTGGATTGCACAGCACGAGCGGCGCCGCCGAGTCGTACAGCTTGCTGCGCGTTAAATCGAGCTCGCGCGCTTCGCCTTCGAAGCCCGCACGCGCCAGATTTTCACGCGCCAACAGCACCAGCTTGGCGTCGGCTTCGATCAGGAGCGCGCGCTTGGCGATGCCGCGGTGCAGCGCCAAAAGGCCCAGCGCGCCCACCCCGGCGCCCAGATCGACCACGCGGTCGACGCGCCGTTCGCCCGCGAACCCGACCAGCAACAGCGAGTCGACGTTGATGCGATAGCCGGTTTTTGGCTGCAACAGCTTGAGCGCGCCGCCGAGCAGGGTGTCGGTGGTGGTTGCCACGGCAGGTGCCACGCAGCGACTCTGGCGCCAAGCGGGGCGCTTGCCAAGCCGCGCGCCCCAAAGCGCAGTCTTGATCCGTTGTCTTGGCGCCTCGCGAGCGCGGCCCTCGGGAGGGGGTTCGGGAGCGGGGGTGGGTGCGGCCTCGGCAAGGGTTTCGGGCAAGCCAGAGGCTGGGCCGCGCTCGCGAGGGGCCTTTCTCGGACT
>JBBRMI010000014.1:0-76934 GCA_038230915.1 Polyangiales bacterium | reverse complement strand
TGGACTTCCTGGGGGTGGACTCCTCCCAGGGTAGGACTTGCGCGAATTGTCTATGTCTTCTTTTCTCGCTCACCTACTTGCTCCTGCCGGTTTTAACCGGCGCACCGCTCCCGATCTCCCGATCTCCCTGTGAAAAAATCTGGGTCCTCGCGGAGCCGTACTGCCAAGCGTGGAGGGAAGGCGCTATGGTTTGTTTTTGATGTTCGACAGTCTGCCAGACAGCGTGTCCATCTACGAGGTTTCACCTCGCGATGGGCTGCAGAACGAGGCGACGCCAATTCCGCTCGAGGGCAAGCTCGAGCTGCTTAAGGCGCTGATCGCCGCGGGGCTGACGCGGATCGAGCTGACGAGCTTCGTTTCGCCGCGCTGGGTGCCGCAGCTGGCCGACGCCGAGCAACTGGTCAAAGCCGCGCAGCCGCCGCCCGGCGTGACCCTCTCGGCGCTGGTGCCAAACGCCAAGGGCTTCGAACGCGCGCTCGCCGCGGGGCTAAAAGAGATCGCCGTCTTCATGTCGGCGAGTGAGACTCACAACCGCAAGAACACCAACAAAAGCATCCTGCAGTCACTGGAAACGTTCGAAGAAGTCGTGCCACCGGCACGCGACGCAGGCCTCGCCGTACGCGCCTACGTTTCGACCGTGTGGGGCTGTCCGTACGAGGGTGACGTCGCAGTCACGGCATCGCTCGGTATCGCTCGGCGGTTGCTCGAGCTGGGCTGCTACCAGGTGTCGCTCGGCGACACGATTGGCGTCGGTACGCCGCTGCAAACCCGCGACATCGTGCGCGCCTTTTTGGCCGAGATCCCCGCGGCCCAGCTCGCGCTGCACCTGCACGACACGCGCGGCACCGCGCTCGCCAACGCGCTGGTCGGGCTGGAGCTCGGCATCCGTGACTTCGACGCGTCCGTCGCCGGCATCGGTGGCTGCCCGTACGCGCCCGGAGCCGCCGGCAACCTGGCGACCGAAGACCTCGTGTATTTGCTGAACGGCCTAGGCGTGAAAACCGGTATCGATCTCGACCGGTTGATCGAAGCCGGGCGCGTGGCTGAGACGGTGATCGGCCGACCCTTACCCGGCAAAGTGCACCAAGCTGGGCCGCGCGTGCGGCGCCCCGTCTAGTTGGCGCTCGCTACTTGAGCTGGAACCCAGCTTTGCAATCGAGCCGCGTGAAGAAGGTCTGCGGCTTGCCATTCAGCTCGTCCGTGTAGAGCACGCCGAGCCCGCCGTCGAACGACGACGGAGCGATCGCCGCGCCGAGCGTGTCGGTCTTGGTCGTGGTCAGGCGCAACGGCGTCGAGATCGGCGCCAGCTTCTTGTCGAACGTCTGGGCGAACAGATGATAGGCGCCGTCCCGGGTGTCGGCCCAAACCATCACCAAGCGGTCGCCGTACGAGTAGGTGGCGTTGCCTTGTGCGTGCGCGGCGCCGGTCGTCATCGACTGCGGCACGCCCATCACGCCATTTTTGACCACCGCACCGAAGATCGACGGACCGTAGTTTGCGCCGTCGAACTGGTGAAACGTGACGACGTACTCGCCGTCGAGCGCCGTGACGACCGGGCCATCGGCGTTGTCGAACGGGATGTTGGTGAGCGTGGACGGCGCTTCGAGCGTGCGCGACGCGGTCATGAAGTCGATGCTGGTCTTGTCGTCCGCGCCGAGCGTCACGAACGCGATCCCGACGTCAGTGCCGGAGATTGCGATGCTGGCGTTCTCGGCCGCGACACCGGGCGGGGAAAGCTGCACGTTCGCGCCGATCAGCTGGCCTTCGATCGAGATCCTTTGACCAAAGATCACCGAGGTTCCGCCGCGCTGCTCAAAACGTCGATCATCCCAGACCACTAGCCCCTCGGCTCCCGTCCACAGCACCGACGGGCGCATCGAGTAGTTGTCGGCGTTCGTCACTCGCAGGTCTTTGATCAGTCGCTCCCCCTTGCGGTTGAGGAGATCGAAATAAATTTCGTAGTTCCCATCTTGGCGCGCGTCTTGGTACGCGGTCAGGTAACGCTCACCCGACCAAGCCAGCGCGCCGCCATACGACTCGGCATTGACGCGCGCGATGCGCTGCGGGCCGTTAACCAGCTGGCCTTGCGCCGAAAGCTGCTGAAACTGGCCCTGGACGCGATCGGCGTTGATCGTCATGCTGGCGCCGAACGCTTCGCCGTCGAACGCCAAGCCGGCGGGCCCCGAGTGGTCGGCGTCGGGCGGCGAGACGCGTGTCGGTGCGGCGCCCGAGAGATCGAGCCGCGCGCCGTCATCGACGACGCCGTTGCAGTCGTTGTCGATCGCGTCGCAAAGCTCGATCGCGCCGGGGAAGATGTCGGGCGACGAATCGTCGCAATCCTTGCCACAGCCGAGCGCGGCTTTCGGATCGGCGGTCGTCCCGCTGGCGAACGCACCATCCCCGTCGGTGTCCACGCGACCGTCAATGAACACACAGCCGGCAGCCGTGCACGAGTCGACCGTACACGGATCGCCGTCATCGCAGATCGGCCCCAGATCGAGCGAGCACACCCCGTCCGTGCAGGCCGCCGCACCGCAACGACCGGGCGGCGGCTGCGGACAGTCGGCGTCGGTGGTGCATGCTGGCTCCGCCGGCGCACCCGCGACTCCGTCGGACGCCAACAGTCGTCCCGGCGGCAACCCGGTGCGCGAGCCACAAGCCAGTGTCAGCAGCCACCCGCTCGAAATCACGAGCAGGACAGGGGACATGCGCGATTTCCACATGACTGCTTCAGCCACAAACTCCGAAGCCTGCTACATCGAGGTCGCCACAGATCAGCCCGCCCGTGCATTGGTTGGCGACGCCGAGCTTGCACAGCGCCGCGCAGCGCTTGCCCGCGCGCTGGCCAACCACGCACACCAAGCCCGGCGCGCACCAAGCGCCCGCGTCCCCACCACACATCATGCCTTGCGTAGCGTTGCCCGCCGGCGCGCACACGGTGCCGTAGCGCTGTTGATCGCAGCCGCCACCCTTCGGGTGATCGACGAAGGGGTAGCAGCCGGCGCCGTCGCCACACGAGCCGGGCGTAAACGGATCACACTCGAGCTGCGGCGGTGGCAGGTCCTGCGTCGGACAACCGGACTCGACCGGCGGTGGATCGATCAAGCCGCCGTCCGGCAACGTCTCGGTTCCGGCGCTGCCGCCCGAGCCCGCTCGACCCGCGCTGCCCGAGGCGCCGCCATGGCCGCTGCTCTTCCCGCCTTGGCTGTGGTGGCCAGCGCTGGATACGGGGTCGCCATGCTCAACAGAGCCGCCGCAGCCGAAGGCCAAGCCGAGCACCAGCGCACAGCACGCCACCCCAACTGCGATCCTGCACCCAAACATGACCGCGTTAACATAGCCCGCCTACGGCAACTTTCCAGATGCGGACCACGCTTCCGCCACTTTTGGCGCTCTGGACACAAAAATCCTTCACCAAACACGGTTGGTGCGGAGCCCAAGCCCCGCTAGAACTCCGCCATGCAGCGGCGTCCGAGCCCCGTCTCCTCTGTTTGTACCTTTGCTACCACCCTTGCCTGGCTGGTCTTGGGTTGCGCCTGTAATCGCACCGAGGAACCAGCGGCACCGTCCGCGGTCGAGGGCGCAACCGCCGCAAGCCCCGCGACGACCGGAGTCGCGAACGCGGCGGTGACGCCCGAAGCGGCGCGCGGGACTGCCACCGCAAGCGCCGAGCCTGCTACGAGCGCGAAGGCGCCGAGCCCTGTCTGTGTCGTTCCGCTCGGAGCTCCCGCACCGATCGCCAGCAAGGCGGCGCGGTGCCCCAAAGATCCGACCGGTAACTTGAAGCTGCCGCTCGGCAAGATCACGTTCGTGGACGCGCCTGGTTCTCCGCAAGTTGACGTCGAGCTGGCGCGCGACGAGGCTTCGCGTGAGCGCGGGTTGATGTACCGAACCAGCATGCGCGAGAGCCGCGGCATGTTGTTCTCGTGGAACGACGAGCGCGTGCGCAACTTCTGGATGCACAACACATGCATCCCGCTCGACATGCTCTACATCACCAGCGAGGGCCTGATCGCCGGCATTCTGGAGCAGGTGCCGACGCTGAACGACGCGCCACGCGGCGTCCAATGCCCGGTCGCCCACGTGCTGGAGCTGAACGCGGGTTGGGCGCGTGCCCACGGTGTGGCCCCGGGCATGAAGCTCAAGATCGAGGGCTGAGATCGCCGCCACGCCGGGCGGCTCCCCAACCGGCCCAGGTGGTGGTAGATCGCAGCCCGATGCACCAGTCCGGAAGCCCCGTTCGCCTCGTCACCCTCGGATCTTTGCTTGCGCTCGCGTTGGCGCTCGGTTGTCAAAAGACCACGCCCGAGCCGGAGGCCACGAAGGCTGCCGAAGA
This sequence comes from Polyangiales bacterium, assembly GCA_038230915.1. Lineage (GTDB taxonomy): Bacteria > Myxococcota_A > Polyangia > Polyangiales > Polyangiaceae > PMG-095. The sequence continues at coordinate 72,598 of JBBRMI010000014.1, read as the reverse complement.
AGCCAAGAGCGAGCCTGTCACGCCGCCGGCCGCGCAAACGGCAGCGCCGGTCGAGACCGCAGCCGCCGCCGCGTCGGTTACGCCCGCAGCGCCGCCGACCTCGAAGTCGCAGGTCGCGGTGGCGAGCGTGCCGGTCAGCCCGGATGATCCGCTCGCGGGCAAGTTCTCACTCGACGACGCAACCAAGGGCCTCACCGGCACCGGCAGCTTGTACGCGGAGATCCAGACCGACCTCGGCAAGCTCGAGTGCGAATTGTATGACGACAAGGCGCCGATCACCGTCGCCAACTTCATCGGGCTAGCGCGCGCGCTCCGTCCGTTCAAGCAAGCCGACGGCAAGTGGGCGAAGAAGAACGGCTACGACGGCACGACCTTCCACCGCGTCATCAAGGGCTTCATGATCCAAGGCGGCGACCCGCAAGGCACGGGCGCGGGCGAGCCCGGCTACGTGATCCCGGACGAGATTTGGCCGGGCGCTCACCACAACGAGCGCGGCCAATTGTGCATGGCTAACCGCGGCAAGAACACGAACGGCATGCAGTTCTTCATCATGGACGGCGAGGCTGCGCATCTGGACGGCGGCTACACTATCTTCGGCAAGTGCGGGCCCGAAGACGTGATTCTGAAGCTTTCGGGTGTGGAAGTTCAGGGTGACCACTCGGTCAAGCCGACCAAAATCACCAAGGTCATCATCAAGCGCAAGCCGAAGAAGGCCGACGCCGCCGCACCCTCCGCCGCGCCGGCGACGTCAGCAGCACCGAAGCCCGCAGCACCGAAGCCCGCAGCGCCCCCGGCTAGCCAGTAAGGTCGCATCGATCAGATTTCTCGTTTTCGAGAATCTTCATAGGAAGATCAGGAGATCGGGAGCTCTGCGAGACGAGAATTTTTGGGTTTCGAGCCGCCCACAACGACCGGATCCTGCCCAGTTTCCGCGCAGCACTGGGCAGGTCGCACCAATAAAAACTCGCACGGCTCCCGATCTCCCGATCTCCCCGTGAAGATTTCCCGAGACGACCTGACCGGTCGGGATTTGTCAGTCAGGTTGATACAAGACCTGCTGCGTGCGCTCGATGACGTAGAACTTTGCGTGCTCGGGCCGCCCGAAAGTCAGCGCGCCGAAGAAGTTGACGATCACGGCAAACGCCGAAGCGAGCATGAAAAAGCCGCGAAGCGACGGTCCAACAAGCGCGAGTAGCATGAACAAGAGCGGCGCGTAGTCGTTGGAGAAGCGATAGCCGAACTGCACCCAGCCGGTGTTTTGGTAAAACAACGTCGGCAACGCCACCAGCGCCGCCGTCAGCAGGAGCGCGCGCCCGAGCGGCGACCAGCGCTTGGCACCGAGCAGCCACAAGTACATCGGTGTCGTGACCCACAGCGCCAACCCGTGCGCGCTGATCTGCACCGGTCCACCTTGGGCCGGGAACCACGGCAAGCTGGTGAGCATCACACCCAGATTCTTCGCCAAGTAGTGGTAGTCGAACAGACCCCACTTCGCGATCCGCTTGGCCCACGCGATGCTCAAGTATTGGTAGCCGCTCTCGAACGGGTCACCAAACCGCGCCGCGTTGTGCCAACAACACAGCGCGACCACCGCCGCGATCGGCAACACGAACAGCAGCAGCAGACGCAAGAATCGTCCCACGGCGTAGCGCTGCACCAACCCGTGCCCATGCGGCTCCGAAAGCCGCGTGACGCGCAGCGCTTCGAACACGAATAGCGGCGCCGCGAGCAATAGCGGCGCGCGCGTCGCAAACCCCAGACCAAGGCACAGACCAGCCAACAGCGGCCGCTCGGCTTCTAGCGCGAACAACAAGTACAGCGTGGTGAGCACCGCTCCGACGACGTGCGCCGCGAACCAAACGGTGCCCTGCAGGCAGCAGAAGAAGTACACACTCCCAAAGCAGAACAGCCCCGACACGACCAGGTTCTCGAGCTCACTGCGCTTCGATTCACCGCTGCGCGTCAGCTTCTGGAGCGCCAAAAACAACGCCGCCGGCGCGAGCCCCGCCAGCAGTAAAAAGAAGCGCCCGTCGGCGACCAAGTCGGCGCGGCCAGCGAGCGCCACGAGCGGTAGCAAAAGCACGCTCGGGAACGCCGGGAACACCACGAACCACTTGCCATGATAGCTGGCAAAGTCGTTGTTGCCGGCGTACTCCGGCGGCGGGCCGTCCAAATCGAGGCGCCCCTTCAACCACGCTTCGGCCAACAGCGCGAAGTGGTTGTACGGCGTGTGCTCGCGCAGCACATCCGGCGCCGCGCACGCCAGCAACAGCAGCGTGACGCCCGCGTAGATCGCGAGCGCCCCGACCAGGCGCCGCGCGCGTGTCCCCGGCTCGAGCATGAAGCGCACCCTGACTGCCTTATCAAACTCTCCCAAGCCCGTCCCGCTTCGCCCCTGTCTCCTCCCTCTGTCCGCCTTCGCTCGACGAGGCCCGTGTCCCTAAATGGCTGGGCCCCGTGAACGTGCCCGTGAACGTGCCCGTGCCCGTGCCCGATGTCCTTAGGGCGTCTTATGTTGGGGAGGCCTTGCCTGCGCGCGCAGCTGCGCGCGGCGCGCGCGGGCCAGGCCCGCGCCAGGAACCTCGGCCTATCCAGGAGAACTTGGCCAAACCGCGAGCATTTTCGGGCACGGGCACGGGCACGGGCACGTTCACGTTCACGGCCGAGAATTCAGGGACACGCCCTGACCCCCGACCCCTGACCCCTCCTTTTGCGCCAGCGCCACGAGCGCGCTATGGCCGAGCCTCGATGTCCCGCCCCGAGCTCGTGATACCGGTCGCCGATCTTGAACGCGGCCCCAAACACGCCGAATTCGTGCTGTCCGAGCCATGGCTGCGCCGCGCGCTCGAAGGGACCGACGCCAGCATCGTGGCTCCGGGCAAGGTCGAGGTCACCGTCAGCAAAAACGGCCCTGGTGTGCTCGTGCGCGGCCACCTCGTCGTAGATCTGACTCTGCCGTGCGTCGTGACGCTCGACCCCGTCCCGGTTCCGGTGCGGGTCGAGATTCTGCTCATGCTGTCCCCCAAGAACGGCGCCACCACCGCCCATGAGGGTCACGTGGCTCGGCGGCGCGCGCGGCCCCCCAAGCCGGAGGACGCCAGTGCCCCCGAAAAAGCCAAGCGCGCGCCCGAACGCGCGGGACGCCCGAAAGGCCCTGGAAAATTCGGAGCTGCGGACGGCGATTGGGACGAAACACCGGTTTTGGACGACGAAACCGCGGGTCAGGACACCTACGAGGGCCACGAGATCGTCCTCGACGACTTCGTGAAGGAGTTCCTGGTCTTGGAGCTTCCGATGTTTCCCCGCCGTTCGGACTTGCCAACCGACGAGCCAGCAGCTAACCCTCCGCTCCCCGCTGACAGCCAGCCGGGAGGCGACAAGCCTCTCGACCCGCGCTTGTCACCGCTAGCCGAGCTCAAGAGCCGGCTCGAGCAGAAGATCAAGAAGGAGTAATCCTCGTGGCCGTTCCGAAACGACGTTTGAGCAGCAGCAAGCGCGATATGCGCAGAGCCAATCACGACAAGGTCGTCGCCCCCAACGTGGTGCCCTGCGCCAGTTGCTCGGCACCGATGGTGCCGCACCGGGTTTGCCCGGGGTGTGGATTTTACAAAGGCCGCGCGGTCATCAAAACCGGCGCCGCTGAAAAGAGCTGAGCGCTAACGGGTCTGCAGACCCTTGGGCGGAGCTGCGTCTTGCGTCAGGGTCGCTGAAGGATTGCTTCACCGACCCGTGAGACAGCTGGTTTAACCATTTCTGGTGACGCCTCCTCCCGGTGATCGTATCCAGACTAGGCATGCCGAGCGTCACTGCCCCAAAGAGCTGCATCCTGGGCACGGGTGCCTACGCCCCTGACAGGATCGTGACGAACGGCGATCTTGAGCGGCTCGTCGACACGTCGGACGCGTGGATCACGGAGCGCACGGGCATCAAAGAGCGGCGCGTGGCAGCCGACGACCAAGCGTCCAGCGATATGGCGCTGTTCGCGGCGCAGCGCGCGCTCGAGGCCGCCGGGCTCACCGCCAAAGACCTCGACATGATCATCGTCGGCACGGTCACCCCCGACCTGCCGATGCCAGCTTGCGCCGCGATCTTGCAGCAAAAGCTCGGCGCGGGTCCGATCCCGTCGTTCGACATCTCGGCGGCGTGCGCCGGCTTCATCTACGCGATGTCGATCGCGGACCAGTTCATCCGCTCCGGCGCGCAGAAGCACGTGCTGATCGTCGGCGTGGAGCTGCTCAGCCGGATCCTCAATATGAAGGATCGCACGACGTGCGTGTTGTTCGGCGACGGCGCCGGCGCAGCCGTGCTTGGCCCAGCCAAAGACGACGGCGCCGGCATCTTGTCGACCAAGCTCTACACCGACTCGTCGCTGGTCGGCTCGCTGTGCATTCCGGCCGGCGGCAGCAAAGAGCGCCTGACGCCCGAAGCACTCGTCGCGCAGCGTGACAAGGTGCACATGGCCGGCCAAGACATCTTCAAGGTCGCGGTGAAGAACCTGACCAGCGCGTCGCGCTCGGCGCTCGCGCACGCTGAGCTGCCGGCGTCGGCGGTGCGCTGGGTGGTGCCGCACCAAGCCAACTTGCGCATCATCGCGCAGGTCGCGCAGCGGCTCGACATTCCGCTCGAGCGCTTCGTGCTCAACATCGAGCGCTACGGCAACACCTCGAGCGCATCGATTCCGATCGCGCTCGACGAAGCGCTGCGTGACGGCCGCATCGAAAAGGGCGACACGGTCCTGATGTGCGCGCTCGGCGCCGGTGTCTCTTGGGGCAGCGCGCTCGTACGCGTTTGACCCGCTTCGTCGCAACGGTTGCGACGCTTTCGAGGAGCCTCTCTTGACTACGGCATGGCTATTTCCCGGACAAGGCACGCAACACATCGGCATGGGTAAGGAGCTGCACCAAAGCTCGCCCGCCGCGCGCGAGGTCTGGCAACGCGCCGACGCCACGCTCGGCTTCTCGCTCTCGACGTTGTGCTTCGAAGGCCCCGAAGCCGAGCTCACGCTCACGAAAAACGCCCAACCGGCGATCGTGACGACCAGCATCGCAGCGCTCGCAGCCGTGCGTGAAGCGCTACCGGGGTTGCCGCTGCCGGAGTGCGGCGCCGGTCATTCTCTCGGCGAATACAGCGCGCTCGTCGCCGCTGGCGCGCTCGGCTTCGAAGATGCCGTGCGGCTCGTGCACTTGCGCGGCCAAGCCATGCAAGACGCCGTGCCGGCCGGAGTCGGCGGTATGGCAGCGATTATCGGCGGCGACACCGCCGCCGTCGTCGCGCTGTGCCAAGACGCGGCCCAAGGCGAAGTCGTGTCGCCCGCCAATTTCAACACCCCGGGTCAGATCGTGATCTCCGGCCACAAGAGCGCGGTCGAACGCGCCGCCGCGCTCGCCGGCGTGCGCAAGCTCAAGGCGACGATGCTCAACGTGAGCGCGCCGTTTCATTGCGCGTTGATGGCACCAGCGGCCGCGCGCATGAAGGCCGCGCTCGGCAGCGTCAAGCTCGAGCCACTCCTGTTTCCAGTACTGGCGAACGTAGAGGCCAAGCCGAACGCCGACGCCGCGCGCGTCGCGGAGCTCTTGGTGCGCCAAGTCGACTCCTCAGTGCTCTGGGACCAGACGGTTTCCCGCATGGCAGAGGCCGGCGTGACCCGCGCCCTCGAGATCGGGCCCGGCAAAGTGCTCGCCAACATGGTGAAGCGCATCGACAAGCGCGTGAGCGTGCTTTCGGTCGGCGACTCCGAAAGCGTGGCGAAAGTCGCCGAATTCCTCGCCAGCTGAGCGACGCATCGCGTAAGGGCGCGCCGCGTAAGACATTTCCCGCTCGACAACGGCCACGGCGTGCTAAAGACGCGCGCTCAGTGCGGTTTTGACCGCGCTTTCTCGAAGGAACCTCAGCGAATGTTCGCTCTCACCGGCAAAGTAGCGCTCGTCACGGGCGGCTCTCGCGGTATTGGTCGCGCAGCCTCGCTTGCGCTGGCCAAGCAGGGCGCGTACGTCGTCATCAACTACGTGAGCAACGAAGGCGCAGCTCGCGAAGTGGCGGATGCGATTCTGGCTGCCGGCGGCAAAGCCGAGATTCTACAGTTCGACGTCGCCAGCGGCGAAGCAGCCGAGAAAGCCATCACCGAGGTCGCCAAGCGCCTGGGGCGGCTGGACGTGCTGGTGTGCAGCGCGGGCATTGCCATCGACGGGCTGCTGCTCCGCCTCAAAGACGAAGACTTCGACCGGATCTTGAACGTCAACGTCAAGGGCGCGGTGGCTTGCGCCCGCGCCGCCACCAAGGTGATGATGCGCGCTCGCACCGGCCGCGTGATCTTCTTGTCGAGTGTCGTGGGCGAGATGGGCAACGCTGGCCAGACGGCTTACTCGGCCTCTAAAGCGGCCCTGCTCGGCGTCGCAAAATCGATGGCCCGCGAGCTTGCTTCGCGCTCGATCACCGTCAACGCAATCACGCCTGGCTTCATCGACACCGACATGACCGGCGCGCTCACGGACGAGCAAAAGGCGTCGATTAACTCTGCCATCCCACTTGGCCGTACGGGCAAGCCGGAAGAGATCGCGGCCGCCGTGGTCTACCTGGCCTCGGATGAGGCCGCTTACATCACCGGTCAGGCACTGCGCGTGAACGGCGGTATGTATATGTAAAGCTTGAGGTTTTTTGGCAGCGCTCGACACCAAGAAAAGCGCTGCCGGAAGCCTTGGACGCACGACGGAATCTAGCTAACGGTTTGAAAAATCCCTGCAAATGGGGCGACCTCTCTGGTAGGAGGCGCCCCTGGAGGCATCATGGCTGAAGGTCGGAACGTAACCGCCGAAGTAAAGCGGATCATAAAAGAGCAGCTCGACGTGGACGAGAAGGATATCAAGCCGGAGTCCACGTTCATTGACGACTTGGGCGCAGACTCGCTCGGTCTGGTGGAGCTGGTCTTGGCCTTCGAAGAAGCCTTCGAGATCGACATCCCGGACGAAGACACCGAGAAGATTCGCTCGGTTCAGGACGCAGTCGACTACATCGAAAAGCACCTAGCCGGCTGAACACGAAAGCCGTGGGGCCGCTGTCTCGTGTCCGGTGGGGCCCCCAACCCCACCAAACGCGCCCCACGGCCCCACTGGCAGAACTGTCAGTTGGCTCTAGGCAGCTGAAGGAGCACATGGAGCGGATCGTCGTCACAGGAATTGGTCTGGTCACTCCGAACGGAGTCGGCACCGATGCGAGCTTTCAGTCGTTGATCAACGGCCGAAGCGGCGTAGGACCGATCACGCAGTTCGACGCGACCGAGCAGTTTTCGACCCGCATTGCGGCCGAGGTCAAAGACTTCGACCCCGCTCAGTTCATGGAGCGGAAGAAGATCAAAGAGGTCTCGCGTTTCATCCCGTTCGCGATCGCTGCGACGCGTATGGCGCTCGACCAGGCTGATCTGAACCTTACCGAAGAAGAGCGTGACACCTGCGGTGTCTTCATCGGCGTCGGTCTCGGCGGTCTCGAGAACCTCGAGCGCTGCACGATCACGCTGAACACCAAGGGGCCTGGCAAGGTAAGCCCGTATTTCATTCCGTCCTTGATCGCCAACATGGCGGCAGGGCAGGTGTCGATCGCCTTCGGTCTACGCGGGCCGTGCATGGCGCACACCAGCGCGTGCTCGTCCAGCGCACACGCCATGGGTGAGGCGCTGCGTTCGATGCAGCGCGGTGATACGGAGGTCATGGTCGTCGGCGGCGCTGAAGCGACGATTTCCCCGATCGGCATCGCCGGCTTCGGCGCCATGTTCGCGCTCAGCCGTCGCAACGACGAGCCGGAGCGCGCCAGCCGTCCCTGGGACAAGGGTCGCGACGGCTTCGTGTGCGGCGAAGGTGCCGGCACGCTGATCTTCGAATCGCTGACGCGTGCCAAGAAGCGTGGCGCGCGCATCCTGGCCGAGGTGTCGGGCTACGCCGCGACGGCCGACGCCTACCACATCACCAAGCCCGCGCCCGAGCACGCGCAGGCGGCGCGCGCCATGCAAATGGCGCTCAAGGACGCCAAGCTCAACCCCGACCAGATCGACTACATCAACGCTCACGGCACCTCCACCCCGGTGGGTGACACGGAAGAGGCCAAGGCAGTCGCCAAGGTCTACGGCCACCACGCCCTCGACAAGAAGCTGTGGGTCAGCTCGACCAAGAGCATGATGGGTCACCTGCTCGGCGCCGCTGGCGCGGTCGAGGCCGCCGTCTGCATCAAGGCGATCGAGACTGGCGTGATTCCGCCGACCATCAACCTCGAAGATCCGGACACCGACGTGCCGCTGGACTTCGTGCCGAACAAGGCTCGCGAGCGCCGCATCAAGCGCGCGATGAGCAACTCCTTCGGTTTCGGCGGCACCAACGCCACGTTGGTGTTCTCCGCCTTCGAGGGCTGAGGGCGGCGCGCCGTAAGCTCCATCCATGCAGTGCCCCTACTGCCGCGAAATGGAGAGCCGCGTCGTCGACTCGCGTTTGGTCGCGGGTGGCACGGTCACCTGGCGCAGGCGCGAGTGCGACGCCTGCAGCAAGCGCTTCACCACGTACGAGCGCGTCGAGACGACGCTGCCGACGGTCGTGAAGAAGGACGGGCAGCGCGAGGGCTTCGACCGCGCGAAGATCCTGCGCAGCCTGCGGATCGCCTGCAACAAGCGCCCGGTCTCGGCCGAAGCGCTCGAAGAGCAGGCCGAGCAGCTCGAACGTGAGCTGGGCGAGAGTGGTGATAAAGAGGTTTCATCGCTGGTGATCGGGGAGCGCGTGATGGCTCGGCTCAAGGCGCTCGACGAAGTGGCGTACGTGCGTTTTGCCAGCGTGTACCGCTCGTTCCGTGACATCGACGAATTCATGAGCGAGATGGGCAAGCTCGTTCGCTCGCGCACCGACTAGTAATGGCCAAAGACCTGGACCAAGAGTTGATGAGGCGCGCGATCGCGCTGGGCGAGAAGGGTGATCCCTCCCCCAATCCGCACGTGGGCTCGGTCGTGGCCGACGCCAAGGGCGAAGTCTTGGGCGAAGGCTTTCACGAGTCGACCGGGCTCGACCACGCCGAAACCGCCGCGCTCAAGGCGGCCGGTGCCAAGGCGCGCGGTCAGTCGCTCTACGTCTCGCTCGAGCCGTGCAATCACCAAGGCCGCACGCCGCCATGCGTCGACGCGATTTTGGCGGCTGGCATCAAGCGCGTCGTGCTCGGCTGTCGTGACCCGAACCCGCGCGTCGCGGGCGGCGGCATCGAACGGCTGCGTGAAGCCGGCGTCGAGGTCGTCGAGGGCGTACTCGAAGCCGAGGCGCAGAACCTAATCAAGAGCTGGTCGAAGTTCATCATCAGCGGCCAGAGCTACCTGACGCTCAAGCTGGCGATCTCGCTCGACGGTCGGATCGCGACGCGAACCGGCGCATCGAAATGGATCACCGGCCCGGAGTCGCGGCTGCGCGTACAGACGCTGCGCGCCTCGCACGACGCAGTGATGGTCGGCGTCAACACGGTGCTGGCCGACAACCCACGCCTGACGGTGCGTGACGTCCCCGGTCGCAGTCCGGTGCGCGTGATCGTCGATAGCAAGCTGCGCATTCCGACCACCGCGCAGGTCGTACAGACCGCGACGCAAATTCCGACTTGCGTCGTCACGACGCTGGCCGCACCCAAACCGCTGGAAGAAGCACTGCAAGCCTTCGGCGTGCGCGTGATTCGTGTGCCGCCGACAGCAGAAGGGCGCTGTGAGCCGGCGGTGATGCTGCGCGAGCTGGCGGCGCGCGAGGTCGTGAACGTGATGTGCGAGGGCGGTTCGGAGCTGGGCGGGAGCCTGTTGGCCAGCGGCTTGGCGGACGAGTTGCACGTGTTCGTCGCGCCGATCTTGCTCGGCCCGCGTGGTCGCCCGGGCGCCGTGGATTGGGCTGGCCCCGAAAATCCATCCGACGCCCCGCGCATCGATCCGCCGCGCTGGGAGCTGTGCGGCGGCGACGCCTACGTGTGGGGCCCGCTGAAATATCCCAAGAAAATGAGTCGGACGAGCTCGGGCTAGAACACGAGAACGAGCAAACAGGAAGGCGGGGAGGCGGGAAGGATCAGAACGAGAGTTCTTGGGGTGGGTGACGCCGGCTGCTTCACACAAGGCACTCGCGACTTGGCTTCCGTAGCCTGCTCGAACAACCAAAACTTCCCGCCTTCCCGCCTTCCTGTTGCTTTCGGCTTGCGGGCGCGGATTGCCCGACCCTAGGCGCGGTGTTACGTTTCTTGGGCGATGGCACTGCTTCCGATCCTGCACTACCCCGACGCTCGGCTACGCGAAGCCGCCAAGCCCGTCGCCAAAATCACGCCCGAGGTTCTGGAGCTGGTCGAGAACATGGCTGAGACCATGTACGACGCACCCGGCTGTGGGCTCGCCGCCAATCAGGTCGGCGTCGGGCTGCGCATCTTCGTGATCGACACCGCGGGCGAAGACGAGCCGAGCGATCTGAAGGTGTTCATCAACCCAGAAATCCTCGCGCTCGACGGCGTGCAAATCTGGGAAGAAGGCTGCCTGTCGTTCCCCGGCGCCACCGAAGAGATCAAGCGCGCCGAGCGCGTGAAGGTGCGTGCCCTGGACCGCGACGGCAAAGAGTTCATACTCGAAGCCGATGGCCTGCTGGCAGTCGCCATCCAGCACGAAAACGACCACCTCAACGGCGTCTTGATGATCGACAAGCTCTCCGCGCTCAAAAAGCGAATGATGAGCAAGAAGGTCGAAAAGGCCAAAGCGGAAGCTCGCGCCTAAAGGCTCGAGCAGAACAGGAAGGTCGGAAGGCGGGAAGTTCGGTACGGGAAGGGCTACGACGCGTGGCACCCTTTCAAGTCTGCATTGGGGCGCAGCACTGATCAGTCGCGTGCGTTGACACGCGAGGCGTGTACAGGTTCGATGCGTGGTGACGCGAGATCCGTAGCGGCTCGGCGCCAAGAAAAACTTCCCGCCTTCCCGCCTTCCTGTTGTCTCGTGCTCGTGCTCGCGTTACCGAGAAGGAGGCCGCGAGAACAGTGACGAATCAAGATTCTCACCCCGTGCGCGCATCGATTCGACCAACTGCGGCACGTTGCCGCTGGGGTTGAAGGTGCCTTCGACGGCGCCACCCGCTGCGGTGCGATCGGGCAGGAACGTGAAGATGTCCTGCAGCTCGATCTCGTCGGCGGTGACGCCGATCACTTCGACCACCCGCAGCACGCGGACGCGCTCGTCACGCAGCCGCGCCACCTCGATCACGACGTCATAGGCGCCGGCCAGCAGCTCGCGCGTCGCGCGGATGCCGAGGCCGGGCCGAGCGGCAGCAATCTCCGCCGCGACACGCATCAGAGCGCGCTTGATCGAGGTCGCGTGACGCAGCGCGAGCACGCCATCGACGCCAGAAGCGACCATTTCGGTGACGGCCGCCGTCACCTCGGGCGTGCTGAGGCGTGCGGCAAAACGCAAACCAGGGATCCCGGCCTTCACCGCCAGCGCGCGCCGCGCGTCCGCAACGCTAACGAGCCCGAAATCGACGGCGACCTCCGACTGCCCAACCACACCGTCACCCACCCACACCGAGCGCGCATCACCCTGTGAGCCGACCAGCGCCGACAACAGCTGCTCAGCGGAGCCATCGTGGCCGCCGACGACCAACATATTCACGCGCCCTACCAAGCAGTGTCGGAAGAACGTCGCCATCGCGCGGGATATCACGCCACGCCGCACCAGCTCGTCGAGCGTGAGCGCCAGCCGCTCAGCCTTGCGGATCAACACCGAGGCCGGCTTGCCGGTCACCGCAGTATCGACCGAGACACGCGCCCCAACCGGCAGGCGAAACTCCACGCCAGTACCGCCCTCGACCGCGTCGAAACGCAGCCGGGCAATCGCCCATGTCAGCGAGCGCTCGGAGCTGAAGCCGGGCTCCACGGCCACCGGCCGCCCGGCACGCGCTGCCACGACCTGGTCGAAGCGCACGACACCGATTTCGGTGACAGCGGCGTCCGTCATCAAGTCGCCGATCGGTCCGAGCTCAAGCAGCTCGTCGCGCGCCAGCTCAAGCAACCGTTCGGTTGAAAGGCTGAGCGGGGCGTCTTTGGTGCTCGCAGCCTTGCCCACGATCTCGCGCAGCACGGGTTCCACGCGCTCACCGAGGTCGTGCGCCAGGGGCGACTCGAAAACCTCGGCGCCGAGGCGCTCCACCACCGCCTGCACCACGGCATCGAGCACGAGCGCCAGCGCGTTCCGCTCGTGACTTGGGGAATCGTCTTGCGTCGTCCGCCCCACGTGGTGCGTGCCGGTGGTTTCGTTGGCTGGAAAGCTACCCGGGCGCAGCGGCGGATCCGAACCTGCGCTGCTCGACGCGGGGCGCGGCGGCTCGAGCGTACGAGCCGGACCCGGGATGCGCGTCTGCCCGTCGTCGTCCTCGGTGGCTGGTCGCACGCTGGCGGCGACGTTCGCTGCGGCCGGGCTCGATCCGGTGGCGGACACCTCGTCCGGGCTCGAAACCAACTCGGGACGCGACGTGCCTTCACTGGCAGCGACATCCCCCTCGGCGCCCGGCAGCTCGATCCGCAGGACGAAGTCACCGACGTAGATGCGATCGCCTTCGCGGACGATCGTGGCTTGCGTGATGCGCCGACGATTGACGTAGGTGCCGTTCGTGCTGTTGAGGTCCGTCACGATGAAGCGACCGTCACGGTACAAGAGCCGCGCATGGCGCTTGGAGACGTTGCCCTTCGGCAACATCAGCTCGTTGCCCTGCACGCGTCCGACCGTCAGCTCGGCAGTCTCGAACTGCTCGCGCCGCTCTGTCCCTCCCTTTTCATGGATAACCACCGCGAACGTGGGAGCTCGGGCGGTGGACGTCGGGGAGATCACGAGGCTAAAGGATTGCCGATACAGCACCCCTCGTGTCAATCCGAAGTGTTACGTTCGGTTCGTTTCAGTACCGCTAAAGCGGGCGTCAGCGGCTGTCGTGCTGCCGGCTCTTCACGTCGGTCGTGACCAGGGACAAGAGCTCGCCGGCCAGGGCCATCACATCACGCTCGCTGAAGCCTCCCGCGCGGAACTCGCGGTAGATGTTCTTGGCGAGGATGGCGACGGCGCGGGGGTCTTGGGTGGATTGGGTAACGGTTTGCGCCATGTTCGGATTTCCCTCGGGCGGCCGCCTGTATCCAAGAATGATGCCGGCGGGGCAAGCACAGTCACCAGGCGGTATTTCCCCGAGAAATCCAAGTTTCAGGCCCGAGGCCGCGAACCAGCTTACGCAGGAGCGCCGCGAAGTCCGAACTGGAAGCGCAGAGGATTACGCGCACACTGCAACTGGTCAAACCTGTTGGCTCGTCGCACTTCACGCCTCGATACTGGTCTTGCGGTAGCTCTGGATGACGTCGCGCGGTGCGCGTTCCAGCCCGCACACAGCGCTCGTGATCAACTCGCGACCGTCATCGGCGAAGTACAGCGCCTCCCCAAGGCTGGGCCGATCGCAAACCGGGACCGCCGCTCCGTTCTTGTGAAAATGCACCCCTCCCGAAAGCCGCCGGCCGATCGCCAGGTGGGACGGCAGCCATTGGTTCGAACGCCGATCGCGGACCGCGACGCAGCGCTCACCGCGGAAGTGGTACTCGGTGTTCTTTGTGACAAACACCCGGTTTTTTCGGCGTTCGGGACCTGCATAGCTGGTTTCGGCGTTCATTTCGGCAATTAGAGAAGAAGCCGACGCGCTGGGACAAATTTCGCTGGCTCCTGACTGCGCTTCCAGAAGCGCTTCGTTAGCCGTTGCAAGCCGAACTGCGACGGCCGCCGCAACGCGCCAATCACTCGTTCGCTGAGAACTTTCCTGACCGCTGCGGCGGTGTCGTACGATCTGAACGTGAAGCCACGAGCGCGCGGCCCAGGTCTGAAAAAGACGCACGCGCTTCCGCTGCTCAGCGCGCGGAAGGTGGAGCTATGGCAGGCCTCAGATTACCGCTGGCGCGAGCTGTTCGAGGCCGCCGACGTGATGAGTGAAGGCGCGATTCGCAAGGAGCCAGACGGCGAGATGTACTACGGCTCGACCAGCATCCTGCTCCCCTTCTCCTCGCGCGGCGGTCTTGTGCCCGACGACCAAGCCGAGCCCGTCGCCCGGCTCTTGACGCGTGACCCGCACGCTCGGCTGCGCGCCACCCGCATCGCACGTCTCGAAGCACAAGTGCGCTCGGCGGCGCCGATCGGTCGCGTGCGCGCCGAGCTGGGCGTGAGTGTCGTCGCCCAGGGTATTCAAGTCGGTGTAGAGGTCGAAGCGCGCGTCCACAAAGAGCTGACCGACCGTGCGCCAGTGCCGCGCAAGGCGAGCGCGCTGCGCCGCAAACGCGGCGCGCACGTTTCGTAAGCCGGGAGCGAGCGCGCCGTGACGGCCGGGCTCCTTCGCGCGACGTGAGTCAAGAAGTAATTTCGGTTGTGACGATCGTCGTGCGCCTCACCGCGCGCGCTGCGCAGCACGCTCGGCGGCAACGTTCAATCGAGCTAAGATCGTGGCTCACGGCGTGAGCGCTTGACAGGAGCCGCCGCGCGGAAAAATGTTCGACTTTGCTCTCGCAAGAAACTCAGAGGGACGTACGTCTTTGGTCTCGGACAGCGTGATGAGCCGGAAGAAGCAGCGCGATGACAAGGTCATCCACGTCGTATTCGGCCCTGGCGGTGGCCGGGTGCAACGGCATGACCCCAAGGCCGTGAATCCAGCGGCAGAGCCGCAAGGCGGTCGCGAACCGCTAACTGACCTGTTTAGCGGCACGGAAATCGCGCGTTTGCTCGCTGTCACCCCAGCGCGCCTGCGCACGCTCGATCGCGCCGGCGTGGTCTCGCCGACTGGACGCCGCAAAGGGCGCCGCGCCTACACGTTTTCTGACCTGATCGCGCTGCGTACCGCCCAGACCTTGCTCTCACAGCGGGTGCGGTTGCGCGACGTCACGCGCGCGGTCAGTGCGCTGAAGCGCACGTTACCCAAGGTCACGCGCCCGCTGCAGGAGCTGCGCATCGTGTCCGACGGACAGCACGTCGTGGTGCACACGCAAGATGGTGCGTTCGAGCCACTGACCGGCCAGATGGTGCTCGACTTCGAGGTCAAGTCGCTGCGCGACGACGTGGTTCGCGTGCTGCGCCCGTCGGCTGGCCGCGAGCGCGCGCGCACGGCCTACGAGCTGTACCTGCGCGCCAGTCAGCTCGACGAAGATCCGGCCACCATGGACGAGGCCGAACGTTTGTACGGCGAAGCCATCGGGTTGGATCCGTGGCTGGCGATTGCTTACACCAATCTCGGCAACATCCGCTTCCGGCGCCACGACGCCGAAGGCGCAGAAGCGCTGTACAAGCGCGCGCTGGAGATCGACGGTCGCCAGCCCGAAGCGCAATACAACCTCGGTTACGTCATGCTCGAGCGCGGCGAACCGGAGTCGAGCATCCCGCTCTTCCACGGCGCGATCGAAGCGGACCCCAAGTTCTCCGACGCCTACTTCAACCTGGCGATGGCCTACGAACAAGTCGGCGAAACCCAGAAGGCGCGTCCCTTCTGGAAGAACTACATCACGCTCGAGCCCAGTGGCACCTGGACCGAAATCGCTCGTCGTCACCTGTAACGAGCGGGACCGAAACAACAGGGAGGCGGGAAGCCGGGAAGGCCGGTACGGGAAAGGTTACGACGAGTGGCACCGTTTCACGGCTTGATTTGGGCGCAGCGCCGATCATTCGCGTGCGTCGATACGTAAGGCGCCTAACGGGTTCGAAGCAGGACGACGCAAGATTCGCAACGGCTTTGCGCCCAAGAAATCTTCCCGCCCTCCCGCCTTCCTCTGAGTATTCATCGCATTTTTCAGCCGCCCACCCGCCAAGCCTGGCTTCTGGCAAGGCTTTCGCGAGCACCAAGCGACCCTTCCGGTCGCCTCTCTTTGAACGTAGGTGGCTACGTGAGCATCGGAGCGCAGCGAAAACGCAGCCAGAAGCCAGGATCGGCGGGCGTGGTCACCAACTGAAATGAGACCAATGGTGAGCCGCCTTCCTCTGAGTATTCATCGCATCTTGCCCGAGTGAGCAGGGAACAACAGGAAGGCGGGAAGCCGGGAAGGACGAGATCGCAAGATGCGATGAATGGTCAGCCGCCTTCCTGTTGCCTCGATCGTTAGGCGTCGGACAAGCCGAGCTTGCGGTGCGACAAGCTTGGTAACGAGCGGCGGACGGATTCGAGACGTTCACGCTTGAGCGTCGCGGTGACGATGCCGACGCCGTCGGAGGCTTCGGCGATGATTGTGCCCCAGGGATCGACGACGAGCGAGTGACCGTAGGTGTGGCGCGCGCCGGGGTGTGCGCCGCATTGAGCGGCAGCGACGACGAAGGCTTGCGCCTCGATTGCACGGGCACGCAAGAGTACGTGCCAATGATCAATGCCCGTGTGGAGCGTGAAGGCGGCGGGCACGAGCAGCACCTCCGCGCCTTGCTCGGTCAGCGCGCGGTACAGCTCGGGAAAGCGCAGGTCGTAGCAAATCGAGAGCCCGAGCTTGAAGCCGCCGACTTCCACCACCACCACCGAGCCGCCGGCAGTGGTCGCAGCGGACTCCGAGTAACTGCCCCCGCTGCCGAGCTCGACGTCGAACAGGTGAATCTTGCGGTAAGCCGCCAGCTGCGAGCCATCGGGGCCGACCGCCAACAAGGTGTTGTGCGGCCGCGCGTCGTCGGCGGCGCGTTCCGGAAAACCGCCACCGATGACGCTGACACCGTGCTCGCGCGCGAGCTCGCTCAGCGCACGCGAGATCTGGCCATCGGCGAGCGCCTCGGCCAGGCGGCGCTTCTCTGCCTCGGGCCCGAAGAAGGCAAAGTTCTCCGGCAACAGCACGAGCTCCGCGCCGCGCTCCTTCGCGCGCCCGACCAGCTGGCGGACGGCGTCGAGGTTACGAGCCACGTCGGCCTGGCTGTTCAGCTGTACCGCCGCCACGCGAAGCTCGGCTTTGGCCATAGACGTTTCATAGCCTATGCTGACCGCTGTGGAAGCCCCCACTGGCGCGATGCAGGAGTTTCGCGGCGGCCAGAGCCAGCCGCCCCGCAAACGTCAGCCGGGCCTCGTGCTCCTTTACGCCGATACCTTTCGTGAGTTGCCGCCCGCATTTCTGCTGACCGGCGAGCGCCACGTCATCGGCCGTGACGCGAGCTCCGCCGATCTCACACTCAAGGCGCCGGCCGTGTCCCGCGTGCATGCGGAGGTCGTGCGCCAAGGTCGGCACTTCGTCGTGCGCGATTTGGGCAGTCGCAACGGCGTGATCGTCAACGGGCGCAAGGTGCAGCAGAGCCAGCTCGAGCCGCTCGACGAGGTACGGATCGGCGACGCCATCTTCAAGTTCGTCGAAGAGGGCGCCGCGGAATTCGGCCGCTATCGCCTCGATGGCGCCCTGCCTGACGGTGAAGCCCGCCGCGCTCAGCAACCGAGCGCGCTGGCCGGTGGCTATCAGATCGACTTGATCGTCGCCGAAATCGAGCGCGTGGCCGCGACGCCGCTGAGCGTGATCGTGCGTGGGCCGAGCGGCACCGGCAAAGAGGTGATCGCCAGCGAGCTGCACCGGCTGAGCGGGCGGCGCGGCAAGCTGGCGGCGATCAACTGCACCGCGCTGCCGCAGAACCTGATCGAGAGCGAGCTGTTCGGCTACAAGCGCGGCGCGTTTTCCGGCGCCGATCGCGACAAACCGGGACTGATTCGCTACGCCGACGGCGGCACGCTGTTGCTCGACGAGATCGGCGACATGCCCCAAGAAGCGCAGGCCAAGTTGCTGCGCGTACTGCAAGCCCGCGAAGTGCTGCCGCTCGGCGCTACGACGCCGGAGCCAGTCGACGTGCGGGTCGTCGCCGCAACCCACCGCGACTTGGAAAAGCTGCAGCGCGAGGGCAAATTTCGCGAAGACTTGTTCGCTCGGCTCAACGAGTACGCGGTCGAACTACCGGCGCTGCACGAGCGCAAGGAAGACGTGTTCCTGCTCACACGGACGTTCTTGGCGCGTCACGGGGGCACCGAAAAAACGCCGTCGTTCGCGTTCATGAGCGGCCTGTTGAACTACGATTTTCCGTACAACGTGCGCGAGCTCGAGGCGTGCATCAAGCGCGCGCTGGCGCTGTGCAATGGTGCCACGCTCGAGCCCGAGGTGCTGCCAGAGGCCGTGCAAGAGGCGATGAGCGACTACGGCAAGGACAGCAGCGGTGGCCAGAGCCAGCCGCCGGAAGACGACGATGCCCAAGGCGCCCCCGACGAACCGGCGCTGCGCGAGCTGTTGCTCAAGCATCAGGGCAACGTGGCTGCCGTCGGTCGCGAGCTGGGCAAAGCCCGCATGCAAATCCACCGCTGGATGAAACGCTACGGCGTAGACATCGCCGACTACCGTCCCGCCGACTGACTTGGGGGTGAGGAGTGAGGGGTTAGGGGTTAGTCGAACTAGGGGTGAGGGGTGGATGAGGGGTCGCTGCCGCGAGCGCCACGAATAGGGGTCAGGGGGAATGTGCGGCATCACGCCCGCACTCTGCCCTTGGGCCCTCCGCCGACTAACCCCTAACCCCTCACTCCTCACCCCTGCGAGCCGTCCGTCGCCTGGCCGGAAACCGCAAAGGGTTGACGCGGCAGGCGGAACGACGCTAGCGAAACGCGGTCGTTCGCTTGGCGCGGGCGGCGGAGACCCTAGAGTTGGCCCAGAAACGCAGTAAAAAAGGCGCCGGTGGAAAGCCCCCGGCGAAACGAGAGAAGGGTGGCAAGCGGGGCGGAGGTCCTACGGAGGAGGTCGAGACGCGGAACGAGGAGCCGGCAGCGCTCCACGAGGTCGCCCAGACCCGCTACCTCAACTACGCGCTCTCCGTCATCACCAGCCGCGCCCTGCCCGACGTTCGGGACGGCCTGAAGCCGGTGCAGCGCCGCATCCTTTACACGATGTGGCACCAGGGCCTGCGCGCCGACAGCAAGCACCGGAAGTGCGCGAAGGTCGTCGGCGACGTGATGGGCAACTACCACCCGCACGGCGACGCCTCGATTTACGACGCGCTGGTGCGCATGGCGCAAGCGTTCAGCCTGCGCGCGCTGATGGTCGACGGCTCGGGTAACTTCGGTTCGCTCGACGGCGATGCCGCGGCCGCCATGCGTTACACCGAGTGCCGTCTGGCCCCACTCGCCCACGAGCTGCTCCAGGAAATCGAGCAAGATACTGTTCATTTTCGGCCCAACTACGACGGCACGAAGTTCGAGCCGGTGGTGCTGCCAGCGGCCATGCCCAATCTGCTGATCAACGGCGCGACCGGCATCGCGGTCGGCATGGCTACCAACATCCCGCCGCACAACCCCGAAGAGGTCGTCAACGCCGCGATCCGCCTGCTCGACGCGCTGGTCGAAGGCAAGCAGCTCTCGGCGCGTGAGCTGAGCCGCACCATCAAGGGACCGGATTTTCCCACCGGCGGGCAGCTGGTTTCCTCCACCGAAGAAATCAAGCAGGTCTACGAGACCGGCCAGGGCGGCCTCAAGCTGCGCGGCACCTGGAAGCTCGGCCCGGCCACGAAAACCGGACAGATCGTCTACATCACGAGCATCCCCTACACCGTCAACAAGGCCGATTTAGTCGAGAAAATCGCGGATGTCGCGCTGTCACGCAAGATGCCGCTGTTGGTCGACGTCAAGGACGTCTCAACTGACGAAATCTGCGTCGAGCTCGAGCTAAAGAAAGAAGCCGACCCGTCCAAGGTGCTGGCTTACTTGTTCAAGCACACGCCGCTGCAGATCAACTTCGCGGTCAACATGACGTGCCTGGTGCCGACCGAAAATCCCGAGGTGGGTCGACCCGAGCGCATCGATCTTTCGCAGATGCTCTGGCACTTCTTGCACTTCCGCTTGGAAGTGGTGACGCGCCGGCTCTCGCACGAGCTGCGGGCGCTGGCCAAGCGCATCCACATCCTCGAAGGCTTCGAGAAAGTCTTCGACGCGCTGGATCAGATCATCAAGCTGATCCGCGCCTCTGAGGGGAAGGCCGACGCCGCCGAGAAGATCATGGCGAAGTTCAAGCTCGACGACGAGCAGACCGACGCCATCTTGGAGCTCAAGCTGTATCGCCTGGCGCGCCTGGAGATTCTGGTCATCCAGAAGGAGCTCAAGGACAAGCGCAAGCGGAGCCGCGAGATCAAGGTCCTGCTCGACGAAGAAGAGTCGAAGGGTCGCTGGAGCATCGTGCGTACGGAGCTCAGCGAGCTGCTCACGCGCTTCGGCAACAACGGCAAGCGCCGCACGCAGATTCAAGAGATCGGCACCGAGCAGGAATTCAGCGAAGAAGAGTTGATCGTCGCCGAGGACGCGTACGTGCTCGTGACTAGCGACGGCTGGATCAAGCGCCAAAAAGAGGTCAAGGACCTGACCACAACGCGCCTGCGCGAGGGCGACGCGGTGCTGGCTTGTGAGGTCGGTTCGACGCGCGCCAGCATTGTCTTCCTTTCGAATTTCGGGACCGCGTACACGAGCCGCATCATCGACGTGCCCGCCACCAGTGGCTACGGCGAGCCGATCCAGAAGCTGTTCAAGCTCAAGGATGG
The DNA here is from genome assembly GCA_038230915.1 of Polyangiales bacterium. Taxonomy (GTDB): domain Bacteria; phylum Myxococcota_A; class Polyangia; order Polyangiales; family Polyangiaceae; genus PMG-095. The sequence continues at coordinate 52,059 of JBBRMI010000014.1, read as the reverse complement.
CGAGCGAATCATCTCGGCGCTGTCGCTCGATCCGCGCGTGATCGGCGACATTGCCGATCGTGAAGGCAAGCGCCCCAAGACCTACGGGGTCGCCGTGACCAGCGACGGCTACTCGCTTGCATTCGGGCTATCGCCCTTCATCGAGCCGAGCACGCGCGCGGGCCGTCGCTTCGCCAAGCCCGCGGAAGGCATGGAAGTCGTGGGCGCCGGCAAGGCCAGCGGCAAAGAGACCGCGATTTGCGCCACCAAACAGCGCCGCGCGTTGCTCGCGCCGGTCGACGATATCAACTACCTGTCAGGTCCCGGTAAGGGCGTCGTGCTGATCAAGCTCGACGACGAGGACCAGGTCGTCGGCTTCATTGTCGCCAAGGACGACCGCGACACCTTGGTGCTCGAGGGCTCGCAAGGTGGCGAGCAGCGCGTGAACACCGCCAAATACAAGCCGACCGGTCGTGGCGGCAAAGGTCACGAAGTCATGAAACGCGGCAGCCTGGTTCGCGCCATCCCCACCCCGCCCGAGGCGCCTCCGCCGCTCGAGCCGTAGTCTAGGACCAGCATGGCAACGAAATACACGGGTGACGACATCCAGGTGCTCGAGGGTCTCGAGCCCGTCCGCAAGCGCCCCGGGATGTACATCGGCGGCGTGGGCAGCGCTGGGTTGCATCACCTGGTTTGGGAAATCTTCGACAACTCGGTCGACGAGGCGATGAACGGTCACGCCTCCGAGATCAACGTCACCTTGCACAAAGACGGCCAGAGCGTGACCGTCGCCGACAACGGGCGCGGCGTGCCGATCGACATGAACGCCAAGCTCAAGAAGCCGGCGCTCGAAATCGTGTACACGGTGCTGCACGCCGGCGGCAAGTTCGAGCACGGCAACTACAAGACGTCGGGCGGCTTGCACGGCGTCGGCGCGTCGGTCGTGAACGCGTTGTCAGCCAAGCTAGTCGTCAACGTCAAGCGCGACGGCCACGAATGGCAGATGGAGTTCAAGCAGGGCAAAGCGACCGGCAAGCTCCACAAAGTCGGCGCGGCGCGCGGCAGCGGCACGACGGTGTTCTTCCGGCCGGATCCGACGATTTTCCCCAAGATCGAGTTCTCGGCCGACACGATCCGCGAGCGGCTCGAGATCGCGAGCTTCTTGCATCGCGGCTTGAAGGTGCGCTTCAACGACGAGCATGCCGGGCAAAAGCACGAGTTTTCGCACGCCGAAGGCATCGTCGACTACGCGCGCACGCTGACGCAGAAGTCGCAAAAAAAGGCGGTGCACGAGCCGCCATTCGTGATCAACAAAGACGGCGACACGCGCATCGAAGCTGCGTTCATGTGGACCGAAGCCACCGACGAAACGCTCAAGAGCTTCGTCAACGGCATCCCGACCGGCTCCGGTGGCACGCACGAGAACGGCTTGCGCGCTGGCGTCGCCAAGGCCGTGCGCAACTACATCGACACGCACAACCTGATGCCGCGCGGCGTGAACATCGCTGCCGAAGACATCCGCGAAGGCATGCTGGGTGTGCTCAGCATCTTCATCGCCGAGCCGCAGTTCCAGGGTCAGACCAAGGACCGGCTCAACAACCCCGAGCTGCAGTCGGTCATCGACGGTGCCGTCCGGCCTGCGCTCGAGCAGTGGCTCAACTCCAACCGCAGCGTGGCCGAGCAGATAGTCGCGCGGATCATCCTGGCGTCGCGCGCGCGTGAGGCGTCGCGCGCTGCTTCGGCGTCTGTGTCGCGCAAGACCGCGACCAGCGGGCGCCTGACCCTGCCGGGCAAGCTGTCCGACTGCCTGTCGAACAACCGCGAGAGCACCGAGCTGTTCATCGTCGAGGGCGACTCCGCAGGCGGCTCGGCCAAGCAGGGCCGCGACCGCAACACCCAAGCGATTTTGCCGCTGCGCGGCAAGGTGATGAACACCGAGGGCATGGCGCTGTCCAAAGTGCTGGAAAACAAGGAGCTGGCCGATCTGGTCACCGCGCTCGGCTGCGGCATCGGCTCGAACTTCGACCTGTCGCGCATGCGCTACCAGCGCGTCGTGCTGCTGGCCGACGCCGACTCCGACGGTCACCACATCACCACGCTGCTGCTCACCTTCCTCTACCGACACATGACCGAGCTGATGAAGAACGGTCGCGTATTCGTCGCCGTACCGCCGCTCTACCGCATCGACCTCGGCAAAGAGACGTACTGGGCTGGCGACGACGCCGACCGCGACCGGCTGATCAAGGAAAAGAAGGGCAACGCCAAGCCCGAGATCACGCGCTTCAAAGGCCTGGGTGAAATGATGCCCAAGGTGCTGTGGGACACGACGCTCAACCCCAAGACGCGACGCATGCTCAAGGTCGGCATCGCCGACGCGCTCGAGACCGATCGCATCTTCGGCGAGCTGATGGGCAAAGACGCTTCGGCCCGCTTTCATTTCATCATGGACCGCGCGGACGAAGCCGCAGACCTCGACGTCTGAGTCGGCGCGCAACAGCCAAGCCAGGCCAACGGGCCGCAAAATGTGCCCACCGAGGCTGCGCCGCGGCTCCAGAACCACGCTCCGCAAGCGCGAGCAACTCTCGAAATTCCCAAGATTTTTGCCGATTATCGACCATCCACTTGCCCAGCTTGAGGGCCGCGCTGGTCTGGGCTAACGCGAGGCCCCGGTTTGCTGCTTTCCCCCCGAGAAACCTCGATCTCCGTGCAGAAGCTTTTCGTCCTTTTCGCCGCTTTGTTCGCGCTGCTTCTGCCGACGGCAGCCCTTGCCCAGGCGACGCCCGAGGATCCCAGCGCTGCCGCCCCGACCGCGGCCCCGCTGCCGCAGAGCGAAGGGGAGCTCGCACGTGGCCTGCCGATCCTGCGCATCGTGGTGGCCGGCAATCGCCGCATCACACCCGAAGACGTCGTGACTTATCTGCGCGAGCGCAGCGGTCAGGAGTTTTCGCCCGAGGTCCTGACGCAGGACGTACGTGAGCTGTATGGCTCCGGCTTCTTCGACGACATCGAGGTCGATCTCGAGCGGCTGGAAGAGGGCGTGGTGTTGCGCTTCGTCGTGCGTGAGCGCCCGAGCGTCAACGCCGTCAGCTTCGAAGGCAATAGCGAGATCGAGAAAGACGACCTGAAAGAAGGCGTCGAGCTCAAGGCCAACACGATCCTGAGCCCGCCGGCGATCCGCCGCAGCATCCAGAAGATTCGCGACATGTACGCCGAGAAGGGCTTCTTCTTGGCCGAGGTCGAGAGCGAGACCGTCCCGCAGAAAAACAACGAGGTCGAGGTCAAGTTCAAGATCCGGGAGCAGGGCCAGGTCAGCGTCAAGCGCGTGACCTTCATCGGTAACGAGAGCATCGCTACAGAAGAGTTGCGGGCGCTGATGTTCATCGGTAACCCGGGCCTTTTGGCGTTCGGCTCCGGCGGCCCGTTCCGCGCCGACGCCTTCGAGCGCGACATCGCCGTGATAAGCGCGATGTACTACGACCGCGGCTTCTTGGCCGTGGCGGTCAGCACGCCGCGCGTGATGCTCACGCCCGACCGCACCGGCATCGAAATAGCCATCACGATCGAGGAAGGGCCGCGCTACAAGATCCGCCAGCTGCGCGTGTACGAGCGCGGCGAGGGCGGCAAAGAAGTCGACCCGATCGGCGGGCGTCGTAACCTGCGGATGATGGTGCGCGCCAAGACCGGCGACTACTTCAACCGCGCCGCCTTACTCGAAGATCTGCAGGCGATTCGCACGCTGTACCGCGACCACGGCTACGCCAACGTCGACGCCAACCCGCAGACCCAGCTCGACCCCGCCACCAACGAGGTGGACGTGATTGTGCCGGTCGAGCGCGGCCCGCTCGTTCACTTCGAACGCATCGAGATGCGCGGTAACGCCAAGACCCGTGACAAGGTCATCCGCCGCGAGCTCGAAGTCTACGAGGGCGGGCTGTTCCACGAGACCAAGCTCGACCGCAGCAAGCGCCGCGTGACTGCGCTCGGCTACTTCGAGCGCGTCGACGTCTCGATGGAGCAAGGTTCGGCTCCCGACAAGATGAACGTGTACATCGAGGTCGCGGAGCGCCCGACCGGTACGTTTCAGGTCGGCGCCGGCTTTTCCAGCGTCGAGAACTTCATCGCCACGGCCCAGATTCAGCAGGCGAACCTGTTCGGCAACGGCCAGAGCTTGTCGCTGCAGGGCCAGTTTTCGAGCCTGCGCCAGCTGGTCAACGTCCACTTCTTCGAGCCGTATTTTCTCGACAGCAAGTTCAACGCCAGCATCGATCTGTACGACCAGCAGCGCTACTACCGCGACTTCTCGCAGGCCAGCCTCGGCGGCGGCCTGACCTTCGGCTACCCGCTGATCGAGCCCGAGCTGTACGCCTCGGTCTCATACACCGGCGAGCGCGACACTGTGTCGACCGATCGGCAGCCACCGTTGCTCGGCACGTCGTCGAACGTCAGCGTCTTCCGCCAGCTGCCGCTAGCGAACCTGTTCAACGACGGCTTCACCTCGAGCATTCGTCCCGGTCTCACCTACGACACGCGCGACAATCGGCTGTTTCCGACCTCCGGCATCTACCTGGCAGCCTCGACCGAGCTCGCGGGCAAGTACCTCGGCTCAAAGAACGAGTTCATCCGTCACAAGTTCACGGGTCGCTTCTACTACCCGTTGTTCTGGGGCTTCGTCGCGAAGCTGAACACCGAGTTCGGTCACGTCACCAGCCCCTCGAACGAGGGCGTGCCGATCTTCGCGCGCTTCTTCTTGGGCGGCATTTACGATTTGCGCGGCTTCGAGTTCCGCAGCATCGGGCCGCGTCTGCCGCTCACCTCGTCGACCGATCCGAACAGTCCGCCAATCCAGAACGGTGCCAATATCGGCGGCAATTTGCAGTACTTCCAGAACCTCGAGATCGAGTTCCCGATCGTCGAGTCGGTCGGGCTGAAAGGAGTGATCTTCACTGACGCCGGTAACGCGTGGAACTTGGAGCAGAATTACTGCAAGGCCGCCCAAGGCGTCGTCAATGAAGTGACGAGCCCGTGTTTCCACGGCCTTTCCAGCATCGCCAACCTGCGGACCTCGTACGGCTTCGGCTTCCGTTGGTTCTCGCCGCTAGGCCCGCTACGTTTCGAGTGGGGCTACCCCTTCAAGCCGCTCTCGTACGAGCAGGCCTCGCAATTCGAATTCACTATCGGCAACTTCTTCTGATGCCCGAACGCGACGCGCATGACCCCGACCCAGCCGCGCCCCACAGCGGCCCCCCCGCCACCCCGCGCGTGAGCGGTGAAGTGTTGGCGAGCGCGGCCGACTCGGCCCCGCCTCGCAGCAACACGGGCAACGCGCAAGCAGAAGAAGTCAGCGCGGCATCCGAGCCGAGCGACACGTTGCTGTCGGCTGGCAAGCCGGCGGACCGCCTCGAAATACGGCTCGAGGACCGCATCGCCGTCGTCGACGCGCGCCTGCGTGAAGTCGACGAGCGCCTGCGTGAAGTCGACGAGCGCCTGCGCGACGTCGACACGCGCCTTCATGTTTTAGAGCAAAAAAAGTCGATCGGAGCCCCGGAGCCCCGGCAAAAGCCGTTGCTGTGGATCGCGTTCTTGATCGCGCTCGTCGTGGTTTTCCAACTGCTGCGCAGAGTGCGCTAGCCGCACAGGACTGAAGTCGATGCAAGACGACCCCACACCGCCTCAACATCCATCGGAGCAACCGATCAGCATCCAAGACGAGATGCGCACGTCGTATCTCGACTACGCGATGAGCGTGATCATCGGCCGCGCCATCCCCGATGTACGCGACGGCTTGAAGCCGGTCCATCGTCGGATTTTGTACGCCATGCGCGATCTGAACTTGTCGCCAGGCGGCTCGTACAGCAAGTGCGCCAAGGTCGTCGGCCAGGTGTTGGGTAACTACCACCCGCACGGCGATGCCAGCGTGTACGACGCGCTCGTGCGAATGGCGCAGAATTTTTCGATGCGTCACATGTTGGTCGACGGCCAGGGTAACTTTGGCTCGGTCGACGGCGACCCAGCGGCTGCCTACCGCTACACGGAGTGCCGACTGGCTCGTATCGCGAGCGAGCTCTTGGCTGACATCGAGAAGCAGACCGTCGATTTCTCGCCCAACTTCGACGAGTCGTCGGAGGAGCCGGACGTCTTGCCGGCGCGCTTCCCCAACCTGTTGGTCAACGGCTCGGGCGGCATCGCGGTCGGCATGGCGACCAACATTCCACCGCACAACCTGATCGAAGTGATCGACGCCACGGTGCTGTTGATCAACCAACCCGACTGCACGATCGCCGACCTGATGAAGCACGTGGTCGGCCCTGATTTCCCGACCGCCGGCATGATCTATGGTCGCTCCGGCATCGCGCAAGCGTACCTGACGGGTCGCGGCAGCATCATCATGCGCGCGCGGACCGAGGTCGAAAAGGTGCAAGGCTCGGCGGATCGCGAACAAATCGTGGTCATCGAGCTCCCGTACCAAGTGAATAAAGCGCGGCTGCACGCCAAAATCGGCGAATTGATGCGCGACAAGCGCATCGAAGGCATCCGTGAAGCGCGCGATGAGAGCGATCGCGACGGCATGCGCCTGGTGCTCGAGCTGAAGAAGGACGTCTTCCCGACGGTCGTCTTGAACCAGCTCTACCGCATGACCGATTTGCAGGCGTCGTTCGGCATCATCAACCTGTCAATCGTCGACGGTCGCCCAGCCGTGCTCGACCTGAAAGAGACGCTGCGCTTGTTCGTCGAGCATCGGCGCGACGTGGTCAGCCGCCGCACGCGCTTCGAGCTGGCGAAAGCCGAAGGCCAGCGCGACATCGTCGAAGGCCTGGGGATGGCGATCACCGAGGTCGACCTCGTGATCAAGACGATCCGTCAGTCGCGTGACCCCGAAGTCGCGCTCCAAGCGTTGATGCAGCTACCGCTGCGCGGGCTGGAAGAGTTCGTCAAGCGCGCCGGTCGGCCCGAGACGGAGATCGAAGCTGCTCGGCAGCGTGGCGAATACCGGCTCTCGGAACGCCAAGCCAAAGCCATCTTGGAGATGCGTCTGGCACGCCTGACCGGCCTCGAGCAAGAAAAGCTGGCCGGCGAATACGGCGAGTTGTCCGAGGAGATCACGCGTCTGCGCGCGATTCTTGCCGACGAGAAGATCCTGATGACGCTGATCATCGGCGAGCTCGAAGAGGTCAAGCAGAAGCACGGCGAGAAGCGCCGCACCGAGATCGTCGACAACGAAGCCGAGATTCTGATCGAGGACCTGATCCAAGAAGAGGACATGGTCGTGACGATCTCGCACTCGGGCTACATCAAGCGCACGCCGGTCTCGACCTACCGCGCGCAGAAGCGCGGCGGCAAGGGCTCGAGCGGCATGGAAGCGCGCGACGACGACTTCGTCACGCAGCTGTTCATCGGCAGCACGCACAGCTTCGTCTTCTTCTTCTCGACCGACGGCAAAGTGTTCGTGAAGAAGGTCTACGAAGTGCCGCTGGCGGCCCGCAACGCCAAGGGCCGCGCGATCGTCAATTTCCTCGAGCTGAAGCCCGAGGAAAAGGTAGCGACGATCGCGCAAGTCAAAGCGATCGAGGCCGGCTGGTACGTGACCACGGTCACACGCGCGGGTCAGATCAAGAAGACCGAGATCATCGAGTACGAGAATTATCGAGAAAAGGGCATCATCGGCGTCAAGATCGTCGAGGGTGACTCGTTGCTCACCGCGATCGTGACCGACGGCAAAGCCGAGTTTTTGATCGCGACCAAAACTGGCCAGTCGATCCGCTTCGACGAGCAGCAGGTGCGCCCGATGGGCCGCGGCGCCGCCGGTGTGAAGGCGATCGATCTGGCGGAGGGCGACGAGGTCGTCGGCTTGATTCGAACCGAACCCGAGCGGCAGTTCGTGCTGGCAGTGTGCGAGCGTGGCTATGGCAAGCGCACGGTGCTCGACGAGTTCCGGCAACAGAACCGCGGCGGCAAGGGCATCATCTTGATCGAGTGCAGCGACCGCAACGGGCCGGTCGTCGGCATCGCGATGGTCAAGCCCAGCGACGAAGTGATGTTGATCACGGATCGCGGCCAAACCATTCGCACGCCGGTCGAAGGCATCCGCGAGACCGGGCGCAACACGCAAGGCGTCAAGCTGATGAGCATCGCCGACGATGAGCGTGTCGTGGCGATCGAGCCGATCGGCGAAGGCGCGGCGCAAGGCCTCGACGACGAGACGACCGGCGACAGCGAAGCCCCGCCTCCGCCGTCAAACGGCGCGAGCGAGGGCAGCGCCGTGGAAAGCGCCGCCGAGGACAGCGGCGAAGCGCCGAGCTCGGAACCGTCGACTGAACAGGGCGGCGATGGCGGCGAAGAAAGCTAAGTCGGCGGCGAGGAAAGCTAAGTCGGCGGCGAGGAAAGCCAAGCCGGCGGCGAGGAAAGCCAAGCCGGCGGCGAAAGCCAAGCCGGCCGCAAAGCTTGCTAAGCGAGCCAAGAGCGCGAGCCCTACCGAAGCGCTCGCGCTCTACACCGTGATTCGCGAGCGCCATGCCGATGCTCACTGCGAGCTCGAGCATCGCAATCCTTTCGAGCTGCTCGTCGCGACGGTGCTTTCCGCACAGAGCACCGATGTGATGGTCAACAAGATCACGCCCGAGCTGTACCGGCGTTGGCCAGGCCCCGCGGAGCTTGCCCGAGCCGAGCCCGCCGAAGTCGAAAAGGTGCTGTCGAAGATCGGCATGTTCCGGCAGAAGACCAAGAACATCGTCGGGCTATCGAAGCTGCTGCTCGAAAGGCACGCCGGCGCGGTACCGCGCACGCTCGACGAGCTGGTGCAGCTGCCGGGCGTCGGCCGCAAGACGGCCAACGTGGTGCTCGGCGTCGCGTTCGGCACGCCGGAAGGCGTCGTGGTCGACACGCACGTCCAACGCATCAGCCAACGCTTAGGCCTCACCCAACAAACCGAGCCCGTCGAAATCGAACAAGATTTGATGAAGCTGTTCGAGCAGAAGCTGTGGGATCCGCTCTCGCACACGCTGATCTTCCACGGCCGCCGCATCTGCACGGCGCAGAAGCCGGCCTGCACCGCTTGCCCCGCCCAACAGAACTGCCCGAGCGCCTTCCACGCCGAACAAGTCGGCCGGAAACCTCGGCGAGTGCGCAGCTAGCGGGCGAGGCGCGTCGGCCGCGCGCGGCGGCGACATTGACTTTCATTTTCAATAAGCTAGGGTCCGGTACCCGCGTATGCGCCTCGCTTTCTTCGTCATGCCGCTCGCGCTGAGCGCCGTGCTCATGCCCGCTCCGGCCACCGCCAGCAATCGGTCGTTCGTGTACACCCAGGAGTCACGGGTGCTCGGGCCGGGCGAGTCGGAGCTGGAGCCGTGGACTACCTTCCGGGTGGGGCGCAGCCGCTACTACAGCGCGCTCGACGGCCGGCTCGAGCTCGAACATGGCCTTTTGCCGGGTTTACAGCTCGCCTTGTATTGGAACTTCACGACGCAAACCCAGGACGTCGCTCAGCCGCTTAGCCAAGAGCTGGCGCGCGTCACCGATTCGCAGTTTACCAGCGCGTCGGCGGAGCTGAAGTACCAGCTCAGTGATCCGACCGCCGACTTGCTCGGCTCAGCGCTGTACCTGGAAACCACGCTCGGCCCGGGCGAGAGCGAGCTCGAAGGCAAGCTGATCGTCGATCGCGACATCGGCAAATGGCTCGTCGCCGCCAACTTGATCGCCGAGCTCGACCTCGAACCGGTGCGCACGAGCGATGGCTCCGAGTTAGAGAAAGCGCTGGTTTTGCAGCCAACACTCGCGGCGGCTTACGCGCTCCCGCACGGCACCAGCGTCGGCCTCGAGCTGCGCGCGCCGCTCGGGGTGGCGGGTGGAGGGAAGAGCGCCACGCTGTACGGCGGTCCCGTCGTGCGTTGGGCCGATCGCGGCTACTGGGCGGCGCTCGGCGTCCAGCCCCAACTCGCGGCGTTCTCCGGAAAGAGCGCTGGCAGCCGGCTCGATTTGACCCGTCACGAGCGGCTCGAGGTGCGATTGCTCGCGGGGTTCACGCTGTGAAGGGGCTTCGCTTCGGCGCGATGCTTTTGGCGTGCCTGGCTGCTTGCGGCGGCAACGCCGTGCCGCAGCCAACGGTTGCTGACGCCAGCCGCGGCAGCGCACACTTCCCCGACGTGACGCTCGGCGAGCTGAATCAGGGGCGTACCCTGTACCTCAGCCGCTGTGGCAGCTGCCACGTGCTCAAACGCCCGGCTGAGCTGCCGCCCGAACAGTGGCAGGTCGAAGTTAGCGAGATGCGCAACAAGAACGGCGTCAAGTTGAGCGACGTCGAGGCGCAGGCGATCGTGCGCTACTTGACGATCGCGGCTACGGCTGGCTGAGCTGAGCCACGACGTCGGCTGGCGCTTGGACCAGCTCGAGCAACACGCCCTGCCCCGACTCGGGCTTGTCGGCGCTCGGCTTGGGATGGATGAAGCAGACGTCGTGACCGGCGGCGCCGCGGCGAATGCCGCCCGGCGCAAAGCGAACGCCGCGCGCCTCGAGCCAGGCGTGAGCCGCCGCGAGATCGTCGACCCAAAGTCCGAGGTGGTTCAAGGCCGGCTCATGCACGCGCGGCGCGCGCGTCGGGTCGAGCGGCTGCATCAAATCAATCTCGATTGGCGCCGCGGCGGGGCCGACGAGCAAAATGTCTTCGATCACGTTTTCGGCCGCGCTTTGGTACGTGCCGTGCTGGGCCAAGCCCAACAAGTCGCACCACAAATGCACGAGCGGCGCGCGGTCCAAGCCGCCGATCGCGATCTGCTGGATGCCCAAGACCCGAAACGGACGCGCGTCGTCCGACATTCGCCAGCCTACGGAACGCGGACCTGAGCGCCGAGACTGAGCTCGAGCTCGGTGTGGATGTAGCGCAAAACGCCGGTCGTCAGCCCCGCGTTGACGTAGAGCCCGAACGCCCGCGCAAAGTCGTACTGCGGACCGACCCCGAGGTGAAACAAGAAGTCCTTCTTGTATTCGGGCGTCGCACCCCCGGCGTCCTTGAATACCCAAGCCTTGTTGCCGGCTCCGCCTTCGAGCTCCATGGCGACGGCCGGCTCGATGAAGATCTTCAGCTTCGAGTCGCTCATCGTGTAGATGCGCGCGCCGGCGCCGAGCGCCGTCAACGCCTGGGTGTTGGTCGACGCTTCGCCGGCGAGGCCAAAGCGAACCCAAAAATACGGTTCGATGAAGTCGACCACGCCGAAGCTCAGCCCGAGATCGACCGCCATCGGCGCCGGATTGCCGCAAAATTTCTGCTGGTCTTTGTCGCCCTTCGCGATGTCCGGCGTGTGACAAAACGGCGATTTGTCGTACCGAAAAATCATTCGGTAGCCGCCGACAATGCCGGCGCGCAGCCCGAACTGCATGCCGTGCCCGAACTGTTCGTCGGCGTGCTCGGTGCCGCCTTTGTCTTCGGTGTTGCCGTGTTCGTCGCCGGTCGATGCGTTCTTCGACGCGGCCGCGTCGGCTTCGGGGACCGAGTCGCTGCCGTTGCTGGCTTTGGCGGCTCGCGCCGGCGACAGCGGGCGTGGCGCGCTCGCATCAACCGGAGCGTTGGCGGCGGCCGCGGGCGCAGGCGCCGCCGGCTCGCCTGCCACTGCGTGCGCCGAAAGCGCGGTTCCCAAGACAAACCACGACGCAGAAAGTCCCGTGTTCACGGGCCGGACGATAGTCCAACTCCTCAGCGCTTCGCCAGCGGCGCGGAGCTGCGCGCGGTGCCGGTGCGGGTCCAATCCCGCTCGACACCGATCGGCAACAGGCTCAAATCGACGCTTTGGCCCCCGGATTGAGCGGAAATCGTCGCTTTGCCGTCCCAGGACTCCGGCTCGGGGATGACGAGCGAGGGCTGAGACTTGAGCTTCTTCAGCGTCTCCAGCTCGCCGCGTAGCGCCAGGATGCCGAGACCCGAAAGCACCGGCACCAGCGATGTCGGAATGAACGGCGCGATCACGACCCGGACGTTCTCCGACAGCTCGGCGGCGCGGCGCGCCACCCAGCGAACGTCGTCGAGCGACTCGAGCACCAGCGCGCTGGGCTGCGTTGGACTGCCGCGGACCCCCGAAACCAAAAGCGTCGTCACGCCGGAAAACCCGTGAGCACGCGGAGCTTCGGGTGCCGAGACCTTGGCGCCGTCCGGTTCCTTGCCCTTGCCCTTGGCTTTGCGGACGATCAGCACGTCGTCGGTCGGCAGGGTGCGCGGCACGGTGACGCGCACCGGTCGCTTGAACGACCGCGGGTCACCGACGACGCCAGTCGCGACGGCGAACGCGATCGTTTCGGCAGACGCGACGACCGCGCGCTCGAGATGCGGTGCCGTGGGCTCACCGTCGAACGCGCGCATCGAAATTCCGGTCGGCGGCGGCGGATACAACTCACCGGTGAGCAGTCGCGAATCGGGCTCGATCAATCGCGCGCCGGTCGCGATCAGATCCACGAGCGCGCCCGACTGAGCCAGCACCTCGAGCGCCTGGCGTGACGGCGGCGCCACCAGCAAATCGAGCTTCGGCGGCACGCGCTTGCTCTTCAGCAAGGCAGCCGCCGCCAGCAGGTCGCGCAACGATGCGCCCGAATCACCACCGAGGATGACCTGGCTCACCGGTTTGCCCGCTAGCTCGCGCACCGGCTTGACTACACCATCTTCGTCCAAGATCAACGGATCGACGGCCGAAAGATCAACGGTGATCACGTCGTCGCACGGCGCGCCGGGATCAGGCAGCAGACTGCGGTGCGCTTTCGAGCGGCGCTGATCACGCAAGTAGACTTCGGTCTTTTCGTCGCTGACGAAGACCGACGCTGCGGCGCCCAGCTGCGGCGCCAAAGCCGCCAAAATCGCGCGCTCGGACACCGAGAGCAGCCGCGCGCTCGGCCCGGCAAATTCGATCACGACCGGCGCACCGTGCTCGAGATCGATGCGACGAATCGCTTCGCCCAAGCCACGGCGAATCAGCTCCAGCCCGACATCACGCACGCACACGAACGGGCGCACACGACCCGACAACAAAACCTGCACACTGCGCGGCGGTCGCAGGAGGGCCGCGCCGGTGACTAGCGCCTCTGCCAACTGCGCCGGAGCCGCCACCAAGGTGAGCATGCCCGCTCCGCCGAGCGCCGCCAGGCGCGGCTCATCTGTCAGCGCCAGTCGCGCCGGGCTACCAAAGCGCTCGAGATGAACCTGCGCCGGGAAGCCGATGCCCGGGCGAGCCACCAACATGCCGAGCGCCAAGGCGTCGCGGTAGGCGCGCGCCCCTATGCCAGGCCGCGGATCACTGACTTGCGTGACGCAGCGGCTGTCGTAGGCGATGCCGACTTCAGGCACACACTTCTTACCGCCGAGCAGCGCCACCTCGGCAAGCACGCGATCGGGATCGCGCGCCAAGATAACTTGGTCGACCTTCACCCGCGGCAGGTCGGCGGAAAGCTGAGAATCATCCGCGCGACCAGCGAGGATTTTCTGGGTCATTGTGCGGGGCGGATCCCCCGCTCGCGCGCGCATCGCAGACGGCTACCTTCTCGCTCGATTGGGGCCTTAATTAAGGTGACCCCTCGGGCGGACGGGCAAGGTAGCCGCTCGGTATCGGCAGGGTCAAGGTCGCTCGCAACCAACCCCGTTCCGGCCCCGTGCCTGACCGGCTTTCGCTCGGCCGCGGGCGGGGCGCAAGCCCCGCCCGCGGCCTCGCTCATCCTCCTGGTCGTTTTTGGGGTTCCCCGAAAAACGTTGCTGGGCTGGCCTGGACGCAAAGGGCACTCTATTGGGCCCCCGGGCCGGCGTCTGGCTTCCTCGCGAAAATTCACGCGAATCGGCAAAACCCGCTAGGCTAGGAAGCCATGTTCAAAGAGGCGCTCGAGCGCGCAGTCACCGGAACCGACGGCGGCATTGCCGGGCTACTCATGGACTTCGAGGGGATTCCGCTCGAGAGCTACGCGAGGGAGGGCGCGAGCCTCGACATCGAGGTCGTCGGCGCTGAAGTCAGCGTCGTCGTTAAGGCGATTCAGCGCGCGACCGAGATGCTCGAGGCCGGAGCGACCAGCGAGGTCTCTTTCCGCAGCGAGAAGATGGTGACGCTCGTGCGCGTCATCAATGAGACCTATTTCGTGGCGATGACGATGTCGCCCGAAGGCAACCTAGGCAAGGGCCGCTACATGTTGCGGGTGATGGCACCTGGATTGGCCCAGGAGCTCGACGCGTGAGCCCGCGCGGCGCTCCGCGTCGCAGCGCGTCCGGCAAAAACAAGCTGAAGATTCTGGTCCTGAGTGGTCCCAACCTGGATCGCCTGGGCACGCGCGAACCGCACATCTACGGCCACGCCACGCTGGCGCAGATCCACGAAGGCCTCACGGCGCTCGGCAACGGGTCGAACGCTAGTGTCGAGTGTCGCCAGAGCAACCACGAAGGCGATCTGGTCGGTTGGATCGGCAGCGCCACCGACGACGACTTCGCCGGCATCTTGATCAACGCGGGCAGCTACACGCACACCTCGTACGCGATTCACGACGCGATCAAAGGCTCGCCGTTGCCGGTGGTCGAAGTGCACATCTCGAATCCGGAGGCGCGCGAAGCGTTCCGCCACGTGTCGGTCATCGCCGCGGCCTGTATCGCCAAAGTGGCGGGTTTCGGGCCCGACTCGTACCGCACCGCGCTCGAAGCCCTGCTCCGTCGCCTAGCAGGTTGAACCTGTTCCTGGCGCAGCGCGGCATCCGGCCGCACGCGTCATCCTAGTCGAAAAAAGCGCGACAGAAGCGCGGCCAGCGAGCGACCGAACCGCGAGCGGCTCAGCCGTGACGAACACATGGCGGAACCGTTGGCACGGACGATGGCCTGAGCTACCGTGCGCCGCCTTCGCCGGCCAGAGAGCCCGCACCAGGCGCACAAGCAAACATGCAAATCTCGCTAGAGCAATTGAAGAGCCTGCTCGAGACCCTCGAAAAGGGCGACGTCTCCGAGTTCGAGTACGAGGACGAACAGCTGAAGCTGCGCCTCTCGCTGGGTAAGCGAGCCGCAACCGTCATTCACGCAGCGCCGCCCGTGCTCGCTGCGCCGACGGCCGCGGCCAGCGCCGCCGCGACTGCCGCCGCCGCCAAGGCCAGCGAAGACGCGGATCCCAACGTGATGTTCATCACCTCGCCGTTCGTCGGCACGTTTTATCGCGCGCCCGGACCGGACACCTCGAACTTCTGTGAGGTCGGCAGCAGCGTGAAGCAGGGCCAAGCGCTCTGCATCATCGAGGCAATGAAGCTGATGAACGAGATCGAGAGCGAGGCCACCGGGACGATCCTCGATATCCTCGTCGAGAACGGCAAGAGCGTCGAGTTCGGGCAGAAGCTCTTCAAGCTGAAGAAGGGCTGATGTTCAAAAAAGTCCTGATCGCCAACCGTGGCGAAATCGCGGTGCGCGTCATTCGCGCCTGCAAAGAGCTCGGTATCCAGACGGTCGCCGTGCACTCCGAGGCCGACGCCGGCGCGCTACACGTGCGCTTCGCCGACCAAGCGGTGTGCATCGGCCCTGCGCAGGCCTCCAAGAGCTACCTGCACATTCCGGCGATCATCAGCGCGGCTGAGATCACCGCGGCCGACGCCATCCACCCCGGCTACGGCTTCTTGTCGGAGAACGCCGAGTTCGCGCGCGTCGTCGAGAGCTGCGGCATCAGCTTCATCGGCCCGAGCGCCGACGCGATGCGGCTGTGGGGCGACAAAATTCGCGCGCGCGAGGCGGCGGAGAGATTCGGGCTACCGCTGCTGCCGGGCAGCAAAGCGCTGCGCGACGTGGAGCACGCCGAGGCCGAGGCCGAACGCGTCGGCTTCCCAGTCATGATGAAGGCGCGCGGCGGCGGCGGCGGCCGCGGCATGCGCATCGTGCGCGGCGTCGATCAGGTACGGCGCGCGTTCGAGTCGGCCACGGCCGAAGCCATGCAGGCGTTCGGCAACCCTGAAATGTACCTGGAGCGCTTCGTCGAGCGCCCGCGCCACATCGAGTTCCAGGCGCTGGCCGACAAGCACGGCCAAGTGTGGACGCTGGGCGAGCGCGAATGTTCGCTACAACGCAAGAACCAGAAGCTGGTCGAAGAGTCGCCCAGCCCAGCCATGACTGATGAGCTGCGCGCCAAGATGGGTGAGGTGATCCGCCGCGCCATCCTGGAGACCGGCTACACCACGCTCGGCACGCTCGAGTTCTTGATGGACGACGGCGAGCTCTACTTCATGGAGATGAACACCCGCGTGCAGGTGGAGCATCCGGTGACCGAGATGACGACCGGCATCGATCTGGTCGTGCAGCAGATCCGCGCCGCCGCCGGCGAAAAGCTCGAAATCCCCGACACGCGACCGTGGAAGTTCCGCGGGCATGCGATCGAGTGCCGAATCATGGCCGAAGATCCGGCCACCTTCGCGCCCTGGCCGGGCAAGATCACGGAGTATCACCCGCCCGGCGGCGCCGGTGTGCGCGTCGACTCCGGCGTGTTCGGCGGCTTTACGGTTCCGCCCAACTACGATTCCTTGCTCGGCAAAGTGATCGTGCACGCTGCGACCCGCGAACAAGCGCTCAAGCGCATGCAACGCGCGCTCGACGAGTTCATCATCGGCGGCATCCGCACCAATATCTCGCTTCACAAAGAGCTGTTGGCGCTGCCAGAAGTGATGAACGCCACGATGACGACGCGCACCGTCGAAAACTTCATGGCGGCGCGCGCCAAGAAGTAAGCGCACGACGGCGCGGCATCCGTCCGCTGGCTCACCAGCCGAGCTTCATCTTGATAATCGGGAGGAGCTTTGCTGCGAGTCGTTGGTGCTCGGCGAGGCTTGGATGGTACTGGCACCCAGTGCCGGCCACGCCGCACGCATCCTGCGTACCGAGGTCGACGTAGAAGATCTTCGGGTCTTTGAGCGCCGTGATGCCGGCGTTGATGTAACCGGCCAGCTTCATGATCCCGCTCGGGTCGATCATGGAGCCGGTCACGGGGAAGATCCAGGCGTCGGTTCCGTATTTCGCTCGAACTTGGCCGACCAGTTTCACGAACGACTCTTGATACCCAACTCCGGGATCGCCGTTGGCGAGATCGTTGGTGCCGAGGTTGATGATGACCGCTTGCGCTTTGACGGCGAAGTCCCACGCAGGTGCATTTTGCCCGGCGTAGTAGGCCTCGTTGTAAACGTTGGGCATCACGTTCTGCAGGCCCTTCTGGTTGTCGCGGTACAGGCCCCAACCCGAATTGGCGACGATGCTCCAGTCGGCGTTGACGCCGCGAGCAACGATCGCCGCGTAGCTCATGTAGTTGGTCTGGGTGTCAATGGTGTAACCGCACCCGTTGACCGTGCTGCCGCAGCTGTTCGGGTGGGTCTCAGTACCGAGTTCGCCATAGCCGTTGGTGAGCGAGTCACCGATGGTCTCGATCAACCTGCCGGAATACGTCGGTGGAGGGTTGAGCGTCGCACCCGTGATGCTGATGAACGTCGACACGCCAGCGCTTGCGGCTTCCGTCTCTCGATAGAGCTCAACGATGTGCATGCCAGCGGCAAGCCCGGTCGCGATCGTAACCGCGCCCTTTCCCTGCGCTGCTTTGACGCGCATACCTTTCACGCCATCGACGACTGCCTGGAAGTAGGTGGGCTGGTCGTTGCTCATCGTGACGACGACCGAGGTCCCTGTCACCGACGCGACGAAACCCGAGCCACCCCAGTTGAACTTGATCGCGGCAGGGTTGCTGGTGTCTGCGCGACCGACCCAGCGGACGCCGCCTGCGACCTTGCCGGCCTCCCCCATGGTGGAAGACCCGGCGGTGCCCGCGGAGCCGCCCGCATCGCTGCCGCCAGTGCCGCCGGTGCCGCCAGGGCCGCCGCCACCCGTGCCGTTGCCGCCGGCGCCGGTGACGTTGCCTCCACCCGAACCAGCTACGACCACGCTGCTGCCCGCGGCACCGGTCAAGGATCCTCCGCCGGCGCCGGTGGTGGTTGAGCTACTGCCGCCCGAGCCACCCGTTGCGTCGCCCTTGGGCGTCGTCGAATCCGACAAGCACGCGCTGAGAACAACGCCGCTGCCTAGCAGTGGCGCGCAAATGAAGAGCCAACGGACCTCACGAAGGCCGGTGTGAAGATAGGACATGTTTCTACTCCCTTTTCCGACGATGTCGGAGTCAGTCAGCAAAGACAGCATACAGTGGGGGTGGGGCTTGTCGAACGTCTGTTAGGGGTGTTCGAAAAAAAGGTCTGATCACAAATGGGTCTGCCTCAGGCCCCCGCTGCACTGCCCACAACACTCCCCCTCACAACAGTACTACTTCCTTTGATTTTCGATTTAGCCGACCCAGCACCCCTGACAGCTCAACCGGATAGCTAGCTGGAGCGGCGTTCCACGACTCGAATTGTGTTGCGCTCGATGGCTCAGCCAATGTAGCCGTTCGTTGCGAGCCAGGGGTCAACCACACCATCCCGCGCGCCAGGTGCCAGTGAAAACGCGATTCCTTTTGGCGGTTGCTGCGACAGGACTGATGGTGAGCCCCAACGCGCTCGCAGTCAAAGTCTTCGAAGACAAAGACAAGGGGATCTCGGTCAACGTCGGCGTGTTGGTACAACCGTGGTTCCAGGCAACCGGGCCACGTCGCGCCGGCCAAGGCTCGGCAGGCATCGGAGCGCCGTCCTCCAACATGGAAGGAGACAAGACGGTCCCTGCCGAAGCGGGCGCCCCCTCGTTCGATCTCTTTCTGCGTCGGGCGCGGCTCATCGTGTCTGGCACCGCCTTCAAGGATCTGGGTTTCTTCCTGTCGGTGGATCAACCGGACCTCGGCCTTGGCGGCAGCTTCGGCGGACTCGAACGGAACAAAAGGCCGTTTTACATCCAGGACGCGTTTCTGTCGTACCAAGTGGTTCCTGAATTCAAGATCGATGCCGGCATGATGGTGGTCCCCTTCTGCCGTCACACGATCGAAAGCGCCGGCGCGCTGAACGGGCTCGACTTTCATTCCGACGTCGTGCGCTCGCCGACGGGAAAGGCCTACCGCGACACCGGCGTACAGTTTCGCGGAACAATACACGGCGTCTTCAACTACCGCGCAGGGCTTTTCGAAGGGGTGCGAAATCTCGCCGCCGAGGAAACGCCAGTCGAACCGGTCGGGGCCTTCTATCCCAAGCTAAACGCGAAAGGGATGCCGTTGTTTGCGGGGCAACTGCGCTTCAACTTCGCGGGCACCGAGTCCGACTTCTTCATGAAGGGCATTTACTTTTCATCCACGCCGGTTGTCTCGATCGGCGTCGGCGCGGAATACCAACCCAACGCCGTTCTCAAGTTGGCCGATCAGAGTCTCCCCCCTCCGAATGTGTTGCCCGGAGCCTACTCGGCCCTCAGCGCCGACGTCTTCGTGGAGTATCCATTTTCGGCCGACGACGAGCTGATTTTCAAGGCGAACGTCTTTCAGTACGGAGAAGGCTGGTCTCGAGTGGAAGGCTCGTCGCTGCTCGAAACGGGTGGCATCTCGGCCTTTGCAGAGGCCGGGTTTCGGCACGCCTGGATCGAGCCCGTGGCGTCGGTGGACTTCTTGAAGGCAAAGGACAGCACCACCCCGCCGATCACCCGGCGTGACCAGGCGATCCTGGCCTATCACGCTGGCGCCAACTTTTGGGTGCAACAGCACACGTTCAACGTCAAAGTCGATTTCGGTATTCGCCAGCGTAAGGTCGACGGGCGCCGCACGCAGACTGGGGCCGAGTTCGATAACTTCAAGCACGAAGACCTTTTCGGCACGATTCAAGGTCAGGTGTTCTTTTGAGCGAAGCTCCCTCAATCGCGGACCCGAGCGTACGCAAGGTCATCTTCGCGTCTTCTCTCGGTACGGTCTTCGAGTGGTACGACTTTTACATCTACGCGACCCTCGCGCCTTTCTTCGCGGCGCTGTTCTTTCCCAAAGGCAATGAAACCGCGGCGCTCCTGGCTAGCCTCGCGACTTACGCCGCCGGATTCCTGGTTCGTCCTTTCGGCGCCCTGGTGTTCGGTCGCATCGGTGATCTGGTCGGCCGAAAGTACACGTTCCTCGTCACAATCTTGGTGATGGGCTTGTCGACCGCTGCGGTAGGCATCTTGCCGACCTACGCGAGCATCGGCATGCTTTCACCGACCCTGCTACTGGTCTTACGACTCGCGCAGGGGCTCGCCCTGGGCGGCGAGTACGGCGGCGCGGCAACCTATGTGGCCGAGCACGCGCCTGACGAGAAGCGCGGCCTTCACACGAGCTGGATCCAAACCACCGCCTCGCTCGGATTCTTCCTCTCGCTTGTCATCATCGGCGCGTGCCGCCTGGGTATCGCGGAGGCGAACTTCAAGAGTTGGGGCTGGCGCATCCCGTTCTTGGTCTCGCTCATTCTGCTCGGCATCTCGATTTACATCCGACTCATGCTGAACGAGTCGCCGGTCTTCGCGCGTATGAAGGCTGAAGGGAAAGGGAGCAAGGCTCCGCTTCGCGAGAGCTTTGGCGAGTGGAAAAACCTCAAGATCGTGTTGCTCGCGCTGTTCGGCGCGGCCGCCGGGCAGGGGGTCGTTTGGTACACCGGCCAGTTCTACGCGCTGTTCTTCTTGACTGGCACGCTCAAGATCGAGTGGAAGACCGCCTACCTGGTGATCGCGGTGTCTCTCGCCCTCGGCACCGCTTTCTTCGTTTTCTTCGGCTGGCTCTCGGATCGGATTGGTCGAAAGAAGATCATGATGGCCGGGTGCCTCCTCGCCGCGCTCACGTACTTTCCGATCTTCAAGGCGATGACCCATTTCGGCAACCCGGCGCTCGAGTCGTTTGCCGCCTCCACGCAAATCAGCCTGACCGCCAACGACTGCCGGGTGCACCTCTTTCCGACTCACAAGACGGTGTACAGCGAGTGCGACAAGGTTCAGGATTTTCTCTCCAAGAAGAGCCTGTCGTACCAGACCACCGACGCCGCGCCGGGCGCGAGGCCCGCGACTCACATCAACGACCAGGTCATCGACGGCTGGGACGAGCCGAAGCTCGCAGGCACGTTGAAGCAACTCGGCTATCCGGCCACCGCCAAGGCCGAAGACGTCAATGTGCCGATGTTGATCTTGCTCGTGTTCATCCAGCTCATCTACGTCACGATGGTGTACGGCCCAATTGCCGCGTTCTTGGTGGAGCTCTTCCCGACACGCATCCGGTACACGTCGATGTCTTTGCCCTACCACATTGGCAACGGCTGGTTCGGGGGCATGCTGCCCCTGACCGCGACCGCGATGGTCGCTGCGAACGGCAACATCTACGCGGGGCTCTGGTACCCGGTGATCGTGGCTGGGCTGACCTTTGTTATCGGCATGCTATTCATCCGAGAAACGAAGGACCACAAGATCCACACGATCTAGCTGGTCGCCGGCGGGTTTTACGGCGTGACGCGCGTCAACGAGCTGGTTCGAAAACGGCTGCGCCGAGCTCGCGCGCCGCTGCGGTCGGCAGCAGCTGGCCGGATCTCACGTCGGCTTGGAGACTGGGAAGCAGCGCCGCAGCGCGCGGGTCGCCCTTCAAACGCGCGAGAAGCTCGCGCGAAAGTTCCGCCGAAAACGCCTGCGCGAGTTGTTCTTCGCGACGTTGAGCTAGCTCCCCACTCGAGCGCAGCGCGGCAACGCGAGCCAACAGCCAGTTCAGCAGCTCGGGAATACCGCGCTCAGCCTGCGCGCTCACGGCTGCCACGTGCGGTGCGCCTTGGCGCCGCAACAGCGAGAGCGCTGCGGCAAGCTCCCCGGCAAACGCCAGCGCCGCGGCCTCCCCTCCGCCGTCGGCCTTGTTGACCAGCACCGCGTCTGCCACCTCGAGCAGGCCGCGCTTCAATCCCTGAATCTCGTCGCCGGTGCCGGCCAGTGTGAGCATCACGAGGGTGTCGCACACGTGGCGTACCGCCTGCTCGGCTTGTCCGACGCCGACGGTCTCGACCAACACCAGCTCGAAGCCGGCGGCTTCGCACAGAAGCACCGCTTCGCGCGTACCAGGCGCTGTGCCGCCCAGCGTGCCGGCGTTGGAGCTGCCGCGCAAAAACACGCGATCCGAAGCCGCCAGACGCTGCATGCGCACCGCGTCACCAAGCAAGCTGCCACCGGTGACGACGCTGGCTGGATCGATCGCCAACACCGCGACGCGCACGCCGGCCAACAACGCTTGCGCGCCGAGCGCGTCGACCAAGGTACTCTTGCCCGCGCCGGGCGGCCCGGTCAGCGCGACGCGGTGCGAGGCGCCTGTAAACGGCATCAGCTGCGCCAACAGGGCTTCGGCTTGCTCGCGATGATCCGCACGGGTGCTCTCGGCCAGCGTGATGGCTTGGCCGAGCGCGCGGCGATCGCCTGCCCGCAGCCGCGCGCCGAGCTCAGCCGCCGTCACCGCCGACTCCGTTCGCCGAGCCCTCGAGCAGCGTCAACAGCTCGCCGGCCATGTCGGGCAGCGCGCTGCCGGGACCGAACACAGCCTTGACGCCCAGCTGCAGCAGCCTTTCGCGATCTTCGGCGGGCACGATGCCGCCGAGCACGACGCCGATGTCCTTCGCGCCGAGCGCCGCAAGCTCGCTCAACAAGGCCGGCAGCAGCTCGTCGTGGGCGCCGGCCTGCGACGAGATGCCGAGCAGGTGCACGTCACCATCGACTGCGCGCCGCGCGACTTCGGCCGGAGTTTGAAACAGCGGCCCCAAATCGACGTCGAAGCCCAGATCTGCCAGGCCGGAAGCGACAATCTTGGCGCCACGGTCGTGACCGTCTTGGCCGAGCTTGGCGACCAGGATCCGCGGCTGCCGCCCGAAGCGCTTGGCGAGCAGCGCCGTGCGTTCGCGCAACTTTTGCCAGCCGTCTTCGCTTTCGAACTGCTTCTGGTACACGCCGCGCACAGCATGGCTGATCGCGGCGTGGCGGCCAAACACCGTGACCAGCGCCTCCGAGACTTCGCCCAGCGTGGCGCGCGCGCGCATCGCCGCTACGCTCGGCGGCACGAGGTTTTGTCCGCGCGCTGCCGCTTCGGTCAGCTCCGCCAAGCAACGCGCCACCGCAGCGGCATCCCGGCTCCGTTTCACTTCCGCGAGCCGCGCGGCTTGCGACTCGCGAACGCGTGCTGAGTCGACGCGCCGCAGCTCGACCGCAGCCTGCTCGGCGTGTTGAAACCGATTAACGCCGACGATCACGTCTTGCCCGCGGTCGACCCGCGCCTGACGCTCGGCCGCGCAAGTCTCGATCAGCCGCTGCGCCAGCCCGTTGTCGATCGCGCGCACCATGCCGCCCGCAGCTTCGATTTGCGCGAGGACTGCGCGCGCGCGCTCGGCCAAGTCCTGCGTCAACCGCTCGATGAAATACGAGCCAGCCAGCGGATCGACGACGCCAGGCACGCCGGTTTCGTGCTGCAGAATCAGCTGCGTCGCGCGCGCCACCCGCGCCGAGGCATCGCTCGGCAGTGCCAGCGCCTCGTCAAAGGCGTTGGTGTGCAGGCTCTGCGTGCCGCCCAGCACCGCCGACAGCGCCTCGAACGCGGTGCGCACGACGTTGTTCAACGGATCTTGCGCCGCCAGGCTGATGCCGGAAGTTTGGCAATGCGTGCGCAGCTCGAGTGAGCGGGCATCCTTCGGCGCGTAGCGTTCACGCAGCAGCGTCGCCCACAGCAGCCGCGCCGCGCGCAGCTTGGCGATCTCGGTGAAGAAATCCATCCCGATACCGAAGAAGAACGATAGTCGCGGCGCGAACTGATCGATGCTCAAGCCACGTTCACTGACGGCGCGTACGTACTCGAGCGCGTCGGCCAGCGTGAGCCCCAGCTCGAGCTCGGCCGTCGCGCCGGCTTCGTGCATGTGGTACCCGGAAATCGAAATCGGATTGAACTTCGGCAGCGCCGAGCTCGCATGCTCGATCACGTCGGCACAGATACGCAACGAGGCTGCGGGCGGATAAATGTACGTATTTCGAACCAGAAATTCCTTGAGGATATCGTTCTGCATCGTGCCGCTGAGCGCGCCGAGCTTCACGCCCTGCTCCTCGGCCGCGACCAGGTAGCAGGCGAGCACGGGCAAGACCGCGCCGTTCATCGTCATCGAAACGCTCACGTCGCCGAGCGGGATGCCATCGAACAGGCACTTCATGTCCTCGACGCTGTCGATCGCGACACCCGCCTTACCGACGTCGCCGCGCGCGCGTTCGTCAGTGCTGTCGTAGCCGCGGTGCGTGGGCAAGTCGAACGCGACGCTGAGGCCCTTCTGCCCACCCGCCAGGCCCTGCTTGTAAAACGCGTTCGATTCCTCAGCGGTCGAGAAGCCGGCATACTGGCGGATTGTCCACGGGCGCCCTGCGTACATGCTGGCGCGCAAACCGCGCGTGTACGGGTACTGCCCGGGCAGCGCGTCCGCGTGTGGCAGAGCGGCAACGTCCCCCGCATCGTACGCCAATTGGCGCGTCACGCCGGCCGGTGTGCGACTAGCCAGCTCTTCGGGCGTCTTGCCGGTCTCGGCCTGAACCTGCTGCCGGAAACGCGCTCGCGGATCGCCTGTCATGAGCGCGCTACTCAGCCGCCTCGTTTGCGCTCGCGCAGGATGCGCGCGAGCACGCGGCCGGCGACGAGCGCGACTTCGTCCGCGCGCCGCGTGAGATCCAGCGACTGCTCGAAGCCAGCCAAGAGCCAAACCAAGCTCGGACGATCCGACACGCTGATAACCGTCACGTAGACTTCGTTCGCCGCATCTGGCGAAAGAGCGTCGCGCAGCTCGCGGTGATTGGGTGTGTTGGGGATCGGCCCTAGGTAAAAGCCAGATTTAACTGCGGTCTCCAGCACGCTGGGTTGATGCGACAAGAGCGACAGCTGCTTCGCCGAAGCCCGCTGCTCGACCGCGCGCGAAGCGATGCGACCGTCGAAGCTGGCGTTCTTGACGGCGAAGACGATCGACGCAGCCGGCGCCAGGCAATCCCGCAGCACCTCGAGAATCGCCTCGGGCGAGATCGCCTCTTCCAAGCGTTCGCGCGTGGTCGTTGACCGCTGTGACGCGACTGGTGGACCCGAAGGCAAGCGCGCGGCCTGATCCAGTTGAGCTGCGCCGGTCACCAGATCGACCGGCGGCGGCTTGGAGCGCCAGCTCGCCGCGACACCCTCGGTCTCCAGCAACGCGCGCGGCGGCGGTACGGACCTGGGCAATGGCACGGCGCTCGGCGCGCGCCCCGGCAGCAGGGAGCGGCGCACGAGCGGGATCGGGGCGTCACTGCGTACGCCCGTATCGAGCTTGACCAGCGGGATCGGGGCCTGGCTGCTCACCGTCCGCTCGCTCCGACGCCGCGGCGGCAGCACTGAAACTTTGGCGCCGTGCTGCAGGCGATCCAAAGCGTCCTTCACGGCCTCGAGCGGCGCGTGCAGGACGCGGATCAGTTGGTCCAGGTGGTAGGCAAATTCTTGCCCGACGTGCGGGTCGAGCGGCTCGACGGCGGCCACGTCCACACGGCCGGTTCTCGGATCCACGTGCACCGGCACGGCCAGCAGGCGCCGGCACATGCCAGCCGGTAGCCGCGCGAACAGCTCGGGCGATGCGCGAACGGTCACTACCGACGGCAGCTCCGAGCGCGCCAGCTCTCGTTCGACACGAGAAAGCAGGCCGGCGTCGCGCTCCGCCAAGGCCTCGGGCAAGGACAAACCCTGCTCGACCACGAGCAAGAGCGCCGCTTCAATATCTGCCAGCGGCACTCCACTCTCGATCAGCCGGCGCGCTAGCTCGACCGTCACGCGCTCAAGCTAGCATCCCTGCCCGGCAAATTGATCGATTTGGGGCGGGCGCCCACAAACAGCTATTCCGAAAATTGAAAGACGACTTCGGTCGTGCGGACGAGGCCGAGCTCGTCGCGGGCCGCGCGCTCGACAGCCGCGGGGTCGGACTTGATCCGCGTTACCTCGGCACGAAGGCCGGCAATCTGGCTGCCGAGCCGAGAAATCTCGTCGTTGGCCCGGCGCCGCTCTTCTTCGAGATTCCGAAGCCGGGGCAGGCCGGTCGGAGCAATCATCAGGAACGGGACCGATACCGCGGCCACCAGAAGTACCCCGAGCGGCAGGACGCGTTGCGCAAATACCGAGACCATGTAGTTAAAAGGGGGCGAGAAACGCGCCCGGAGCGGGACGAGTCCCGCGACACCAGGACGATGAGTGAGCCTCGCACGAGGCTCGCGGACGCGGAAATTTTCCGCATCGCTGATCGAATTTCGGCCGCCTCGGATAACAACCCGGGCTATGGTTTCCCCGCCAATTTCGAGGTGCCCCGCGACTTGCCGCGCGGGCGCAAGGACCGAGACATACTGATGATCGAAGCGGACCTCCTTCGGGCGGAGCTCGAGCGCTTGTACGAGCTGGATGAGCTCGTCTCGCTGAGCCGGGATATTCTTGGATTCGACCCTGAGCGGGTCGGTGGCACTGCTGCGAAAGCCAGCTTCGCCGGCGCGTTGACCTCGCACTGCGTCGAGCAGGATGCGGTCGAAGCGCTGTGCGACGTGCTGCTGGCGACGCGCGCCAACGTGAGCACCCAGGTCGCCGACATTCGCGTGACCGGGTTGCACACCGAGGAAGAGCTAGAGCCCGGCAGCCAATTTGGCGACTTCAGCGTGCTACGCAAGCTCGGCGAAGGACGCCTGGCGATCTCTTACGTGGTCAGGCAGGGCGCCGCGGAGTACCGGCTCAAGCTACTGCGGCGCGAAGCGACGCGCGACGCGCGCGGTTTGCACCGCTTCCTCACCGTCACGCGCTTGGCCGGCAAGATCGCCCATCCTGGCTTGCCGAAGGGCGTCCGGGCGCTGTCGGTCGACGGCCGCACCGGCGTCGTGCACGAGTACGTCGACGGCCAACCGCTGGCGCAACGCCTGGCCCGCACCGGGCCGATTCACATCAACGAGGCGCGCCAGCTGGTAACCAGCATCTTAGAGGCGCTCAACGCGTTGCACGAACAACGCGTTGCCCACGGTGATCTGCGGCTCGAAAACCTGCTGCTGGCGCGCGGCGCCGACGGCTCACCGCGGGTCGTGCTGGTCGACGCCGGCTCGGACCGGTTGCGCGCCCGCGCCCGCACCAACAACGGACGCGCCGAGCTTTTCAGCACCGTCGGCTCGCCGAGCGCCGTTTCGCCGGAGCAGATCCGCGGCTTGGTGGCGGATCCGTCGAGCGACGTTTATTCATTTGGCGCGGTGCTTTATCAAATCCTGTCGGGCAAGCCGGTGTTCGGCGACAAGCCCGCGCTCGAGACCGCGTTCGGCCATTTGATGCAAGATCCGGCGCCGCCCAGCAGCGTGGCGCCGCGCGGTTGGATCCCGCGCGAGCTCGACGACTTGGTGCTCGCGCTGCTCGACAAGAACGCGAGCCGGCGTCCGAAAGACGCCAAGAGCGTGCTCGAGCTGTTCGAAGGGCAAGGCCGCGCCGAAAGGCAACTGCGCGAGCAGCTTTCGACCGAAGAGGTCGATCGCCGCATCGACAACGTGCTCACGGATCCTTCCAAGGATGAAGCCGCGCTCGAGCTCGAAGCCGCCGCGGCCACGGTCGGCGCCGCCGAAAAGGTGGCCGAAGCTTTCAAGATAGCCGCCGAGTCGGTCTCCGGGGCCGGCGACGAGTCGACCGACACGAAGAAGGGCCTGCTGTTCCGCGCGGCGCGCATCTACCAAGACGTGGCGCAGAAGCTGGATTTGGCCGAAGCGCTCTACATCGAAATCCTCGGGCTCGATCCCGAGGATCAAGTCGCCCAGCGCGGGCTCGAAGAAGCGCGGCGCAAGCTCGGCAAGTTCGAAGAGCTGATCGAGATGCTGCTGACCAAGAGCGAGCAAGCCAGCAGCAACGCCGAGCGGGCGCGTGCCTTCGCCGAGATCGGCAAGCTGTACGCCAATGAGCTGTCGGACAAAGAGCAGGCGCTGGTCGCCTTCACCCAATCGTTCTGCGAAGATCCGGAGCAAACGCACGTGGTGGCGGAGCTCGAGCGACTGTGCGGGGCGAGCCAAGACAGCTGGGGCGAGCTGTTGACCAGCTGCCAAAGCACCGTCAACGAGGGCGATTTGCCCAGCGAGACGAAGAACCTGATCTCGACCCGGCTCGGGCGTTGGTACATCGACAAGTTGCAGCGGCCTGATCTTGCCCTGCCCTGCTACCAGGCGGTCGTGCAAACCGATCCGGGTAACGACGCGGCCCTGGAGGGCATGACGCAGATCTACAGGAAGGCGCAACAGTGGCAGGAGCTCGGCATGGTACTCACGCGCCGCGCCGACGCCGCTAAAACGCCGGCGCAAGCTCGCGATATGCGGGCAGAAGCCGCCGAAATCCTCGAGCAATACCTGAACGACACGCAGAACGCGCGCGCGCTCTACGAGCAGATCCTGGCCGATGATCCGAGCCACACCCACGCCAGTGACGCGATCGCGCGCATCTACGAGCGCACGGGCGAGTTCATGAACCTGGTCAAGCACCTGGTGCGGCGCTCCGACGCGCAGCGCGGCGACGACAAGCTGCGCTCGCTCGTCCGCATCGCCGAGGTGTACGAGACTCAGCTCACGGACGACACTGAAGCCATCCGCCGTTACAAGGACGTGCTGGTGCTCGACGCCCACCACCCGGAATCGCTACGCGGGTTGGATCGCGTCTACTCCAAGCTTGGGCGTTTCCAAGACCTGCTCGAAAATCTGCGCTTGCAGATCCACGCTGCAGCCACGCCGCGCCAGAAGGTCACGCTGTGGGAACGCATCGCCGCCCTGTATGAAGAGGAGTTCCTCGATCCCAAGGAGGCTGCTGAGGCGTTCGAGAACGTCGTCAAGCTCGATGCCAGCAACGAAAACGCGCTCACCGCCTTGGTGCGGCTGTATCGCGGCCTGGAGCGTTGGGAAGACGTAGCCAGCATCTATGAGCGTCACACCAAGCTGGTGGCCGAGACCCCGCGCCGCCTGGCGCTGATCTTGGCGCGCGCCAAGGTGCTGGCCGAGCAAATTGGCTCGCCTGATCGCGCGATTTTCGCCTACGAGCAAGCGCTCGAAATCGACCCGCATCACCCAACCGCCATGGAAACCATGGCCAAGCTGCGCGAGTCGAGCGGCGACTCGGGCGCCGCCGTGGCCGCGATCGAAGCGCTGGCCGCCAAAGCGACGACGCCAGAAGCCAAGGCCGAACAGTGGGTGCGCGCCGCCAAGCTGCTGGAGAGCCGCGGCGACAAGGACGGCGCGATCGCGCGCTTTCAGAAGGCGCTCGACGCCAACCCCAAGGACGCCGTCGCATCGCAAGCGTTGCGCAGCGCCTTCGCAGCGCGCGGCGACTACAACGCCGCCGTGCAACTGATCGAGCGCGAGCTGAGCCAAACCGAGGGCGAGCCCGCGAAGGGCAAGCTTGCCGGGCAACTCGCGCGGCTCTTGCGTGACGGCGTGCGCGACGACAAGCGCGCCGAAGAGGCCGCGCGCCGCGCCCTCGGCTTCGATCCGACCAACCTCGACGCATTGGTGGTATTGGGCGACATCTCGTTCGAGGCTAAGCGCGCGCTAGAAGCCGCCAAGCACTACGAAGGTGTCGTTGGCCGCGCCGACACGCTCGAACGCTCCGAAGCCATCCGTGTGCTGGTCCACTACGTCGATGCGCTGTCGCAAACCGGCTCGACCGAAAAAGCCTTGGCCCCGATGGATACGCTGCTGCGGATCGCCCCCGACGATCTGGAGGCGCTCGAACGTGTCGCACGCGTGACGTTCGAAAACGGCTCACCGAAGCGCGCCGCCGAGCTGTTCCGCGATCTCGTGACGCGCTTCGGCGAGCGCATGAGCGAGACCCAGCGCGGACAAGCGCAGTACCGCTTGGGCGAGGCATTGCGCCAAATCGGCAACATCGGCGAAGCGCGAAAGCCGCTGGAAGACGCCGCCGACGCCGATCCGAGCAGCGCACTGCCGTTGGTCGCGCTGGCCAAGATCTACGAGGCCGAAGAGAAGTGGCCTGATGTCATCAAGATCAAGACGCGACACCTCGACATCGCCAGCGGTGATCAGCGCGTCGAGCTGTTGATCGAAATCGGTGATATTTCCGGTGAGAAGCTCAACGACCGCGCTGCCGCGGCCAAGAGCTTCGTCGCCGCGCTCGAAGACCGCCCCGACGACCGCAAGCTGCTCGCGAAATTGATGCAGCTCTACAGCGAAGAAAAAGACTGGAATAAGCTGGTCGAGGTCGTGCTGCGACTGGCCGAGTTCGTCGATGATCCGAAGCAGAAGGTGAAGTACCTGCACACGGCCGCGATCGTCACCGCGCGCCAAGCCGGTGACGTGGACCGCGCGCTCGAATTCTACGAGCAAGTGCTGAAGCTCGAACCGCGCTTCGACAAGGCGCTAAACGAGGCCGTCGAGCTCGAGCGCGAGCGCGGCAACTGGGAAGGCGTCGAGCGCGTGCTGAAGCGCCGCCTGGATGCCGCGACCGAGGGCGATGACAAGGCCGCCATGCTCGAAAGCTTCCAGCAGCTGGGCGAGTTGTACGAAAAGAACCTGGGCTTGATGGACCAGGCGATCGACGCCTACGAAGCGGCACAAACCCTGCAGCCCGAGAACAAAGAGCGCTCCGAGCACCTCGGCGGCTTGTACGCGACCGACCCGGAGAAGTACCTGGACAAGGCCGTCGCCAGCCAGGCGCTGCTCCTGCGCCAGAATCCGTTCCGACCCGAGTCGTACAAGGCGCTGCGACGCCTGTACACGGAGACCAAGCAAGCCGACGCCTCGTGGTGTCTATGCCAGACGCTCAGCGTGCTCAACCTCGCCGAGCCGGACGAAGAGCGCTTCTACAAGCGCATGAAGAGTGAAACCGCCGCGCCGGCCCAGTCCACGCTCGGCGACGAAGAGTGGCTGGTGCAGCTGATGCACTCGGACGCCGACGCGTTGCTCAGCAGCGTGTTTGCGCTGATCGAACCGGCGGTAATCGCACGGCGAAGCCAGACCGCCCAGGAGTTGGGCTACGACACCAGCTACCTGGTTGACGTCACGCAGCACCCGGCGCCGGTTTGCCAGAGCCTGTACTACGCGGCGGGCGTGCTCGGCATGCAGGTGCCGCCGGCCTTCGAAAACCCAAATGATCCGGGTGGCCTCTCGTTTTTGTTCACGCACGAGCCGGCGTTGGTGCTCGGCCAAACGGCGCTCCGCACCGACGTGCCGCTGCAACCGGCGGCGTTCATCGCCGGTCAGCACCTGACCTACCTGCGGCCAGGCCTGTACCTGCGCCATTTGCTAGCCAGCGGCACGATCCTCAAAGCCTGGCTGTTCGCCGCAATCAAGCTGAGCTCACCGCAATTCCCGGTCAATCCAGAGCTGGAAGGCGCCGTGGCCGAGGCGATGCAGGCGTTGAACGCCGGCGTCACCGGGCAGGCGCGCGATCATCTGACGCGCGTCGTGGCCAAGCTGCTCACGTCGGGCGCTGCGCTCGACTTGAAGCGCTGGGTGCGCGGCGTGGATCTCTCGGCCGATCGCGTCGGATTTTTGTTGTCTCACGACCTCGAGACCGCGACGCAGATCATCAAAGCGTCCGACGAGAGCACGAGCTCGGTCAGCACCGACGAACGCTTGAAGGAGCTGGTGCTGTTCAGCGTGAGCAGCCAGTACTTCTCGCTGCGGCAACAGCTCGGAATCGCAGTCGACTCGTAACCTTCCTGTGCGTCTCGAGCGCGAGACAACAGGAAGGCGGGAAGGCGGGAAGATTTTTGTTGTTCGAGCGCGCGACCGAAGCCACGTGGCTCACCTGTCGCGTCGACCGCTGTCCGTACACCCACCCCAAAATCTCGTCTCGCCTTCCCGCCTTCCCGTCTTCCTGTTGAATTTCAGGGTTCGGCGCCGGGCGACTTCGCTGCCGCGGCGCCGCCAATGGCCGTCGGTGCGGGCGTGAAGTTGAGGTGCGACACGGCACCGCTGGCACGCCAGCCGTAGGAGCCGTCGGCGCGCTTGGCGTGCTTCATCTGCGGATCGAGATCGAACAAGCCTGGCATGGTGCCGGAGCCGAACAGGCTCTTGGTGATGTCGCTCTTGTTGGTGTAGCGATCTTGGAACTTGAACGAGACGTTCAGGCTAAGCAGGCTGGTATCGAACGCGTCGTGCAACCGCAGCATGCCGTCGCTGTCGAGCCGTAGATCGGGGCCATTGGCTGAGAAATTCGTGATTTTGAGGTTACCGGTCTTGGCTTCGGCGTCGAGCGTGAGCTCGCCGGCGTCAAGCCGCGGCAGCGCGATCGTATCGCGGATCTTGGCTTTGCCATCGCCCGCAGCCAGGCCCGCGACCTTGAGGCTGATCTTGCCGTCGGCCTTTGACAGCTTCTCTTCCGGCATCAAAAACTCGATCGTGCCGTTCAGCTTGCCGGACAGCGGCAGGCCGACGATGTCAGCGAACATCGGCGCCTGACCCAAATCCAAGTCCTCGAGCTCGATCTCGAGCTGACGGCCCTCGTCGGAATTCGAGGTAGCGCCGGAGATCTGGCCGCCGAACGCATCCGCGCCGAACGATAGGCGCAACGTGCCAATCAACAAGCGTAGCAGCGACACGGAGGCGTGCGCCGAGTCGATCTTGAGCACCCTCGGCTTCGTCGGCTTGCCCGTTTCGTCAGGCTCACCGGGCGAGGTCAGGGTGATGTTCTCGGCCTCGACCCCGTTGAGCCAGTAAGAGCTCATGTCACCGAGCTTCAGGCGCATCGGCTTCGGGCCAGTCTGCTTGGCGTTGAACTCCTGAACGATGCGATCGCCCAAGCGATTGTACGGGAATGTGAGGTAGGCGAATACGAGCAGCGCGAACAGGTAGAAGGCCACGTAGCCCACCCACTTCAAGATCTGGCGAGTGCGCGGCGTCATTCTGCAGGCTCCTTAGTACCCGCGGCGGCGCTGGTAGCCGGCTTTCCATCGGCTTTTTTGGGCTCCGGCGCCTTGCGATCGAACGCGCTCACCACCATGTCGACGTCGAACGAATCCGGCTCGCTGCCACGCTTGCGAATGTTGAGCGACGACAGCGTCACGGGATGTCCCGACGTCTCGATGCGCTCCATCAGACGGATCAGCTTGAGCATGCCGACCTTGCGCAGGGTAATTTTGGTCGCACGCTCCGAGTAGCGCTTGCCGTGCGGCACGGCCTGGCGGTCTTGGCTCTCCGGGATTTCGACCGCGACCTCGCCAGCGACCTTGGCCAGGAACGCGGCCAGCGGCGGCGCCGGCTGCGCATAGCGCGCAGTGACGGTGTCGCGCGCAGCTTGGGCCTTTTCGACCTTTTCGCGCGAGTCTTCGATGCTGGTAATCGCCTCGCGCAGAGCGTCGTTCTGGTGCGCTTGGCCGTGCACCGCAGCGGCGATCGCGATCGGGACCGCCAAGAACGCCATCACGCCGAACACGCCGCCCATGATCCCGAGCAGGCGTCGTTCACGTGGCTCGAGGCGCGAGAGTCTTTCGGCGAGGCTCATTGCGCGGGCTCCTTCGCTGCTTCGTCAGTAGGCTTGTCTGGCTTCTTTTTCGCGGCGTCGTCGCCGCAGCGCACGTCGAGCTCGAGCACGTATTTTTGGCGATCGCTGTTGATCTGCTGAGTAATCTTGGCGATTTTCGCATCTTTGACGCACGGATGTTTGCCGACCTCGATCGCGATGCTCTGGGCGTCGGCGGTCGAGCCGACCACGGCCGACATCTTCACGTGGCCGCGCTGCATGTCGAACTCTTCGATGTCGTGGACCATCGTGCTCGGAATCACCTTCGACAGCTCGACGATGATGTCGAACGAATCCACCTGCGGCATCGGATCCGCTTCTTCGCTGGCCTGCGCGTGCGCCAGCGCCTCGCTCGCGGCGTCGGCGTCGCTGACCGCGTCGCCCAGCACTTCCTTCGAGACCGCCGTAAGCTGACTCTGCAAGAGCTCGTGCTCGCGATCGAGCGCGCGCATCTGCGCCCAGTTCGAGAACACGAAGCTGATGGCGATCGCCGCCCCCAAGCCGCTCAGCACCGGCAGCTTCTCTTTCAGGAAGCCAAAGCCGCGCTGGAACGCCAGCGGCCCGCGCCGCAGATCGATATCGCGTGCGCGACCCGACGCGCCGAGCGCCAGCGCCACGGCCTTGGCGAAGCGTGGCAAGCTAGCCGCTCGCTCCTCGGACACGCCTTCCAGCTCCAACGCTGGCAGCGGGGTGATCGGCACCCCGACCTCGTAGGCTAGGAATTCGGCGGCGCCGGTGGCGGCGGCGCCACCGCCGACCAGGTAAGCGGCCTGTAAATCTCCGCCCACCGCGACGGCCGCGGACAGGAACGTTTGGCGTAGCTCGCTGGCTAGGGCCGCCGCCGTGCCCGGCAGCCCCGCGACACCCTGCGAAAGCGTCCGCACGAACACGGCCTCGCCGTTGGCCAACACGGTCACCTCGGTGCGCTCGGCGCCCAAGTCGACGAGCGCAAACGGACCAGGCGCGCGCAACGAGCTGACTACCGACGCCAGGTTCGCCAGCACGAGCGGTCCCGATCCGACTCGATCCGGTTGCCGGCCCAACGCGCTTTGGATGAGGTCGATGCGCGCGCGCACGGTGTCGATCCGGGCAGCTGCCGTCATCACCACGACCGGCTCACTCGACCCGCGCCGGCGCAGCGAACGATGGTCGAAGACCAGCTCGTCGATATCGACCGGAACTTGCGCCTCGACCTCGAACGGCAGCACTTCTTCGAGCCGCTTCGCCGCGGTCGCCGGAATCGAGATGCGGTGGATGAAGCATTGATCGCCGTCGATCGCCACGGCCAAGCCGTCGGAGTGCTCGAGCAGCGGCGCGCACGCCATCTGCAACGCGCGTTCCAAGGACGGAGCCGAGTCGAGCGCCACCTCTTCCAGCCGCCCGAGCGACAGGCGCTTGTAACCCACGCTGACGCTGGCCGCGCGAACGTGCGTCTTTCCGATATCGATGCCTACGTAACCTGCCATGTGTCTCGGCTCACTCGACTCTATAGTAGACTATGGTGCCGCCGGGGGTCGGCTTCAGCATCGCCGCCAAGGCAGCGTTGGGATCATTCGGATTCGGGGTCGTCGTGCCGTTGGGCCCGGCCGCGCCGGGTTGGGCCGCTGCGGAGAGCGACCCAGGCTGGGCGTTGGCGCCGGCCAGCGCGTTGTTGGCCTGCGCCAGCTGGGCGAGCGACGTAGCTTGGCCGGGCGGCGGCGCGTTGCGGAAGTCGACCACGGCGTGGACGCGCACGCGCGTCTCGCGCTTGCCGGATTTGACGACGCCAGTGGCGTAGATGCTGAACAGCTTGCTCTCGACCGAGATCATTCTGCTCGCCTGGTCGATCGACAGGAACGGCACCGGCTGCATGCCGATGGCCTGGAAAATCTGCCCAAACGGCCCCTTGTTGCTGAGCGCGTTGATGAACATTTCCGGCGACGAAAACAGCGGCACGCCCGCCATCGCACCGCGCAGCATCGTCACCATCATCAGGAACTTGGCGGCCTCCGCCGGATCGGCGCACGGCTGCGCCGCCGGCGCGGTCGAGCAAATGAACGCCAGCAGCGTCTGCGGGTTGGCGGTGTTCACGTTGATCGTGCCCTGCCCCCAAACCGTCACCGCGCGCTTCTCGGGCCGATCGGGATCGGGGTCGACGAACGTGGCCCAAAAGTCGTCGCTGAAGCCGCGCAACTTGTGCAACTCTTCCAGGCTGTCGAACCCAGCATTCTTGCGCGAATACGGGCGCTTCAACAACTCGTAGAACGAGTCCTCGGCCCCCGCCGATTGCGCCGTGGGGTTGTTCGGGTCGCAGACGTACGTCTCCGAATCCGGATCAGCCCAGTCGATGACCGCCGAGCAGATGGCTTGTCGATCCGAAAACTGTCCGTCCTTGTCGCGCCCCTCGAACAGCGTGTTGTTTTGCGGCCCGCCCATCAGGCCAATCAACTCGGACGCCAAACGCGCCTGGCCGAAGGCGCCGCCGCGCGCCGGCTCGTTCAGGTTGATCTTGGAGTCCTCGTCGACGACCTTGATCTCGAAACCAGCGGCTTTCATCCCGAGGTTTTTGCCCTTGGTGAGGTCGAAGCCGCCAAGCGACTGGAAGGCTTCCGCGCCGGCTTGGTCGTTGAACGCACCCATCACGCGGTCGGTGAATTCCCAGACCGGGATCTGCGGCGGCGCGCTCTTCATCATCAAGAACAGCGGCGCGAGCGTCTTTCTGATCGTCGGCTCGGCGGCGATCAGCAGTCGCGAGAGATTGATCGCGCTGCGCGCCGCATACTCGGCCACGACGGCGTCGCGCGCGGTCAACGAGCTGCTGAGCTCGGCCGCGTTTTCGTCCTGAATCTCCGACAACATCACGGTCAAGATCGTCAGCGAGCTGAGCACCAAGATCAACGCGACGCCGCGGCGCCGACGTCGGGACCGCAGCCGCCGTGCACGCGCGCCCAGCTTGGCGCGTGAGGCGCCAATCGGACGTAACAGCAAGGTCAGGAGCTTCGGCATGGTTCTCAGAGGGTCGCGAACGTGAGCGGTTGCAGCATGTTCAGGCCGACCTTGGTCACGAGGCGGATCGTGCCGCGGCTGCGGTCCGAGCCCGAGCGCGCCCCACCATTCAAGACCAGGATGATCCGCACCTGCAGCGGCAGGCGATCGGGTTGGCCCGTGGCCTGGGTGGTGTCCCAGCTCTCCTGCCATTGACCGGTTTGAGCGTCCAAAAACTGCAGATCGAAAAGATCGATGTCGGTCGCCAGCACCTCGACTTTGCCGCCACGGGTAGGCTCCAGATCAATCTCGGTATCGATGCGCCGCACCAGATCGGTCGTGCTCGAGCCGTCGGGGTTGGGCGAGCCGAAATAGGACAACTCGCATTGGTCGGAGACGTGCGAGTCCCGGTCGAGGCGACGGTTGGCAAAAGCCGTAAAGTCAACGCGATCAGCCGGCGTACCGCGCTCGCCCTTGAAGATGGTCTTCTGCACGATCAACGCTTGATTCAGCGGTATGTGCGCGGACAAGTACGCGCTCTGCAGCTCGCGTGTGATGCGCGCCATCGCCAGCCTACCCTCGCGTTGCCGGTCTTGGATGCGCGTCAAACCGTCCTTGCTGCGCTTCATCGCTGAGAACGCGCCGAACAGTAACGAGGTGATCGCCGCCAAGATCGCGATCGAGATCAAGACCTCGATCAACGTAAAACCGTGGCGAAGCCGCTGTGAACGCCACCCCTTCATTTGCTGCCGCTCCCGGTTGCGCCCGGCGGCGTGCTGGGAGTGCCTGGCGCACCAACGCCTTGCAGCCCAGCCGCGACCTGCGAAATGGCGCCGAGCCCCAGCATATCCGCCGTGCCCAGCTGCCCTTCTTGCGGCCGCGTCAGGAACTGCGTGACCTCCATGTCGCGCGGGCTTCGGCCTTCGTTCCACTTCACCTTGACCGTGACACGACGAATGCTGGCTTCGAGCATCGGCTTGAGACTCGGATACACGAAGCCCATCACCATGCCCTCCATGCCAGAGGCGCCGGTGCTGCCCAGCTGCTGCATGACCGAGCCCGGAGTCGCCTTGTCGCCGAGCGAAGCGCCCTGCGACGCGGAAATATTCATCAACGCGCCGAGCGGACCACCAGCACCAGCTGCGCCCGGGCCGGGCGGGGGCGCTCCAAAAGCCAGTCCGCCAGGACCCTTCAGACCAGCCGAGCCAGCTGGCCCGACCGGCGCGCCACCGTCCGCGTCCGACGACGGCTCCGGCAACGGCGGCAGCTCGACGCGCTCGATCTTCCACGTGCAAGTGTAGCCATCGCTCTCGTTCTCGCAGCAGTCGCCTTCGTCGTTCTCGTCCGTGAGTGAAAAGCCTTTTTGAGCGAGCGTTAGCTCGATCTCGCTCATCTTGCAGCGCAAGAGATTGCTCGCGACCGTCAGGTGCTCGCCGCGCGAAGCGCTCGAAAAGAGCCCCGCTTGCGAGCTCAGGATCACCACCAAGCCCAAGCCTAGAATCGCGATCGCCACGAGCACTTCAAGAAGGGTGAACCCTTCTTGAAGCTTCTTGATTTTTCGCTGCGATTTTCTTTTTTCTCGCTCCGCCGAAGAACCGTGAAGGCGAGGCGTCTCCGAATGATCGAACCGCAGCAGGCGCCCGGCCTCGCCGGGTTTCGCGACTCGTCCTACGCTCGCGGATCGTGATCTGCTGGTGCCAAGACGTGTGAAGGTGATCCAGCCTTCGTCGCGTGCGCGCCGAAGGCGTTCGACTAGCGAGGTCGTTGGAGCGCCAAAAGAGATTTTGGCAGAAGGAATTTCAAACATTCATTCCTCCCGCTCCGTGACGTCCTGATCGAAGCCGCGCGGCTCGGGGAAGTCGACTTCACCCTTTTCGACCTTGGCGCGGCCGGTGAGCGGGCTCAGCACGACGGTGAGCGACGGATCCTTGTCGCCCCGCTTTTTTAGCTGAACGATCGCGCGCTCGGTCGTACCGCCCGGCCAAAAATAGATGTAGGCGCGGCCTTCTTTGATGACCTCGTCGTCGTGCTCGGTGCGTACGCGCACGATCTCGACGCCGTCGCCCAGCCCACGGCCCTTCGCCAGCTCTTCGACCGCACCGTGAACGCCGGCAAGCTTGGAGAAGCGCGCGCGCGGCGCGTGCGGCCCCTCGATGATTTTCTCGGATTCGATCCGCGCCTTGGTCTCGGCTGCCGTCGCCGGATCGGCGCCGCCGGTCTGATCGGTGCCTTTCTCGCGCAGCATCAGGCTGTTTGAGGCCTCTTCGATCGACAGCTGCTTCTTGTCGAGGTCGATCACCAGGCGCGTCGGGCGCCCCGTAGCGTTGGCGCGCGTGAGCCCGTAACGCACGCTGCTCACGATCAGCGTCGCCGCGCTCTTTACCCGGCTGCCGACCAGCATGTTCTTACCGAACAGCAAGCCTGCGGACAGCATCGCCACCAGCGCGATGGCGATGACCAGCTCGATCAGCGTGAGCCCACGCTGGCCTGCCTTCGACCCGAACGGACGCCAACTAACGGGCGTCCACGCGAAGCTGGAGTTGATGAAGGCCGGCACGTACCACGTTGCCTTTCCTACTCGGGTTGAGTCGTGGCGCCCTTGGGCACCGCGATGTCGTCCTTCGTGCCCTTCTTCTTGTCGGGCCCGTTGGAAATCACGGTCACTTCTTCATCACCGCAGTTCAGGTTGAAAGCCTGACCCCACGGATCGTTGGTGTTCTGGGCGCTATCGAGCTGCTTGTCCTGAATCAATTGGCTGATCGTCGGGCAGCTGGTCTCGTTGTTGGCGGCTTGCCAACCTTGGACCGCCATGCGGATCGTGCGCGCACCGGCCTCAGCGACCTTCTTCTGCGAGTCCTGGAACCTCGGCAGCGCGAACACGGCAACGCCGCCAGCGACCATCGCCAGAATCGCAACCACGATCAGCACCTCGAACAGCGTCACGCCGCGCATCCGGCGCAAACGACGCAGGCGCGTCACCAGCGCTTGACGTGATTTCAAAGTTGTTTGCATCAGCATGTCGTTACTCCTCCACTCCTCATCATCACTGGATCCGATCGAGACCACCGGGCACACCATCTGGCCCGCCGCTCTCGAGCACATAACTCAAGCCCCGCTCGCTCGCCGGGCAGACAAGTCTCAGTTTTTGGCCCCAGGCGTCGGTGGGCGGCTCTTTGAAGCGCGCATACTGGTCCGTCAGCGCCGTGAGCGCGGGCGGGCAACCACCGTCGTGGTCGGCCATGTAGGCTTCGATCGCAGGGCGCACCCCGAGTAACGTGGCGCGCGTCCGCCTGATTCCCGCCTGACGGTGTTCGTGGACGCCGATCATGATGAAAAATACGGCGATCCCGAGCCCCAGCGCGATCGGGCGGACCCGCCCGAGCTCGATGAAACGCCGCAAACCTCCGCGCCCTTCCCAGGGGAACAAGATGCGGCGGTCACGTTGGCGTTTCAGGATCACGGCTACTCCACCAGCTCGTTCATTTGCAGTAGCGGCATCAAAATCGACATCGCGATGAAGCCGACTGCGCCACCGAGCGCCACGATCATGATCGGCTCGAGCAGGCTGGTCAGCGCCACGACGCGCGTCTCGACGTCGGCCTCGTAGGCGCGACTCACGTTCTCGAGCATTGCCTCGAGCTGCCCCGACTTCTCACCGACCGCGATCATGTGCGTCATCATCGGCGGGAACACGCCGCTACGCTTGAGCGGCACGGCGATGCTCTCACCCTCGCGGATTGAGCCAATCGCGTCTTTAACGACGAGCTCGAGCCGGGCATTTTCGAGCACGTTGATGCCAATCTCCATCGCCTGCAGCAGCTGCACACCGCTGGCGAGCAAGGTCGCCAGCGTTCGCGAAAAGCGCGCCACCGCCACCAGCAGGTTGAGCTTGCCGAAGATCGGCAGCTTGAGCCGAATCGAATCCCACTTCAGACGCCCGCCCGGCTGCTTCTTCCAGCGCCGGAACAGGTAAATCGAGAGCCCCAGCGCGCCTAAGATCAGCCACCAGAAGCCGGCCAGCGTGTCCGAGACGAAGATCAGAAGCCGCGTGTACCAGGGCAGCGCGTGACCCAAGCTATTGAAGATACTGGTCACCTTCGGCACGACCGCCACCATCAACACGCCCACCAACAGGCCGCCGATGATCACCATCAAGATCGGGTAGGCGAGCGCGGCCGAGACTTTGCCTTTCAGGCGCGCCTGACCCTCCATGAAGTCTGCCAAGCGTTCGAGCACGGCTTCGAGCGTGCCCGATGCTTCACCGGCGGCTACCATGTTGACGTACAGCGGCGGGAAGACCTGCGGATGCTTGGCGAGTGATTTCGCGAAGCTCGTGCCTTCGTTCAAGTTTTCACGCAGCTCGGTCAACACCCGCACCAGCACCTGCTTTTCAACCTGATCGGTCAGCGCCGCGACCGACTCGACTAGCGGCACCCCAGCGCGCACCAGCGTCGCCAGCTGCCGCGTCATGATCGCGACGTCGCTCGTGCTCGGTCGGC
Organism: Polyangiales bacterium; assembly: GCA_038230915.1. Classification (GTDB taxonomy): domain Bacteria; phylum Myxococcota_A; class Polyangia; order Polyangiales; family Polyangiaceae; genus PMG-095. Next base: position 11,222 of record JBBRMI010000014.1, on the reverse strand, counting down.
GTAAGAACGCGAGCGGATCGAGCTTGCGCTTGTCGGTTTCCTTCTTCTTGTTCTCCTCGGTCGCGAGCGTGAGCAAGACGCCTTCTTTGCGCAGCACACCGCGCAAACTCTTGGCGTTGTCAGCGTCGCGGAAGCCTTTGACCGGCTTGCCGGTTGCTACTTGGATACCGCGAAACTCGTAGACCGCCATGGTTCGCCTCACTCGTCGATGACGACGTCGTCCTGGGTGGCGGCGACGACTTCTTCGACGGTCGTTCGGCCTTCGAGCACTTTGCGCGCACCGTCGTCGCGCATCGTGTCCATGCCCTGGCCCATCGCGGCGCGCTTGATCGTCTGCGCGTCGGCCTTGGCCAGGATGTGCGCGGCCACGACGTCTTCGAGTACGAGCAGCTCGTAGATGCCGCGACGGCCAGTGAAGCCCTTGTTGTCGCACTTGTCGCAGCCCTTCGGCCGAAAGAACGTCGGCATGCCCGGGCCGCGCCAACCGACTGGATCGTAGACGGCGCCGTGCACCACGTAGCGCGGGGAGAGCTTGCGCTCCTCGCGACGGCGCGTGCGCTCCGGATCGATTCCGAGCTGCTGCAGCTCGTAGGGCTCGGCCGTGTAAGCCTCTTTGCAGGCTGGGCAGAGCACGCGGACCAAGCGCTGAGCCAGGATACCGATCACGTTCGAGCGCACCAAAAACGGCTCGACGTCCATTTCGACCAAGCGGTTGACGGCGCTGGCCGCGTCGTTGGTGTGAATCGTGGACAGCACCAAATGTCCGGTCATCGACGCGTGCATCGCGATTTCCGCAGTCTCTTTGTCGCGAATTTCGCCGACCATGATGATGTCGGGATCTTGACGAAGAAACGCGCGCAAGGCGCTGGCGAAGGTCAGACCAATCTTGGCCTGCACTGGCACCTGATGGATACCGCCGATCTCGTACTCGACCGGATCCTCGGCGGTCAGGATGTTCACGTCCGGCGTGTTGATGCGGTTGAGGCACGCGTACAGCGTAGTCGTCTTGCCGCTACCGGTCGGGCCCGTGACCAAGATGATGCCGTCGGGGCGGTTGATGAGATAGTCCATCAACCCATAATCGCGGTCCGAAAACCCCAAGTCTTTCAAGTCCAACAGGACGTTGGTCTTGTGGAGTAGACGCATCACGATCCGCTCGTGGTCGCGGCTGGTCGGGATGGTCGAGACGCGGACGTCGATGCTGCGACCAGCGATTTTCAGCGAAATGCGCCCGTCTTGCGGCAAGCGCTTCTCGGCGATGTTCAGGCCGGCCATGATCTTCACGCGCGCGACGACCGAGCTCATGAACTGACGGCTGGCGCGCTTGGCGACGAACAGGCGCCCGTCGACGCGGTAGCGGACCAGCACTTCGCGGTCTTCGGGCTCGATGTGAATATCGCTGGCTCGCTCCTTCACGGCTTGCGAAAACAGCGCGTTCACCCAACGAATGATCGGCGCGTCGTCGTCCGAGTCGAGGATGTCCTGCTCGCCGTCGTCGGCCAGGCCGTCGTCGCTCTCGAGCTCGCTCATCGTGTCTTGGCGCTCGTAGACACGGTTGATGGCGTCCATCACCACGCTGGCCGGAGCTACCGACAGCGACACGCGCTTGTTGAAGATCGCCCGAACGCCGTCCACGGCGGCCATGCTCAACGGATCCGCGCACACGACGTCGATCGCGTCGTCGTGCTCGGCCATCACCAAAATCAGGTGGTTTTTGGCGTAACCGATCGGGACCCGCCCGGCGACCGGCGCCTGCACGGCTTCGCTCTCGACGCGCTCGGAGAACGGCACGCGGCACTCGGTCGCCAGCGCGCGCGCCAGATCGACCTCGGTGGCAAGCTTCGACTGCACGAGCAGATCGCCCAGCGACGTGCCCTTCTCGCGCTGTTGCGTGAGCAGCGGCTCCAACGCTTCGAGCGAGACGACACCCTGCCGCACCAACAGGTTTCCGAGCACGCGCTCTTCGAGCATCGTTACTCCACCCGCTCCACGTTGACGCTGCGCGCGATCGGCGTGATGCGCACCGGCGATTCGTCGGGCGAGTCGTTTTGGCCTGCCGGGGCCGGCGGGGGAGGCGGAGGCGGAGGCGCAGCGGCCGGGGCGGCTGGAGCGACTCCGGGCACCGGCGTTTGCGGCGTGCCGACCGGCAAGGGCGCGCGGCGAGCGCGGGCTGGGCCTTCGTTCAGGCCACCGCCGACCTTCGGCGTGCCGGGCAGCTCGAGCGGCTCGGTCGACTCGCGCACAACGCTGTCCGGGCGCCGGGAGTCGTCGATGGTTTGCGCCTCTTCCTTGAGCAGCCGGTACGACTTGCGGATGTCTTCGAGCAGGCCGTTGGTGCGCGACCAATCCTTGGGTGGCGACCAATCCTGACCCGAGAACACGAAGTAGCGATCCAAGAATTCTTGCCGCTCTTGCATCTTACGTTCGAAAATCCGCCGCAAATCTGACTGATCACGGATCACGTGCGGCGTTAGGATCAAAAGTAGGTTGGTCTTCTTCTTCAGCGTCGTCGTCTTGCGGAACAGCGCGCCCAAGATCGGAAGATCTCCGAGCACCGGCACCTTTTCGCGCGAGGTCGTGTAGATGTCCTGCATCAAACCGCCGATCACGACCGTCTGCTGATCGGCGACGACGACGGTGGTGTTGGCGGTGCGCTTGTTGATCGTCACCGCGCCGAGGTCACCCGAGGAAGCGCCGGGCGAGCTGCTCTCCTGATCGATCTCGAGCCGCACCTGGTTCGATTCGTTGATGTGCGGCGTGACCTTGATCTTGTTGCCGACGTCTTGGCGCTGAGCCGCGCCGCCGAAACCGCCGAGACCGCCGAGACCGCCCAGGCCGCCGAGGGCACCAAGACCACCGGCGGCGCCGCCGGCCAGACCCGCCAGGTTGGCCAAGCCGCCGCCGACATTTTGCTGCAACGCGATGTTTTGACCCACGTGGATGTCGGCCGCGACGTTGTCGGTCGCGATAATGTGCGGCGTCGCCAGAACGTTCGATTTGCCGCTGGTCGCCAGCGCGTTGAGCACCACGCCGAACGCGGGAATGCTGAGCCCGGTCGTGCCCGGGATCAGGTTCTGCGTACCGGCCAAATCAGGACCGCGCATGCCAGCGGCCAGGCCCTGCAGCAGATCCGGGCTGGCCGGAAATGCCACGGATTTTCCCGCCTGAAAGCCGCCCAACAGCAGGCTGCTACCGCCACCGGCATCCACCATGTCGCCGCCGTGGAAGGCCACGCCGAGTGTCGTCTGATCGCTCACTTCGAGGTCCATCACGACCGCTTCGATGAACACTTGGCGACGCGGACGATCGAGCTTGTCGAGCACCAGGCGCAAGGTCGCGTAGTCGCGGTTGGAGGAGGTGATGATCAGCGAGTTGGTGCTCTTGTCGGGCGTGACGCGCACCTCGCCCTCGAACATCCCTCCGGCATTACCGGCGGCCGTAGCCGCCTCACCCTTCTTGCCGCCGCCGCCACTCGAGCCGCCGAGCATTTGGCTCAGCGTCGGCCCCAGCTCGTCGGCGATCGCGTGCTGCAACGGCAACACGTGCACGCGCCCTGCGTCGGTCGTGCGCGTGTCGAGACGCTTCAGCAAATCGAGCAGCTTCGAATACGAATCGTCGGTGCCGACGATGATCAGCGAATTGGTCTGCTCGTCGGCGATCACCTTGGACAAGCCGCTGGCTTTGGCGGCGGCGCTGCCCGGCTGGCCCGGCGCCGAGCCGAGCTCGAACAATTCGTTCACGCGCTTGGCCAGGTCCGGCGCGGAGCCGTTGTGCACCGGCTCGATCCAAAGCCGTTGCCCAGAGCCACCGACGTCCACCTCTTCGAGCAGGCGGATCATGCGCCGTACCTGCGTGCCGGTGTCGGTGATGATCAGCAGCCGTCCCGGCGCGTAGGCCGAGACGTCGCCGTCCTTGCTCTTGAACTTGGTGATCAGCGCGGTCGCCTCGTCGGTCGAGACGGCTTGCAGACGATACAGGCGCGTCACGTAGCGGTCGGCGTCGGCAACCGGCTCACCGCGCGCGACGATCGGCGTCGGCTGCGTCACCACGCCACCGCTGTCGACGATCTTTAGAAAGCGGCCGTGCGGCACGACGGTCATGCCGTTGGCTTCGAGGATCGACAGGAACGCCTGGTACGCCTCTTCGAGCGTCACCGGCTCCGGCGACACCACGGTCGCCTTCACCTGGCGCACCTTCGCGCCATAGATGAAGCGCTTCCCGGTCAGGCCGGAGATGTGATTCACCAGCTCGGCCAGGTCGGCGTCTTGCAAATTGAACTTGACCAAGTGCCCGCCCGGCTTGGCCCGAAACGGCACGTCGGTGGCCTGCGCGATCTTGTCCATCGTGCTCGGCAAGCTCGGCGCAGCACCCGGCGGATCGCGATCGAGCGGCGCCGTGGCAGCAGCCGGCGCGACGGCAGGGACGGTGGCGGGTGGCGGTGGCGGCGCGGGCGCGGCCGGGTTGTTGATCGGCGCGGGGCGCTTCTGACGAACGGCGTCCACCTTGTCGAACAGCGATTTACGACGGTTGAGGGCTTTGGTCTTGTCGAAGCCGGCGGCGGGCGGCGCCGGAGCGGGAGCCGCGGGAGCCGCGGCGGCGGGCGGCGCCGCGTCTTGAGCGCTTACGCGCGCGGCAACTAGCCAAGCCAGAGCGGCGAGTGATCCGGCGAGCGAGCCGCGCGGTAGGAGGAAGGAACGATGCGAACGAGCTTTCACGAAACTTGTCTCACTTGATGTGGAAGTCGATGCTGACGGGCGCACCGCGGCGGTTGACTTTAACGTTGAGAGCACTGGCGGTGCGAAGCCGGGCGTAAGCCTCGAGGGCCTTTTCGGGGCTCGCCATGTTGAAGCCGTTGAGGGTCTCGAGCCGGTCGCCGTTCTGCAGACCAAGCGTGCCAAGCAGCGTGTCTGGCCGGATACCGAACATGCGCACGCCGACAACCTTGCCGTCTTTCTGCTCAGGCACGATGCGCGCCGACTTCATCAACTCGGCCTGGTTCTCGAGGATTTGGTCGACCACCGAGCGGTCGATGTTGAACTCGGTATCGCTGACCTTGTGGATCTTGGCCGCGATCGCCGGATCGAGCGACGGCGGGCCGCCCGCGGGCTTCGGCGGTTCGGGCGCAGCAGCCACCGCCGCGGTCGCGGGCGCTGCGGCGGGCACGGCCGGCTGGGTGCGGAAGAGCATCGCCTGACACAACGCGCTGCCGCTTTCGATCCAAACCGAGGGCGTGTTTTCTCTGGGGTTGAAGCCGATGAACGCGACCTTCTTGCCGTTGATGTCGTCACCCACGCGGCGCATGCGCGGATGCGGCTCGCCCGCACCCTGCAGCGCCGCGACCGACCACAGTGGATCGGTCGATTCGGTGACGATCAAAACTTGAATGCCGTCGCAGGCGGGCGATGCCAACGGATCGCTCAAGTCGGGACCCGCGGGCGTCGCCGTCGGAACCGTGACCTCGACCTGGTTCAGCGGCCCCGTCACCGAGTCGAACGGGTTACGCTCGATGATCGGCTGCCCGCTCTTGGGCTCGCGCGTCGGGACGGCCAGTTTATACGGCGGCACCACCACTGCGGCCCCGCCAGAAGCGGCAGCCGCGCCGATCGCGGAGCCGACCAACTGCGTCGCGCCCGCGGCCTGGAAGTACGCGGCGACGGCGACGAGCGCGAGCACGACCCCGAGAAAGTAACGTTTGAGCAGAGCGTCGATTGCCAATGGACCGCGGGACCTTAAAGCGAGAGACGTGCCAGGGGTCAATACCGGAAAAGCACTTGAAATCGCAGCGGTTTCTCCAAGGGCAGCGCGCGGTTCCTCCGCCAACCTGGCAACCGGAAACGCGAATCACCCTATCCGCTGCCAAGTTGGCAAAGCTGCGAATTTGCGAGGCTTTAGCTCACTCGGTCTCGCCGAGCTTGCGATAAATCGTGCGGGTGGAGATGCCGAGCAGCTGAGCGGCCAGCGATTTGTCGCCACCGGTGTGGGCGAGAGTGTCGCGGATCAAGCGCCGTTCGACCTCCTCGAGCGGCGTGCCGATCGGAAATTGTACGGCGGATGGCGGCGCGGCGGCGGCTTGGGCGACGGCGTCAGGCAGGTCCGAAAGCGCCAGGCTCTCGTTGCGGCACAGCACGGCGGCGCGCTCGATCACGTTCTCGAGCTCGCGCACGTTGCCCGGCCACGGGTAGTCGCTGAGCTTCTGCAGCACCTCCGGCGGCACCACCAGCCGCGCCCGGCCGTTCTTCTTGCAATAGATGCCGAGGAAGTGATCGACCAAAAGCGGAGTGTCTTCGCGGCGGGCGCGCAACGGCGGCGCCGTGATCGCGATCACATTCAGGCGATAGTAAAGATCTTCGCGGAAGCGCCCAGCCTCCACCTCGGTCACCAAGTCCTTATTGGTCGCCGCCACGATCCGCGCGTCGGCGCGCACGGTGTGGCCACCGACCGGCTCGTACTCACCCTCTTGCAGCACGCGCAAGATTTTCACTTGCACTGCCGGCGACAGCTCGCCGATTTCATCCAGAAATAGCGTGCCGCCGCGCGCGCGCGCAAAGCGTCCTTCACGCTTGGCGATCGCGCCCGTGAACGCCCCGCGCTCGTGACCAAACAACTCGGCCTCCAAGATGCTTTCCGGAATCGCGGCGCAGTTCACGGCCACGAACGGCCCATTCGCGCGCGTGCTCTTGCCGTGAATGTAGCGCGCCAAAAGCTCCTTACCCGTGCCGGATTCGCCCAAAATCAGCACCGTGGCGCTCGACGGCGCGGCCTGCGTCGCGACGTCCAGCACGCGCCGCAGCGCCGGGCTCTGGCCGACGATCTCACGCGTCGTCAGCAGCTTCAGCTCTTGCTTGAGCGAGCGATTTTCGGCCACCAGACTCTGCCGTTCGGCCGCCTTGCGCACGCTCTTCACGATCGTCATGCGCTTGAGCGGCTTTTCGACGAAGTCGTAAGCGCCGTCGCGCATGGCTTGTACGGCGGTCTCGACGGTGCCGTAAGCGGTCATCAGGACGGTCTCGGTGTCCGGCGACACTTCTTTCAGCGCGCGCATCAGCTCGACGCCGTTGGTGCCGGGCATCATCAGGTCGGTCAGCACCACCTGCACCTTGTGCTTGCGCGCGACCTCGAGCGCGCTCTTGGCGCCCTCGGCCGTGAACACGCGCATGCCCTCGCGCTGAAAAATCTTGGCCAGCGAGGTTTGGTTGCTGGGCTCGTCATCGACGACCAGCACCGTGATCTCCTCGCCCGTCGCCGTCCCGTCCTCGGGCAGCGGCGTGCTCCGCCCCTCATCCTGCTGCGTAGACAGAGCGTCACTCATCTCGCCAAATTGACATCGCTCAACCAAGGTGTCAATCGATGAGTCAAGTTGACAAAGTGGCCAGAGACTCGTCGGGGTTAGACAATTTGCCGCATCAGCGTGGGCCTCCTGCCGCACAACGCCTCACGACGAGCTAGCGGCTAAGCTGCTAAATGGCCAGGTCTGTCCTTCTTGATCGATTTGCGGCGAACGACTCCTCTCGTCCGAGCCGTAAGAGCCATGCGAACGAGCTCGACTGCGCTCGCGGTCGCGCTCGCGTCGAGCGCCGTCACGCCGCACGCTTGGGCAGCCGACCCAACCCCCTACCCGGTGCAAGTCACGGGAACCGCACCGGCAACCCCGCCGGCCGAGGCGCCGCCCGCGCCGCCGCCGGAACCGGTTGTCGTCCCTACGCAACCAACCAAGCCGCAGCGCCCCGACCCGTTGCCGCTCGTATCCAAGAACGCCCCGCCGGCGCTGGTTTGGAAGTGGTCGAGCTTCGGTGTCGGCAACTTCTTCGTTGCGGGGGCAGGCGCGGCCGTCACGCTCACCGCGGCGATCGTCAAACCGAGCGCCAAGCACAAGCTCGTTGGCGGCATCTTGTTCGACGATGCCGTGCGCGACGCGCTGCGCGTCAAGAAATTAGCTAACCGCTACCTGTTTCGCGACGCGTCGGACGTCGGTCTCTCGCTGTCAGTCACCTGGCCGTTCGCGGTGGACGCGCTCACGACCGCGTGGTGGTACCGCGGCAGTCGCGAAACGGCGGAGGAGATGGCGCTGATCGATCTCGAAACGCTCGCGGTCAGCGGCGCGCTGCAGGGCGCCACCAACGTTCTGGTCAGCCGTGAAAGGCCGTTCGGGCCAGGCTGCGGCGAGGGCGAGCTACCGAGCGACGCCATCGACTGCAAAAATTCGTTTCACTATCGCAGCTTCTTCAGCGGTCACGCGGCGTTTAGCTTCACCGGCGCGGCGCTGATCTGCGTTCACCACATGGAGAACGAGCTGCTGGGCGCGCCGTGGGACGCGCTCAGTTGCGCTGGCGGCTACGCGGTCGCGGCCACCACCGCCACGTTCCGCGTCGTCGCCGACGTGCATTACGCGAGCGACGTCCTGCTTGGCGCGGCGGTCGGCACGCTCGTCGGCTATAGCGTGCCGCTCTTGCACTACCGCCACATGCGCGGGTCGAGCGGGCACGCCAGAGTGACGCAACCGAATCAACTGCAACTGCACCTCATTCCCTCGCCCGGCGGTATCGGCCTTCTGGGGATTTTCTGATGAGCCGCTCTGCCGTCTTGGGCGCGACCCTGGCGTTCGTGCTCACGCTCATCCCCGAAGCGCGCGCCGCCGAGCCGTCGGGCGAAAAATTCCCCGACGCGGAAGCTCCGCTCGGTCTGCTGCCCACACCCCCGGACGCCTTGATGGATCCGGCGATGGCGCGCTCGTGGGCCACCCTTCCGGCGCGGCCGTTCGTGGCCACCACGTTCGATTTCGGCTTCGTCTACTTTCGGCCACGCATTTCGTTCGGCTACGGCCGCCCGTTCACGCAATGGGAAGGCGTAGACTTCAACGTCATCGCGCAGACCAGCGGCCTCGGCGCCTACACCGGCCTACGCTTTGAAATCCCCCACCTCGACTGGCGCGCGGGGCCACGCTTCTTCTCGTCGTTCGAGCACACCTACTTGGACCGTAAGACGAGCTACCAGCGCATCGACTTAGAGCGCGACGTCAGCAAGCTAGCGCGCACCCTGACCTGGGAGACCGAGGCCGATCTCAACTTCAAGTTGGGTCCCGGCGCGCTCTTGCTGCGCGGCAGCGCTTCGTACATCACCGGAGTCCCAGAAGGCAAAGACGCCTTCGAAGAGACGCTGCACCTGATCGTTAGCCCGCCGTTCGTTTGGCGCGCCCGCGTCGCCTATGTGTTCTTGTTCGGCTCGCACAACCAACATTCGCTCGGCCCCGCCGTCGACGTCCTCGACGTGCCAAAGCGCGCGGCTTCGCTGACGATCCGCGTCGGTCCAATCGTGCGGATGCAATTGTCGCGACGTGTCGAGGTGCGCGGCAGCTTCGTCGCCACCGCGGTCAGTCCGGATCGTATCGGCCTACGCGGCGGCGATTTCGGCGAGCTCGGCCTACGCTACCGTTGGGCGTCGGAGTCGGAATAGCCCGTCACGCGTTCGTAACGCCTCGTCACTGACATGGGGTTGTAGGCCGAGCTTGGTTTCCGTACGGCCGGCCGCCAGCTGGCGGCCTAAACCCGGCCTACCCCCAGAAAACCGGACGGCTCTCCGCGCGGGTGCGGGTGCGTGCTCGGGCTCGGTGAATGAGCTAAACCTATCGGGTGACGGGTGGTGCTTGGGTTCGCGAGGTTCTGGTAGCGCTCTTGATGACTGCCGGCTGCGCCGCGGCACCAGCGCCCGCCGCTGGGCTCGCGACGTCCGCTCCGCAAGCGCAGGCTTCGGCCGTGCGCGCCAAGCAGGTCGAAACGCTGCTCGGCGCCGGGCGTTCGCTCGCCGCGCAGCACAAGCCCGCCGAGGCCGAGGTGCAGCTGCGCCGCGCGATTCAGCTGGCGTGGGGATTTGGCGCGCCGTGGTCACGCTACCGTGCCGACGGGCTGTCGGCGTTGGCGCAGTGTTTGGTCGACCAGAAGCGCGTCGCCGACGCGCGCGACGCGATCGAGCAAGCCTTGCGGCTGCTCAAGCCAGGCTCGCTCGCCGACGACCAACTAATTTCCGATCTCGAAGCGCGTCGCGCCGAATCGTTCCGCGACGAACAAAACCCGAGCATGGCCGTGGCGCCGTTTGCAGCGGCGATCCAAGCGGCTTCGCGGCACCCGACCGAGCTGGCGCCGCCGTTGATCTTGCTCTCCCTCCGCTTGGCGGAGACGCTGCAGGGTTTGGGCCGACGCCAAGAGGCCACGACGACGCTCGATCGCGCGCTCACGGTCGCGAAAGAGCAGCGCGGCGGCGCTGCCTTGGCTCGTCGCGTCGCCAGCGCGTTGGCCGTGCTCTATGACGCCGCCGGCGATCCAGCGCGCGCGCAAGCGCTGCTGGCCGAGTTCGGCGCCGCGCAGAACCCGCCGCCCACCGTCACCCCCGCTGCGGGCGGCGCGGCGCCAGCTGCCGCCTCCAATACGGCCAAAGAGGTAGCAGCGATGCAGGCCGACTTTCGCGCTTGCTACCGAAGGTCGCTCGCCACCAACAGCGACGTCGAGGGCAAAGTCGAGCTCGTGCTGCAAGTCGCGGCCGATGGCCACGTCACCAACGTGCGAGCCGAGCGCTCGACCTTGCCGGCCTACTCGGTCGATTGCTTGCGCGAGCGGGCGTCGATCGCCCGATTCGACCCACCGATGGGCGGGGCGACGCAGCTCACGGTGCCGGTCACGTTCGTCAAGCAAGAGCACGAAGAGTTCTGAGCCAGCCGAACTGCGGGCCGCGGCAGGTTCGGGGACTGCGGGGCTTGACCAGGACGCCGCGCCAGCTATGTTGGGCGGACCCACCACCCCCGAAGGGGGCGATCGGTTTCGACGTGGGGACTGAAGGTCAGTTTGCGTGTGGAGGCACCCGATCCTCTCCAAAATCGGGCCGTACCAATTGCAAACGACAATGCAATCGCTCTCGCTGCTTAATAAACAGTAGGGCCGTCCAACCGAGAGATAGTTTTGGTATCGGAAGGGCGTCATCACTAAAGCTGGGTCCCGCCGATGTTCCGGGCGGCAGGGCCGAGAAAATCTGGAACTAGGCTCGGCCACCGAATTTGCCGGACCCCGTCGGTTGGGTAATCCGACTACGCACGTGAACGAAAGCTGACTGGACGCCTCGCGGACCCGGGTTCAATTCCCGGCGCCTCCACCCTGTTTCCTGAATCAACTCGCGGTGTTCTGATCCGCCGAGTGTTCCGTCGCCGTCAGGTTGCCATTGCCGTGCACGCTCGAACC
>JBBRMI010000013.1:0-81534 GCA_038230915.1 Polyangiales bacterium | reverse complement strand
GGACGCGGGCCGCCGCCGCTCACGCCGATGCGACCCGGTCCCGCTAACCGATCGATTTCACTGCAGAACTTGTGCGGGATCGACAGACGGGCACGGGCACGGGCACGTTTACGCCGAGAGCGCAGCATTCAGGGACAGACCGTAGTTCTCGTGGAGAAGCAGCGGGCGCCAGCCCGCAGCCACCCCTACGCCCTAACCCCTCACTCCTCACCCCTTCGCGCGGCGCACGGCGAGCACGAAGGCGGTCATCAGCTCGTCGTCTTTGACGCCGGGCACGAGCTCGACCCCGCTGGCGACGTCGACCCCGTACGGGCCGAGCACCCGCACGGCGGCAGCCACGTTTTGCGGCGTGAGCCCGCCGGCCAGGATCAGCTGGCGTTGCCGCGCCAAATCGGTCACCAGCTGCCAGTCGAAGACCTTGCCGGTGCCGCCCGAACCGCCCGACACCTTGGTGTCGACGAGCAGCCGCTCGCCAGGAAAGCTGCTGGCGCGTCGTGCGTCGGCCGCATCTTCGATTGCGACCGCCTTGAACGCGTGCGGCAGGAGTCGCGACACTCGCTCGGCGGGTTCTTCACCGTGCAGCTGCAGCCACTGGATGCCAAGCCCCTCGCGCAGCTGGTTCACCTCGATATCTGTCGGGTTCGAAACCACCGCCACGAGCTCGATACGATCTTTGACGGCATCAATGATGCTCTCCGCCTGCTCGTACGTCACGTGGCGCTTGGAGCTGTGGACGAAGTTGAGCCCGAGCGCGTCGACGCCGAGCTGCACGACGCGCTCGGCATCTGGCACATTCGTTACGCCGCAGATCTTGATCCAGGTCATGCGTCGCGGGCCTCCCCGCCGTTTCTGCCGTTGAACACGCCCGCCGATCCTGGCCTCTGGCTGCACTGCGCCTTCGGCGCTCCCTCGCCTTCGGCTCGGGCCGTAGGCCTCCGTGAACTTCGTCCAGCGAGCTGGACTCCGTGCACTCCGGCTCGTTTTCCCTGCGGTTCGGTGCTCACGTACCCACGTACGCTCCGTGGGAGGTGGCTGACCCCGTCAGTCACTTGGTCCTCGCGAAAGCCTCGCCAGACGCCAGGCTTGGCGGGCGGGCAGCTGAGAGGTTTGTCGACGTGTCAGCATCCGTAAGGCCGCCCCGGACAGCCTGACAGGCTAGTCGATCTTGAGCAATTCCTTGACCGTCGCGATCACCTGGGGCGCCTGAATTGGCTTGGTGATGTAGGCGTTGGCTCCCAGCTGCAGTGCGCGCTGGCGGTCTTCTTGTGAGCCTTCGGTCGTGATGATGATGATCGGCGTGTCTTTGTGAATCGGATCACTGCGCACGCGCTTGACGAGCTTCAGCCCGTCCATGATCGGCATGTTGATGTCGGTGACGATGATGTCGTACTTAGCCGACGCTAACTTGCGTAGCCCGTCCACGCCGTCATCGGCCTCGGTCACGCGAAGGTTTCGGACGCGCGCGAGCGCGAACACGAGAAGCTGCCGCATCATCGGCGAGTCTTCGACAATCAAGCAGGAGTATTCGGCCATGGTCGTGTCAAACGCTGAGGTCGAGGAATGCTTCGAGTCCGGGGAGCTTGCGGTCGGAGTGCGCGAACAGGCTGGCGCTTACCAGCGCTGCCGCTGCATGTTGCCCAAGTAGCTTGAATAGCTCGAAATCCACCGTGTCGAAGCGTTTTTTTTGCGCCAAAGTGGAGAAGATAGCGATAACGCCGACGGTCTTCTCGTCAACGGTCAGAGGAATGATGGCGGCCGGACGCTCAACGGTGCCGGCCGTGGGATCCTGATCGCTGACCGAAGCGGCACCCTTGAGCAGCGCCTGACCCAGCTCCGAATCCCCGATTTTGACCGGGGTGAGGGCGCTGCCGGCCACCCCCTCGTAGGCGATCGGCACCAACTCGGTGCTGTCGCCGTTGGCCAAATACATGCAGTAGCGCTCCGCGCCCACCAATTGGGCCAACACTTCCTTGATCCGGCGTGTCACCCCGCGCGGGGACAGGCTCGAGTGGAGCTGATTGCTGGCGACGAAAAGATTGGCGAGGTTGGCGAACTCGCTCTCGACCTCTTGGACGCGCGCGGTAAATTCGCTGTTTACCTCTTCGACGCGGTGATAACGCGACAGCAACTCGCGCTTCTCGGTCTCGAGCCGATCGATTTTGCCGAGCAGCTCGCGGATCGCTTCGTCAGCCTCGACCTTGGCGCGCAGTCCTGCGTTCTCGGCTTCCAGCAAGCGCAGGCGATCCTGCAGCTGTTCGACTTCGCGTAGAAACTCCTCCGAGAGCTTTGCGCCGCCGGAGAATTTCTTCAGGAACTGATCGCGCTCGGTCTTGAGGTCGTGCCCCGGCGCGTCGCTGCCGGTCGGGCCGCTCTTCCTGTCCTTCGTCATGACGAGTCTCCCAGTATAGACGTCAGGAACGGGCGCTCGGGAAGCTCCTGAAAGCACGCGTCGATTCTGCGACGAATACTAAGTGGTTACATGTAGTTAAATGCTTATACATGGAGCGCGCTTGCCCGCCGTCCTCGCCCGAAAGAAGGACTAAGATGCGTAGCTCATGACCGCTCAGGATCCGGCCAGCATCCACCGCCTGCTCGATGCAGGGGACCTCGAAGCCGCGCGCACCGAGCTTTCGCAGGTGCCGCGCTCCGACGAGGCGTACCTCGTCGCGCGCGTGAAGCTGGAGCTGTACGACGGCACGTTGCCGCCGCTGGCAGCGATCCAACAACTCGTCGCGCTGATGCGTAAGAAGCCCGATTTCCCTGGCGCCAAAGAGCTGTACCAGGAAGCTTCAAACCTCTCGTACCAGACGCGGCAGTCGTCGCCGGCGCATTCGCATCCCCCGCCGCCCGTCACGGGCGACGACGACGAGTAGGACCGAGCGGGGAAACAGCGGGAAGGCGGGAAGCGCGAAAGGAAGATCTTTGGGTAGGGGACGCGGTTGGCCCGACGCGGCTGGTTGGCCATCAGGCCTCGAGCGCCTGCTTGAAAACCAAAATCTTCCCGCCTTCCCGTTGTCTCGTTTTCGTTCTCGGTCAAGTTTTGCCGAGCGCCAGCCAGTCGGCGAGCTCACCGGTAACGAGACGCGGCGCTTTGGCGAGCGCCTTCAAGTTGCGCGAACCGGTCAGCAGCATCGCTGCGCGCAGCTCGGCTTCAATCTGGTCGAAGAACGCCAGCGCTCCGGCCTTGCCGCCGGCTTCGACGGCTTGCAGCGCTTTGCGAGCGATGCCGCCAGCGCTGGCGCCGAGCACAATGGCTTTGGCGATATCGACCCCGCTGCCGATACCGCCGGTGGCGAAGATGCCGCGAAAGCCGTGCGCCGCGCACAGCGCCACACTGGCAGCCGTGGGAATGCCCCATTCCCAGAAGGCTTCGCCGAGCGGTCGGCGCGCGGCGGAGGCGCGATGCGTTTCGACCGCCACCCACGACGTGCCGCCGGCGCCCGACACGTCGACGTACTCGATGCCCCGCGCGCGTACGCGAGCCGCTACGTGGCTGGACAACCCGCAGCCGGTTTCCTTCACGACCAACGGCACACCGAGTCCCCGCAACCGCTCGAGCGTCGCCAAGCCGCCGCGGAAATCGCGGTCGCCCTCGTCTTGCACCAGCTCCATCGCCGGGTTTAAGTGCACACACAATGCGTCGGCGCCCACGCCGTCAATCAGCTTTTTGATGTCGTCGTTCGACATTTGGGCGGCTTGCACGATGCCCAGGTTGCCGAGCAGGAGCGCGGTCGGTGCTACGTCGCGGACGCTGTACGTGCCGATCTTGTCGGGATGCTTGTGCATCGCGCGTTGGCTGCCCAGGCCGAACGCGTAGCCGCGCTCTTCGGCGATCGCGGCCAACTCTTTGTTGATGCGCTCGGCGCGGTCGCTGCCGCCGGTCATGCCGGCGATCAGGATTGGCGCGCGTAAACGCTTGCCCATCAGCTCGACGGAGGTGTCGAGCTCGTCGAGCGACAGCTCGGGCAGCGCGTCGTGGATCAGGCGCACGTGCTCGAACAGCGTCGTGGTTTGCTTGAAGCCCACGTCGCCCGACGTCGCCAGATCGAGATGGTCGTCCTTCCGCCGCGAAATATCCGCCATGAGGGTTTCCCTATTTCGCACGTGCGGCGGCGCGTCGCCACCACTAGGCTACGCGCCTCCTCATGGCTTCGCGTCCAGGCAGTGCTCGCAAACGTCCCGCCGCTCGTCCGGCACGGGCACAGAAGTCGAGCAAAGCGCCGGCTACCATCGACAATCCGTTCGTGGCGCTGCTGCGGCGTGTGCAACCGGATATCGAGCGCAGGCTGGCCGGTTTTTTGGATGCGCGGGTGCAGAGCACGCGCGCGCTCGGTCCCGAGGTACAGGCGCTGGCGCAGGAAGTGCGCCGGCTGACCCTGCTCGGCGGCAAGCGCTTGCGACCCGCGCTGGTGGTGGCCGGGCTGCGTACGGTGTCGAGCAGCGCCGACCTGGGACCTGCGCTCGAGGCGGGCGTGGCGCTCGAGCTGTTGCATACCTATTTTTTGATCCACGACGATTGGATGGACGGCGACCGCGTGCGACGCGGTGGCCCGTCGGTGCATGTAGCGATGGCCGCGCGCTTCCGTTCCGAGCACAAGGGCAACGCATCGGCGATTTTGGCTGGTGACTACGCCATCGCGCTGGCGTGCGATGCGCTGGCGCGAGTCGAAACGCAGCCGGCGCGGCTCCGCCGCGCGTTCTCGGCCTTCGCCGAGATGCAGCTCGGCGCGGTCGCTGGTCAGCAGCTCGACATGGTGGGCGAAGGTCGCGACGTCGAGCTGGGTTACGCGCTCAAGACTGGGAGCTACACGGTTGAAGGACCGCTTAAACTCGGGGCGTTGCTGGCCGGCGCGAAGCCGGCGACGCTCGCGGCGCTGTCGCGTTACGCACGGCCGGCCGGTGTCGCGTTCCAACTGCGCGATGACCTGCTTGGCTTGTTCGGTGAACCAGCCGAGACCGGTAAGCCGCTGGCGAGCGATTTGATCAGCGGCAAGCGCACGCTGCTGCTGCGGCTGGCGTTGCGTCGCGGCAAACCGCGCGAAAAATCGCTGATCAAAAAAGTGCTCAAAAACCCGCGCGCGAAAGCGACGGCGCTGCGCGCGGCGCTGAGCGCGATTCAAGCCACCGGCGCGCCGGAGCTGGTCGAAAAGCGCATCAGTCAGCTTTCGGAGCAGGCGCTCGCCGAGCTCGACGCGGGCGTGAGCCCTGCGGGACGTGAGCTGTTGACCGGCGCGACCCTCGCGCTATCACGGCGTCGGACATGACCTACGCTGGTAGCCCCGAGGTCGGCGTCGGCCGTGGCAACGGCAAGACCGTCCTCTTGGGTGAGCACGCGGTGGTTTACGGCATGCCGGCGATCGCAGCTGGGATTAGCTTGGGTGCCAAGGCGCGCGCTACGCCGAGCAACTCGAGCAGCATCCGCATCGCCGAGCGCACGGCACGCGCCGGCGACGGCTCCGACCTCAGCGCAGCGCTCGGGCAAATCTGTCAGGTGCTCGGGACGGGGCCGCAGCAGGTCGAGGTCGACGTCACGCTACCGCTTGGTTCGGGGCTCGGTGGCTCGGCGGCGATCGGCGTCGCGGTGGCGCGCGCCCTACTTTCCGGGTTAGGTGAAGCCGAGACGCCGGCGCGTGTGCTCGGCGGCGCGAACGCCTGGGAGCAGGTTTTTCACGGCAATCCGTCGGGCGTCGACGCCGCGGCCGCGTATGCGGGTGGCTGCATCTGGTTCACCAAGGCCGGCGGCCCCGAGCCGCTGTTCGTGGCCGTGCCGCTCAAGCTAGCGATCTGCCTGGCCGGGCCGCCCGCCAGCACCAAACAGATGGTCCAGAGCGTCGCGCGGCTCGGCGAGCGCCGTCCCGATCTGCTCGGCAAGTCGCTGGCCGGTATCGAATCGCTCGTGAAAAATGCCAGGCTCTGCATCGAAGCTGGCGACACTAGCGGGCTTGGCCAACTGATGAACTATAACCAGATGCTCTTGGCCGGCTTGTTCTTGTCGACGCCTGAGATCGAACGAGCGTGCGCGGTGGCGCGCGAAGCTGGCGCACTCGGCGCCAAGTTGACGGGAGCCGGCGGCGGCGGCGCCGTGATCGCGCTCGCCGACGAGAGCGCGCAGCCAATCGAAAAAGCATTTCGCGATGCTGGTTTTGCCGCCTTTTCGACGGAGATTGTCGCGTCGCGGTTGCTCGGAGAGTGGCCGTGACCGGCGCGCAATCGGCGACCGCGCGCGCCCACGCCAACATCGCGCTCGCTAAATACTGGGGCAAGGCTGACGTGACCCGGAACCTGCCGGCGGTGCCGAGCCTGTCGCTCACGCTGGCCGGCATGCGCACCACGACTGAAGTGACCTTCGCCCCCGAGCTCACTCAAGACGAGTTGATGTTGGGCGGCACCGCCCAACACGGTAAGCCGCTCGCACGTGCGACCAAGCTGCTCGACGAGGTGAGGGGACTGGCCGGTGTCGCGTCGTTCGCGCGCGTGCGCTCGCACAACGATTTTCCAACCGCTTCCGGACTGGCCTCGAGCGCTTCCGGCTTCGCGGCGCTGGCGCTCGCTGCCGTGAAAGCGCTCGGGCTACAGCTACCGATCGAGCGGGTGAGCGCGTTGGCGCGGGCGGCGTCGGCCTCCGCCGCGCGTTCGCTGTTCGGCGGCTACGTCGAGCTGGGTGCCAGCGCGGAGTCGGCGCTGCGGGTCGCCCCGCCCGCGCACTGGCCTCTGACAATGCTGGTCGCTGTCACCAGTGAGGCCGCCAAAGACACCGGCTCCACCGACGGCATGCAGCACACGGCGAGCACCAGCCCGTACTATTCGAGCTGGGTCAGCGACGCGCCGCGGCTTTTTGCCGAGGTGAAGGCGGCGGTGCTGGCCAAAGACTTCGAGCGGCTCGCGCCGGCGGTCGAGCAGAGCGCGCTCGCGATGCACGCCTCGATGCTGGCCGCGAGGCCGGCCTTGATCTACTTCCGGCCCGCGACGCTGGCGGTGATTGACGCGGTCCGCGCCGTGCGGCGCCGCGGTACGGCGGCCTGCTTCACGATCGATGCCGGCCCGCACGTCAAGGTGCTGGTCGAGGCTGGCAACGTCGAGGCCATGTCCGCCGCGCTCGCCGGCGTCGACGGTGTTTTGCGCGTGCTCGAGTCAGCGCCGGGCCCCGACGCCGGGGTGCTCGCCGGAGGCGCGCCGGAGCTGTCCCCGTGACGCGCGCCTGCGCGCCGGGAAAAATTGTGCTTTCGGGCGCGTACGCGGTGTTGTCCGGCGCACCGGCGATCGTGTCGGCGGTGTCGCGCTACGTGACGGCCGACACGGCACGCGCGGCAACGTTCATCACCGACGAAGTGCGAGCCGCGCTCGCGCCGGAAGAAAGCGCGCCCTGGTTCGACGCCTCCGAGCTGCGTGAAGGCGGTCGCAAGCTGGGCCTGGGCTCGAGCGCGGCGATTCTGGTCGCCAGCTTGTTTGCGCTCGAGCAGGAACGTGAACCTGGGGACAGCAACGTGCAGCAGCTGGCGCGCGTACAAGCGAGGGCGCAGGCTGCGCACCGCGCGGCGCAAGGCGGTGGCAGTGGCGTCGATGTAATGGCCAGCACTTTCGGCGGCACGCGCACCTACCAACTCGGGCCGTCGGGGGCGAGCAGTCGGCCGGTGGCGATACCGCCCGAGCTCAGCGTCGAGGTCTGGACTTGTCCCACCTCCGCCTCCACCCGCGCGTTGATCGCGGCCGTCAACGCCCTCGGCGAGCGATCACCCGCCGAGCACGCCGCTTGGCTGGGCGCTCAGACCTCAGCCGCGAACGCCGCGGCGGTCAGCGTCGAACGCCAAGACGCGGCCGGTTTTCTGGCGGCGTTGCGCGACCAGCAGCGGGCGTTGTCCGGCCTCGGGCAAGCAGCCGGAGTGCCGATCGTGACACCGGAGCTGGCGGAGCTTGGTCCGCAAGCGGAGACCGAAAACGGAGTCTTGCTACCGGCCGGGGCAGGCGGGGGCGACATCGCAATCTTCGTCGGCTGCGCGCCTTCGACGCCAAGGCTGCGCGCCGCCCTGGAAAATCATGCCCATCGGCGACTCGCGGTGGAGCTGTCGGCGCCCGGAGTCAAGGTCTTGCCGTAGCTTCGCCCCGCGGCGCTGGATTCATCCCGAATGTTGTGGTCTCTTCAGGCGCTCTATGGCTGGCCGCACGTTCGCGATTGGCGACATTCACGGCGAGACGTCGCACCTGTTCAAGCTGATGGCTTGCTTGCCCAAGCTCGACGCTGAAGACACGCTCGTCTTCGTTGGTGACTACGTCGATCGCGGCCCGAAATCGGCCGACGTGGTCGAGTACGTGCGCACGCTGCCAACGCGTACGCCGGCCAAGGTGGTCGCGCTGCGCGGCAACCACGAGGACGCCTGGATCCGCGTGGTCGAGCGCGGCTGGGACGAGTTCGTGACGCCGCCTGGCAACGGCTGCTTGGCCGCCATGCGCTCGTACGTGGGCGGTAACTTCCCGAAGGAAGGCGACCTGCCGAAGAAGAACGAGCAGATGCCGCTCACCACCGGCAGCTTCTTCCCCGACGAGATCGTCGATTGGTTCAAGTCGCTGCCGTACTGGTACGAAGACGACCACGCCATCTACGTGCACGCTGGCTTGCCGCGCATCGGCGGTGAGTTCGTTCACCCCAGCTCCGCTCCCGATCAACAGGTGCTGCTCTGGCTGCGTGACGCGGATTTTTTCCAGAACTACCGCGGCAAGATGGTCGTGTTCGGGCACACCCGCACCGAGTACCTACCGCCCGAGCTGTCGGGCTACACGCCCGAAGATCCGACCGATCTCTGGGCGGGTGAAAGCTGCGTCGGCATCGATACGGGCTGCGGCAACGGCGGCTTCCTGACGGCGCTCGAGCTGCCGGCGATGAACGTTTACGAATCGCGATGAGCGGCTCTCGCCTGCCCGGGTTCTACAAGTTGAGCGTGGCTGAGCGGCGTGCCCTCGTGGCCGAGCGCTCTGGCGTCGATCTCGACACGCTGTGCAGCGCGCTCGAAGCCGGCGGCATCGACGTCGCCACCGCCGACAAGCTGGTCGAAAACGTGCTCGGCACCTACGCGCTGCCGTTCGGCCTCGCGCTCAACGTCCAGGTCAACGGCATCGATCGACTGGTGCCGATGGTCGTCGAGGAGCCGAGCGTGATCGCCGCGGCTTCCAACGCCGCGCGCATGGTGCGTCACGCCGGCGGTTTCACGGCTGAAATGACCGAAGCCTTGATGATCTCCCAGATCGAGCTGCGCGGCCTGGTCGATCCGGAGCTGGCCGTGCGACGGCTCGAGACCGAGATCGAACATTTGCTGGTCGTGGCGCGCAACGCCGTGCCGAATTTGGTCGAGCGCGGTGGCGGTCCGCGCAGCATCGAGCTGCGCAAGCTCGAGGCCGGGCGCGTCGTCGTCCACGTGTTGGTCGACTGCAAAGACGCGATGGGCGCCAACCTCGTCAACTCGATTGCCGAAGCCGTCGGCCCGGTTGCGGCCGAGATCACTGGCGCCGAGCTCGGCTTGCGCATTCTCTCCAATTTGAGCGATCGCCGCTGCGCTCAGGTCACGTGCCGCGTTCACCCCGACGACCTGAAGTTCTCGCGTCCGTCGACCGCGCCCGGCCCGGGTTACACCGGCGTGCCGCCGTCGGCCGAAGGCGCCCAGCAGCTGACCGGCCACGAGATCGCCGACGGCATCGTGGCCGCTTCCGAGTTCGCCGAGGCTGATCCGTACCGTGCCGCCACGCACAACAAGGGCATCATGAACGGCATCGACGCCGTCGTGATCGCCACCGGCAACGACTTTCGCGCCGTCGAAGCCGGCGCGCACGCGTACGCGGCGCTGTCCGGTCGCTACCGTCCGCTCTCGGTGTGGCGCCGCGATGGCGCTGACTTGGTCGGCGAGGTCACGTTGCCGCTGGCGCTCGGCATCGTCGGCGGCACCTTGCGTGTCCACCCGGGGGCGCGCGTCGCGCTCAGCCTGCTGCGCGTCGACTGCGCCGATGATCTGGCGCTGATCGCGGCCTCCGTCGGCTTGGCTTCGAACCTGGCGGCCCTGCGCGCGCTCGCCACCGAAGGCATTCAGCGCGGCCATATGTCGCTGCACGCGCGCTCCGTGGCCGTCGCAGCCGGCGCTCGGGGCCCCGAAGTCGAAGCGGTCGCCGGCCGGATCGCCGAGGACGGCAGCGTCACGCTCGAAGCGGCGGTCCGCGCGCTTTCCGTGCTGCGCGGGTCCTGAGCCGCCACGCCGGAAGGCTGCTTGCAGACGCCCCGACTCGCGGGCCGCTTGAACCCATGCCCGCCCCGCGGCATGTTCCGGGCCAGTGCCGCTTCGTCGCCTGCTTCGCTCGTTCGCCGCTCTAGCGCTCGCCGCCGCTGCGGCGGGGGCGAGCGCGACGCCGGCTACGGCAGGGACGCGCCGTCCCGTCGGGCCCGACTGGGGACTTTTCGGGCCGCAGCGAGATCTTTCCGAGCTTAGCTGGCTCGAGACCGGCATTCATCAAAGCCGTCCGTTCCGGCTCGCGCCAGATCGTTCCCTCTCGCTGCTCGCGCACTACCTGGCGCCGGCGCAGAATCACGTTGCCGAGTGGCGCAGCTTCTTCCGCGGCGACTACGGCTTCTCGAGTTGGAGCCCGCGCTTTTCGTTGACGTGGAGCTTCGCCAGCGAAGCGCCGGAGCCGGAAGCGCTCAGCGTCTCGATGCGCGGACCTTGCCCGAAATGGCGCGCGCCGCGCGCGGTCACGCTGGCGCGTTACGACGGCGCCGAGGAAATCTCGCTGCCGCTGCTCGATTGCGACGGCGGCGTGGCGCCCGATGCGATCGACGTCGTGAGCGTGTTGTCGCGTGCGCCCGGCGTCACGCGCCCCGAGCTGCCGCTACCGTTCGAGCCCTCCGCCGACGCCGGACCTGGCGAGTGGCTGCCACACGTCAAGCTCGTCGACCCGCGGCTGATCTGGGCGCTCGCGCAAGTCGCCCAAGCCTTTCCGCGCCGCACGCTCTACATCATGAGCGGCTACCGCCAAAACGGGCACACCGGCTTTCACGGCAAAGGCAAAGCCATCGATCTTTTCGTCTACGGCGTGCCCAACGAGCAGCTGTTCGGCTTGTGCCGCGGCCTGCACGACGTCGGCTGCGGCTTTTATCCGAACAACAAGTTCGTTCACATCGACGTCCGCCCGTACGGCACCGACCGCGTCCTCTGGGTCGACGACTCGCTCCCCGGCACTCCCTCGCACTACCTCGACGGCTTCGAAGGTGTCCTCGAACCCGGCCGCGCCTGGATCCCCAACTAGCGAGCGGGGGTAGGCCGAGTCACAGGCGCCCAGCTGGGCGCCGTCGCCCCATACGAAAACTCGGCCTACCCAACCGAAGGCGCGCGTCACTTTGCGGGCGAGATTTTTTCACAGGGAGATCGGGAGATCGGGAGTTTTTGGGGATTGGAGACGCGCATCACCCCGCAGGCATCGCGCGTTAAATCGCATCTCGAAACCCAAAATTCTCGCCTCCCGATCTCTCGATCTCCTGTGAAAAAATCTCGGACGGACAAAACAGAACAGCCGAGCTGGCGCTAACCGGCTCGGCTGTCGTTACGGGTAAACCCGCTCGTCTTGATTACGAGACGTTCGACGGGGCTTCGAGGCCTTGGCGCAACAGGCCCAGGAAAGCCTCGTAGGCTTCCTTGACCTTGGCGTCGTCGCCTTCGAGGTACTCCGTGACCGACAGGCCGTTGAGCACGGCGAGCGACAGCGTCGCCAGGGCTTCGGCGCGAGACGCTCCACCCTTTTGAGCAGCCGGGCCGAGCGCGTCGCGGATCACGCCGCGCGCGTCGCGATGCAGGCCAGCGGCGCGGCGCTTGAGCTCCACGTCACGGCGAGCCGCGCTCCACACCTCGATGTTGAGGCCGGTGCCGGTCTTGTTGTTCTGAACCGCGTCCCACAGGGCGCGCAGGGCGTCGGTCGTCTGCGCCACCGAGCCGTCGCCGTTCTTGATCGCCTCACGCAGGCGGTCGAGGTAGCGGTGGTAGGTGTAGCTCTGCACCTCGTGGATGAGGGCGGCTTTGCTGGCGAAGTAGTAGTGAACGATGCTCTTTCGGAGCCCAAGCTCCTTGCCGATCTCGGCGAGGGTGGTGGCCGTGAAGCCCTTGCGAGCAAAGCACTTGGCGGCGGCCGAAAGGATCGACGCCACGCGGGGGTTTTCCCAATCAGCCGAACGCTGCTGGGGCTTTTCGCCGTTCTCCTCGGCGGGCTTGCGAACGATCGGCGTGCTCAAAACGGTTTCTGTCGTGGTCGTCATGTTATTCAATGTACCGGCCAGCCGGTATTCGACGCTTTCTCGAACCAGGAGATTCACAGGGCGGCCGGTCGGCGCCCTCTCCGCGGCCGGGTTCTTCGCCTACATCGGGCCGCTCGTCAAGCCTAGCGTCCCCTCGATCAGTCTTTCGCCTTTTTCTTCTTCGTTTTCGCGGCTTCAGCCGCGCCAGGGCGGGCCGGCTCCCCGCTGTCTTCGGCCTTGGGCCGGCTCTCCCAGTAGGGCATCCCGGCCGCCTCCGTCCAGCCTTTGTCCCCAAACCGCCCCGCTTCGCGCGACTCGCGCATCGAATGGTCTCGCTCCGACCCGCCCTCCTCGCCGTCGTCGGCGCCCTGCGTCACGACCAAAAGCTCGTCCGCCAGGTACTCGGGGTGGTGGTCGTCCTCGGACTTCACGCTGTCCTTCGGCATGTCACCGATTCCGACGCGCACGATCTGCGACGTGGGCGGGTAGGTGTCGTCCCAGCGCTCGCGCACGGCATGCGCGCCTTCACGCACGATGCGGTAGCGGCGCAGCTTGAAACCGGCGACGCCGCGTTGTCCCAGCCGACGCACACCGTTCGGCAGGGTCTTGTCAGGCCGCTCCACTTCTTCGTACGGAATCGCGGAATCGATGTGACGGATCAGCGTCACCGTGTGCGTGCGTTTGGGCCCCAAGATCTCCGCGCGCACCACGCCGTTCTTGACGGTTTCATGCAGCACGACGGGAAACGGGAACGGATTCTTCAAGCGAAAGTTGATTGTCGGATACACGACCGTCGCGTCCAGTCCCATCTTGATATACGAGCTGGGGCGCGTGTGCGGGTAGCGCTCGGCGATGGAAAGGCCCGCAAAAAAGGCTGCGCCGTGCAAGGTGCCGGAGATCTGGCAGGTGCCGCCGCCGATGCCGTCGACTAGCTCACCTTCGGCGATCACCTTCGCGACTTTGTAGCCGTTGGCTTCGTCGCGCGGCCCGACCACGTCGTTGAAGTCGAACACTTCGCCCGGCAACAGCACCGTGCCGTCGAGCTTCGACGCCGCCAGCCGGAGGTTGTAGCTGCGCGCCTGCACGCGATCGGAGCGGTCGTAGTTGGTTTCGAAATAACCAAGCACGTCGTCGAGCTGCACGTTGCCGAGCTCGGCCGCGACGCGCCGTGGTCGCCGCTCCAGAAACGCCAGCTTGGCCGTGCGCCGCCCCTGACCCAGCGCGGTCTCGATCGCGGCAAGCGAGCCGTCGAGATCGAGCAGCCGCCCCATCACCTCCGGGATCAGCTTGCGACCTTCGAGGTCCATCCGCGCGTCGGCTGGCGTTCGGTCGGTCTCGTCCTTCAGGCGGCCGACCGCGACGGCCGCTTGGGCCAGGTTGAGCGCGACCGGCACCGGCAAGGTGAGGGGGCCGACCGAGCCCTGGGCCCGAAAGCCGCGGATCAGCATGCTCGTGCGGTCTTTGGCCTGACGGATCAGGCTGGCCAGCCGTACTTTGTCGATTTCGGCGCCAATCTCGCCGAGATACAGCTCGCGCTTCGAGCCGTCGGGCAGCTCGAGCGAGACCTTGCCGGCGACATAGCGGCGCGCCCGCTCGAGGGCTTGCTTGGCGGCGGTGTCGTCGGCGTTCAGCCGCTGGCCCAAAAACGACAGCTCGGGCAGCGGCTCATCGCTGGCGCCCGGCCCGGCTGCGCGCGGCAACAGCAAAAGCCCCGCGCCGAGTCCGGCCACGACCGCTACCGCGATCGACACCGAGCTTTTTCGCGAAAGGAGCTTGCCGAGCTGTGCGAGGCGCACCACGTGCGCTGTCGTATAACACCAGTGATGCCGCTCGACGAGGCGACCCCCTCCACGCTGGAGCAGAAGCTGGCTTCGTTGCCGGCGCAGCCCGGCTGCTACCTGTTCAAGGACAAGCACGGCGCGGTGCTGTACGTCGGCAAGGCCAAGAGCCTGCGCTCGCGCGTTCGGAGTTACTTTCAAGATGGCGGCAGCGACTTAAGGGCGTTTATCCCGTTTTTGCGCCGCCACGCCGAGGACCTCGAGACGATCGTCACCGCGACCGAGAAGGAAGCGGCGATCCTCGAGAACAGCCTGATCAAGGAGCGCAAGCCCAAATACAACGTCAAGCTTCGCGACGACAAAGAGTACCTGAGCCTGCGGCTCTCGCTCGAGCACGCGTACCCGCGGCTCGAGCTGGTGAGGAAGCCCAAAAAAGACGGCGCAAGCTACTTCGGTCCGTACCACTCGGCGACCGCCGCGCGCCGCACGCTGAACTTGGTCGAAAAGCACTTCAAGCTGCGCACCTGCACCGATCGCGAGATCGGCAGTAGGAAGCGGCCTTGCCTCGAGTACCAGATCCAGCGCTGCCTGGCCCCGTGCGTGCTCGACATCGATCGCGATCTCTATTCACAACAGGTGCGCGCGGTCGGGCTGTTTTTGGATGGCCGCCACGACGAGCTGACCAAAGATCTGAAAGAGCGCATGAAGGGCGCCAGCGAGAACCTGGAGTTCGAGCTGGCCAGCATTTACCGCGACCAGCTGTCGGCGGTGGAGTCCGCGCACCAGGCCCAGCGCGTCGTGGTGGTTAGCGACCGCGATCAAGACGTGCTCGGTATCTACCGCCAGGGTGATTTGGCGGAGCTGTGCGTGATGGTCGTCCGCCGTGGTCGCATGATCGACACCGCTTCGTTCTCGATGAAGAACGTCGAGCTGCCGGACGAAGAAGTCGTCGCGACGTTCTTGCGCGAGCACTACGGCGAGGGCGGCTCCGGCGAAGCCCACGTGCCGGACGAAGTGATTGTGCCGACGCTGCCCGACGGCGTGGACGGTGTCTGCGAGTGGCTGGTCGAACGTCGGGCCGAGGTGGTCGAGAGCCGGCGCACCAAGGTGGAAGTCTTGGCACCCGCGCGCGGTCCGCGGCGCGCCTTGCTCGAGATGGCGACCGACAACGCCAAGCACGCCTTCGAAGAGAAGCGCCGCGCCGCCGACGACATCGACCAGCGGCTGGCGCGCGTGCAGGAGCGGCTGCGGCTGCCCACCTTGCCGCGCCGCATCGAATGCTGCGACATCTCGCACCTCGGCGGCGCCGATACGGTGGGTGCGGTGGTCGCGCTGCTCGACGGCCAGCTCGACAAGAAGCGCTATCGCTCGTACATCGTGCGCCGCGCCGGCGCCGGCGACGACTACCAGGCCATGTTCGAGGTGCTGTCGCGGCGCTTTCGCCGCGGAAAAGCCGCGGCAGACACAGCCACCGCCGAAGGGGAGCAAGACAACGACTGGCAGCTGCCGGACTTGTTCGTCGTCGACGGCGGTCGCGGTCAGCTCGGCGTGGCGCTAGCGGCGGCTCAAGATTTGGGGCTGCACGATTTGTGCATCGTCGGCCTGGCCAAAGAGAAAGAGAACGTGCTCGGCGACAAGCTGACCGACCGCGTCTACCTGCCCGGCCAGAAGAACCCGATCCCGCTTCGGCCCAACAGTCCCGAGTTGTTCCTCTTAGCGCGTGCTCGTGACGAAGCGCACCGCTTCTCGAATCGCGGCCGCACCAAAGTTGGCAAGCGACGCCGCTTTGAGTCGGAGCTCGACAGCATCGTCGGCATCGGTCCGAAGACGCGCACCTCGTTGCTCAAGACGCTCGGCTCGGTCGCGGCGCTGCGCGAAGCATCGGACGAGGCGATTCTGGCGGTACCGGGCGTCACGCAACGTCACTTGCTGGCGCTGCGCGAAGCGTTTGCGGTCGCGGCCGCGGCGCCGCCCGATTCTGAAGCGGCTCACGCGAGCCCGACAACTCCGGTTGGCGAAGCCACCGCGGTTGGCGACTCCGACGCCGACGAGTCGTAGCCTTCGGGCTAGGAATTCCCGAGAGATCGTCGCCGTCCTGGCTTGGCGCGCCGCTTGCTGAACAGCAGGTCAAGGAGCGTGTAGCGATGCGTAGAGCCTTCCCGTTGGCGGGTGTGTGCACGAGTGCGTCTTTGATCGTCTCGGCCTGCATGACGCGGCCGGTGACCTCGACCGAGCCGCACACCAGCAACCTTTACGTCTCACCGATCACCAACCAGGTGATCGACAAGATCGATCTGTTGTTCATGATCGACAATTCGCAGTCGATGGGGGACAAGCAGGCACTGTTAGCCAAGGCCGTACCGCAGTTGGTCAATCGCCTGGTCGTGCCGCGCTGCGTGAACACCACTGGCGAGGTGAGGGCACGCACGTCACCGATCGAGAACTGCCCGGAAGGCTTTGGCGCCGAGTTCCGCGCCGTCAAAGATATTCACGTGGCCGTGATCACTTCGAGCTTGGGGGCCCACGGCGCCGCCAAAGCCATCGCAGGTTGCGGCGGTGCCGCACCTGCAAACGATCGCGCCTTGCTCCTGCCCAAGGTGCGCACGACGCCTTCGCTTGCGAGCTACGCCGATAGTGGTTTTTTGGCCTGGGATCCCGATCAGAAGCTGACGCCGCCCGGAGACAAGGATGCCGCTCACTTGGGCCGGCAATTCGCCGAAATGGTCAAAGGCGCCGGCGAAGACGGCTGCGGCTTCGAAGCCTCGCTCGAGTCTTGGTACCGCTTCTTGATCGATCCGGAGCCGCCGTTGTCGCTCAGCCTCGACGCCAACGGTCGCACCATATCAGGGCCGGTCGACACCGAGCTGCTGGCGCAGCGCGCGGCCTTCTTGCGAGCCGATTCACTGGTCTCAATCGTGATGCTGACCGATGAAAACGACTGCTCGATCCGCGACGACGATTTCGGTAACTGGGTCGCAAGCGCGGACCTGTCGTTGACCTCGCCGCAAGCCACATCGGCGTGTGCCAAAGACCCAAACGACCCGTGTTGCTTGCCTTGTATCGCAACCGGCGGTTTGCCGGCCAATTGCCCGACGCCAGCGACCGACCCTGCATGCCAAGGCCCGCACCGGCTGCCGCTGCAAAAAGACCCACCCAACCTGCGTTGCTGGGAGCAGAAGCGCCGCTTCGGCTACGACTTTCTCTACCCCACGTCGCGCTACGTAGACGCGCTCACGAAAACGCTGGTGTCGCGGCGCTCCGATGGGAAGATGGTCGAAAATCCGCTGTTCGCTCACTTGCCGGGGCAGCCGAGCCGCGACAAGGCGCTGGTCTATTTAGCGGGCATCGTCGGTGTCCCGTGGCAAGACATCGCCGACGACACGAGTCGGCAAGGCAGCGGCTTGCGCTATATGAGTGCGAGCGAGCTCGAAGCGAGTGGTCGTTGGGAAGTCATTCTCGGCAGCCCGAGAGAGTATCAGGCACCTGCCGATCCGTTCATGCGCGAGTCGACCGCGCCGCGCAGCGGCATGAACCCGGTCACGCTCGACGCGATCATGCCCGACACGTCGCTGGATCCGAATGCCAGCCCGATCAACGGCCACGAACAGAAAGACGTCGACGGCACCGATCTGCAATACGCCTGCACCTTCAAGCTTACCGACGCCGAGCCCTGCACGTCGGGCAAGGCTTGCGACTGCCATGGGAGCAGCACGGACAAGGCCGAAGAGGACGAGCTCGTCCGCAATCGCCCGTTGTGTCAGCCGCCGGCGGGCGGACCCGCGGAGCCGACGCAGTATTTCGGTAAGGCGTACCCCGGCTTGCGCCCGCTCGAAGTGCTGCGCGGCATCGGCGAAAGCGCGATCGTGGCTTCGATCTGTCCCAAGGTGCTGAGCGAGGGGCAGGCCGGCTACGGCTACGAGCCGGCGGTCGACGCGATCATCGACCGGCTGAAGGTCGCGCTGGCCGGCCGTTGCTTGCCGCGACCGTTGGCGGTGGAGCCTGGCGCCGGCGGCAAGTTGCCGTGCGTCGTGGTCGAGGCCGCGCAGACCCAAGGCACGTGCAGCTGCGACACCGCGCAACGCAAAGCGGCCTCGGCGGACGAGCACGCGCTGGTGATGAAGCAGTTGGCCGAGCGCGGGGAGTGCGGCACCCCGGGCACGCCGAGCTGCGCGGCTTCATCGTTCTGCTTGTGCGAGCTCGCTCAAGCGGAGGGGCCGACGCTCGACCAATGCCTGAACAGCGAAGTAGGTGCCGACACGCCCGGCTA
The DNA here is from genome assembly GCA_038230915.1 of Polyangiales bacterium. Taxonomy (GTDB): domain Bacteria; phylum Myxococcota_A; class Polyangia; order Polyangiales; family Polyangiaceae; genus PMG-095. Next base: position 63,230 of record JBBRMI010000013.1, on the reverse strand, counting down.
CTGCTACGTGAACCCGTTCGGCGACTCGCCCCAAGGCAACCAGGCGCTGGTCCAGAACTGTGACCCGACGAGCCGCCAGCTGATCCGCTTCGTCGGTCCCGACACCCCGAAGCCCGGCGCGACCACGTTCATCGCCTGCCTCGGGGCGACCTTGAACCAATAGCCGGTCTTGGCACCCTGGGGTTTGGTCGGCGGCTAGGGCACTGAGGTTGGCGGTCGCCACGCGGTGACCGCCAACCTGGTTGCCAGCTCGCCGGCCGTTTCGGCATGATCTGGGCCTTCTACTGCTGGCATAAGCATTGCCCCGCAGAGCGGACATGCACGGGTGCGTTTGTCCTTTGTTCCTGCGGTTTCGCAGCGTTGACAAGTCGGCTCGCGGCCCTTTAACCTCGCGCTCCGCCACACCTAGTCGGGTGCTCGGCGCCACCTCCCCCCAGCTCTATCCCTCGGGCCGCCTCTCCCTAAGAGGTCACCTGACGGTTTCCGGTCTACGCAAGGAGTTCTTCCAATGATGCTGAAGAGTAAGTCGAGCCGGTCCAAGCGCAGTGCCTGGACATTGCTCCGAGCAGGCCTCGCCGGGCTGGCCGTCATGGTTGGTGGTGCGGCTGTAACGGCCGGCTGCCTCGATCGTCCGGTCGCGCCCGCTGTGCCGCGGACCAGCAACGTCTACGTCGACGAAATCCGTCAGACCGCGGTCGATAAGATCGACCTCCTCTTCATGGTCGATAACTCGATCTCGATGGCTGACAAGCAAGCCATCTTGGCTGACGCCGTTCCGCTGCTCGTCACGCGGTTGATCACCCCGCTGTGCGTGACCGCTTGCAACGACAAGAGCTGCACGCCGGCTGAGATTCGCGACGGCAAGGCCGCGACCCCGCCGGAATACGCCGACGCCGCCAAGGGCACATGCAAGACTGGCGCTCCCGAGTTCAGCTCGATCAAGGACATTCACGTCGGCGTCATCACCTCGAGCTTGGGCTCGCACGGTGCCGCCGGTGCCAAGGGCGACGTCTGCGCCACACCCACCGACAACGATCACGCGCACTTGCTCGGTCAGCTGCGCATGGGCCAGACGCCCTACGACGCCAACGGCTTTCTGAAGTGGGACACCACGAAGCCCGGCAAGTACACGCCGCCGGGGGATTCCGATCCGGCCGCGTTCAAGACGAAGTTCACCACCATGGTGACGAGCGCCGGGGAGCACGGCTGCGGCTATGAAGCTTCGCTCGAAGCTTGGTATCGCTTCCTGATCGATCCCGAGCCGCCGAAGAATGTCGTTGTGCCGATGGGCGCTTCCCAGGCGCAAACGGAAGTGGGCGCTGACGGTAAGCCGGTGCTTGACGATGTCGTGCTCGCGCAGCGCGCCGCGTTCCTGCGTCCCGACTCGCTGGTCGCTATCGTCATGCTCTCGGACGAAAACGACTGCTCAATCGTCGATGAAGGCTACGGCTGGCTGATCGCGCGCGGTGCGCCGATGTACCGTTCGACCTCGCAATGCGCGGCCAATCCGAACGACAAATGCTGCCAGTCCTGCGTCGAGACCGCGGCCAACGCGGGCTGCCCGGCGATCGGCAGTGATGCGGAGTGCGCCAAGGGCAATGCGCTCGGCACTGGCGAAGACGATTTGAACCTGCGTTGCTGGCAGCAGAAGCGCCGCTTCGGCTTCGAGCTGCTGTACCCAACCACCCGCTACTCCGAGGGCCTGCGCTCGTCACTGGTCCCGCTGCGCTCGACTGGTAAGATGGTGGGCAATCCGCTGTTCGCCGCGGCGGAGGGCAAGACGCCGCGCGATAAGGGCCTGATCTTCTTGGCAGGCATCGTGGGCGTGCCCTGGCAGGACATCGCTGACACGGACAGCCTGACCGGCGCCGGCCTGCGCTACAAGACCGAGGCCCAGCTCGAGTCCGACGGCGTTTGGGACAAGATTCTGGGTACCCCCAACACCGGCAGCAACGACGCGCCGGTCCCGCCGACCGATCCGTTGATGATCGAAACGCCCGACGAACGCACGGGCGCGAACCCGGTGACGATGGACGCGCTCAAGCCGTCCACGTCGACGGATCCGAAAGCGAACCCGATCAACGGCCACGAGCAGGCCAACATGGGCAACCGCGATCTGCAGTACGCCTGCATCTTCCCACTCGGCAAGCCGATCACGTGCGACCAGGCAGCGTTCGACGCCGACAAGGGCTGCGACTGTTTCAAAGAGGACGCAGTATACAACCGCCCGCTCTGTCAGCCGCCCGGCGGCGGCGCGGCAGGCATCACGCAGAGCTTCGCGAAAGCGTATCCCGGCACCCGCCACCTCCAGGTCTTGAAGGAGTTCAAGGACAACTCGATCGTCGCGTCGATCTGCCCGAAGATCTCCGACGACAACGCCAAAGCCGACTACGGCTACAACCCGGCCGTGAAGGCGATCATCGATCGCCTGAAGGAAGCCTTGAAGGGTAAATGCCTGCCGCGTCCGCTGGTGCCAGCCACCCAGGCCCAGGACGGTCTGCAACCAAACCAAGTGCCGTGCAAGGTCATCGAGGCGGTGTTGCCGCAATCTGGCGCCGCGTGCAGCTGCCCGGCGAACACCAATCGCGTCGACACGACCGACGTGCTGCGTCAGGCGGTGCTGGCGAAGCTCCAAGAGGGGCAGAGCTGCGGGAAGGATAACAAAACCCCTGGCGTTACGGCCTGCAGCGACTTCTGCACCTGCGAGCTATTGCAGCTCAAAGATGCGGATCTCAAGTCGTGTCAGTTCGACGCCAGCGCACCCAACGTGCCCGGCTATTGCTACGTCAACGCCGCGCCGAACGAGCCGAACGTTGGCAACGCGGACCTGGTGAAGGACTGTTCGCCCGACAGCAAGCGCTTGCTGCGCTTCGTCGGCGACACGCCGGCTCGGGGCGCGATCGCGCTGGTTGCCTGCTTGGGCGCTTCGCTCGGCTCGCAGTAAAGCGGCAGCTTGGGAACAGGGCGGGCGTGCCGTAATATGCGGTCGCCCGCCGCATGGATGCCAAGAAGACCATTTTAGTCGTCGAGGACGAGCCGCAGCTGGCGCTCGGCCTCAAGGACGCGCTCGAGTTCGAGGGCTTTCGGGTGTTGACCTGTGGCACGGGTCGCGAAGGCGTGGTGCTGGCCAAGAGCGAGCACCCGCATGCGGTGCTGCTCGACCTGATGTTGCCGGATATCAACGGCTACCAGGTATGTGAGGAGATCCGGAAGAGCGACGGCTTCGTGCCAATCCTGATGCTCACCGCCAAGAGTCAGGAGGCCGACAAGATCCGCGGCCTGGACGCTGGCGCCGATGATTACGTCACCAAGCCGTTCAGCGTCGGCGAGCTGGTGGCGCGGCTGCGCGCGATCTTCCGCCGCACTCAGCCGCGCTCCGAGTCGCAGCTGCTGACGATCGGCGAAGCGTCGGTGAATCTCGCGGCGCACACCCTGCAACGCGGCAGCGAGCTCGAGTCGTTGTCGTTCTACGAGGTCGAGCTCTTGCGGCTGCTGCACGAGCGCGTCGGCCAACCCGTCAGCCGCGACGAAATCTTGAACAAGATTTGGGGCCTCGAAGCGACGCCGACCAACCGCACGATCGACAACTTCATCGTCAAGCTGCGACGCAAGATCGAGCGCAGCCCGGACAAGCCCGAGCACATTCTCACGGTCTACGGCTTTGGGTACAAGTTGGCTTTGTAGCGGGGCGAGAGCGAGCAGCAGGAAGGCGGGAAGGCGGGAAGATTTTCTTGGTCAAGCAGGCGATTGAGACCGAGGTCCCGACGCTCGCGTTGCGCTGACCCGATCGCCCACCCAAAAATCTCGTTCTGGTCCTTCCCGTCTTCCCGCCTTCCTGTTGTTTTCGCTCGCTCGTCACGGGGTGAGCAACGGCAACACATTCCGCGGATCGCACGCCACCGTCTTGGAGTTGTGAGCGAGCTCGCCGGCCCCGAGCGTGTTGAGCGAAGTGCCTTCGCGGGCGCGGCGCACTTCGACGTGCAGGTGGACGACGCCCGGGCTGCCCGAATCGCCGACGTAGCCTATGATGGCGCCTGCCGGCAGCGCCTGGCCGCGCGTGAGCCCGGAAGCCGGCTTCTCAAGGTGCCCGTAGATCACCAGGTAGTCGCGCAACGCGCTGGCCTCGCGCACTGCGTGGTGTGTGACGACCGAGTTGCCGAACAGTTTGCCGACGAACAAGACGTCGGCTTCACCGACCTGATGCTCGAGCGCGACGAGCGCGACCGGTGAGCCGCGCTTCTGCGCGAGATCGATGCCACCGTGACCGACGGCTTTCATCTCGGCACCGCGCCGCTGCTCGTCGTCCGGCAGATCGAGATCGTAGCCGCTCGTGACGAACGATTGCTGGGGTAGGGGTGGAACCGGCAGTTGGTATTTGCGGTAGTCGGCGGGCCGCTCGGGCCGACGCGGGATTTGATCGTAGACGCGCAGATGGCCTTCGCGATCGTGGTGGTGAGCGCGCTGTTCGGCCAGCGCTTCGCCTCCCAAGGCGGTGTCCGGCACCGGCACACACACGCCGCCATCGGGCAACGTACGCTGCGGGCAGGCTGGCGCTTCACTCGCGCCCGGCTGTTGTGCTGCGCCGAGGCGCGCGTCGACGGTGGGTAGGTTTTTCGAGTGGCCGGGCAGGGAGGCGGAGGCCGGTGCAGGCGCCGCCGCCAGCGCGAAGGCGCGCAGGCCGAGCGCCAAGGCGAGGAGCGCCCCTGCGGCGCGGGATAGCGGTGTTGTGGCCACGCGGAGACCTTGAGCATAACGCCCGAACGCGGCGCTAGCTTCCGAGAATGAGGTCTGATACCTCGATGGATTCGTGTTTCAGACGGAAAAGCTGAGCCCCGCCGACGCGGCCATTCTGGAGACCTTCGTCGTGCCGCGTTACCTCTCCTTGTTTGGAGAGCTAGCCCAGCAAATGCTGGTGGTCGGTGAATCCGCGCGCATCCTGCATTTAGGCTGCCGGACCGGCTACCCGGATCTCAAGATCTCCGAGCACAGCGACGGCGCCGACATCGTCGGTATCGATCCATCGCTGCCCGCGCTCGAGCTCGCCCGCAACAAGGCCCAGGTGATGGGCGACGTGCGGATCGAATACCGGCCGGCCAGTGACGGCAGTCTCGAACAGGAAGAAGGCCTGTACACGCACGTGCTGACGCTGCACCCAGCCGTCGGCTCCGACCAGCGGCTGCTCCTGCTGAGCGAGATGGAGCGCTTGCTCTGTTCCGGTGGGCAGGCGCTGATCGCCCTGCCGCTGCGCGGCTCCTTTCAGGAGATTGCCGATCTGTTTCGGGAGTACGCGTTGAAGCACGACGACAGCGAGTTCTCGAAAGCCGTCGAGGCGGCGCTGCTTTCGCGGCCCAGCATCGAATCCCTGTCCGAGGAGCTGGAGCAGGTCGGCCTCGGCGACGTCGACGTCGAGATCCGCCAAACCACGCTGACCTTCGACAGCGGCCGCGCGTTCGTGGAAGATCCGGTTAGTCGGCTGCTGATCCTGCCGGAAGTGAAGGCCTGGATTGGCGTCGATGATGTGGTCAAACCGCTCAGTTACGTGCGCGACGCGATCGACAAGTACTGGTCGGAGGGCAAGCTCGAGCTGAGCCTCAACGTGGGCTGCGCCAGCGCGCGTAAGCCGTGACGCCTGCGCGGTGGGCAAGATGACGAAGCTTGGGTCCGGGTTCGCTTGGCTGACGTCTCTGGCCGTTCTGACCGGCTGCCCGCAGGGTGAGCCACCGCGCGAGCTGCGGCTCGACCTGCCCGACGTCATCAGCTCGAAGGACCCGGTCCTTGTTCACGCACGCGCCATCCAGCAAGATGGTACTGCGCGCGACCCGAGCGGCGAGCTCAATCTGAAAGTCACGCCGCCGGATCTGGCGACCTTGGGCAAGCACGGCCTGCTGACGTGCAATCGCTCGGGCGACGGCAGCGTGGCGCTCCAGCTGTCCGGTGTCAGCGCGCGCGCCAAGTTCTCCTGCAAGTTGGCGGCGCGGCTCGAGGCGCCGGCCAAGCTCCGCCTCGACATGGCGGCGGGCGAAGTGGATTCGCCGGTAAAAGTGCTCGACGCGGCGAGCCGTGAGCTCGATCTGCCGGTCAGTTTGACGTCGGATCTCGGCAGCGTCGTTTCGGCGCATGCCGGCAAATTGGTTCCGGGCAGCGTCGGCAACGCCAAGTTGACCGCGAGCGTCGGCGAGCTGGTGAAGCAGATCGCCGTCGAGGTCGTGCGCACGCTCAAGCCCGAGGTTTTGCCGGTCGACCAGAATCGCCGCATCAGTTACTCGCTGGACGCTGGCAAGTACCGGCTCAGCATCCTGCTCCCGAGCCCCCACACAGTGAAGGTGGATTGGCTGGGCGCACCTTATTGTGCGTACCGCGGCGACGGGGCGGAGCATAACATCGACTGCACGCTTCGGAGCACAGGTAGCGTGTCGTTCGACAACCCGGCTTTCTTATTGCGTGGTGACAAGACTCCGTCCGTCGAAGGCGTGACGCTGCGCGAAGTCCCGTAGCTGCGTCGCGGAAACACCGCGGGGGTGCCGCTGACGACCTTCGACCCCAAGCAAATGCTCGGCATCGAGTGGAGCGCCGGCACTTCCGACGTCGACGTCTGGCTCGACGACCTGGCCCCTGCTGCGCCCCTGAATCCTAGTCGCCCCCTTGCGTGCCGACTCGGCCATGCGCAGTGTGTTGGTGCCCGCGAGAGAAGCTGCTGAAAGTCGGCGCAAAGCTCGCTCCGGGTAGGCGACGGCCGTGTGAGGAGTAGCGCACTTCTGCGCCCGAGCTCGACCTTCGCGGATTGCCCCATTGGCCCAGGAGAACCTCATGCTCACTCGATTTAGCGACTTCCACGACTGGCCCGCCTTCGGCTTCGCCGACTTCGGTCGCGCCCACACGCCCCACGTCCAACTGCGGCGCGAGCTCGATCGGCTATTCGGAGATTTCGAACGCAGCGCCGCGCCTGCCGCCTCGACGCTCGGGTTCGACGACGACGGCCGGAATTTCGTGCTGCGCGCCGACGTCCCGGGTCTGACCGAAAGCGACTTCGAGATCAGCGTCGCCGGCAACACCGTCACGCTCAAAGGCGAGCGCAAGGTCGACGTGCCGGAAGGCCACTCGGTCCACCGTCGTGAACGCAGCGCGGTGCGGTTTGCCAAGAGCTTCGAGCTGCCGACGCGCGTCGACGCTGACAAGGTCACGGCCACGCTGAAACATGGCGTTTTGACGCTCACGCTGCCCAAGGTCGCCGAGGCCCAACCGCGAAGAATCAGCGTGAACGCCGCGTGAGGCGAGGCCAAGAAAGGAATCTGCCCCATGTCGCCCTACAAATTTACCCGTTCCAAGGAAGACAAAACCGTGTCCAACGAAGCCAACATCTCCGCTACTCGCGCGCGCCAGGTCGCGCTCCCGGTCGATATCTACGAAAGCGCGGACGAGCTGCTGCTGTTCGCAGACCTGCCCGGCGTCGAGCCGGGGGGCCTCTCGGTCAGCTTCGAAGCGCCTGAACTGCGCATCGAGGGCCGCCGCGGCGCTGGCGAGACGGCCAGCGTCTACAGTAGGACGTTTCGCGTCAGTGAAGAGATTGACCCGGCCGGCATCAGCGCCGAGCTGAACGCCGGGGTGCTGAAGCTGCGGCTCGCCAAAGCTGCTCACACCAAGCCGCGCAAGATCGAGGTCCGCGCCGGCTAATCGTCGGGCAGGCGGAGAACACACTGGCTGGAAACTGATCGACGTTCTAGGGTCGGGCCGCGTCTATGGCCCACCCTCTAGCTGGCAAATCCGCACCTCCCGAGCTCCTGATCGACGTCGATCGCCTGACGGCCGCGTACTACGACAAACGGCCGGATCCGGAGAACCCCGAGCAGCTGGTGAGCTTCGGGACCAGCGGCCATCGCGGGTCCCCGGAGGACGGCAGCTTCAACGAGCTGCACATCCGCGCGGTCACGCAGGCGATCTGCGAGTACCGCGCGAAGGCCGGCATCAACGGGCCGCTGTTCTTGGGCAAGGACACGCATGCCGCGTCCGCGCCGGCCGAGCGCACGACGCTCGAGGTCTTGGCGGCCAACGGGGTCGAAGTGTTGATGCAGGACCGCTTCACGCCGACGCCCGCCGTATCCCATGCGATCCTGACCTACAACCGCGGCAAGACCTCGCGCCTGGCGGATGGGATCGTGGTCACCCCGTCGCACAATCCACCGCGTGACGGCGGCTTCAAATACAACCCGCCCCACGGCGGCCCGGCCGACACTGATGTGACCGACGTCGTTCAGGCCCGTGCCAACGCTTTGATCAAGGCCAAAGGCAACGGCATCAAGAGCGGTTCTTGGGACGCGGCGCGCAACGCGGCGACCACCAAACAACACGACTTCCTCGCGGCCTACGTCGGCGATCTGGTCAATGTCGTTGACCTAGACGCGATCCAAGCCACGCGCATCTCGCTCGGTGCCGATCCGCTAGGCGGCGCAAGCGTCGACTACTGGGAGCGCATCGCCGACGACTACGATCTGGATCTCACGGTCGTGAACCCAAAGACCGATCCGACGTTCTCGTTCATGCCCCTCGATCACGACGGTAAGATCCGCATGGACTGCTCGAGCCCGTACGCGATGGCCAAGCTGATCGAGCTGCGGTCGACTTATCAGGTGGCGTTCGGTAACGATCCGGATTCGGATCGCCATGGCATCGTGACGCCCTCGGCCGGGCTCATGAGCCCGAATCACTACCTCGCTGTCGCGATTCAGTACCTGCTCACGCACCGCAAAGGCTGGAAAAAGACCTCGAAGATCGGCAAAACGCTGGTCAGTAGCTTGCTCATCGATCGCGTCACCAAAGACTTGGGACGCGAGCTGAGCGAGGTTCCGGTCGGCTTCAAATGGTTCGTGCCCGGCTTGTCCGACGGCAGCCTCTGCTTCGGTGGCGAAGAGAGCGCTGGCGCCAGCTTCTTGCGTATGGATGGCAGCGTCTGGACGACCGACAAGGACGGCATCATCCTCAACTTGCTGGCCGCCGAGATCACGGCCGTGACCGGCCAGGATCCGGGGCAGCACTACGCCGAGCTCACCGCGCGGCTCGGCGCGCCCCACTACACGCGCATCGACGCGCCCGCGACGCCCGCCGAAAAGGCCAAGCTCAAGAAGCTCTCGCCGGACGCCGTGAAGGCGGCCGAGCTGGCGGGTGAGCCAATCACCGGCAAGCTCACGCAGGCTCCGGGCAACGGCGCCGGCATCGGTGGGCTGAAGGTCACGACCGAGAACGGCTGGTTCGCTGCCCGGCCCTCGGGGACCGAGAATGTTTACAAGATCTACGCCGAGAGCTTTTTGGGCGAAGACCACCTTGCGCGCCTGGTCCAAGAGGCCATGGGACTGGTCAAACAGGCGCTCGCCGGCTGAGTTTGGAGGGGGAGCTCGGAGTTGGCAGTTCCGGGCCAATTTCAGAGCCATTGGCGTAGTTCCGGCTGCGATGCCGCGTGCGCCGACTTGACACTATCGGTTGATAGGTTCATAAACCTATCACTCGATAGACGGAGAAACGATGGTCCAAAGTTCCCACGCCACCCGGGTCCGCTACCCCGTTCAGGCGATCTTGGCGGTCGCTGGGGCGGGCTTGTTGTTTCTGTTCGACATGGTGGTCGGGTTCATCTTCATGGCGCTCGTCCCGCCGTTCATCCCCGTCTACGTTGGCGTGCTGTTTGGCGGAGTCTGCCTGCTCGGGACCGCGCTTCGGTACGCCGAGAGGGTTTCGGTTCGCGTGCCTGCCGCTATGCTCCAGCTCGGCAAGCATGACGAAGAAGTCCGAGACCGCGCGGCCACCGCGCGCGCGGCGTGAGCCCGACCGGACGTCGCCGGCTCGCCGCGAAGAGGTGCTCGACGCTGGGCTGTCGCTGATCTCCGAGCTCGGCGTCGCCGGGGCGTCGCTTCGCAAGTTGGCGGCTCGCCTCAACATGAGCCAACCCAGCCTGTACCATTACTTCGAGAGCAAAGACGCGCTCGTCCGCCAGATCATCGAGCACTGCGCGACTCGCATGCTGGAGGCGGCGCTGCACGTCGAGTTCCCGCGCGGCATCGACGACATTCCGCGTTTTGCGCGCGACGCCGCGCTGGCGCTGTGGGCGACCGAGCAGCATCCACGCTTCGTGCGTTTTCTGTTCGTCGTAGCGATCGAGAGCCCGGAGCATCGCCGAAGCATCCAGCGCGTTTTCGAGGAGCGGCTGTACCCGGGCTTCGGAGTGCTCGCCGACGCCTACGGTCGCGATCCTGCCGAGCGCGAAGATCTGCGGTTGGTGACGCGCACGATCGCCTACGCGATGGGCCTGGCGCTGATGGAGGAGCGCGCGCTGTTCGGCGCCGACGTGCCGAGCGCCGAGCTGCTGCGCTTCGGCGATTTCGTGGTGCTAGCGTGCGAGCGCGTGCTCGCGTCGCGCGCCAGCGCTGGGCCAATCTCGGCGCCACTCGTCAAAGATCCGAGCTAGGCTTGGTCGGCCATGCCCGAGACCATCTTCAGCAAGATCATTGCCGGCGAAATCCCGTCTCACAAGCTCTACGAGGACGCGCAGGTGCTCGCGTTCCTCGACGTCGCCCCGCTTTCGGCCGGCCACGCCGTGGTGATTCCGAAAGAGCCGGCGGTGACGCTCGATCAACTCTCCGATGATTCCGCGGCGGCGCTCGGTCGCGTGCTGCCGCGGCTGTGCCGGGCGCTGCAAGCCGCGACCGGCACGCCAGAGTTCAACGTGTTGCAGAACAACGGACGCTTGGCACACCAAGCCGTCGATCACGTTCATTTTCACATCATCCCCAAGCCGAGTGAAGGGCAGGGGCTCGGCGTGAAATGGCCGGCCGGGAAGCTCGACCACGCCGCCGCCGCCACGCTCGCCGCCCGCGTTCGCGAGCTGTGCGGCGGCAACCCCTAGCCCGGCGGCGCTAGCCGCGCCGTTCGCGATAACGGCCAATGAGCGCGTTGGTCGAGCTGTCGTGGGCGAGCTCCGGCGTGCCGGTGGCGGCAAGCTCGGTCGCGATGCGTTTGGCCAACACCTTGCCGAGCTCGACGCCCCATTGGTCGAACGAGTTCACGCCCCAGATGGTGCCTTGCACGAACACCTTGTGTTCGTAAAGCGCCACTAGCTTGCCGAGCACGGCCGGCGTCAGCATGTCGGCCAAAATCGTGGTGGTGGGGCGATTGCCTTCGAAGGTTTTGTGCGAGACGAGCGCATCGGCCACGCCTTCGGCCTTCACCTCGGCCGCCGTCTTGCCGAAAGCCAGTGCCTCGGTTTGCGCGAAGAAATTCGCCATCAGCTGGTCGTGGTGCTCGCCCAGCGCGTTCAAGCTCCTGGCAAAGCCGATGAAGTCGCACGGGACGAGCTTCGTGCCTTGATGGATCAGCTGGTAGAAGGCGTGCTGGCCGTTGGTGCCGGGTTGGCCCCAGATGACCTGTCCGGTTTGGTACGCGACGCGCTCGCCGCCGAGCGTGACGCTCTTGCCGTTGCTCTCCATGTCGAGCTGCTGGAGGTACGCCGGAAAACGGCTCAAGTATTGGTCGTACGGCAACACCGCGTGCGATTCGGCGCCGAAGAAGTTGTCGTACCAAACGCCGAGCAACCCCATCAAAACTGGCAGGTTCTTCGCGAACGGCGCGGTGCGGAAATGCTCGTCGAGCTCGTGGAAGCCGGCCAGCATCTCGCCGAAGCGCTCGGGGCCAATCGCGACCAGCACCGAAAGACCGATCGCCGACGGGTAGCTGTAGCGGCCGCCGACCCAGTCCCAGAACTCGAACATGTTGGCGGTATCGATGCCAAATTTCGCCACCTCGGCGGCGTTGGTCGAGACGGCGACGAAGTGTTTGCGCACGGCGGCTTCGTCACCCAGCTTTTCGACCAGCCAGCTGCGCGCGGTGCGGGCGTTGGTCAACGTTTCGATGGTCGTGAACGTCTTCGAACAGATGATGAACAGTGTCTCGGCGGCGTCCAGGCCCTGCACGGCTTCGGCGAAGTCGGTGGCGTCGACGTTCGAGACGAAGCGCAGCGCGAGGCCGCGATCCGAGTAGGCACGCAGCGCCTCGTAGGCCATCGCTGGACCCAGATCCGAGCCACCGATGCCGACGTTGACGATGTTCTTGATGCGACGGCCGGTGTGCCCGAGCCAGGCGCCGCTGCGGACACGCTTGGCGAACTCGCCCATCTTGTCCAGCACCGCGTGTACCTCGGGCACGACGTCTTTGCCGTCGACCACGATCTTTTGACCGCGCGGGGCACGCAGCGCGACGTGCAAGACCGCGCGACCTTCGGTGGTGTTGATCTTCTCGCCGGCGAACATGGCGTCGATGCGCTCGCGCAGCCCGACCGCCTGCGCTAGGTCGAGCAACAGGCTGAGAGTCTGCTGCGTGATGCGGTGCTTCGAGTAATCCAGCAAGAGGCCGGCTGCCTCGGCGCTGAAGCGCTCGCCGCGAGTGGGGTCGCTCCGAAACAGCTCGCGCAAATGCACTGACTTCTGCTGCTCGAAGTGGGCGCTGAGCGCCTGCCATTCAGGACGCGCGGTGAGAGTAGGCATAGGAGATCCTTTCCATGGCTAGCCCTCGGACGGAAGACTGGCTGACTTCAGGGCGTGGCTGCCAACCCGCAGCCTGAATCGCAGAACCTTTCGTGGCGGATCCTGGCCACCTCGCGTGCCGGACGGGATCCGAGAGGAATCAACAGGAAGGCGGGAAGGCGGGAAGGTTTCGTGGGTTCGAGCGGGCGACTGACGCATCCACGCTGCCGAGTGCGTCGAGCTGCCGGTGACCCCCACCAAAAGAAACCGTTCTGAGCTTCCCGCCTTCCCGCCTTCCTGTTGTTTCGCTCTCGTTCACGACATCTATCGCCGTAGGGCGGCCCCCAATCATCACGCGAACTCAAGCTCAGCCAAGATCGGCAGGTGGTCCGACGCCGACTTTGCCAGGCCGGTCTTCACGACGTGAGACGCAACCACCGAGAGACCGCCGCGGATCCACAGCCCGTCCAGGGGACGCAGCGGTAGGGCGGCCGGGAAGGTCGGCTGCAGCTTGCAGGCGCGCACGAAACCAGCAGGCTCCAGGAAACGTTGACCGAGCGACGCCCAAACGTCGTTGAAGTCCCCGCCGACCACGATCGGCGTGTCGTGGTGGATGTGGGCGAACGGGTGGCAATCCAGGAGGCGCTCCAGCTGCGTCGCGCGCTCGCTGCCCGAAAGCCCCAGGTGCAAATTGAAGACGAGCACGCTACGCGTGCCGTGCTCGAGCTTGGCGTGAGCTCGAGTCTGTACGAGGCCGCGGCGCTTGCGACCGCCGATCGTCAGATCGACACGCGCCGAGTCGGTGAGCGGGAAGCGACTCAAGATCGCGTTGCCGTAACCGCCTTCCCGAAAGCGATGCTCGGCGCCGAACGCGGCGTGGCGCATGTCGAGCGCCTTCGACAGCTCCTCCAGTTGGTTGTCCATCCCGCAGCGAGGCATGGACTCGGCGACCTCTTGCAGGAGCGCCAGGTCGGGCCGAAGCGAGGCGAGCACGGCGGCGGTGCGTTCGAGCCGGTAGCGTCGGTCGACTCCCCCAATGCCCTTGTGAATGTTCCAGGTCACGACGCGGAGACGCATGTCAGGGCGCCAGCATAGACCAGGCCGAGCGGTGACGGCGCTCCACGTCGGCATATCGAGGCGGGGGGCGCTAGGCTATGCTGCTGCCCCGTCCTCGCGCTGGTTCTAGCCGCTAGAAGATGACCGAATCCCCGCTTCCCGATTTGTCCGGCACCGTGGTCGCCGGCAAGTACAAGGTCGAGAGCTTGCTAGGACAGGGCGGCATGGGCTCGGTTTGGTCGGGGCGACACGTTACGCTGGGCCAGCTGGTCGCGATCAAGTTCGTGCACCCGAAGCTGGCGGGCAGCACCGAAGCCCGGCGCCGGTTCGACAACGAAGCCAAGGCCGCAGCGCGCATCAAGAGTCGGCATGCCGTCACGGTGCAAGATCATGGTGTCAGCGAGGCCGGGCAGCCCTACATCGTGATGGAGTACTTGGAGGGCGAGTCGCTCGAGCGCGCGATCCGTCGCCGCGGCAAATTGCCCTTCGGTGAAGTCGTACAGATTGTGGCGCAGAGCGCGCGAGCACTCTCGGCGGCGCACGAGGCGCACGTCGTGCACCGTGATCTGAAGCCGGACAATATCTTCCTGGCCAAGGACACCGACGCCAGCAAGTGGGGCCACACGGTCAAGCTGGTCGACTTCGGCATCGCCAAGCTCGTGCAGGACGAAGCCGAAACCGGCGCCTCCGCTACGCAAGCCGGTATGGTTCTCGGCACGCCGCACTACATGAGCCCGGAAGCGCTCACCGCGACGGCGCCGGTCAGCGCGGCTTCCGACATCTGGTCTTTGGGGGCGTGCGCGTTTGCGGCGGTGTGTGGGCGTGTGCCGTTCGAAGGCGACGCGATCGGTGATGTCGTGCTCAAGGTTTGCGCGGCGCCGATCCCAGTGCCGTCCAAGCTGGAGCCGCGATTGCCCAAGGCTTTCGACGCGTGGTTTGCCAAGTGCTGCTCGCGCGACATCGCAGGGCGCTTTAAGACCGCCGCGGAAGCCGCCGATGCGCTGCTCCGGCTCGAAGAGTGGAACCGTGCGGAGCGCGAAAACGTGGTGTACGAGTTTCGCCCGCTGCAGCCGAGCATCGCGCTGATCGACATGCCGGACGAGCTGCAGCCGCCGAGCCGTGGCCGCATGTTGGCCGGCATGCTGGTCGGCGCTTCGCTGATGCTCGGGGCGCTCGGCTTCTACGTGATGAAGCGCACTCGGGAGGCCGACGAGCTGGTGCAGCAGAGCATTGCCAACGCCTCGGCTTCGGTCGACGCGGAAAACGCCCGAAAGCTCAAAGAGGCTGACCAGGCGTTTTGGGCCGCTCAAAAGGCCGCGGCGTCCGCCAGCGCCGCGGCGTCCACGGCGCCGGCCCGACCGGCCCGCAAGGTAGGGGCCGTACCCCACCGAAAATGAAGGCTGGCGCCGACCAGGGCCGTCGGCCTGGCGACAAGAGACGGAAACTGACCGCAAGCGGTGTTATACGAAACCTCTTCACTGAGGTTGCCCGATGATTGACGACATCCTGAAAGAGCTGAAGGCATCGAGCGAGAAGGCCAAAGAGGCGCTCAAGCGCGATCTCTCCAAGCTGCGCACGGGCCGTGCCCACCCGGCCATGCTCGACACGCTACGCGTCGACTACTACGGGCAAACGACGCCGATCGCCCAAATGGCGAGCGTCGGCGTTCCCGAGCCGCGCATGCTCACGGTCAAACCCTGGGACAAATCCGGCGTGCAGGCGATCGAGAAGGCGATTCGCGAGAGCGATCTAGGTCTAAATCCCCAGGTCGACGGCGATCTGATTCGCATCCCGATCCCAGCGCTCAGCGAGCAGCGCCGAAAAGATCTGGTCAAGATTGCCAAGAAGGCCGGCGAGGAATGCAAGGTTGCCGTTCGCAAAGCCCGCCACGAGGCGCTCGATATGTTGAGTGAGCTCAAAGAGGGTGGCGACGCGAGTGAGGACGAAGTCGACCGCGCCAAGAAGAAGGCCGAAGAGGCCGTCTCGGAAGCCGGTCAAAGCATCGACCAGATCATCGCCACCAAAGAGAAAGAGATCCTCGCGATCTAAGCGGAAGACTAGCGGTCCTGCGAGAGCACGAGCCAGAGACCACGAGGTCAGGGCCCCGAGGACGAGCGAAGGAACGAGCGAGGACTGTGACAGACTTGAAGGGCGCCCTTGACAGGCCGGGGCGCCCGTGAAAACGTGATGCCTAGGCTGTTTTCGAGGGAAAATGCGCGCTGTCGCTGCCGGACTCACTGACGTAGGACTCCAGCGGGATCACAACGAAGACAGCTTTGCGATCCTTCAGGACCACGAGCTTTACATCGTTGCTGACGGCATGGGTGGCCATCGTGCTGGCGACGTAGCTAGCAAATTGGCGACTGAAGCCATCGTCGACTTCTTTCGTGCCACCGCGGCCGAAGACTTCACGTGGCCGTTCCACTTCGATTCTCGTATGTCGGAGGAAGAGAACCGGCTGCTGACCGGCATCAAGATCGCCAACCGGCAGATCGTCGAACGCAGCTCGCGTCAACGCGAGTGCCACGGCATGGGCACCACCGTCGTCGGCGCGCTCTTCAGCGGCAGGAAGGGCAAGATGTACCTCGGCCACGTCGGCGACAGCCGCGCCTACCGCGTCCGTGGCGGCGAAATCCAGCAAATGACCCGCGATCATTCGCTGGTCAATGACTACCTCTTGGCGATGCCCGAGCTCACGGAAGAGCAAAAGAGTGAGCTGCCGAAGAATGTGATCACCCGCGCGCTCGGCATGCAGGAGCACGTCAGCGTCGATCTGCAAGGCGACGACGCGTCGGTCGGTGATTGCTACGTGCTGTGTTCCGACGGCTTGAGCGGCATGATCGAGGACTCTGAAATTCTCGATATCGTCTCACAGTCCACGAACATCGAGGACGCCTGCCGTAAGCTGATCGCGCTCGCCAACGAGCACGGCGGCGAGGACAACATCACCGCCGTCCTGGTCAAAATCGAGGATGAGCCAGGCGCCCAGAAGGTCCGCCTGTCCGACACGCTGCCCACGCCCTTCACCGCGCGCCTCCGCCAGACTCCGCCCGTCGCCACGGCCCCGGCAGCCGCACGGTCGGAGCCCGACGCGCACGCCGACACGCCCCCCGCCGGCGACACCAAACCCAAGGAGTAGGGGTTTGGGTCCGAGTCCGAGTCCCCGAGTTAAGGCTAAGGCTGGAGCCTGAGCCGGGGTGTGGGCTCGGTGGGAGCAAGCTGCCCGACCGCTGCGAGCCACCCGACTGCTGCGAGCCGCCCGATAGATGCCGCTCGCTCCCTCTCGAGCCGCAAACGGCGCAAGCTCGCACGTTCACGAGCGAGCCGGTCACCCGCAACCCCGTGCTGGCCGATACCGGTCGCCGGCCGCGGGTGGTGTCGACCAAAACCACGTGACCGGGCGCCAGCACGCTTCAAGGAGACTGAGTCGCGAGACGCTCTCCCCAGAGCGGCCAGGTCAACACAAACTCACTGATCACAATTTTCGAGCACGAAGAAACCTTCACTGCGGCAGTGGTCGCTCGGCTCATAGTCGATGCCGGCGCACGAAAAGGACGCCCACATGCTGCCGGCCTTGGCTTGGATGCCCTTGTCCGTGACCACCGCTTGCACGGCGCATCCGCCTGCCGGGGAGCTCAGCGAGTGCGAGAAGCCGGGGTTGCTGCTCTTCGAGAAAGTGATGCGTGCCGTTCCTGACTTCTTATCCGGGAGCGTTCCGCTGGAGATCTCGATTGCCTCCCCGCCGAGCGAGATACGCCCCTCGAAGGAGATCGCTGCGCCAGCCTTGATACTGCAGTGCACAGTCGACGAATTCTCGCCATCGATGATCTTGTGCAGGTAGGTATTGCCGTCGAGAGTCTGGCTGTCGGGGTGTGCGGGCGTCGGGAGCGGCACGTCCGGAACCTCGTACGTCAGCGCGGCACCTGACGGGCACATCTTGTTCGCGACCGGGGGCGAGACCGAATAGACGCTCACGTTGAACGCGCCTTGAGCGGGCGGTGGCACGGGATCGCTACACGCAACCGCTCCGAGTGCGACCACAGCCGTGACACACCATCGCGACGACAGATTCATCGGAGTCTCTCCTCTTCCTCGGACTGACTGTATGGGGTGAATGACGGGGATCGAACCCGCGACAACCGGAGCCACAATCCAGTGCTCTACCACTGAGCTACATCCACCATGACGGGTTTCCTGTGCCTTGTAACCGAAATCGTTCTGTTTCTCGTCCTTTAGCGGCCTCCGGTAAATTGGCCTGGCACCGAGCTTGAAGTTCTCCAGGAGGGGCGAAACCACCCTGGGGGCCAAATCAGGAGCCGGGGTTGGTAGCACAAGGTTCGCGGCAGTCCCAAGAGAAACCAGCCTGCCGGCGCCGAGACGCCGCGTAAAAGCCTGCCCGGCCCGTTCCAGTAGCGGTGCAACCTCCGTCACGTCAATCGCCAGAAGGGTGCCTGGAGCTCAGTGATGCGAAGGAGAGCGCGGGCTTGCCGCTCGGCGATCACCTCACCTCCGTCGGGGACCGGGGCGGCGGCCGCAGCTGCGGATGACAAGTTGGCCCAGAGAGCGCCCGCAACCGCCGCGCTCGAGTCGCGCAGTGCTTCCAAGTCGTAGCCGCCCTCGAGCACGACACCGAGCGGACAACGCGCGTCGAGCACGCCGAGCACGCTCGTCGTCATCGCGCCGAAGCCACCTGCGCTGAGCTCCATCTGCGCCAAGGGATCGCGTGCGTGCGCATCGAACCCGCAGCTCACCAAGGTGAAATCGGGGGCGAACTGTTCGATCACCGGCAGCACGACGCGCGCAAAAGCCGCCGCGTAAACAGCGTCGGTCGCACCGGGAGGCAAGGGCAGATTAACGTTGCGGCCACGCCCTTCGCCCCGTCCCAAATCCTCAGCCGCTCCGGTGCCCGGATAGCTCGGATACTGATGTAGAGAGACGAATAACACGCTTGGGTCATCGTAGAAGATGGCTTCTGTGCCGTTGCCGTGGTGCACGTCCCAATCGAGCACCAGCACGCGCCGGCGACCAAGCGCGCGCGCATGAGCTGCCGCCACCGCGACGTTGTTCAGCAAGCAGAAGCCCATCGCACGATCGGCGAGCGCGTGATGCCCCGGCGGTCGTGGCAGCGCCAAACCAAAACGCGCGCTGCCCTGGTGCAGCGCTTCAACCACCGACACGGCCGCGCCAGCGGCACGGCGCGCTGCAGCGACCGAGCCCGGAGACAGGTACGTGTCCGAGTCGAGGTAGCCAGAACGGCCGGCCAAAAGGCCGAGCGACTCGATGTAACCGTGCTCGTGGACCCGCGCCAGCTGCTCTTCGGTCGCGTCGGTAAAGGCGAGCGGTGTGTAGTCCGCGTGACCTCCGTCTGTTGCCCGTACGCCAGCCGCGGCGGCGGCAGCCAAACCGAGACCATCGCGAACCGCCAGCAGGCGTTCACCACGTTCCGGGTGCTCGGGCGGCGCGACGTGCTCCAGAAAGATTGGGTCGTCCGCAACGAGGATGGGCGCGGCAGCGCCAAACAATGGGCCAAACAATGGGAGAGAGGAAAAGCGGCCGGAATCGAGACTCATCGTTTGGGCTTTTCGTGGAGGAGGTGAATGGTGTTAACGTCCACGGTCAAGCTATCCGCAAGGCGTTTGCGGTAGCAGTAAGCGACGGCCCGCCTGAGGGGCTGCCCGCGCTAAGGGGCCACCAAGATGCGTTCCAAGATCATTGCCGTCAACGCAGGTATCGTCACTGTAATTGCCATCCTGACGTACGTTCTCCTCCAAACCTCCATCAAGGAGGTCGTGGCCAACCCCGGAGAGCGCAAGAAAGAAGTAGCCCAGGCCCTGCGAGCCGCCAGCGCGCAATTGGCGCTCGACGCCCTGCGCATGGAACGCTGGCTTGAGCACAGCGCGAGCGGCGAATCCACCCGCAACGTGCTGGCGCTCGGCACGCCTGAAGCACGCAGCCAAGCGGCCACGGCCGAGGCCAATCGCCTACGCGATGCCGCGGTTGGCGAGCCGATGTTCGCGAAAATGGCGCCGTCACTGGTGCTGTTCGTCGACGCCCAGGGCGTTGCGATTGGGCGCAATGGCTCGGCGATGATGCGCGGCGAGCAGGTGGCAAAGGACTATCCCTCGCTGGCGGAGTCGATCAAGACCGGCACGACCGGCAGCGCGATCTGGATCAACAAGCAGCGCCAGGAGCAGATGTTGGCGAGCTTCGCGCCGCTGCGCTCCGAAGCGGGAGCCGTCGTTGGCGCAATCGTCATCGGTACGCCGCTTAGCGATGAGCGCTTGACGCGGACGAGCGACCTGACCAGCGGACAGACCTTGATGTTCGCGCTGGTGAACGACCAGAACCTGTCGGTAATCGCCGACAGCGCCGCGACTAGTGAGGAGATCACGGCGGCCACCGACCCGAGTGTGGTCGCGGCAGCGCGCCAGGCGATGACGTCGGGCAGCGTGACGGCCGCGGACAACGCCCTTCAAGATCGCTTGTACGGCGCGGCAGCCGTCGACGGCTACGGCAAGACCGATGCGGTGCTAATCGCCGCGTTGCCGTCGTCGTTGGTCGGCAGCGTCAACGGCCTGCTCTGGCCGGTGTTGGCTGTCGGAGGCCTCGGCTTGGTGCTGGTGGTGGTTGGAGGCGTGCTGCTCGGCAACTACATCTCGGCTCCGATTTCCGAGCTCGAAGACGGCCTACTGGCGATCATCAACGGTCAGAGTGACCTGCGCTTCCAGCTGGAGCACCCGGAGCTAGGCGGGTTGGTGTTCCGCATCAACTCCTTGCTCAACGCCATGATGGGCGTGGCCGAGGACACGACCGACGACCAGGGCCGACCCTCCCAAGGGCCAAGCGCTCAGGGCTTTCAAGATCCGGGCTAAGGGCCCGCGAATGGCTGAGTCAGTCGCCCTCGCGGCCGATGCATCCCGGCAGGCTTCGTTGCTCCTCAGTTACATACCGCCGTATGCGCCTTCGTCGCGCCTCGCCATCCGTGCGCCTCGGCCGCGATCATCGACTGATTTAGCCATTCGCGGACCCTAAGCGACTCGGGGCAGGTTGCAAAGCTTGCCCGAGCCGTAAAGTCGCTGGAAGTTGGCGCGCGCCGCGGTATACCGTGGCGCGCGTTTTCTGTTTCACGCGCTGACGTCAATCATGGGACTTTTCGATTTTTTGGGTAAGAAGAAGGCGGGTGGGGGCGAAGGCGCTTCCGATCGCGAGGTTCTGCGCTTCGAGCGCATCGTCGGCAACAAGTTGTCGCAGAATATCGACCGCCAGGAAGCCATCGATGCGCTGTCGAAGATGGGAACTCGCGCCAGCGCAGCCGCGCTACTCAAGCGCTTCGACTGGTTGATGGATCCGACGATCCTGGATTCCGAGGAGAAGGACGCCGCGCTGGCCGGCATCGTGCGTGCCGGCGAAGCTGCCATCGAGCCGATTCGCATCTACTGTCGAAAGTCGGATAGCGTGCTCTGGGCGCTCAAGGCGCTGGCCAAGATCGTTCCCACCGATCGCCTGGCGGACGAGCTGTTGGCATTGCTCGACCAGTTCGACACCGAGTACATCCGGAATCCGGAGCCAAAGATTCAGCTCATCACTGAGCTTTCGCATCACGCCACCGAAGAAGTGCGGATCGCCGTGGAGCCGTTCCTCAACGATGCCAGCGAGCCTGTGCGCTTCGCCGCCGCCACGACGCTGTTCGACATCAACTTGTCCGAAAGTGTGACTTCGCTCGTCGCCGCCCTCGAAACCGAGGAGTCGCTGCGGATCAAGAACCGCATCGCGCAGGGCTTGCTCGACCGCAAATGGCCGGTCCCCGAAGAGCAGGTCGCCACCTGCAAACAAGCTCTCCCTGACGACTACCGGCTGGAAGGCGTGCAAATCACGCGGCGCTGAACGGCTCGAGACCCGAGCGAACAGGAAGGCGGGGAGATCGGTACGGGAAGGGCTACGACGCGTGGCACCTTCGTACGGCTTCTTAGGGCGCAGCGCCGATCAGTCGCGCGCGTCGACACGTAAGGCGTGCGTACAGGTTCGCCGCAGCGCGCCGCAGTAGCCGATGCTGCTTGGCGCCCAAAAATCTTCCCGTCTTCCTGGTGTCCCGTTCCGCTCACGACAAAATGCAAAAGGCCGGAACGAATCCGGCCTTTGCGTCGTCGCGACGACCTTCGCTACTCGCTGACTTTGTACTGAGTCGGCAAATAAATATTATACGAGATCGTCATCATCTGGTTCACGCGGAAACGCTGATCGGCGGCGTCGATCTTGTTGTCGGGGAACTGGTTGTCCTTGCCGCCGCCGGCCGTGTCGAAGCCGCCGCGGTTCCACGCGAACGGCAGAGCGCGGTATTCGAAACCGAGCGCACTCCACTTGTTCATGTAGAACGAAAAGCCAGCCGCGATCGTCGGCGCGATCGTTGTGCGCGACGTGGTCGTGAACTGGTTTTTACACGGATTGCAGTTCTTGCGCTCCGTCAGGCCAATGAAGGCCGGGCCGGCCGAGATGTACAGGTCCGTGTCCAAGTAGATGCCCTGGAACAAAGCCAGCTTGCCGCGGAACGGCGTGATCGTGATCTGCGGAGCGGCGACCCAGTCGATGCCACCGAGCTGCTTCTTCAGATCCTCACCCAGGTTCACCTCGGTCAGGCGCTGGGTGAGGAACGGGCCGGCGCAGCCCGGATCGCCCGGCTTACAACCAGCGACGGTGGAGCGACGGGTCGCGTTCACCTTTTGGATGTTGTCGGTCAAGGCGGTGGGCAGCCGAACGACGCTGCCGATGCCGCCCCAGCCGCCAATCGCTAGCCAGTCGGTGAAGTTGAACTGCAGCCGTGCGCCAAACAAAATCGTGCGTTGGTACTCGTCGAGCAGCGTGAAGCTGACCGCCGGCGCGATCTCGAAACGGGTTTGGCGATACAGCCGCAGCTTACGCACGGCGGGCGCGCCCGCCAGCGGCCCAGTGACGTACAGCTCCTGAGCCTGGGAGCGCTCAGTGACGCCGAACAGAGCCAAGCCAGCCGTGAGGGCGGTGAGGAGGCGCTTCGTGAAACGAGGATTTCTGGTCATGTTTCGTCGCCCTTGGCCCATCACTTCGGAAGCCTATAGTCGAACGAGAAGGGTACGAACAGCGAGAGCCCGGTCTGGAGCTCCACGTTCTGGGTGAACGAGTTTGCTCCGAGCCAATGGGTCTTGTCGCCCGGGTTTACTTCGTCGGTCTGCAGGTTCTCGAGCTTCTCGTTGTAGCCGTAGTCCTTGACGGCGATGTTCACGGCGAACCACTTCGACAGGAAGATGCGCAGCCCGAGCCCGAGGTCGAACGCCAGCTTCGGCTGGTACGTGAAGTTGCGGTTGTCGGGATCGATGACTGCGATTGGGCGCGTGCTGAGCGCGCCGACGCCGCCCATCACGTACGCGTCGTACTCGAAGATGAAGTCACCGGCGCCGGCGAACTTGCCGTAGGCGAAGACGTAGTTGAAATCGAGCGACGCACCCCACTGGTACTCGGTCAGCGGCACGGCCACGCGCGCCGCGCGGCGCACCTGACCGTTGAACTTGCTGTCAGTGTTGAACGGCGCGTAGTAGCGAAAGTTCGCGCCGATACCGAGCACGTTGGTGATGTAGTAGCTGATCGCGATGCCCGGACCGGTGTGCTGAACGAACTGGTCGTTCAGTGAGGTCGCGTTCCACCATGGATTAAACTCGAAGCGCCGCGCGCGCATCACGTACAGCTGCTGTACGGCGTAGATGCTCTCCTTGATGGGGCGCGCAGCCTCCTTCTTCATATCGAGCACGGGGCAAGCCGCCGGATCGATCTTACAGATGTCGCCGACGCCTTCGCCTTCAGCTCCGAGATCGCCTTCGCCTTCAGCTGCGGGGGCGTCACCAGTGCCTTTGGCCGCGGCGGCGCCTCCGGCTTTCGCGTCAGCTCCCGCGGCATCGGCGTCGATGGTCGCGCCGGCTGACGCCTTGGCTCCCACTTTGACTTGGGCGAACCCGGTAGCCGGGATCACGCCGAGGGCCGCTATGAGGAGCCCGATGCAACTTTTCTTCATCGATGCCTCTTACGCTCCCCTTCGACGTCCGTTGTCGTAAATGCCGAGAACTATTGGGATTTCCGCCAATCGGAAACGCCGGGGGACTATATCACGCCAAATTTCAGACGATCAACAAGCAAAAAATTACAGTACTAAGCGACCCGCTAAAATCGCTTCGTCATGCGCTCGGCGCGGCCTCGGCCCCGCCTTGTTCTCGGCCCAGCAGCGCTTCCACGAAGTCCTCAGGCGAGAACTCGTGCAGATCGTCCGGGCGCTCGCCTAGCCCGACATAGCGGACGGGGACACGCAGGCCATTGGCAACGCCCAACACAACACCCCCTTTAGCGGTACCGTCGAGCTTTGTCAGCACGATACCGGTCAGAGGAAGCGCCTCTTTGAATTCTTTTGCTTGAGCGAAGGCGTTTTGGCCGTTCGTCGAGTCGACGACCAGCAAGATTTCGTGCGGAGCACCCGGCAGGGCCTTCTCCGCCGTCTTGGCAATCTTCTTCATCTCGCTCATTAGATTCGACTTGGTGTGGAGGCGACCTGCGGTGTCTGCCAGAACCACATCGGCGCCAATTTCTTGGGCCTTCTTGATCGCGTCGAACACCACGCTGCCAGGATCTGCGCCGTCTTTGCCGCGAACGACCTCGCAGCCGACGCGCTCACCCCAGACGACCAGCTGCTGAACGGCGGCGGCTCGAAAGGTGTCGCCGGCGGCCAGCACGCACTTCTTACCCGAAGCGTTGAGCTTCGTCGCAAGCTTTCCGATCGTCGTGGTCTTTCCTGCGCCGTTGACGCCGACCAGGAGCACGACAGTCGGCTTGGAGCCGAGCTCGAGCGCGCCGGCCGAGCCTTCGAGCATCTTCAGGCACTCGGCGCGTAGCTCGCTCCAAACGACTTCCGGATCCGAAAGCTCACCCTTGGCGAGAGCCGCTTTGATGTGCGCGAGCAGCGCGCTCGTCGTCTCGACGCCGACGTCGGACGTGAGCAAGACCTCTTCGATTTGCGCCGCCAGATCGGGGCTAAGCTCTTTTTTACCGCTAAACAGCGCGCGCAGCCGGCCGAAGAAGCCCTCCGCCTCGCGCGATTTGGCGAGGCCGCGTCGCAGATTGCTGACGTCGCGTGGCTTCGGCGGTTCGGAAGCACGATCTGGCGCCTTAGCGCCGGCTTCACGCCGTGACGGCGCGGCAGGGCGACTCGACAGGCGCGCGCCCGGTTCCGCTGGAGCCTCTACGTCGCTGGCGACGGGCTGGGCGACGCGGGACTTGACGGATTCCGCTTTGGCCGGCGCGGGAGCGCGCTCCGACTTCTGTTTGGAGGGAGTGGGCTGCTCGCGAGGCGGCAGCGCGGGTTCCTCCTTTTTGCCTGAGAAGAGGAAGTACGCTCCGACCGCGAGGGCCAGCGCCAAGAGGACGTAGATGAATTCCATTCCGCGCGTACTACTGAGAGCCCGCGACTATAGGGAGGCGCGCTCCATTCAGTCAATGCCTCGTTCTCGCGTCGTTTTAGGATCGTCTGCCACCCCGGTGGCCTGCTCGCTGGCCGCGTCCGGTGGCGTGAGGCCAAACGCCAGGCGTTCGAGCCCACGGGCCCAGCGTTCGACATCGGGTTCGGCTTCGGTTGAGGCGACCGCGGCGATCTGAGCTGGGGTCGGCTCCCCACTAGGCCGGGTCCAGGGCTTGCCACGCCGTTCGGCCCAGCGGACGAGGCGGTCCATCAAGGCGCGGCGCCGCGAGACCAGCGACAGCTCAATCATCCCCGGAACCGGCAACGGAGCCGTGAGCGTCGCGTGAAGGGGGGCCGTAACCTCGACCAACGTGCCGGCGGGAAACACCGAGTCTTCGACGCGGAAGGATCCGCCGCTCGCCGTGCGAGCTTGGACCAGGACCGTGCCATTGGGGCCCGGAGCGACGAAGCTCACGACCGCTGGGGAGATGCCCGCGCCGTCGTGCGCGTCGCGGACGAAGCCCTGGTATCCGCCTCCGGCGCCGAACGTCTCGAGCACCTCGACGCTCCCTCGCACCCGCGGCGGGATGGTTGCGTCAAGCGGACGGGAGCGTGGTGGGCGCCGCCAGCCGAGCACGACGGCCAACGCTGCCAGTGCCGCGGCGGCGATCCAGAGAGCGTACCGCCCGTAGCTCGGACCCGGCGCCAACACGCGAAGCTCGAGCGGAGGGCCCGAAAGCCATCCCGCGCCTTCGCCGACGTACTCGAGCGTGAGCGTGTGGCCGAGCAGAGCGGCGGGCGCGGCTGGCAGATTCAGCGTGGCGACGCCGTTTTTTACGCGCGCGGCGGCAACGCTGAGCCCACGACTGCGCGCTTCGATCACCCCGGATGGTGCGGGCCCGAGCGCCGACGCGGCGTGAACCGTCAAGCTTGCTCCCGGTTCGGTGGCACTCGTGCTGGCGTCATCCGGTTCGAGCTTAAGCGCCACGGTCGCGGTGCGAGTGATCGCGGTGCTGGCCTGTGCCAACTCCTCCCCAGTGTGTGCTCGCAGCCGTCCGATGAGCCGCGCCGGCCCCGGTTGCCCGAAGCTGCCAGAGACGAGCGAGAGTCGGTGTACTTCCCCCAAACCGTCGAGCGCCGTACGCCCCAGCTCGTGCTCCGCGCCGTCGGCAACCATCGACAGCACGAGCTCGGTCGCTCCGGGTGCGCTGGCTCCGCCGCGCGCGCGCGCGACGAGCCCAAGCTCCTGGACCGGCCGATCGAGCGAGAGCGCCGTCAACGGCGGATCGAAACCGACTTCGAACGAAGTCGCGACGCTCTCGGGCAGGCGAACCACACGGCTCGTCCGCTCCAAGTAACCGCGGGCATCCTGAAAGCTCAGCTCGACGCTGCCCGAAGGCATTCCGGTGACGGTAATGCAAACGCGCCCTGCCTTGTCGGTGCTGAGCAAGAGCTCGCCGCCCGCTTCGCCCCGCGGATCGCCGCAGCGGTGCAAGGTAGCGTTCGCGGTGGGTGAATCGGTGCGAATCCGCACCTCGGAGCCGGACAGCGGTCGTCCCACCTCGTCGTCGAGTGTGGCGCGCACTTCGAAGCCGTCGCCACTCGCCCGAGCTTCGGTCGTGAACGACGCCTTGCCCGAGATCTTCAGCGTCGGCGGCGTGCTCTCGGCGGCGGCCGTCGAGCCGGCGTCGACCAGCAGCGTCAACAACGCGAACAGCGCCGACCGCGTTGGCCGAGACAGAGCCGCACCCAGCAGGCCCATGACCGGGCGGAGTCGGCTGCGCTCATGGCACCACATCGGCGCCACCAACATAGCTCACTTTTGAACAGGGATGGCTGCCGCGCCGTCCAACGAACCAGCCGCCGCCCATGATAACGTGCCGACCGATGTTGCCCTCCCGAGCGATGCGGGCGTTGTCGGTTCTGGTGTTTCTGGGGGCGCTGCTGTCGTCTGCGGTGGCGTCGGCGCAGACCAGCGACACCGAGCGGCTGATCTACAACCTAGCGAACAGCGAGGACTTCCGTGTGCGCACGCAGGCTGCCCTCGCGCTCGGCGCGTCGAAGAGCGAGCGCGCGGTACCGCCGCTGTGCAGCGCTTTGGCTGACCTCAACACGACCGTGCGTGCGGCTTCGGCCGCAGCGCTCGGTCGGCTGGCGTTTCACGCTGGGCAGGAATGTCTGGAAAAGCGTCTCGGCAGCGAGTCGAGCGACGTCGTCAAACAGACGATCTTGAAAGCGCTCGAAATGATCAAGAACGGCGGCGGTGCGGAGCCGGTCTTCAGCAGCGACACCAGGTTCTACATCTCGATCGGCAAGACGACCGATAAGACCGGTCGGGGCACGCCAGAGGTCGAAGGCATCGTCCGAACTGCCATGATCTCCAAGGTCGGGCAGACGCCGGGCTGTCTGGCGGCGCCGGCTTCCGAGACGCAGGCCGAGGCCAAGAAGCGACTTTCTGCGCACCCCAAGGTGAAGGGCTTCTACCTGTCGCCGGTGATCAGCGCCGAGTACACGGGCGACAATTTGAAGGTCAAGATCGACTTGGCGATGGCGACCTACCCGGATCGCAACGTTTTCGGCAATTTTTCCTTCTTCTTGAAGGAGGACGGGGTGTCGCCCGGCAGCGCTGAGGAGGAAAACGACTTGATCCGCAGCGTGGCTGGGCGAGCGGTCGAAAAGTTCGCCGGCATCGCCGCCAATCAATAAGCACTTAAGCGTGCATTCAGTGCAGGTGGAGGAACGCCGCACGGAGACGGTCTGGTCTTTCAGCTGCCCGCCCGCCCGCCCAGCCTGGCCTTTGGCAAGGCTTTCGCGAGCACCGGAGCGGAGCGTACTCCTGTACGTGAGCACCGGAGCACAGCGAAAACGCAGTCAGAGGCCGGGATCGGCGGGCGGGCTCACCCGTCGAGGTGACGCCGACGTGCGACATGCTGGACAGTTCTTGCTCGGATGGCCCTCGGCCCCCTAAACTTACGAGGCTGCGCTCGGCCTTCGCTTGGTCGGGCCACCTAGTAGGAGAAGGTTGATATGCCCGAAGTGGCATCGATGTCCGCGCCCCCGACCGGTCGCCATCAGCGGCGGCTCAAGAACTACCTGCTGGATGCACACTTCCAGCTCAAATACAGCTCGTACCTCGTTGGTATCGCCGTGTTGTTCAGCGTCTGCCTCGGGACGCTGTTGTGGCGCACCAGCCTGGCTGTGATCGCGCAGAGCGCGCAGACGGTTCAGCAGGGCGAGCAGGTCGTTGGCCGTGGCCGTGAAGTGGTCGAAGAGAGTCGTAAGGTGAGCGAAGTCGTGAAGATGAACATCGTGAAGGACCCGATCTACAGCGACAACCCCGCTCTGCTCGAGGCCTTCAAGGGTGACGCCGACAAGCAAGACGAGCGCCTGAAAGGCCAACAGACGGCGCTCGAGCAGCAAGCCGCCGGACTCAAACAGCAGTCCGCGGCGATCCGCAGCCAACAGCGGACGATGCTGCTCACGCTGACCACCGCGCTTACTTTGCTGTGCGTGCTGATCGGCTTTGCCGGCATCCTCGTCACGCACAAGGTTGCTGGCCCGATTCACAAGATGAAGCGCCAGATCCGTGACGTTGGTGAGGGGCACCTGCGCATCCCCAACAAGCTCCGCAGGGGTGATGAGCTCGTCGACTTTTTCGAGGCGTTCGAGACGATGGTGATCAACCTGCGCTCGCGCCAGCAGGGGGAGATCGACAAGCTCGAGCAGGCGATCCAAACGCTCGAGCCGAAAGCCGAACCCGGCGAGCTTGACCCGCTCTACCAGCTCCGCCAAGAGATGAGAGATGCGTTGAACACGTAGGGTCGCGGTCACGGGTCGGGGTCAGAGGTCAGTCGAGCGAGCGGGGTCGGGGCGAAGCTTGAGCTGCATCCGTTTTCGCCGTTCTGCGTCGGTGCGCCGACCGCGAAACGACAACAGCAAGATTAAAAGGCCGCCTCGACGTAGTCGATGATCGGTCCGTCGGCACCGAAGACGACGCTGGCGGCGTCGAACCGCAGACGCTTCACAGAAAGATCATGGCGGTAGCGGCGCTGCCAGAGGCGCTGGCCAGCCAGGCGGATGCGGTAGCGCTTGCGGCCGTCGATGCTGCCAAAGCCGCTGGTCCAGGCGCTGCTGCTGCGCGAGCGCACCTCGACGACTACCACCAGCTCGTCACGACGCGCGACCACATCCAGCTCGAGGTACGAGAGCCGCAGGTTGGTGGCGACGATTTGAAAGCCGCGCTCGACTAAGAATCGGGCGACGAGCGCTTCGGCCTGGCGCCCGACTCGGTAGCGACTACTTCGTGCCGCACTCGGCGGGCATCGGATCTTTGTCGCAGCCGCACTTGTCGGGCTTGTCGTAGCAGCTGTCGACGGTCGACAGGGTTTCGGCGTTGTACTTGGAGCCCGAGCGGATGCAGTAAGAGCCGGCAAGTTGGCCGGCGCCCTGGGTGATCGCGAGGTTCTGGACGACCGGCTCGCACTGGAAGCCGTCGGGGCATTGGCAGTAGCGGGCGTTCTTGTCCGGGCCATCGCAGCGACACGAGCAGTAAACTGCCTTCTCGGTCTGCCGGTTGACGAGTTGCGGCTTTACCTCGACGTTGATGTTGTCGGGGCTGTTGCGGTCGACGCGGTCGACCGCGGTGCCCGGGATGGAGCACTGCGGCTTCCAATCCGCATTCGGCATTTGGTTGGGTGGTTTGCCGCCCGGGTCGCTGTAAGGCGCACCGTGCGCCGACGTTTGCCCGAGCCGGCAGCTGACGCGGCCTTGGAAATGGTTCACCAGGCAGAGTCGGGTTTCGCACTGGAACGAACGGCTTTCGACGTTCGTCTCGGTAACTTGGAACCCGTTGAAATTCTGCTGGTATTCGTCTTCAGGCGTGCACGGATCACCGACGCCACCGGGCGTGCAACCCAGCGCGCCCAAACCCAGCAGCAGGGCTACGGACCATGAACCAGCACTCAGCAATCTTGTCATCCTTGCTCGCTAACTTTGTGTGCTTTTGCGTGGGAGCGTTGGGGTCCCGTGTCGCCCGCGGACCGGCGCGTACGCTAATCGAGCGCGCGGAATTCCGTCAACGCGAAACGGGCCGCTCGTTCGCAATCGTCCAGCAACTCGAGGAAAGTTCGCACGTCGCTGTGCGAACCGCGAGACGAATCAACAGGAAGGCGGGAAGGCGGGAAGGATTTTCTTGTTCGAGCGGGGCTCGCAACGAGGTCAGCGCAGGCTTGGCGTAGGTCGACGTGACCCGGCCGCGCACCCCAAGAAATCTTGATCCGGCCTTCCCGCCTTCCCGCCTTCCTGTTGTTCCCCGCTCGGTGATCGACTTCGCTTGCCCAAGCATCAGGTGGCGGTGCGTTTCGGACGCTCGTTCGGGCCACGAACACGATGCGTTTCGATTCGTTTCGTCGCCGATGCTCCGTGGGTCGAATTTTATGGCTCCGCACCAAACGCCCCCAGAACCCGCCGGAGTTTCAACGAGGCTTGACAACGGCTTCCGCCACTATCTAACATGCCGCAGCCCTGCGGGTTGTATCTACCGGTAGTTATTAGACTTTTTCGTCTCGAGCCCCAGCCCGTCCGAAGCCCCCTTGCCCGGGGCTCGGCGCCCCCTCTGTTTCAGGAGCGGGGCGGTGGCTCTCCACCCAACAACGAGGATTCATGTTCCGAAAGCGCCTGGTCGCGGTCAGCATCCTGGCAATTGCCGTTTTGTCGAGCACGCTCGGCATCACCAACATCGCTCGCGCACAAGAGGTGTTGGACCTAGACGCGCCGACGCCGGCTCCCAAGGGCAAGAAGGGCGGCGCCAAAGCCGAGAAGCCCGCAACTGGCGCAGCCAACGCCGGAGCTAAGAAAAAGGGCGGCGTCGATATCGACCTCGACGAGGACGCGCCGAAGGGCAAAGCGCAGGCAGCCGTCGTAGCCGGCAACCCGACCGAGGCGGCAGCGCAGGCCAAGGCGCTGTTCGACAAAGAGAAGTGGAGCGAGGCCGCGCAGGCGCTGCACCGTGTGCGCTCCGGCGAGACGGGTGATGATCCGGGTAATAAGCAGCTGGCCGAGTACTTCTTGGCGATCTCGCTCTATCGCCTGAAGTTCTACCAAGCCAGCTACCAGATCTTCAGCGGCGTCGCCGACAACCCCAATCACCTGAAGTTCAAAGAGACGCTGCTCTGGTTGGCCAAGCTGGCCACGCAGTTGCCTGAGCCAGCCGACATCATCGAGCGCGTCGGTAAGTACAACGACGAAGACTTGTCGCGCTTCAACAACGAGCAGCAGCGCGACCTGTACTGGCAGTTGAACTTCATGCTCGGCCGTTACAAGTACCGTAACCGGCAGTTCGAAGAGTCGATCCGTCTGTTCCAGAAGGTCGATCGCCGCAGCGAATACTACGTGAAGGCGCAGTTCTTCACCGGCGTCAGCTACGTGCAGCTGCGCAAAGCCATCCCGGCGGTGAAGGCGTTTCAGCGCATCGAAAAGGCGCTCGACGAAGGCGTCGAAGGCGTCGAGGATGAAGACCGCATGCGCGATCTGGCGTATTTGTCGATGGCGCGCACCTACTACTCGTCGTCGATCACGCTCGACCCCGAGACCAACGCGCCGACCGTGAACAGCACCAAGCTAAGCGCGGCGGTGAAGTATTGGAACCAAGTCGACGTCACCAGCGAGTACTGGCTCGACGCCTTGTTCGAGGAGTCGTGGGCCTACTTCATGGCCGGCGACTACCCGCGTTCGCTCGGCAACATTCACACGCTCGGCGCGCCGTACTTTCCGAACTCGTTCTATCCCGAGTCGGAAGTTCTGAAGGCGATCATTTACTTCACGAACTGCAACTACGACGCGGCCACGACCGTCGTGGCCAAGTTCAACTTGCGCTACACGCCGATCAAGGACGATCTCGAGAGGATCCTCAAGAACTACAAGGGCGAGAACCGCGAGGATGCGTTCTTCAAGTTCCTGCTCGACGTTCGCGAGGGCAAGGGCGACATCCCGGCACAGGTGAGGCCAATCGTCGAGATCGCGCTGTCGGATCGGCAGCTGCTCCGCAACATCGACTACGTGAAGCTGCTCGAAGAAGAAGAGAAGCGCTTCAAGAAGTCGCCCGCCGCCTTCCAGAGCTCGGGGCTCGGCCTCGAGGTGTCGGACGCGCTCAAGCTGGCGCGTGACTTGGCGGTGCGGCAAGCCGGTGAGCTCGCGCTCGGTCGCTATCAGCGTTACGTCGATGAGCTCAACGAGCACCTGCGCAACGGTGAAAAGATCCTAATCGATATCACTGCGGCGCAGCGCAACTTGCTCGACGAGAAGCTGCAGACCAACCAGGTGAGCAAGGCGGAAGCGAAGATCTTCGGCGTCGTCAAACCCGACGAAGAACACGTGATCTGGCCGTTCAACGGTGAGTATTGGCGCGACGAGCTCGGTTTCTACCGTCAGGTGGTCGAGTCGGCCTGCGGAAGGTGATGCAAATGAGTGTGAAGAAAGCCTATTCCGTCGTTCTGGCTGCGCTGGGCCTGTGGCTGACCACAGGCGTTGCGCACGCAGTGCCCGAAGCCAAGCCTACCGATCTGAGCCTGGAGTGCGTCTCCAAGGAAGCTCAGACCACGCTGATGACTTGTCCCGGTGGTCCGGCCAAGTTCGATCCCAAGCAGAAGCGCGCTGTTGCGTTCCACAGCGCGCCGCCGCCGCGCGAGGTCAAGAAGCGCGAGGACGACGCCAAGCCGGTCAACCCGGACGAGCTGACGAAGTTCGCCGATCGCGACACGCGCAAGAACCGCCTGCAGGCGCGTGCTCGCGCGCTCTTGATCACCGAAATTTCGGGCCTCGAACGGCTGTACCGCGCGACCGGCAAGAAGTCGCCCGATCGCCCGCAGCTGACGCGGCGCTTGGCTGAAGCGTACGTCGAGCTCGAGAGCGCCGCGAACCGCGACAAGATCGCCTCCGACATTCAAGCGCAGGACGCGAAGAAGAAGAACCCGGGGGCGGTGGGCAAGTTCAAGGCCAGCGCTGTCCAAGCCGAGAAGATCGTGAAGGCCGCTCGCGAGAAAGCGATCGTCTACTACACGATGATGAAGAACGACTACCCTGACTACTCGAAGCTCGACGAGGTGTTGTACTACCTCGCGTACGAGCACGAGCAGGGTGGCAACCTCAAAGACGCGCGCTCGATCTACTTCGAGTTGATCCAGAAGGCGCCGAAATCGCCGTTCATCCCGTACGCCTACTTGGCGTTCGGTGAGTTGTTCTTCCAGGAAGCCCAGGGCGATCCAGCGAAGTGGGATTTAGCGGCTGCCGCCTACAAGGAAGTCGTCAAGTACCCGCCGCCGACGAACAAGCAGTTCGGTTACGCGCGCTACAAGCTTGGCTACGTGTTCTGGAATAAGGGGGAGTACGCGAGCGCCCTCAACGAGTTCAAGAAGGTCATCGAGTACGGCGATCAGTTCACCGACGTGCCGAACGCGACTCAGCTCGCCAAAGCTGCGCGTCGCGACATGATCCCGATCTATGCCGTCGCCGGCGCGCCGGACAAGGCGTTCAACTTCTTCAAGCCGGTCAGCGGCGACAAGGGCGGCGAGCAGGTCAAGACCGTCGGCATGCTGAACGAGCTCGGCATGGCCTACCTCGACACCGGCCATTACAAGGAAGCGATCGTCCTGTATCGCGACCTACTCAGCCGCGACGCTGGCGTGAAGAACTGCTTCTATCAGGGGCAGATCACCACCGCGACGCAGGCCTTGATGTCGGGTGACAAGGAAGCCGTTCGTAAGGAGATGGACCAGCAGGTTCGCATCTTCAACGACTACACCAAGAGCGGTAACCCGGAAAAAGAGAAGGGCGAGTGCGCCAACAAGACGGCCGAGCTCCTAGCTGAAACGGCGATGAGCTGGCACTTGGAGGCCGTCGGCACCGGCGGCGTGCGCGGCACAGGCGACAAGAAGACGATGGATCTGGCGGCGTACCTCTACAAGAAGGTCGCCGACAACTTCACCACCGCTGATTTTGCCAAGTTCCAGTTCCCGCGCATCGTCAAGGACGACTGGCCGACGATGTACAAGATCAAGTACGCGATGGCGGACTTGCTCTACTTCCAGCAGCGCTGGGAAGAGTGCGGACCGGCGTTCGACGCCGTGGTCGCGGAAGATCCGAAGGGCGGGCAGGCTGCTGAAGCCGCGTACGCTTCGGTGCTCTGCTACCAGAAGATGTACGACCAGATGTACAAGGGTGACTCGGATCGCAAGTCCAAGGGACTTGGGCCGACCGGCGCCGACGAGAAGGACCGCGAAGCCAAGAAGGGCGAATGGGAGAAGTTCAAGCCGAAGCCCTTCACCTCCATGCAGCAGGGCATGGTCACGGCCTTCAATCGCTACGTCTGCTACATCACGCCGCCCAAGGGCGACAAGGAAGCCGAAGAGCAGTACGTCGAGGTCAAGTACGCCCGCGCGCGTACCTACTTCGAGTCGCAGCACTGGGAGGAAGCGGCGCTGGCGTTCCGCGACGTGGCGATCAACCACGCCGACAAGGATGCGGGCATCTTCGCCGCCCAGCTGTACCTCGAGTCCGTGAACGTGCTGGGCAGCCGCGCGGAGCCTCCGCGCCCCAGCTGCTTCGACGACATGTCCAAGGACGTGCCGGTGTTCCTCGAGCTGTACTGCAAAGGCAGCAAATTCGAAGATAACAAGGAGCAGTGCGAGTCGCTGACTCGCATCCAATTCGACATCATGCGTCTCAAGGCGCAGAAGCTGGTCGAAAAGGGTGACGGCCTGTCCGAGAAGGGCAACTACAAAGAGAGCCTCGACACCTACAAAAAGGGCGCGGAAGCGTACCTCGACTTGTGGCGCACCTACTGCGAAGGCCCGCTCAGCAAGGGCGAGAAGCCCAAGCAGTGCGAGAAGGCCGACGAAATCGTCTACAACATGGCGAAGGCCTACCAGGCCGCTCGTCTCCTAGCGAAGGCGATCTCGGTTCGCCTGCAGATCTTGCTGAACAAGAGCTACGGCTTGCAGGACTCGCCGTTGGCAAAAAAGGCGCTCTACGAGGTCGGCGGCAACTACCAAGCCATCGCCGTCTACGACAAGGCGTCGGACTTCTTCGAGAAGTACTGCGACGCGACCGCCTTCAAAGGTGAGTTTGCCGACCAGGCCTTGAGCGACGCCGCCGTGCTGCGCCTCGGCACTGGCCAAGAAGATCTCGCGATTAAGGACGCCAACAACTTCAACAAGTACTACGGCGGCAAGAAGCCGGCCCAAACGGCACAGCTCGCCTTCGCAATCGCAGCTCACTATGGCGAGAAGAAAGACTGGAACAACGTCCAGAAGCGGCTCGGGGGATCGATGAAGCTCATCGATACCAAAGCCACGACCGACGTCCGTGCCCAGGCACACGCGCTGATGGGTCGCGCGTTCGTCAAGCAAGAGAAGACGCCGGGCGCTGCCAAAGAGTTCGCGGCCGTGCGCGATCTCTGGAAGGACCCGAAGGCTGCGGTCGCGTCGATAGACGGCATTCCGGACGAAGACGCGAACGCCAAGCAACGCCGCTTGGGTCGCGCCCTCGAAGCGGTGGGTGAAGCCTACTTCTTTTTCGCGGAGCAGAAGAAGGCCAAGGTCGATAAGGTCGCGTTCCCTGAGTACAAGGGCCCCGGCACCAAGGAGCTGGTCCTCAAGCACATCCAGACCAAGGTCAAGGACTGGATTGGCAAGAAGCGCCCGCTCATCGACGAAGCCTCCGCGGAGTACGTTAAAATCGTGAACCTGCAGCCGGTGCCGCCGCCGAGGTGGGTCATCGCTGCCGGCTCGCGTGTCGGCGACATGTGGGGCAAGTTCGTCAAGGAATTCCGTGCCGCTCCGATTCCGGACGCCATGAAGAAGGACTACGAGATTCGCACCGCGTACTACGGCGCTCTCGACGAGGCCTCCGAGCCGCAGAAGCAGCAGGCCAAGAGCGCCTACAGCACCTGCCTCGGTTACTCGGTGAAGTACCAGTACTTCGACGAGTTCAGCCGCACCTGCGAGGTGTGGTTGGCCGAGAACTACAAGAGTGAGTTCCACGTCGTCGATGAGTTCCGTGGGTCGCCCAACCGCGTGAACAGCGTGCTGCGCGAGCAGGGCAGCCCGCTACGCATCGGTGGTGAGCCGATGGTCGTGCAGAGCGCCGAGCCGGCCGACAAGAAGAAGAAGGCCGACGACAGCGGCGACGACAAGAAGAAAGACGACAAGAAGAAGGAAGGCGGAGCGTGATGATCAAGCGCTTTATGGGTATCGCGCTCCTGGGGTTGGCTGCGTGCGGCGGCCCCACGATGGTCAACGGCAAGGCCGTGCTCGCGCCCGGCAAGGACAGCGGTCGCAAGGGCGCCGGAGCCGTCAGCGTCAGCAAGGAAGCTGCGACGACGTTCGACGGTGCGCTGGACCAGTTCGTCGACCATGACAAGAAGCAGGACTGGGCCGAGGGCATTTGCTCAAGCGTGGCTGACACCTTCACCAAGGCTGCTAACACGCAGAAGTCAGACGCCAAAGCCGAGTTCCCCGAGGCCCTGTACAACGCGGGCCTCGCGTACCAGCGCTGCGGTAAGGACTCCGACGCGCGCGGCAAGTTCGAGGACACGCTCAAGGCCGACCCCGGCTTCCACCGCGCCAAGGCGCAGCTTGCCCTCTACGACTACGCCAAGTCCGGCGACGTCGACGCCACCATCACCAAGCTGGATCAGATCATCCGCGACGCGAAGTTCCAGAACGTCGAGGGTCTAGTCGCGCTGGCGGCGCTGCAGATGGAGCGCGGTAGTGACCAGGCCGACGGAGACGGAAAGAACGATCTTGAGCGTGCGCAGCGCAATTTGCAGCGCGCGCTGGCGATCGACGACAGCTACATGCCTGCCTTCAACCAGCTCGCGGTGTATTACCTCGAGCAGGCCAAGGCCAAGGCCGGCGTGTCCGGCAAGAAGGGCCGTCGTGGTCGTCGCGGCATGGAAGTCTCGGGCGTGAAGGGCGTCGACGTCGACGAACAACAACTAGACCTGGCAGCGCTCGTCGCCTCGCAAGCGCAGCGCAAGAACCCGAACTACGCGCCGATCCACAACACGACCGGACTCATCCAAGTTCAGCTCAAGAACTTCAACGGCGCCGTGAAGAGTTTCGGTCGCGCACGTCAACTCGACTCGAAGTTCTTCGAGGCGCACATGAACTACGCGGCGGTTAGCCTCTCGTTCCGCGGCTACGAAGAAGCCGAGAAGGCCTACCGCGACGCGCTCAAGCTCCGGCCGAAAGAGTTCGAAGCTCACCTCGGCCTGGCGCTGGCGTTGCGTGGTCAGATCAACGACGGCAACTTCGAGAAGATGGTCGCATCCGCCAAGGCCGAGCTCGACGAAGCCAAGAAGATCGACGGCTCGCGCGCGGAGACCTACTACAACGAGGCGATTCTGACGCACGAGTTCAAGGCCAAGCGAGCGGCGGGTCCGTCTGCGATTCCGGAGCTCGAAAAGGCGGCCCAGCAGTACCGCGACTTCGTGGCCAAGGCTGGCGATGGCGCCGAGTTCGCCGCTGCCGTGAAGCGCTCCAAGGAGCGCAGCACGGACATCGACGACACGATCAAGTTTATCAAGGAAGGCGCGGTCGCCGAGAAGGACGCTGCCGAAGCCGAGAAGGTGGCTAAGGAGCAAGAGGCCCAAGCCGCCAAGGACAAGGACGCGGCTGACAAGGCTGCCGCCGCCGACAAGGCTGCTGCTGACAAAGCGGCAGCTCCGCCGGCAGCGGCGCCTCCTCCACCCCCGGCCGGTAAAGCCGCCCCCGCTGGCAAGAAGTGAAGTCGGCCAAACAAAAACGGGAACCCTCGCAACGGGCTGGTGTCGAGTCACTGGCCCTGCGCGAAACCTCTAGGCGGCGCCGACTCGGCGATTGACGAAGCCGGGTCACGGCCGCTACAATGTGACTGTAAATATTCGTAGAAAGTTTTGAGGAGGCTGCAATGGTGTCGAAGCGCGTTCGAATCGTATCGGTGGCTCTAGGTCTCGCTGCTTTCATGGCGTCGGGTGCCGCATTCGCGCAAGCGAAGGACGCGGCTGGGGACAAGGGCGATGGCTACGGCTACGAGTTCGACGACGATCCACTCGCCGCCGGTGGCTTCGGTCCCAACGACGCGACGATTCGCGTTCGTCCGCGTGCAGCGCGCACGACGCTGATTCGCCCGCGGATTCAGTTCGTGGACGAGATGCTCAAGTCCGTTGAGAACCTGTGATTTCCGCGTTGCGCTGCTTCCCGTTATCGAGCCCGGCTCCCCACTACCGAGACTGAGAAAAGCAAGATGGCAAAGGCTGTTCTAACGTTCGCGCTCTACCAAGCCGACCAACTCACCCGGCGTGAGACGGTTACCCAAGACATCGTCAAAGTCGGCAAGGATCCGAAGAGCCACTTGCGCGTCGATGACGAGCTGGCTTCACGTATGCACGCGGTGATCGAGGTAGCCGGCCCTGAGGACATCACGCTGATCGATCTGGGTAACGAGCCCGGCACGATGGTCAACGGTGCTCGGGTCAACAAATGCAAGTTGCACGTCGGCGACCAGATTCAGGTCGGCGACACCAAGATCATCCTGGAGACCGCGGAAGCTGCCGGAGCCGAAGCGCCGCCGCCGCCGCCCGCCGCTGCGCCGAATCCGTTCGCCGCTGCCGGCGCCTCGAGCCCGTTTGCGGCTTCGAGCAATCCGTTCGCGACGGCCAGCAACCCGTTCGCCGCGGGCGCCGCCGCCGCGCGCCAGCAGCAAGCGCTGCACGTCGCCGAAGACGCCGCGCCCGGCACCTACACCTACACGATGGTGAAGAGCGGCCCCGACGTCAGCCCGGACGAAGTCGAAATCGCCCATCTGGCGTCGGTCGAAGTGATGGTGCTTTGGGGCACGAACGTGCTGCACGTCTCGCACCTCACGCCGCCGCGCAATTTCTACGTCGGTGAAGAGCAGGGTAAGAACTTCGCCTGTGACTTCTTCATCCCGAGCGAGCGTCTCGGCACAACGCGCCTGCCGGTCGTCGTCGGCGACCGCGCGTCCGTGGCGCTTGTGATTCCGCCGAACGCGCGCGGCTCGGTCGAAATTCCGGGTCAGCCGAAGATGTCGCTCGACGAGGCTCGCGCGCGGGCACAACCGAGCGCGGAACTCTCGGGCGGTCATCAGCTGTCCTTGCCGGGCGGTTCGAAGGCGCGCGTCGAACTCGGCGATTTCGTGTTCCAGGTCGCTGCGGTCAACGCCGGCAAGCCGATCAAGCACGGCGTCGGCACCAACTTCGAGTGGGCCGTCGCGATGTATTTCGGTCTTTCATTCCTGACCGTTGGCGGCTTGCTGGCCGCGATGGCGTTCTTCGTCCCGCCGATGGGCCTGACGGACGATGAGGAGCTCGACAAGGACGCGCTGTACTTGATGCAGCAGTACTTGAAGGCAGCTGCCGAGCGCGAGCAGGAAGAGAAAGAGACCGAGGTTGTCCAAGACAACTCGGACAACAAGGAAGGCGGCACCGGAACTCGCGCGAAGGGTGAGGAAGGGTCGATGGGTAACCCCACGACCAAAGCCACCAACAAGCGCTATGCGGTGCAGGGTCCAAAGGACAATCAAGACATGCACTTGGCTCGCCAGGCCGCCCTGCGCGAGGCAACCGAGTTCGGCATGATCGGCCTGCTCAACACGGGCGCCGCTGGTGACCCGAACGCGCCGACCGCCCCTTGGGGCCGTGACACCTCGCTCGGTTCCGACGAAATCAGCGCCCGCGGCAACATGTGGGGTGACGAAATTGGCGACGCCTTCGGCGCCGGCGGTCTCGGTCTCTCCGGCATTGGTGAAGGTGGCGGTGGTCGCGGCGAAGGTATCGGTCTCGGCAACATCGGGACCTTGGGTCACGGTGCTGGCGTCGGCACGGGCCAGGGCTTCGGCGCTGGGCACGGTCGGCTCGGTGGCTCGCACCAGACCAAAGCGCCTAAGGTGCGCATGGGTGCGACCACGGTCAGCGGTCGCCTCCCGCCGGAAGTGATCCAGCGCATCGTGCGCCAGAACTTCGGTCGCTTCCGTATGTGTTACGAGCAGGGCCTCGGTCGTAACCCGAACCTGGAAGGTCGCGTGTCCGCACGTTTCGTGATCGGACGCGACGGCGCGGTCTCGAACGTGTCGAACGGCGGGTCGGATCTACCCGACAGCGGCGTGGTGAGCTGCGTGCTCTCTGCCTTCTACGGCTTGAGCTTCCCCCAGCCTGAAGGCGGCATCGTCACGGTCGTGTATCCGATCATGCTCGCGCCCGGATGATTCCGAAACACGAGTGAGCGCTGCGGCGCGTGTCGGTCTCCCACCGCACGCGCCGTTTCGCTTTTGTGCCCCACGATGACGAGCAGCGAGACGAGCGAACAGGAAGGCGGGAAGGCGGGAAGGATTTTCTTGTTCGAGCAGGCGGCCGAGGCCTTCGCGCTGGCCGGTGGCGTCGACCGACCAACTCCAGCCACCAAAAAGATCTCGCGCTCGGCCTTCCCGCCTTCCCGCCTTCCTGTTGTTTCGCTGCTCGCTCGGGCGGGGTATGGTCGAGCGAGGCAGGTCCCGAAAATCGCGGACGTTTTCGACTACGATGCGGCTTTACTCCATGGGCTGCGTCCGCCTATGCTCGGTCCTCTTTCAAGGTCCGGAAATCGCCCCGGATCGAGGCTAGTTCGCCTCAGAATCGAGTCGCTTGAAGTCCTGCGCATGGCTGCCCACGCCCAGTTTGGTTGCTGCCCGCGCCTCGTAGTTCTGGGATAGCGTCACATAGAGGAATGCCCGCGATGACACTCCAAAAGTTCCTGAAGGTCGGTCTCTACTCCATCGGCTTGTCCGTCGCGACGGTCGCGTTGGCCGGCTGCAGCCGCGATCATATCGAGGCCGTCAACCTCGCCAACGAGGGCGACCAGGCCGTCAAGGTCAACGTCGAGGGCGCCATCCAAAAATACGAGCAGGCTGTCCAGCTCGACCCGACCAACCACCACATCCTCTGGAAGCTGGCGGTCGCGTATGAAAAGAAAGAGGACTGGGAGAAGATGGCGTCGACGCTGTCGCGCGCCGTTCAGGTCGCCCCGGACTTCGCCAACTACTGGTTCAAGCGCGGCCACGCGTTGATCATGCAAGCCGAGGGTGGCAACCCCGACGCTTACGAGCAGGCGAAGGAGCCGCTCAAGACCTGCATCCAGAAGGATCCGAACCTGGCCGAGTGTTACCACTTGTTGGGCGAAGCCTTTCAGTGGACCAACGACGAGCAGTCGGCGCTCGAGAACTACACCAAGGCCATCGAGCACGACTCGACCAAGGGCTTTTTCTACCCGCCGCTGGCCGAGCTCTACATCACCTACAAGTTGTTCAAGGAGGCCGAGCAAGTCTCGACCGAAGGCTTGAAGGTCGTTCCGCCTGGGCCGAAGAACAACGGCGCCCTTTACGGCATGTGCGTGCTCTCCGCACAGGCGGCCCAGCTGCGCGGTGACTCCGCGGCGCAGCTCGCGGCGGTCGAGAAGGCTGAGCAGTTCGTGGGTGAGGACTCGCATCCGGACGCCGCCTTCAACCTAGGCAGTACGTACGCGGCGATGGAGCCTCCGCAAAAAGAGAAGGCTTTGCGACTGCTCAATCAGTTCACCAAGCGCACTTGCCGCAGCGGCAATTCCGCCAAGTGGAAAGAGCAGTGCGAGCAGACGGCATCGTTGATCCAAAAGTTGGGTCAGTGAACCGAAGGCTCAAAAACACCGCAGGGGAATGTTGATGGAACCGAGGCTCGCGTCGCGATCAGCGCAACGCGAGCTTCGTTCTATGTAGCTTGTCCGAGGCAGCAGCATGGATCTTGAGCAGCGTCTGAAACAGCTAGAGAGCCACCACGATTGGCAGGGGCTCGCCGAAGCACTTGAGCAGAGCCTGGCGGCAGCCCAGGACCAAACCGTCAAGGCGGAGTTGCATTTGCGGCTCGGGCGCCTGCTGTACGGGCAGTTCTTGCAGGGTGTTCGCGCCCTCAAGCACTTTCAAGACGCGTTCAAGCTGAACCCGGCGCTGATCGAAGCGCTCGGCGAAGCGCGCAGCGTTTACTGGGAGCTCGGCAAGCTGAACATGGTTCAGAAGCTGCTCGAGCTACAGCTGAAGAGCACGCAAGACGCAGCGACGCGCGTCGCGCTGTTCCGTGAGCTGGGCGATGTGCTGTGCGACGCCAGTGACTATGAACGCGCGACTGAAGCGTATGCCAAGGCGCTGCAGAGCGCCGAGGGCAAAGCGAACGACGCCGGCGAACGCCTGGCAGACGTGCAAGCGAGCGCGACAGATTGGCAAGATCGCGTTGGCGGGCTGTTGCGCACGGCGCATGAGTCCGCGTCGGCGGCGGCGAAGTCGGACGCTTTCATTCGCGCCGCGCGCATCGCCAAGCGCTTTGCGCCGGGCGAGTACGAAGGGATTCTGGCGCAGGCGTACAGGGCTGATCCGACCAACGTCAAAGCCGCCGCCATCTACGAAGGTCTCTTGGTCGAGACCGAGCGCACCGAGCAGATCCTCGAGTCACAGCGTGAGAGCCTGAACGCCGTCGCGGACGCGCATGCGAAGGCCGCGCTGGGGTTCGTTTTCGGAGCGCGCTGGGCCGTCCGCCACCAGAACGTCGAAGTCAGCGCGCAATTGTTCGAAGAGGCATTGCGCCTCGATTCGTCGCTCGAACCGGCGTTCACGTTCCTGAAAGACGCCTACGGCGCGAAGGGCGGTGACTACGAGCAGGTGATTCGCTTGGCGGACGAGCTGTCGGATCGCGCAGGTCTCGACGAGCGCTGCGCGTATTTACTCGCGAACGCCGGCCTTCTGGCGTGGCGTGAGCGTGGCGATTTGATCCGTGCGCGACGCTTCTTCGAGCGCCTGGCGCGTGTCGACGCGCAACACCCGGCGCTGATCGCCTTCGAAGCGCAGATTGGCGAGAAGATCACCGGCGGTGCTGCGCCCGCTGCTCAAGCTAGCGCCAGGCCCGCGGCGCGCGCCAGTGAGCCTGCGCCGGTCGCGGCGGCCGAGCGGGAGCTCCACCCCGTGCCCGCTGATGAGCCCCTGCCCGCGGTCGAAGCGACGCCCGCTCCGACGCCTGTGGCCGCTGCGCCTGAGGCTCCCGCTGCGCCCCCAGGCGGAGACGGCAGCTCGGCCGTGATCGCCGATCTGAAAGAGAAGCTGGCGCAGCAAGAAGCAGCCAAGCGCTTCCACGACTATGTCAAGACGCTGATTCTGCTCGGCGACGCAGTGTCGCACCCCGCGGAGCGCGCTGACTACTACCTCAAAGCGGCAGATCTCTACGTCAACAAGTTCGCCAATCAGGCGGAAGCCGTGCGCGCGTTCGAGAAGGTGCTCGACGTCGACCCGAACAATCCGACGGCGATCCGCTACTTGCGCGAGATGTACGAGAAGCGTCGCGATTGGGAGAAGCTGATCGCGCTCTCGCGGCGCGAGGCCGAGGCGCTCGGTTCGGGCGCTGAGCGCGCAGCCAAGTTCAAGGAGATTGCGCTGCTCGCCACCGAGAAGGTCAAAAAGCCCGAGGTCTGCGTGGACCTGTGGGCCGTCGTTCTCGACAATGATCCGGAAGACGTCGATGCGCTGAACGCGCTGTCGCAATTGTACGAGCGTTCCCGCGAATACGAAAAGCTCGCCGACGTCCTGCACAAGCTGGCCGAGGCGACCTACGACACCAACGCCAAGATCGAGCTTCTGAACAAGCTCGGCCAAGTCGCCGGTGATCGGCTGAAGGACGAGGAGCGCGCCGTCGACGCGTATCGCATGCTGCTGACGCTGTCACCGGACGATCGGCGCGCGCAGGAGCAGCTCAAGAAGCGCTACGTCACGCTCGGTCGCTGGGACGATCTCGAGGTGTTCTACGCCGAAAGCGGCAAGTGGGACGAGTTCATCCGCGTGCTCGAGAGCAACGAGACGCGGGCGACCGACACCGCGCAGCGCATCGGCATGCTGATCAAGATTGCCGAGCTGTGGATGACGCAAAAGGGCAAGGCCGATCGCGCCGCCCGTGCCTACGAGAAGATCCTCACGCTCGACGACAACAGCCTCCAAGCAGCAGAGCGGTTGATCCCGATCTATGCCAGCTCCAACAATCCCAAGGGTTTGTCGTCGGCGATCGAAGTCAAGCTGAACCACGTTCAAGATCCGGGTGAACGCCTGGGCCTGTTGCGCGAGGTGGCTGGCCTGTACGAGGGTCGCATCAACGACAAGCCGAAGGCTTTCGAGCGGTTCCTGTCCGCCTTCGAAATCGCGCCCGGCGACGAGCAGAGCCAGGCCGACATCGAGCGCGCCGCCGCCTCGATCGGCAGCTGGGAAGCCGTGATCGCGGCCTACAAGTCGGCGATCACCGCGGCCGAAGGCAGCGGCGATGGTTTTACCGAGAGCGCACTGCGCCTGAAGCTCGGTCGTGTCTTAGTCGATCAGGTTCAGCAGATCGACGAAGCGCTCGCGCAGTACCGCGCGGTCTACGAGAAGGAGCCTGACAACGAAACGGCGCTCCAGGCGCTCGAGCAACTGTACCGCCACACTGAGCGCTGGAAAGACTTGCTCGACGTCTACTCTAAGAAGCGCGAGCTCACGGCCGATCCGAACGAGCGCAAGCGCATCCTGTAT
Organism: Polyangiales bacterium; assembly: GCA_038230915.1. Lineage (GTDB taxonomy): Bacteria > Myxococcota_A > Polyangia > Polyangiales > Polyangiaceae > PMG-095. The sequence goes on along the minus strand of JBBRMI010000013.1, from coordinate 18,608 downwards.
GAGATCGCGCGCTTGCAGGAGGGCCAGATCGGCGACTCCGCGGCCGCGATCGAGACGCACCAAGCCGTGCTCGAGGACGACCCGGCCGATGCCACGGCGCTGGCCGCGCTCGACGCGCTCTATGCCAAGACCAAGGCTTGGGATCGCTACGCCGAGGTGCTGCGGCAACGCATCGACCTCGAAGGCGACGAAGCCACGCTGGTCGATCTGAAGTATCGCCTCGCCGGTACGCAGCTCGAGCACCTCGACGACGACCGCGCGGCGCTCGACAACTACCGCGAGATCCTGTTCATCAACGGTGATCACGAAGGCGCGCGCGTGGCGCTGGAAGGGATGCTGAAGAAGAAGAAGCTGAAGGCGGACGCCGCAGCCATTCTCGAAGGCATCTACGAAGCGCGTGAGGACTGGGAGAAGCTGATCGCTGCGCTAGAAATTCTGGCGGCCAGCGATGCACAGGTGGAGCGCAAGGTCTCGCTCTTGCGCAAGATCGCTTTCGTGGCCGCGGAGCGCCTGCGCGCGCTCGATCGTGCCCTCGATGCGCAGGCGCGCGCCTTGAAGGAAGATCCGAGCCTGGCTGATTCGCGTCTGGAGCTCGAGCAGCTCGCGGAGCAGGCCGGGGCTTGGGATCAGCTGATCGCGATCTACAACGAGGTCGCCGGCGGCCTCAGTGATCCGGATTTGGCGCGTCAGTATTGGATGCGCCTGGCATCGATCGAAGAGCGGCTGGGCAAGGTCGACGAGGCCGCCAGTAGCTACGAGAAGGTGCTCGCGCTCGACCCGTCTGACGGCGAAGCGCTGCAGGCGATGGACGCGTTGTACCGGCGCACCGGTCACTGGGAGGAGCTGATTGGTGTCTTCCGCAAGCGCATCGAGCTCGCGCAAGACGGCGGTGATCGCGAGGCGATTTACGCGCAGATGGCGCTGGTCTTCGAAGAGAAGCTCGGCAAGCCGGACGACGCGATCGCGGCCTACCGCGAGGTCTTGGCGCTCGATCCGACGAGTCAGGTCGCGCTGCATTCGCTCGACGGCTTGTTCACGCGCAGCGGCTTGTGGAGCGAGCTGGCCGAGAACCTCGAGACTCAGCTCGGCCTAGCCGACACCGACGAATCACAGCTGGCTTTGATGCTGCGCTTGGCGGCATTGCGCGAGGGTGAGATGAAGCAAGTGGAGGCGGCCATCGAAGGCTACCGCCAGGTGCTCGATCGCGATCCGACCAACGCCGCGGCGCTTGGCGCGCTCGAACGCCTCGGGCAGAGCGCCACGCACTCGCTGGCGATCGCCGAGATCCTCGAGCCGCTGTACCGAACGCAAGGTGATTACCAGAAGCTGATCGGCGTCCACGAGGTGCAGGTTGCCCGTACCGAAGACGCGGAGCGCAAGGTCGAGCTACTGCATCAGATTTCTCAGCTGCACGAGGACGCGGCCGGCGACTTGAACGCTTCGTTCGAGACGATGGCGCGCGCGTTGGCGGCCGATCCGAGCAATGACGGTACGCAGGCCGCGCTCGATCGCCTGGCGCGGGCTACGGGCCGCTTCCAGGACCTGGCTCGCGTATTCGAGCAGCTGGCCACGCAGCAGAAGGACCCCGAAGTGGGTTCTCAGCTGTACAGCTCGGCGGCTCGCGTGTTCGAGCTCGAGGTGCGCGACGTGGATCGCGCGATCGAGCTGTACCGTCAGGTGCTGAGCATCGATCCGACGAACCTCGCCGCGGCCGAGTCGTTGCAGGGTCTGTTCCAGTCGGCCGAACGCTACGCCGACATGTCGCTGATCTTGCAGCGCAAGGCGGAGATCCTCGAAGACGTCGACGCGCAGAAGAACGCGTTGTACCAGGCGGCCGCGATCGAAGAAGAGGTGCTCGAACGCCAAGAGCAGTCGATCGCCGTCTACCTAAAAATCCTCGAGATTGACGGCGAGGACCTGAAGAGCATCGACGCCTTGGTCAAGCTCTACCTCGGGCTCTCGCGCTGGGAAGAGCTGCTCTCGGTCTATTCGAAGAAGGCCGATCTGGTCGAAGACCCCGAGGAGAAGAAGCTGATCTTCTACCAGGTGGGCGCGGTGTACGAGCGCGAGCTGTCCGACGTGCCGCGCGCGATCGACACCTACCAAAAGGTGCTTGAGCTCGATCCGGACGATTTGACGGCGCTCGGTCGCCTCGACGTGCTGTTTCAGACGGCCAGCAATTGGCAAGAGCTGCTCAGCATCTTGCAGCACGAGGCCGAGCTGACGGCGGATCCGGCCGAAGCCGTGAGCTTTCAGTACCGCATCGCCGAGCTGTACGAGAAGCACCTCAACGACGTGGATCGCTCGGTCGAACTGTACCGCGAGATTCTGAACATTCAGTCCGATCACCCGCCGACCCTGAACGCCCTGGAAGGCATCAAGAACGGCGAGCGCGCGCCGCTGGCCGCCGCCTCGGTGCTGGAACCCGTTTACGACGCGATGGGTGACTACCCGCGGCTGATTAGCGTGCTCGAAGTTACGGTGCGCTTCGCGGAAGATCCGTTCCAGAAGGTGGAGCTTCTGCACCGCATCGCTCGGCTCTACGAAGAGAGCATGGGCGATCACGCGCGCGCGTTCGAAACCTACGCGCGTGGAGTATCGGCCGACAGCCAGAACGACGAGTCGCTCGGCTCGCTCGAGCGGCTGGCGATGATGATCGAGCGCTGGCCCGCCGTCGCCCAGCTGTACGACGCGGAGCTTGATAAGCTACACGGCGAACCGGAGCGCTTCGTCGAGCTCGGGCTGCGTACGGCGCAGGTTTACGAAGTGCAGCTCGAGAACCTCGAGCACGCCGTGCAACGCTACCGGCTGGTGCTCAGCAAAGACCCGGAGAACCAGGTCGCGGTGCGCTCGCTCGATCGGCTGTTCACGCAGATGGAGCGTTGGCAAGATTTGGCCGAGGTGCTGGCTCGCGAGAGCGAGATCGGCCAAAGCCCGGACGAGATCCTCGGCTTCAAGTTCCGCCTCGGTCAGGTCTATCAGGCGCGGCTCGGCGATTTGGACAAGGCGATCGCCGCTTACCGCGAGGTGATCAGCGCCGCGCCCGAGCATGAGGACACGCTGCGCGCGCTCGAGGCGCTTTTCGAATCCGGCACGAAGCAGCTCGAAATCGGCGAGATTCTCGAGCCGCTGTACCAGTCGATGAGCGAGTGGGACAAGTTAATCCGTGTGCGCGAGGCCGAACTCGCTCACACGACTGATCCGGCGGAGCGCGTGGCGATGTACCACCGTATCGCCGAAGACGCTGAAGAGCGCCTGCTCGATCCGGTGTTAGCGTTCAACGTGCATGTGCGGGCGATCAAGGAAGCGCCGCTCGACGAGCGCACTAGTGAAGAAATCGAGCGCTTGGCCGCGATGCTCGACGGCGGCTGGGAGCCGCTGGCGAACGCCTACGCGGACGTGCTTTCGATCGAAGGCGTCGACGCCGCCACGCAGGCCGCGATCGGCAAGCGCTTGGCGCGCGTCTTCGAAGAAGAGCTGGCCGACGTGGCCAAAGCCGAAGAGACGTATCGCTACGTCTTGACGGTCGAGCCGCGTGAGAAGGACGCGCTCGCCAACCTCGATCGCATTTACAGCTCGCTCGAGCAGTGGCCCGAGCTGGCCGGTGTGCTCGAGCAGCGCGCGGTCGCCGCCGAGGACACGCTCGACAAGGTCGATCTCTACGGTCGCCTAGGTCAGGTCTACGAAGAGCGCTTGGCGCGACTCGATGACGCGATCCGTGCGCACCGCGTGATCTTCGACACGCTCGCGCCGACGAACGAGGAGGCGATCGCGGCGCTGGGTCGGATCTACGAGCAGAACCAGGCCTGGCAGGAGCTGAACACCGTCTTCCAACGCGAGTTGGAGAACGCTGCTGGCGACGTGCAAGAGGCGGAAATCCGCGCGAAAATCGCGCATTTGGCCGCAGAACGATTGGGCAACGTCGACGGCGCTATCGAAGGCTGGAAGCGCGTGCTCGATCTGCGCGGTGAGGATCCGGAAGCGCTCGGAGCGCTGGCGGGCCTGTACGAGCAGCAGAGCAAATGGGCGGAGCTCGCCGACGTGCTCGAGCGGCACTTCGACATCGCCGAAGGTGACGACGACCGCGTGCTCGTGCTCACGCGCCGTGCACGGCTGTTCGCTGAGCGGCTGAATCGCGACGACGAGGCGCTCGAGACGTGGCAGCGCGTGCTCGACATCGACTTCTCCAACATCGGTGCTTTGCGCGCGATCGCCCGAGTTTGGCGCACGCGCCAAGATCCGCAGGAGCTTGTCTCCGCGCTGCACGCGACCATCGATCGCGCCGCGGCGTTGCTCGAGGCGGAAGAGCTGAAGGGCATCTACCGCGAGCTCGGCAAGACGTACGGCGGCCACTTGGCCCAGCCGTACGACGCGGCTGAAGCCTGGCGCAAGCTACTCGAGGTCGACCCGGGTGACTTCGAGGCGATGGCCGAACTCGAAACGCTGTATCGCAACGAAGAGCGTGCCAGCGATGTCGTCGGCGTGAAGATGCAGCGCGCCGAGGCATTGCAAGAGCCCGCGGAGAAGATCCGCGAGCTGATGGAAGTCACCGAGATCTGGAAGAAGGAGATCAACGACTACGACGCCGCGACTCCGGCTTTCGAGAAGATCCTAACGATCGATGCCGCGCACCAGGAGGCGTTCGAGGCCCTCGAGCGCCTGCACACGGCTGGGGGCCGCTGGGAATCGTTGGTTGAGCTGTATCTGAATCGGCTCGAAACGCGCGAGACGGTCACGGAGCGCAGCGACATCCTGCGGCGCATTGCCCGCGTGTTCGAAGAGAAGATCAGCGACCCGAACCAAGCTTTCGACGCCCTCGTGAACGCGTTCGCCGACGACTTCGGCGACGACGAAACGGCGCGTTACCTGGAGCGCATGGCGCAAGCCACCAATCGGTGGGGTGAGCTGATCAACACCGCCAACGCCTGGCTGCCCGAGCAGACCGACAACAAAACCAAGATCGAACTCTGCCTACGTCTTGGCAAGTGGTACGGCGAGGACCTCGGTCACTTCGAGTACGCGCAGCCCTACTACGCGCAGATTGTGGCGCTCGACCCGAACAACGTGCAGGTGCTGCGGCAGATGGCGGCGATCCATCGCAAGGGTGCTGCCTGGCAGAAGGTCGGCGAGACCCTGCAACGCGCGCTCGACGTCGCGGTGGCCAACGACGATCGCAAAGCGATCTTGTTCGATCTCGGCGAGCTGCTCCACAAGCACATGGGCCAGCCTGATCAGGGTCTGGCGTACTATCGCCGCTCGCTCGAAGTCGACCCGCACTACCTGCCGCCGCTCGGCGCGTTGGAGCAGGTCTACGAAGACAGCAAGAACCACGCGGAGCTGGTGAAGATCCTGGCCAGCAAAGTGGCGGGCCTGTCCGGGTCCGAGCAGATCGCGTCGACCAAGCTGCGTATGGCCGGCCTTTACGAGTCGTCGCTCGGCGATTTCGATCGCTCCGGCAAGGTCTACCGTGAAGTGCTCGACCTCGACGGCGGCAACCTTGCTGCGCTGCGCGGCTTGGAGCGCATCTACGTCGCGATTCAAGACTGGCCGGATCTCGTTGCGATTCTGGAGCGCCAGCTCGATGTCGTCGAGACCGAGCGTGAGCGCGTCGAAGTGCTGCTCAAGATCGGGCAACACCAAGAAGAGCACTTCCTCAAGTTCGACGTCGCGGCCCAGCGCTACGAGCAAGCGCTCGAGATCTTTCACGCCGAAGAGCGCGCCTATCAAGGTCTCGAGCGTTGCTACCGCCGTCTGAAGCAGTGGCTGGATCTGATCAACGCCTACGAGCGCCACATCAGCGAAGCCGCGGGCACGGCCACCAAGGTCGAGCTGTACGGCGCGATCGCTCAGGTTTACGCCGAAGAAGTCAGCGATGTGGACCGCGCGATCGACGCGTACCGCAACATCGTCGACCTCGACGACACAAACGTGCCGGCGCTCGAGGCGCTGAGTAAGTTGTACGAGAAGCAGGGTGACGCTGCGCAAGCCATCGAGTCGATGACTCGGGTGGCGGATCTCACGACCGACGGCGGGCAACGCGTCGAGATGTATTTCCGGATCGGCAAGGCACTCGAGGAGAAGCTCAGCGATCGTGGCCAGGCACAAGAGCGTTTCGAAATGGCGCTCGACCTCGACCCGGCACACTTGCCGTCGTTGTCCGCACTGCGGACGATCGCGATTGACGAGCAGGATTGGGATCGCGCAACGCGCTACCTCGATCAAGAACAGTCCAACACGCCGTCACCGCGTACGCGCGCCAAGCTCTTGGTCGAGCTCGGCAAGCTGCGCGACGAGATGCTGTCGGAGCACGACCTGGCCGTGCAGGCCTACGAGCTCGCGATTCAGTGCGACGCCGAGAGCGAGGAGGCGGCGTTGCCGCTGGTTGAGGAGTACATCCGCACTGAGCGCTGGGCGCAGGCCGAGCCGTTGGCGGAGCTGTTGGTTCGCAAGAGCAAGAACCGCGAGCGCGGTGAGCAGCACACGTTCCACAAGCTGCTGGGTAAGGTTCACGCCGCCCTCGGCAACAACGAGAAGGCGCTCAAGGCGTACCAGACCGCCAACCAGCTCGACCTCACCGATCAAGAAACGATCCGCGGCATCGCCGACGTGGCCTTCCGCCTGCAGGATTGGCCGAGCGCGCTCACCAACTACCAGAAGGTGCTGACCGCGCTCGACGAGTCCGACAGCGAGGCGCGCACCGACGTCTACTACCGTCTCGGTTGCATCAAACGCGAGCAGGGCCAAGCCAAGCAAGCGATCAACAACTTCGAGAAGGCGCTCGGCCTGAACGGCGAGCATCGCCCGACGCTCGAAGCCTTGGTCGACGTCTACGCCAAGAGCAACGACTGGAAGCAGGTCGCGGCGTACAAGCGCCAAATCCTGGACAGCGTGTTCGACGGCGAAGAGCGCTTTAAGGTGCTCGTCGAAATCGGCGACATCTGGTCGGAGAAGGAAAAGAATCCGCAGAAGGCCATCGAAGCCCTCGAGGAAGCGAAAGACCTCAAGCCGGTCGATCACATTCTGCTCCACAAGCTGCTGCAGCTGTATCAGCAGGCGGCCGATTGGCAGAAGATGGTCGACACGCTCGCCTCGATCGCCGAGATGGAGGAGAAGCCGGAGATCAAGGCGCGCTACGTCTTCACGCAGGCGCAGATCTACCGCGACAAGATCGAGGACTCGGATCGCGCGGTCGAGCTATTCAACGACGCGCTCGACTTGAACCCGAGCTACCTCGAGTCGTTCGAGCGTATCAACAAGATCCTCACCCAGCAGAAGAACTGGAAGCAGCTCGAGCGCGCTTACCGCAAGATGCTTCACCGCATCGCCGGCAAGGGCAACAACGACCTCGAGTTCACGCTCTGGCATCAGCTCGGTTTGATCTATCGCGACCGCTTGCAGGAAACCGAGCCTGCGGTTGAAGCGTTCAAAATGGCGTCGACGGTCAAGGCCGGCGAGGTCACCGTTCACCAGATCTTGGCTGAGCTGTACGAAGTCAGCGAACGCTGGGACGAAGCGATCGAGGAACAGCGCGTCATCCTCGACGCCGACCCGCTCAAGATCGATCCGTACCGCGCCCTGTATCGGCTGTACTTGCACAAGCAGTCGTACGACGAAGCTTGGTGCTTGGCGGCCGCGATGGCGTTCTTGCGCAAGGCCGACGACGAAGAGAAGCGCTTCTTCGAAGACTACCGTCCGCAGGGCATGTTGGCCGTGAAGGGCCGGCTGTCGAACGAACACTGGGCCAAGTACGTGTTCCATGCAGACGAGAACCTATACGTCTCGAAAATCTTCGAGATGATCGCGCCCGCCGCCCTGCAGGCCAAGGTCGCGCAGCTGCAGGCACAAGGTAAGCCGCCGGTGCTGGACAAGCGCTTCAAGCAGGACCCGGCGACCTCGACGGTCACGTTTGCCAAGACGTTCGGCTGGGCTGCGCAAGTGCTAGGCGTGCAGAGCCCCGATCTGTACGTGCGCAACGACGTGCCCGGCGCGATCGTCGCCGTGCCGTCGATTCCGCCGGCCTCGGTCGCGGGTCAGACGGTGCTCACCGGCTTCCAGCCGCAAGAGCTGACGTTCATGTGCGGTAAGCACCTGGCCCTGTACCGCGGTGAGCACTACATCCGGACGCTGTTCCCGACGCAGGCAGAGCTGACCATCATGCTTTACGCCGGCGTGATGATCGCGGCGCCGCAAACTCCGCTACCGCAAGACATGCTGGCGCAGATCCGCGCAACCGCGCAGGAGCTGTCGAAGTACATGCAGCCTGTGCAGCTCGAAGGTCTGCGCATGGTGGTCAAGCGCTTCATCGAAGAGGGCGCGAAGGCCAACATCAAGCGTTGGAACCAAGCTGTCGAGCTCACGGCTTGCCGGGCTGGTCTGATCGTCTGCGGAGATCTGGAGATTGCCAAGAAGCTGATCGGCGCCGAGCAGCAACTGCCCGGTGATCTGTCGGCTGCCGACAAGATGAAGGAGCTGTTGCTCTACTTCGTCGGCGAGCAGTACACGATGGTAAGGAAGGCGCTCGGCATTCAGGTCGCGGCCGGCTGAGGCGCGACGAAGCTGCTCAGCGTCCAGGCAAGTCGAACAAGATTCGCAGCCCGACGCTGAGCTCCGTGTTCACGGCGGCATCGCCCGCACCAGCGGCGCGCTTAGCGTACGAGCTGAGGCCGAGCGCGCTGTAAGGGCCGATGCCGAAGCCGGAGAACATGTAGTAGTCAGCGCCGAGCTCGAGATGGAGCCACTCCACACCGGAGAACTTCTGCCGCGCGCCTGCGACATCCATGAAGGACACCTGGCGAAAGCCGCCACCGAACGTGAACCATGGATCGAAGCGCAGGCCCTGCTGCAGGTGGTAGCGCACGAACGGCCCGACCGTGAAGGCTTTGCCCGAGCAAGAGCTGCCGCAGCCGCTGCCGTCGCTGTAGCTCGCAAAGCTGCCCCAAGCGCCGAGCACGACCGAGCGACTCAATCCAAAGCCCGCGTCAGCTCGGAATCCCAATCCCGTTCCCAGTCCGCGGGTCGCAGAGACATCGGTGCCCAGGTGCCCGAACGACCACGCCGGGCCGACGGCTGCGCCGATCAACACGTGTGCGTCGAGTAGGTCCTTCGCGCGCGGGACGAGGGGAGTCTTGGGTTCGGTATCGTCAATGACGTGCACTCCCGGGGGCGGCGCGTCCGGATCGAGACCCGCGTGAGCGGCGCTGGTGGCGGCGCTGCCCGGCGCGGTCTGGGCGAGCGCCAGGGCGGGGAAAAGCAGCGTCGCGATGCTGAGCAGCACGGCAGGTTTCATGGCCGGAGCCTCTTACCACGTTTTTAGTGCGCAACTGCCAGCGCACGTTTGCCGATGAGGAGGCGAAGGCGACGAAAAATGACGCAATACCACGACTCTCAGCAAACATTGGAGCTTCGAACCCAGCGCGAGCTCGGACCTTTTCACGTTGAGGTAGGCAGCTGCGACGGCGAGGCGCAGTTCTTCGAGCTCGGCACCGGTCAGTCCGTCGTTTTGGGGACCGGCTCTGACGCCGGTCTGCGGTTGGCAGATCGCACGGTGAGCTGCCGGCACTGTGAGCTCCGCGCGGATGACCAGGGCGTGGTCGTCGTGGATCTCGGCTCCAAGAACGGGCTGTTCGTCGGCGGAGCGCGCGTACCGCAAGCGCGGCTGGAGGCGACCAATGCAAGCTTCGTGATCGGCCGTTCCACGGTGACGCTCAGCCCCGCGCTAGGCGCGCCGGTGAAAGCTGCCAGCGCCCTACCGGGCATCGTCGGTAGCTCGGAGCCGATGCGGCGCATCGCCGAAGAAGTACGCCGCCACGCCGGAACGCGTGCGCCGATCTTGATCCAGGGTGAGTCGGGTACCGGCAAAGATCTGGTGGCGCGCGCCATCCACATACTGGGCCGGCCAACGGGGCCGTACGTGCCGCTCAACGTCGGCGCTATTGCGGAGTCGCTGGCTGACTCCGAGCTGTTTGGGCATCGCCGCGGTGCGTTCACCGGTGCGGTTGCTCATCGACAGGGGGCGTTTGAACAGGCGCACCACGGCACGCTATTTCTAGACGAAGTGGCCGAGCTTTCCGCGGGCGTTCAGGTGCGCCTGCTGCGCGTCGTCGAAGACGGCAGCGTTCGGCCGCTCGGCGCTCAGACATCGACGAACGTGGATGTGCGCATCGTCTCCGCGAGCTGGGCAGCGCTGACCGAGCGCGTCGAAGACGGCCGGTTTCGCGGCGATCTCTACCATCGTTTGTCGACCGTCACGCTGCGACTGCCGCCGCTGCGCGAGCGGCGCAGCGACATTCCAGCTCTGGCTAGCATGTTGCTCGCGCGCCTGGCGCCGGAGCTGGGGCACAAGCAGCTGTCGAGCGACGCGCTGGCGGTGCTGGTGGCGCACCCTTGGCCGGGCAACGTGCGCGAGCTATCGGGCGTCTTGTACCGCGCGGCGGCCCTGGCCAGCGGCGCTCAGATCCAGGCTCAGCATCTGGCGCTGAGCGTGCGTGAAGTCGGGCCGCGTCGCGTGCGCGATATCGGGCGTTTCGACCCGCAGGCGCTGCTCGCGAGCCATGCGGGCAACGTCAGCGCCGCGGCTCGCGCCGCCCGCATTCCGCGCACCACGTTTCGTGCGCTGCTGATCAAGCGCGAGCTCGAAGAATCAGCGCGCCGGACCGGCTCGTCCACCAGCTAGAAGCTGCCAGCGACCAAGCCGCCCGCAAACCCCGACTCGTAAAGGGGCAACACGACGATTCGACGCTTGTTGGCGTTGGCGGCGCTGTCGGTCTTCTTCGAGTCGACGAAGTAGTAGACGATCGTGCCGACGGCCGCAGCGCCCGCGACCGCGAAGCTCACGATCGCCAGCGTCTTGAACGTGTCGCCAGACTTGACGTTTTTCGAGTACTTGTCGCAGTTTGCCTTGTACTGCGCGGCGCGCGTCTTGCGGTTAGCTGCCACGGCGTAGACCTCTTTCCGAGGACTGTCGGTGTAGTTGAGCAGCCAGTTCTCGGGGTTCGAGCAGGCGCCGATCTTGTCGTTGTTCTTCAGGTCGACTTCTTTGGCTTTCTGCGAGATCTGCGCCGCCACGCTGTCGGCGGCGTCGTAAGAGGATTTCGAGCCGAACGCGAACGCGCCGCCGCCGATCAGCCCCGCGCCGGTCAGGCCGACGCCGATCATCGCGCCGGGCGTGTGCGTGAGCCAAGGAAAGAAGCCTTGGCGGGAGGAGGCGGGCTCCGCCTCTTCAGGCCGGGTTTCGGTGCCGACATCCGCGGGTGGCGTGCCACCTTCAGTCACGGGCGGGGGCGGTTTCGCTGCGCGAGCCAGGTTCAAGCTCAGACTCGTGGATTGGCCGGCGGCTGCGTTGACGTTACCGCTGGCCGTCTTGCCGTCTTTGCGCGCCTGAACCTCGTGGGCGCCCGGCGTGAGGTACACGGCGCCGGGCAGCGGAGCTTGGCCTTCCAGATCGCCATCGACGTACACTTCCGCGCCGGTCGTGTCGACCTCGAGCGCGACCTCGGCGACCAACGCCTTGGCTGCCGTCAGTCCAGTCTCGGCGCCTTGACGTTCCGAGTCGGTCGCGTCCTTGTGCTCGCGCAGGTACTGCGCGAAGTGCCTGGCCGCGCCAGCCTCATGGCCTGATCGTAGCTCGCTTTGCGCGAGGTTGAGCAACACCGCGGGGTGTTTCTTCAACGCGTACGCTTGCAGGAACGCGACGCGCGCCTTGGCGAAGTCCTTCTTGTCGAAGTAAGCGACGCCCTCTTTGAAGCGCTCGCGCGCCATGCTCAGCGTGACGTCGTCTTGAGCGCGGGCGGGCGCCGCTACCAGCAAGAGAGCGCCGAGCAGGGCCGCCGCCGTACCAAGCTGCGTCAGATTGAGGGAGACGTTTCTTCGCATGCACCAAGCCTCAAATGTGCCGCTCGCTGTCGCTGTCGATTGGCTTGGCGGACGAGCTCATCGACAAGGAAATGGTCACTAGGAACCAAAGTGTAAACGATAGACCGAAAAGTCCCGCTCAAAACGGGGTCTCTCGCACAATCACGCCCTTGCCGGGCTTGGGTGCGGCCGCCGGCGTGGGCGCTGGCTCAGGGGGCGGCGCTACCGCCGCTGGCTTCGGTTCGCTGCGCGGAGCGGGCTTGCGCGGCGCGGGTGCAGGCGGCTTTTTGACCGGTCTACCGCGTTTCAGGGTCGTCGCTGGGGCAACCGGCTGGCCCGCGGCGGCCTTGGCAACACGCTGCTCCGATACCGCGTGCGCGACTTCTGCCGCTGCGACCGGAGCCGCTTCGCGTGGCGGCGCGGCAGCGGTCTCCGCTGTTGGCGGCGGGGGGGGCACGGCGGCGGGCTCCGCTGCTGCGCTGCCGGTGGTCGGCGCGGTCCTGGAAGCGCTTGGCTCTTCGGGGCTGGCGCTCAATTTCATGAACGCCACGGCACCGATCGCCAAGACTGCGGCGCCCCCCAAAAACAGCGGCAGCTTGCTGCCACGCCGGCGTGCCGGGGGGTAGGTGTCGTCGAGCACCGCGGCGGACGCTGGGGAAGCCGTCGCAGCGACTGGCGCCGCTCCTGCTGCGGGGGCACTCCGGGTTTGGGCAGGAAGGGTTTGAGCAATCCGTGCTCGCGCGGGGCCGGAGGTGCTCGCTCCGGCCAACGCGGCCTCGCTGATCACGACGGCCGGGGTCGACGGATCGTCCTTCGGTACGTACGGCTTCGAGGGCGTGGTGACGCCGCGCGCGACCGAGCTGGCATCCGGCGAGCTGGCAGGTGGTGTAGAGACGATGGCTGGCGACGGAGCCGCTGCGGCTACCGACCCGACCGCTGGCGGCGCTGGAGCCGCTCCGGGCGCTGCAACGGCCGGAGCTGTTCCAAGTGCGACCTTGGGGACGGCGGGCGGCTGCGAGGGGCCGACGACGATCGGCGCGATGCCCAGGAGCGTTTGCTTCTGCCGCCGCTCCACCACTGGAGCCGGACGAGTGGTCGGAGCAGGCGCGGGCGCGGCGACGGCAGGCGCAGGCGCGGGCAGCGGCATGGTCGCAGGCTCCACGGTTGGAGGCTCGGTATCGTCCCACGACGCCGTAAAACGCTCGGAAAGGCGATCAGCCTCGCTGTCGCTGAGCGGGGCGCCTGAAGGACGATCGGGATCCGGCATAAAGCGCTCTGGTTCCAGTCAGGCTAGCATCGGCCGTCGTGCCTCGGCAACGCAGCCAGCTGAAAAGATTCATGGTTTGGGCCGGGCCCCCAGCCGCCCCCTTGTTTCTGTCGCTTCTGTCGCTTGGCCTCACGGTCGGCTGCGGTCGAGGAGGGCCGACCGCCCCGGCACCGACCGCTCTGAGCTCGGCGTCGACCGCGGCCCGGGCGCAGGAACCGCTGGCGGCGCGTCCCGTAGCCGTGGCCAGCGCCGATGCGTTGGCGGTTCGCGGCAGCGGCGCGGAAGGCCCCGACGGTGCGCTCGCGCTTTCGCTCGCCGCCACGATTCGGACGCGACTTTTTCGTCGCGAGCACCGCGAGGCCGACGCGCTCGAAGCGCTCGAGCTTTGGACCCAACTCGCGAAGAGTGGCGGCCCGCTGCGCTGCGTCTCGGAGCTCGAACGAAGCCTGCTCGAGGGCGAGCTCAACTCCGACGTCGACGCCACGTACCGCGCGCTGTACGCGGTGTCGCGGACGGCGCCGGCGCCGTGCGGTCCACGCATCGCTGCGGCGCTGGCGATGCTCGAGGCGTTTCGACCGAGCGAGACTGCGCTCGGCGCGCTCGAGCCGCACGCTGCGGCAGACGCTTCCGCCAGTAGCGACGTGCCACCACCGGCGCAGAGCGCCCAAGCGCCGAACGGAGCCGCGGCGACCGCCACGTTGACGCACATCGAGCGCTACTCCGCGAAGGACGCCGCGCGCGTGGTGGTGTTCGTGTCCAAACCAGTGCGCTTCGAGGTGGGCTCGCTCGAAGGCGGCGCCAGCTCGCGCTTGTTCGTCGATCTGCGCGGCGCGCACTACGCGGGCAAGAGCTCGCTCGCCGCCGAAGGGTTGCTCGAGCGGGTTCGCGCCGTCGAAGGACCTGATGGCACGCGCGTGGTGCTCGACCTTTCCGCCGTGGCCGAGCATCGCGTCTTCTACGTGCCCGAGCCGTTCAGACTGGTGATCGACGTGGCCAAGCCGGACTCGAGCGCGCGGCCTTCACGTGACGTGCGGCGCGTCGTGCTCGATCCTGGTCACGGAGGCCATGACCCAGGCGCGACTGGCCCGACTGGATTGCGGGAGAAAGACGTGGCGCTCGACATCGCTCACCGCGCCGCGCCCTTGATCGCGCGCGAGCTCGGCATATCCACGCTGCTCACGCGTGACACCGACGTGTTCGTGCCGCTCGAGGAGCGCACCGCGCGAGCCAACGGCTTCGGCGCCGATCTGTTCATCTCGATCCATTGCAACGCGACCGAGCGCAGTGGCGGTAGTGGCGTCATGACCTTCGTGCTCGACGACTCGAAAGACCAGTTGGCTTCGCGGATCGCCGCCCTCGAAAACTCCGCCTCAGCGGAGGCGACCAGTGAGCTGGCCCGCGCGATGAGCCGGAGCGGTGATCGGGCGAGCGACGCGCGGTCGAGCGAATTCGCCAACTTGCTGCAACGCGCGGCCATGGGCTCACTTTCGCCGAGCTACCCCGACGTGCCCGATGGTGGCGTGAAGCGTGCCGGCTTCTACGTACTGGCCGGTGCGCGCATGCCCGCCGTGTTGTTCGAAACGTCATTCATCTCGAGTGCGCGCGACGAGACGCGATTTAACACCGGCGATTTTAGGCAGAAGCTGGCCGATGCGATCGTGAACGCGGTCCGCGCTTACAAAGAGGGCCGGGGCCGAGTCCCGGCCGCACCAGCCGGCCAATAGCCCTGACTCTTGCGCCTAACCGACAATTGCGCCCCGGCCCGAGGCCAGCCCCGAGGCCAAAAGCTGGGAAGCCAAAAGCTAGGGGGACGAGCGAGCCGAAGGCAAGCGAGGACCGAGAAAGATGAGCGAGCGCAGGCGAGCGAAGGCGAGCGCGGTTGACGGGGGAGGGCGTCGTCCTTATGGTGTTGGGCCATTTCGGTGGCGTTTCGAAAGACAGAGGCTCCCATGCGGGACAAAGAACAGCAGATGAGCAAGGCCCAGCTGAAGAAATTCAAGGACATGCTGGAAGCCAAGCGACAAGAAATCATCAAGCGTGCCCAGCAGACGCTGGACGAAGACATGACGCTCGATGCCAACGACCTGCCGGACGAAATGGACCTTGCGTCCAGCGAGTACCTGCAATCGTTCACGTTTCGTCTGCGCGGTCGCGAGAAGGCATTCCTCGACAAGATTCAGAAGGCGATCGACAAGATCGAGAACGGCACCTTCGGCACTTGCGACGACTGCGGCGAGAAGATCTCGATCAAGCGCCTCGAAGCGCGCCCCGAGACCACGCTGTGTATTCGCTGCAAAGAAGACCAAGAGCGCGTCGAAAAAGACTTTACCTAGGTTTCTGTTTGCGCTTCGGCGGCCCGATCGTCGCGCGTTTGGTCTTGGTCTGCACTTCGACGGCCCAGATGCCTCGCGACCCTCGCGGGTTTCAGCACGGGTTTTGCGACCGGCCCCGCCGGGTTTCTGATTCTTCTTCTCGTCCGATCGCGATCTGCTCGATCAAGGTCGGCCGGGGTTTTCACAGTTTTCGCGGGCGAGCCGCGAAAACACGCACCATCAAGCGGCTCCGCGCGGAGGCGAGTTCAACGCCGCCGCGCGGCTGTTTTGGCCTTCGGCGGCGCTGAGGGTTTGTCGTTGGGCGGCGGCACTGAGCGTTTGCTGGTAGCTATCGGCGTTTTGGCGCGCGGTTTGGTGATGCCGGCGTGCTGGTCCAGCGTGACCTTTAGGAACCGCCCGGTGTGGCTCTCGGAGCGCTCGGCCACTTCTTCGGGCGTGCCTTCTGCGACGATGTAGCCGCCCTGTTCGCCGCCTTCTGGGCCCATGTCGATCACCCAGTCCGAGCACGCGATCAGATCGGTGTTGTGCTCGATCAAGAGCACGGTGTTGCCGGCGTCGCGCAGGCCGAGCAAGGCGTGCGTAAGTAGCTCGATGTCGGAGAAGTGTAAGCCCGTGGTCGGTTCGTCCAGCACGTAAAGTGTGCGCCCCGTGGCCTTGCGACTGAGCTCGGTGGCGAGCTTGACGCGTTGCGCTTCGCCGCCGGAGAGCGTGGTCGCGGGTTGGCCGAGCTGGATATAGCCGAGGCCGACCTGACGCAGCGCTACCAACTTCTGAGCGATGCGCGGGATCGACTCGAGTAGATCGGACGCTTCGTCGACGGTGAGGTCGAGCGCGTCGGCGATGCTTAGGCCGCGGAAGCGCACCTCGAGCGTCTCGCGGTTGTAGCGCTTGCCAAGGCAGGCATCGCAGGTGACGTACACGTCGGGCAAAAAATGCATCTCCACCCGCAGGACGCCGTCGCCTTGGCAAGCTTCGCAGCGGCCGCCCTTGACGTTGAAGGAGAAGCGACCCGGCTTGTAACCGCGGGCGCGCGCGTCCGGCAAGCCGGCGTACAGCTCGCGCAAATGCGTGAAAATTCCGGTATAGGTCGCGGGGTTCGACCGCGGTGTGCGGCCGATCGGCGCTTGATCGATGCTGATCACCTTGTCGATGTGCTCGAGCCCTTCGATGCGATCACAGCTGCCGACCAGCCCGGTCGCGCCATACAGCTGCGCCCGCACCGCGCTGAGCAGGGTATCGACGACCACGCTGCTCTTGCCCGAGCCGCTCACGCCCGTCACCGCGACGATCACGCCGAGCGGGACCGACAGCGTGACGTTCTTCAGGTTGTGCGCCTTGGCGCCAATCACGCGCAATACCGCGCCATTCGGCTGTTTGCGCGTGGTCGGAATCGGTAGGCGCTTCGCCCCAGAAAGGTAGGGGCCGGTGACCGACGCCGGATCGGCCATCAACTGCGCCGGCGTGCCTTGCGCGACGATTTGCCCGCCCAGCGCACCGGCACCCGGGCCCATGTCCAGCACGTGGTCGGCCGCCAAGATCGCGTCGCGATCGTGCTCGACGACCAGCACGCTGTTGCCCTTCACGACCAAGCGCCGCAACGCTTCGAGCAGGCGTTCGTTGTCGCGGGCATGCAGGCCGATGCTCGGCTCGTCGAGCACGTAGAGCACGCCAACCAAAGAGGCGCCGATCTGCGTCGCCAAACGGATGCGCTGGCCTTCACCGCCCGAAAGCGTGTGGGTCGCGCGATCGAGCGCCAAATAGTCGAGGCCGACGTCGATCAGGAAGCCGAGTCGCTCGGTCACCGCTTTCACCAGCGGAAGCGCAATCGCGGCATCGCGCTGGGAGAGATCGCGGTTCTTGGAGAATGCCACCAGCAGCTCACGCAAGCCGCGCAGCGGCAGCTGGCACATTTCGGCGATGGTCTTGTCGCCCAGCCGCACCGCCAGCGCCTCGGGGCGCAGACGCACGCCGCCGCAGGCTTCGCAGATCTGCGTCACGATGAAGCGCCCTAAATCCTCGGGTCGAATCGCGCCCTCTTCGGCGTCTTGCTCTTGGTCTTCGCCTTCCGGAATCGCGCCGGACTCCAGCATTCGCGAAAGCCGCGGCACGATACCGTCGTAGCTGGGGCTCTGACCTCGACCGCGCCGCACCTTGAGCGCGCCGCCATGCAGGATTGCGTTGCGCATCGCCTCGGGCAGATCGGCCCAGGCCGAGTCGGGGTCGGCGCCGAGCAGGTCGACCAGCTTGGCGACCTCCGTCGCAGTCGCGACCGAGCCACGACGCCCGAAGGCTGCGACGGCGCCTTCGCGGAGCGAGCGCGAAGGATCGGGCACGACGCGGCCCTCGTCGATCGCCGAGCGCACGCCCAGACCATCACAGGTCGGGCAAGCGCCATGCGGGCTGTTGAACGAAAACAGGCGCGGCTCGAGCGGCGGCAGCGTAATGCCGTATTCCCAGCTGACCAGCCGCTCACTGCGCACGACGGGGTCGCTCCCGTCGCCGCTATCGAGCAGTAACGTTCCGTCGCCCAACTTCAACGCCAGCTCGACCGAGTCGGTAATACGGCCTTTGGCGCTGTCTTTGACGACGATTCGGTCAACCACGACGTCGAGGTCGTGCGGTGCTTCCGGCGCCAGCGTCAGCTCGTCAGCCAAGTCGATGTTCTGGCCGTCGACGCGCGCGCGTACGAAGCCGTCGCGGCGCAGCCGCTCGAGCTCTTGCCCGAGGTCGCTCTTGCGAGCGCGGGCGATCGGCGACAACAACGACAGGCGGGCGCCCTCGCCGCGACTCAGGATCTCGTCGACGATTTCCTGCACCGTGTAGGCCCGCAGGACCTTGCCGGACTTCGGGCAGTGCGGCACGCCGATGCGCGCATAGAGAAGACGCAGGTAGTCGGCGATCTCGGTCACGGTGCCGACGGTCGAGCGTGGGCTCTTGCCCAGCCCCTTCTGCTCGATCGCGATCGCCGGGCTCAGCCCTTCGATGCTCTCGACGCGCGGCTTGGGCAGCTGGTCGAGGAACTGCCGGGCGTAGGCCGACAGGGACTCGACGTAACGCCGCTGGCCCTCTGCGTAGATGGTATCGAAGGCGAGCGACGACTTCCCCGACCCGCTCGGCCCGGTGATAACCACGAGCTGGTTGCGCGGCAGGTCGCAGCT
>JBBRMI010000012.1:0-82195 GCA_038230915.1 Polyangiales bacterium | reverse complement strand
CGCTCGCGCGGGGCCGTTCTCGGACTCGGCGCGGAGCCGGAAATTTCGGTTTCGGTTGCGGGCTTCGGCCCTGGGTTTCAGTGGTCTCCTTTCAGCAGGTTGATTGGGGCTGGCGCTTGAGGTCGGTTGGGGTGGTCATGATGAGCGCGAAGAAGCAACCAGGACGATCGCAGCCCGAAGCGCTCGCACAGCTCGGCCCAGCGACGCCACGGCAGTTTCTGCAAGAGGGCTGCGAGTCGGCAGCCAAAGATGCGACGAGTGCTCAGGCTGCGCCGCGCGCGCCGCGGCCTTTGCGCGTTGTTTGCGCTAGCTCGGTGTAGGGACTTACTTCCAGGGAGAGGCCGTGATTCTCGCCAGCTCGCAGCCGTAGCGCGCCGCACAATGCGATCATGGCGGCGTTGTCGGTGCAGGCGCGCGGAATCGGCACCACCAAGCGCGCCCCGCGCTGGGCGGCTGCCACTGCGGCTGCCGTGCGCAGCCCCTTGTTGGCCGCGACGCCACCGCCGATCACCCACGTGGAGAGCCGTTCGCGCTCGAGCGCCGCGACCGACTTTTTGACCAGCGTGAACACGACGCGCTCTTGGAATGCCGCGCACAGGTCACACAGCGTTTGCCGATCTTGCGGCCGGCCATGCTGCTCGACGTAGCGAGCGACGTTACTCTTCAAACCCGAGAAGCTGAACTCGAGCGAGTCCTTGCGACTCATTGGCCGCGGCAGGTCGAAGCGCGAGGCATCACCTTCGTGCGCCAGCTGATCGATGACCGGCCCGCCCGGATAGCCGAGGCCCAGCAGCTTGCCGACCTTGTCGTAAGCTTCGCCGGCCGCGTCATCGCGCGTCGCCCCCAGCTCGCGAATACCGGCCGCGCTGAGCTCATCTACTCGATACAGCGCGGTGTGACCGCCAGACACCAGCAGCGCCAGGAACGGCAACTCCGGCGCCTGCGCTGGATGACCTGGGTACTGCAAATAGGCGGCGCATAAATGGCCGACGAGGTGATCGACGCCAACCACCGGTAGACTTCGGCCGAATGCCAAGCCGAGCGCAGCCTGCGCACCGACGTGCAGCGCACCAGCCAGGCCCGGACGCGCCGTGACCGCGATGCCGTCGAGGTCTGCAAGCGCCACGCCGGCTGCGCGCAGCGCCGCTTCAATCACCGGCCGGACGTTGCGCAGGTGGTCGCGCGAGGCCAGCTCCGGAACGATGCCGCCGTACGGCGCGTGCGCGGCAACTTGGCTCTCGATCACGTCGCTCAGCACTTCACCGTTCGAGCGCACGACGGCCGCCGCCGTCTCGTCGCAAGACGTCTCGATACCGAGCACGAGGATATCGCGGCTAGAAACCACAGCCCTTTTCGGCGCGAGTCAGGTAGAAAAGCGCGAATCCGGGGCGCTGTTCGGGCCCCGCGTCGGGCAACGGTAACGGTGCTGGTTTGAACAACCGCAGCTCGACATCGCCTTTGCGCAACAGCGATACGACCGCCAACATCGTGCCCTGGCAGGTGGAGTCGGTCAAGGCGAAGAAGTCCTCGTCGTGGCCCTCGCCGAAGGTCAAAGTCGAGATCGCGTCGTGATCGACCTGCGGAATACCGCGCAGTGGAGAGCTTTTGAACAGCGCCTGCCCACTGCCCGAGCACAGGCCGAGGTCGGCGTCATTGCTCGAGAGCCGTCCGAGGATCGTGCTCTGGTCTCCGGTAAAGCTGCTGAGCTGACTCGTGTCGAGCGTGAGCTTCATGGTCAAAAGTAGCATCGGTGTTCCGTCGGGCACGAAGCCGTCCTGAAAGGCTGGCGCCTTGACCAGCTGTCCGCAGAAGGCGGTGTCGCCCTTGGTGTTGAAGCGATCGAGGCTGTTGTGACACGACAGCGTCGTCAGCAGCACGCCCAGCGGGGCAATCGAGGAAAGAGCGCGAGACGTCATGCGGAGCGAAACCGGCGGCTACTCTAGCTCTTTCGCCAGCCGTTCGGCGAGCGCGCGCAGCCGCGGCTCGGGATCACGTTCTTTCAGCTGCCGCAGCGTCGGCAACGCGGCGCTGCCCGCGACCGTCGCCAGCGCTCGCGCCGCAGCCTCGCGCACCAAAGCGTACGGATCCGAGACAGCGGCGCGCGTCAGCGGTTCCACCACCGCGGGGTCCGTGTTGCCCTTGGCCATACGGCCCAACGCCTCCGCCGCCGTCGCTCGCAGCGGCCACTCGGCCTCCTGATTGAGCCGGCTCGCCACCGATTTGCTGAGCTCGCGCTGTTCAGGGCCGAGCGCCGAGAGCGCTGCGCGTCGCACCGAAGGCTCGCTGTCTTTGGTCAGCGCTTCGAGCGCGCGCTTGGCGACGTCTTCGCTGCGCCCAACCAGGAACGGCAGCGGCACGAGCCGCAAATCGGGATCGGGATGCGCCGTGAGCCGCGCTAGCGGTCCGACGACGCTCGCGCCCACGTCCGCGAGCAAGCGCTGAGCTGCCGCTTGCTCCTCGGGCTTCGGCTTCCTGCTGGCGGTCTCGAAGCTGCCGAGCGTGAGCCCGCTGCCGCGCGACAACGCTTCCGACAAGGCACGCGCGCGCGCCGGTGACGACTCGGCAGCGGCGGCGGCCGCGCGCGACAGCGCCGGCGAAAGCTTGGCCAGCGCCGCGACTTCCAAAGTCGGGTCGTGCGGCGCCGGCTGAATCGCGTCGATCACGCGCCGCACGTCGAGCGCCGCGTCGGGCACCGGGAAGACCTCGTCCGGCGCGGCTGGCGCGCCAGAGACCAGCGCCACAGCCGCGCGCGCCGCCGCGCGGCCCAGCTCCGGCGACGGCTCGGTCAGCGTTTCGGCGATCGCGGAAGCTGCCGGCTCGAGCTTGAGCCGCGCCAGCGCCAAGATCGCCTGCGCGCGCACGCTGGGATCGGGATCGCGAGAAAGCTCGGTGAGAGTATCGGCTTCGCCGCGCAAGCCCAAAGCACCGGCCGCGAACGCCGCGGCAGCGCGCGGCAATGCGCCGGCGTCCGGGCTGCGCAGCACCTTTTGCACCAACGGCACGGCGCGCGCGTCACCGAGCCGGCCCAAGCCCAAGATCGACAACGCGCGCAGGTTGCCGCTATCGCCCGCCGCCAGCTTTTCGAGTGGAGTCAGCGAGCTCTTGGTGCCCAGGCGCGCCAACGCCCAGGCCGCCGCGATGCTCACCGGATCGCTATCGCTGAGCCGTCCGCGGTCGCTCTGCAGCAGCAGATCGGCCAGTTTTTGCTCGAGGCGCCCGTCGCGCAGCGTGCCCACAGCGACCATCGCGCGCGCCCTCAGCTCCGGATCGGCGTTGCCACTGGCGTACGCGAACAACGACGATGCGGCGTCCTTGTTGCCGACGTGGGTGAGCAAGGTGATCGCCACCTGCTGTTGCGCCTCGCGCGGATCAGACAACGCGTCGAGCAGCGGCTTCACCGCGCGCTCACCCAACTTGCGCAGCTGGGCCCGCGCGTCGTCGGCTTCGGATGCGATGCTGCTGCGGGTGCGCTGCAAGAGCGGATACGCCAAAGCGCCGTAGACCTCGACCAGCAGCCGGCGAAAAATCGGTCGCTCGGGGTTGCCGAGCGCGATCGGCAGCAGGTCCTTCTCCAACGAGTCGAGCGTGCCACGCCCCAAATTCAGCTGCATCGACAGCCGCGCGGCCTTGTAGACCAGCTCTTCATCGGGCGAGGAGCGCACCACGCGCCGAAACAGCTGATCGGCCTCGTCGAGCTGACCTTGGCCGACGAGCAGCTCCGCCAGCTCCAAATACACCGTAAACAGCCGCTCATTCTTGGAGATGGCGCTGCGAAATTCCGCCACGGCGCGCGGCGCGTCTTGGCGCTTCTCGTACATCTCACCGAGCTTCTTGTGGCCCTCGGCGTCGTCCGGCCCGAGGTCCACGGCGCGCGCGGCGTAGCCCAGCGCACGGTCATCCTGGTACAGCTCGGCGGCGTAGCCCGCCATGCGTTGGTAGTATTCGCGCGCACGCTTCGGATCGAGCTTGACCAGCTTCTCCAGTGTACCGAGCGCCGCCTCGAGCCTGCGCCCAAGCACCAGCACGCGCTCGAGCCGGGTCAAATCTTCGACGTTGCCAGGCGACAACGTCGACAGCCGGCGTAGCACGCGCTCGGCGTCTTCGTAGCGCCGCAGCCGCACGTGCGCCTCGGCCAGCAGGCGTCCGGCTTCCATGTCGGCCGGCTCCGCCGCGAATTTTCGCTCCAGCATCGTCAAGCGCGGCGCCAACTGCCCGGTCAGGCTGAGCAACGTCACGACGTGCTGGCGCGCCTCGCGCGCGACGTTGGCGTCCGCCACCGAATCCCGCAAGATTTGCTCCCAAATCTTGCGCGCTTCCTCGTATGCCAGGCGCTGTCCGTCGCGACCGCCAGCCGTAGCGCCCACGCGCTCGAGGCCGACAGCGTAGGCGCGCCGCACTTTTGCCTGCTTCGGCTCGCGCTTGACGGCTTCGGCCAGCGTTTCGAGCGCCTCCTGCGACATATCGTGCTCGAGGTACACCTCACCGAGCCGTAAAAGACCCTCGGCTTTGTCGGGCAAGAGCGCGCGCAGCCGCTGCCAGGTTTGCACGGCGCGCTTTTTATCGCCCTGTTCCCAGTAGCGCGAGCCGAGCTCGACCACGTGCTCCGGATCTTGGGTTCCGCTGCCGGCCAGGCGCGTCAAAAGCGCCAGCGCGCGGTCCTTCTCTTCCATCCGCTCGTAGAAGTCGACCAGCGCGGTCAGGGTTTCTTCGTCATTGGACGAACGCGCTTCGAGTGCTCCAAGCTCGCTCAGCGCGCGCTTGCGATCACCGCGCTGCAACAGCGCCTCGGTCAGCCGAAAAACGTAGTCGGGGTTGCGCGGCGCGCTCTTGATCAGCGCGTCGTATTCGGCGATCGCCAACTCCAGCTCGCCCCGCACCTCCAACAAATGCACGACGCGCAGCCGCGTGCCGACTTCCTTGGCGTCGCGCGACAGCACCTTGCGATGCGTGGCAAGCGCCTTCTCGCCCTGCCCGGTCTCTTCGTACAGCTGCGCCAGCAGCTTCAGCTCTTCGGTGCCGGACGCCGACTTGGCCAGGCGCTCGACCAGCGCCGGCAAGCGCTCGGAACGCCGATAAATCTCGGCTAGCGCCTCGAGGATCTGCCGACGCGCGCCCGACTCACCGGCGGCGATACCGAGCGCGCGATCGAGCGCGGCTTGCGCCTCTTGGTCACGCCCGGCCTGCGACAACGTGCGCCCCAAATCGACCAGCGCCACCGCCAAGACGCGGTTGTCGCCGGCGGCAGCGCGAACCACGGCTTCGTACTCGGTGATGGCGCGCGGCAAGTCTCCGCGCACCGCAAGCTCGCGCGGCAGCTCGGCGCGCACGAAGAACGAGCCGTGCGTCGCCGCCAGCAGCTGCTCGTGCACCTGCTTGGCCTTGGCAAAATTCTTTTCGTCGAGGTACAGGCCCATCAAGTTGCGCAGCACCTGCTCGCGCGTCGGCGCGTCTTTCAGAAACGGCAGCGCTTGCTCGAGCCGCGCGCGCGACGCCGGCTTGTCGCCGCGTTCACCGTACAGCTGCGCTAGTGCCAAAAGCCCGATCGGGTTACTCGGCTCTTTGCCGATGGCTTGCTCGAAGGCCGCGATCCCGCGCTCGGGCTGGGAGTCTTTCTTGTAGATGCCGCCGAGCGCGACCAGCGCGGCGTACGGCGCAGCATCCCGGCTGACGCGCAGGCTCAGCTCGGCGATCAGCTTCTCGAGGTTGCCGTCGCGTTCGCGGTACAGCTGCGTCAGCCGATCGAGCGGAAACTCCGAGCCGGGCTGCGACAGGACGATGCCGAGGTAGCGCGCGATCAGCGCCTCACGGTTGGGTCCGTCGGCTTTGCCCCCCGGCTCGGCGTCGGTTGGCGCGGGCTTGGGCACGCTCGGCTTTTCGTGGGCCGGCTTGGCCGCCCCTCCCGGCTTTGGCCGCTTCTGCTCGACCTTGGTCGGCTTCGATCGCCCGGCGGGATTGAAGGCGACGGCGGGTGCCGTAAGCCCCAACACCAGGACGGCGAGGGGCACGGTATGCCGCAGTCTACGGAGCATGCTTATCCAAGCGTACGCGGTCGCCCGCCGCCCCGCCAGCGCGGGATCTCCTCTATTCCGGAGGCGCTCGTGGTAGACCCGGCGGCGACATGGCTGGGTCCCAGGACGACGAAGCGGTGGGCGATTCCAAGGAAACTTCGCTGGACGCGTCTAACGAACGCGCGCCGGCGGACGTAACCGCACCCGCGTCGGCCGAGCCGGAAGCGCCTCCCGCGTCCGCTGTCAGTGAAGCGCCATCGAGCGAGGCCAGCGCAGCCGAACAAGAAGACGGCGACAGCGAAGAGGACGAGGAAGAGGAAGAGGACGACAGCGAAGAGGAAGAAGACGACTCGGCTTCCGACGCCGCGCCGCCTCCGCCCAGCGACGAACCGCCCCCGCTCTTCGATCAACACCCGTGGGCAATCACGACCCGCGTACTCGCGATAAGCTCGCTTTTGGGGCTCGCGCTCTCGGGTTGGGCCCAGTTGTCGATCAAGTCCGGCTGGGTGCCAGATTTCTTGCTGAACAACACGCGTGGGGTGCCCGAGCGTAAGCTGATGCTAGCGCTGCTGATCGCCGGTCTGGCGGTAGGCGGCGCGGTCGGTGTCGGGTTGCTGACGTGGTTTCGCAAGCGCAGCCGCGAGGCCGAGCTTGAGCGTTGGCTGTGGTTCTTGGTGCCGGGCATCCTGCTGCCGGCCCTGCCGGCGCTGTTCCGCGCCAAGCCGTGGCAGAACCGCTACGAAGCGCTGCTGCCGATCGTGATTCTGCTCAGCTTGCTGTTCGAGGCGCTGATGATGCTGTCGTTGCGCTCGATACCGGCGGCGGCGCGCGAATTCTGGCAGCAAACGCTGGAGCAGATACCGAGTATCGTGAAGCGACGCGGACCGCTGGTGCTGGTGGTGACGGCTTCGCTGGCCTACGGGGCGTTTTTCTCGTTCATCCTGCTGCGTTGGCACTACAAGCTGCGCACCGGCAACTTCGACCTTTCGATCAACAACAACCTGATGTACGGCGGGTTGCACGGCGACTTTCTGCAGAGCCCGGTGGCGTTCCCCGACGACCCCGGCAAGTACCTGGCCGCGCACGCCAAGTTCGGCCACTACCTCTTTTTGCCGATCTACGCGCTGATTCCGCGACCGGAGACGCTGCTGGTCATCCAGTCGGTGTTGATCGGCTGTAGCGCGATTCCGCTGTTCTTGTTCGCGCGCCGCCACCTGACCGAATGGGTCGCCACGACGCTGACGCTGGTTTACCTGGCCTATTACCCGATGCACGGGGCGTCGTTCTCCGAGTTTCAGAACGTGCCGATCGCGGCGCTGTTCGTGTTCGGCGTGGTGTGGGCGGCGGACGCTAAGCGCTGGGTTTGGATGGGCATCTTCACAGCGATCGCGCTCTTGATGCGCGAAGACGTTCCGATTGGCTTGTCGATCATTGGGCTGTTCCTGCTAGCCAGCGGCTATCGGCCAACGGCCGGCCTGGTGCTGGCCGCGGTCTCGACCTCGTACTTCTTGGTGATCCGTTTTTACGTCATGGACGAGGCGGGCGACTGGTGGTTCCCCACCATGTACAAAGAGCTGTGGGCGGACGGCGAGCGCGGCTTCCGCAGCGTGATCAAGACCTTGATCACCAATCCGCTGTTCGTGATCGCCAAGCTCGCCATCGACAAGAAGATCATCTACATGGCGCACCTGCTGACGCCGATGGCCTTCCTGCCGCTACGGCGCTGGTACTTATGGCTGAGCCTGATCCCCGGCGTTCTCTTGACGCTGCTGGTCACCAACTACGATCCGCCGATCCAGTTTTCGTTCCACTACACCATGCACTGGGCTCCGTACCTGTTCATGGCCAGCGTGCTGGCGCTGGTGGCGATCGGCAAGAGCCCGGATTTGGGGCCGCAGCGGCAACGCGCGGCGCTGTTCGCGGTGTGCGGAGCTTCGGCGGTGTTGAGCTTCAACTACGGCGCGTTCGCCTGCCGGGAGAACTCGTTCAAGGGCGGCTTCCACAAGGTCGAGTTCACGTATTCCGAGGCTGAAGCCAAGCGCTACGCCCAGCTGATGGAGCTGATCAAAGACATTCCCAAGGACGCCGACGTCGCGGCGACCGAAAAGGTCGGACCACACCTGTCGTCGCGGCGCATCTTGCACACGATGCGCACCGGGCCCCACGGCTCCGAGTGGATCGTGGCGTCGAGCAAGGAGCTGAAGCTCTCGCGCACCAAGGTGTCGCTGCGCGCCGTCCTCGACAAGAACCAGTACGGCGTCATCAAACGCTCCGGCGACTTTGCCCTCTTCAAGCGCGGCGCCCCCACCGACGACAACGCCAAGCTGATCCGTGACTGGGGCTTGTAGGCCCAGCCTACGCGGCCAGCTGGCCGCGGGCAGCGCACCCAACCCTCGAATCCAGCCAGCTACGTCGTGCCGACCGTCACCTCGATCATCGAGATTTTTTCACAGGGAGATCGGGAGATCGGGAGGCGAGAAGTTTTTGGTTCAGAACACACCGCAGAGCATCCGTTCGGAACCGTTACGACGCGCGCGTCGTCTAGCGGCTCGAACCCCAAAAATCTCCCGATCTCCCGATCTCCCTGTGAAAAAATCTGGGAGCCTGGCGGTTCCGCAGCAGCGACTTTACTTGGCGTGGGCTTTGGCGGCGGGCTTGGACTTTGATTTGTCTTTGGCGCTCGGCAGTGAAGCGGCGGCGGCTTTTTTCGGTTCGGCGGCGGGCTTTTTCGGTTCGGCGACGGACTTTTCGGCCTTCTTGGGCTCGCTTTTGCCGATCAGGAACTCGATGAAGTCGCGGCGCAGGCGCGCGCGGTAGGCAGGCACGCCGTCCTTGAATTGGAAGGTGATCTGCGCACCGTTGGGCGTGTTGACCGTGTGCACGCGCGCGATGCGCGGGTCGCGCTTGGCGATGCTGGCACCTTGTTCCATCACCTTGCGGTTGGGAACGACGACCGTGAAGCCCGTCGGCTGCAGCGCGCCTTGTAGCGCGTCACCGGCTGAGTCGAGGCGCAGGCGGTGGATCACCGGATTGTTCACCTTGCCACGGCCCCACGGCGCGACGTCCTCGGGCTTGCTCGACTTGGCCTTGCCCGACTTGCTGTCGCTCTCTTCCGGGAAGGCTTCGTCAGCGGCGGCCGCGGAGACCGACGCCTTGGCTTCCGCCCTCTCGGCGGCTTCCTCGGATACGCCAGCGGCGCTCGGCGGCGGTGCCAACGGCGCCGGCTCCATCGTCGCCATCGGCGTGGCGCCGAACAGCGGCACATCGGCCGACACGACGCCGTTCGCTTCGGTCAGCGCGTTCGGCACCGGTTCGGCGGCAGGCTTCGGAGCGGCGGCGGGCACAGCGGCAGCTGGTGCAGCCGCTCCGACGACCGCCGGCTCGGCTTGCGGCAGCGTCGCATCGGCGCCAGGCGGAGGTGCGCCGTGGTGCGTCGCCAAGGCGACGATCGTCGCGAGCATCACCGCAACGCCGGCTGAAGCCATCAGCTTTTTCTGCTTGGGCAGGCGCGTCCACACGCCTTGCGCGGCGGCAAAACCAGCCTTCGGCGCATCCGAAGCTCCGGCGCGTTCGCCGGATTGCGGACGCAGACGCTGCCCTTCGCTCGCCACCTGAGCCGGGGCGGGCGCGGTCGTGCGGCGCTGCGGCGCCTTCTCGCGCTTCGCCATATCGGCCACCTTCGCGGAAGCACCGCGTAGCCAGCCGGACAAGCTCGTCGCCGCGGTGCCGGACAGCTCCGCCATGCGTTTACCAGCCGACATCGCCGCTTCACCCGCATGGGTTGCGGCGACACCGATCTTGCCGCGCAGTGCCTCGACCTCGCGATCACCTTCGTCCTCGATTTGGTGATCGGCGCGCTCGGCGCTGTCGACCGAGACATCGTCGCCGGGTATGCGCAGCGTGCGCGGCTGCAGCTCGCCGGAAAGATCGGCAACGGAAGGCTCCGGCGTCGTCTCTGCCTCGTTCTGCGCGCCTTCGTAGCGTAGCGCCACGACCAGCTGCGGCACTTTGGTCTCCGGATCGATCGCCACGTTGACAGCGTCGATGTGCGCCGTACGGCGCCCGCCGCGCTCCAAATCCTCGATTTCGAGCCGGCGACCGACCTTCAAAAACTCCAGGCTCGAGCCGACTTGAACGCGGCCCTGATTGCCCGAACGGACGCGCGCCTTCATCGGCGAACCGAGGCCGTCGATGTGCAAGCGCACCTTCGTGCCCGACCCGTGCGGCGGCTCGGCGGCGCTGGAAGAAGGCTTCTCGGCCTCGGCTTCAGCCTTGTCGCCGCCGTGGCACAGCTCGCTCAAAGCATCGACGCTGCGCGCGTCGAGCGCCGTGAACTCCACGCCAAACTCGCCGCCGCGCGCGCCTTCGCGACGCCAGGCGACCACGCCCTCGACGACGATTTCGCGGCCGTCGTCCTCGAAGCGGCACACCAAGGGGGCTCCTTCGTCGGGCAAGTACGCGGTGCGCAGGTGCATTCCGCGCGCGCTGACGTCGACTGATTCGGCCTCGAAAGCTGGGGTTCCGGGCTCATTGCCCACGACCTCGACCAGCGTCTCGACTGGCATCCGGCCCTGGCCTTCGGTCCTGCGTTCTTGAGTTTGCGTCATGGCTGCCTCCAACCTCGGCTCCGGAGTCGGAGCGCAGGGCTTGCCCCTCGAGTACCGGGGCCGCGGGCCTTTGGCCAAGTTTTGGCAATTGGGGTAACAGTCTCTTGGCCGGTGGGTTCCGTACCCGCCCGCCTTGCCCCCATGGCGTTAACCGTCGTCGTACGCTCCGGCGACCACCCCAGCCCGCTCAAAATCAGCCTCGACGCCCCACGAATCGTGATCGGGCGCGGCGAGGGCTGTGAAATCCGCTTGCCGGACCCGAGCGTGAGCCATCGCCACGCCTCGATTCGCCAGCGCGGCAGCGATTACGTGGTGGTCGACGAGGGCAGCACCAACGGCACCTTCGTCGGGCCGGTGCGGCTGTCGCCGCAAGCACCGCGCATGGTCCGTAGCGGCGAGCTGCTGCGCATCGGGCGGATTTGGCTGGAGCTGACGATCGAAGCGGTGCCGACCACCGAAGACGCACAGCTTGCCACGCGCGAGATCGCGTTGTCGCTGGTGTCGTCGGCGCTCGCCGCGCAGGGCGAGACCGCCGCCGTGAAAGTCATCGTCGAGCAGGGACCGGACGCGGGCCGTGAGCTCGTCCTGGGCGAGGCGGGTCGGGGTTACGTGATCGGCCGTGGCCAGGGCCTCGACTTGAGCTTGACGGACACCGACGCATCACGTCGGCACGTCGAGGTAGGTCGGCGCGGCGCGCTCTTGTGGGTGAAAGATCTGGGCTCGAAGAATGGTGCGTTGCTCGACGGCAACGCGCTCCGCCCCAACAAAGAAACCGTCTGGCCGCGCGGCAAGCTGGTGAGCGTTGGCAAGACCGAGCTCTCGTTCGACGACCCGGTCGCCGAGGCGCTGATCGAGCTCGAAGCCAGCAGCGACGAGAAGATGCGCGAGGCCGACAACGTAGATCCGCCGACGGGTGTTCCGCTAAGCCACGCGCCCAAGATGCTGAGCACGGGCGGCGGCGCCGCGCCCATCGCGCGCGTCCCACAGGCCAAGAGCCAGCTCGCGCGCACCGATCGCGGCTTTCGCACCGCCGATCTCGTCATCGCGCTCTTGGCGCTCGCGGTCTTGGCCGCGAGCTTGGCCGGCCTTTTCTGGTTGTCTCGGATGAAGTAGCCAGAAAAGGCCAGCTCGCGCCTCACATCGGCGGGCGCTTTCGACCCGTCGAGATGAGGACAATGATCAGCTGCTACGGCAATGCGGTGCCGCAGTAGCTGACGCAGGTATCGAGGTTCATGTTGTCGAGGCAGTCCTTCTGGAGCTGCGTCTTCAAGTGAATGCCAGCGAAGTAGCTGCACGCTTCGGGTTCGCAGACCCGGCCCCCGCATGGATCGAACCGCTGGTAGGTCCCGAACTGCACGCCGGGCGCGCCGCCGTAATACGACATCGGGTGGTAGTAGCCGGTGCGCAGGTACGGATCCGGGAGCGTCGGCGGGTTGTAGGTGGTGGTGAGCAGCCAGGCCGCCGGATCGGTGAGCACGCTGTTGCCTTGGCCGGCAAGCACGAAGCCTGGGAACGCGCCCGCGCACAGCTGCGCGCAGGCCGCTGGCGTGTCGCACTTGTTCCGCGTCGGTACGTCCATCGCGACGGTGTAAAGGCTGTTTTCCTTCAGCAGCTCGAGCACCGGGGGGATGGTGCCGTCGTCCTTGCCCAGCGGGGGCAAGAGCTTGATCGCCCGCAGGATGACTTCGTCGGTGATCGGATTGACCACGCGGTCTTTCTTCCACGTCGGGCAAACGTCGATGCCGAGACCGGCGAACTTCTGCAGGTAGGCGTCGTAGCGGCCGGCCATGCATTGTTTGGCGAATGGCAGCCGTGCCGAGCGGTACTGCAGCGAGAGCAACTGGCGGATTTCCCGCAGCAGGTCCCCTTGCTTCGAATCATTGGGACAGAAGTCGAACGTCGGTACCAAAAACCCGTCCGCGTTCACTTTGTAAGCGCGCGGGTCGACCGTACCGAGGCAGTCGGCGGTGAGCGCACCGAGCGACGCCGTGTACGTATCGTAAGCCGAACAGTCAGCGACGCCGATGCGAATGTTGACGCTGCCCTTACCTAGGCTGACGTCGCCGCTGCTGGTGACGAAGCCGAAAAAGGCATCTCCCGGCAGCTTGCCGTCGACCGTGAACGACAGCGGATTGGGCGTGACGAGCTGCGCTGTGACGGGGGAGAACAGCTTCTCGGCCGGGCCACGCTTCTCGAGCACCCAGCCCTTGGCGAGCACTATCGAGTACTTGCCGACCGGCAGCGGCTCGTTGTGAATGGCTTCATCGGCCGGCGGCTTGACGACGCGCGGCGCGGCGAGCGCTTCCCCGGTGATGGTGAAGGTCGCGGCTGCGAGGTGATAGATGGTGCCGTCTTTGACCGTCGTCGTGAGCGGCAGGTTGACACTCCCGAGATCGCTCTCGGTGGAACCCTGTTCGTGAGTGTCGATCGGAGTGCTGGAACATGCCGCCATGACCAACGTAAGGAGCGCCACGCCAACTACTTGCCTCGCCATTACCATTCTCCTTGCCGGTCCTGCCGGTATTGTTGAGTTCGGCCTGGCCACCCGCTCCAAGCACCGTCAGCGTCCTAGCTGACTCTCGGCGCGGCTTCAATGCACCCGGCGCGCTTTTGAAGTGCTCAAATGACTACGGCGGCAGAAAGCGACTTGATTTCGTTCAGATAAGCCTCCGTGCGCAGGCTGATAGAACTGCTTGGGGTTATCCGTTACTATCCGCGCGCCATGCAAGCGACGCGCTTCTGGGTGACGACACATTGCGTCCTTTTGCTGGGCTCCGGCGCGCTGCTTTGCTGCGGCCAAGACGAGGGAACAGCAGGGCCCCCCGCTTCCGCCGGCGCCGCAAGTGGTGGCGCCGATGAACCGGTTGGAGGCAGGAGCACGGAGCCGACGATCGGCGGCAAAGGGACCGGCGGCAGCCCGAGCGCCCAGGCTGGCACGAGCGCGACACAGGCCGGTCACGGCGGTGTTGCTGACGTGCTGGGCGGCGCCAGCAATGCCGGTGCGGCAGCCAGCGGCGACGGCGGCGCGGGCCCACTGATCGCGGAAGAGCTCACGCTGTGTGACCGGCTCACGCAACGCACCACGCATGCCTTCAACGCGGCGCGCGCCTACGACCACGCCGTCTACGATGACTGCGCAACCCGCTGGGTGACCAACCTCTACTTGGCCGACAAGGCGCGCGACGCTTTTCTGAACGATCTGCAGAGCTGGAACCTGGCGTTCTGGGGTTGCAACGACACGCCGGTGCAAAGCTTCGCGCTGATCTACGGCACGGCGGCGCTCAGCGCCGGCGACGCGAACGCCTTGATTGAGAAGTACATGACCGTCGCCAAAGCCGAGCTCCTGCTCAGCCCCGGTGAGGCCGAGGAGATGCAGGCAGCGCTCGAACGGCTCAGTCAACAGGACATCGCGGATCCGAGCTTGGAGCCATCCGGCTCGCTGTGTGACATGGGTAGCGCGGGCGCGGGCGGGACACCGGGCCAAGGAGGCGCGCCGTGAGCGCCCGGTCCGGCGCGTGGGTGGTCGCGCTTTGCTTGCTGCTGCCCCACGCGGCGCGCGCGCAGACCGAAACCAAAGCCGCGGTAGCCGAGGCCCTGTACCGCCAGGCGCGCGATCTGATGAGCGCCGGCAACTACGAAAAAGCTTGTCCGAAGTTTGCCGAAAGCCAGCGCCTCGATCCGGCGACCGGTACCTTGCTGAATCTCGCCGCATGCCACGAGAAGCAAGGCCGCTTGGCGAGCGCTTGGCTCGAGTACTCAGACGCGGCAGTCGCGGCACGGCGTGACCAGCGCGAAGATCGCGTCGAGTACGCGCAAGGCCGGGCGGCTTCGCTCGAGCCCAAGCTGTCACGATTGACGTTGCTGCTGGCTGCCGATGCCGACGAGCCGGAGCTCAGTATCGAGCTCGACGGTGCGAGCGTGGGCCGTGCAGCGATCGGCGCGCCAACACCGGTCGATCCGGGCGGTCACACCGTCCGCGCCAGTGCGCCCGGCAAGGCGCCGTGGAGCCAGAGCATTCAGATCGGGGCCGAAGCCGATCAGCAGTCGCTCAGCATTCCCAAGCTCGAAATCGCTCCTCCACAACCGGTGCTCGCGCCCGCGCCACCAGTCGCCACTCCGACCTCTAACCCAGCAAGCCCCAGTCCGCAGCCGGCGCGGGATGAGCTCGGCAGCCGTCCGATCCCGACGTCCGCGTACACTGCGGGCGGCGCTACGCTGGCGCTCGCGGTCGGCGCCGGTGTGACCGGCGTCGCCTACCTCAATCGAAAAAGCGCCCACGACCACTTGGCAAAAACCGAAGGTCGCTCCGACGCCACGCAGCAGAGCGCCGATTCAGCCCAGCGCATGGGCTACATCAACGTCGGGCTGTGGGCCGCGACAGCGCTCGGTGCGGGTGTGACGACGTATTTTTATGTGACGCGTCCGGCGCTCCGCAGTGCGACCCGTGTGCTGCCTTGGGCGGGGCCCGAATCCGCCGGCCTCAGCGTCGTGGGAGGCTTCTGAGCATGCGCTCACCAAGCCACCGGCAACGCGCTCTGCTGTTGTGCGGGCTGGGTTCCGGTGTGATCGCTGGCTGCATGTTCGTGGCGCCGCTCGACGACCTGCCGAACGCCAGCGGCGGTGCGAGTCACGGCGGCGCGAGCCACGGCGGCTCGAGCGGCGGCGGTGCGTCACCCGGCGCCGGGAGCCCAACCGACGGCGGTGATGCCACCGTTCCGGGGCACGGTGGCCAAGATTCTAGCGGCAAGCAATGTACGACCAACGCCGAGTGCGTGAGCCACAACGCCGACGAGCCGGCGCGTTGCCGTCCCTCCGACCACACGTGCGTCACCCTGCGCAGCGACCAATGCCCAGTCGTCATCGGCACAGCAGCGGCGGATCCGAACGCGATCGTATTCGGCGCCTTCGCGCCGATCAATCCGAACGCCCCCGACCAAGACCCGATCGTTTTGGCGCATAGGCTGGCGCTGCAAGAGCTGAGCGGAGACAACGTCGGCGGGTTGCCCGACGGACCCGAGGGCCTGCGTCGACCGTTGGTGATGGTGGTGTGCAGCAACGCTGACGCCAGCGTCGAACCGGCGCTCTCCCACTTGATCGACGACGTCGAGACGCAGGCCGTGATCGCGAACCTGAAGCCTGCGGATCTGCGGCGCGGCTTCGAGGCTCACCAAGCCAAGGACGTTTTCTTTCTGAGCCCGATCGCGGTCACGCAGCCGCTGGTGATTCAGCCCGACCATGACTTGATTTGGAACATCCTCGGGCAGCCGGGCGATCTGGCGACGACGTACACGGCGCTGCTCTTGCGTTACGAAACGTTCGTGCGCGGCGTGCGCGGCCTGGCCGCCACCGACCCGATCAAGGTCGCGCTGGTCACCACCACCGATGCCTTCAACGCCGAGCTGAGCGACGCGGTCGAGCCAGAGCTGAAGTTCAACGGCCAAGGCCCCACCGCCAACCGGAAGGCGGGCAATTACAGCGCTTTCACGCTGCAGCTCGACGACCCGCAGCTCGGCTCGGTGGCGACCAATATCGTCGAGGCCCGTCCCGACATCATCATTTCGACGGCCAACGAGCTATTGACGATGCCGAGCGGCCTGCTCCAACAGATCGAGATGGAGTGGGGCGACAACACCTTGAAGGGCACGGCCGAGCAGCGTAAGAACCGCCCGTTTTACATCCTGTCACCGTACAACGCGGGAGATCTAGCGACGACCGGCGCGCTGATCGCCGCCTTCATCGAGGCCAACGAGACCGAAGCCAACCGACGCTTCATCGGTATCTCGATCGCCGGGGCCGAAGACACGACGCTGCAGCGCGCCTACGAGGGTCGACTGCGCAAGCTCTTCAAAACGCCGGACGTCGATACCGCAAACTACTACGACGCGGTCTACTACTTGGCGTACGCCATGTACGGCGCCGGTGAAGCGCAGCCGACCGGCCCCGGCATTGCGCGTGGCATGCAGCGGCTATTGTCAGGTCAGAGCTTCAACATCGGGCCCAGCGCGGTGAGCCAGGTCTTCAACGCGCTCTCGGCGCCCGGCGCCAGCGTGAACGTGCAGAGCACGCTGGGACCGCCGAGCTTCGACCCCAAGACCGGCGTACGGCCGGTGACGGGCGGTGTCTTTTGCTTCGACAAGGCCGGCAAACCCGTGAACGACGTGCTGCGCTACGACGCCGCAAAGAAGGACGTAGTGGGCCAATCCTTCCCGTGTTTTAGCGGCATTTACCCATGACTCGGTCGCCGGCGCGTGCGCCGCTGCCGGTAGGAGCGTTCGCGCTGCTTGCCGCGGCACTCGGCTGCGCGGAGCGCGCGCCGCGCGAAGACCCGACCATCAACACAGCCAGCATCGTCGACGGCGAAGCCTCGGGCTCCGACCAAGACGGCGTCGTGCTGCTCCGCGCAACGTCGAAGACCGGCGACTTGCTGTGTAGCGCCAGCCTCGTCGCGCCGAACTTGATCATCACCGCCCGGCACTGCGTCTCGTACTA
Source organism: Polyangiales bacterium (assembly GCA_038230915.1). Classification (GTDB taxonomy): domain Bacteria; phylum Myxococcota_A; class Polyangia; order Polyangiales; family Polyangiaceae; genus PMG-095. The sequence continues at coordinate 65,091 of JBBRMI010000012.1, read as the reverse complement.
CACCGACGGCTTGTTCTCGTGCACGGTGAACGGCGAGCTAACGGGCAACCTCAACGGCGCCGGCGAGCTGGGTCTGCACGTGCCGGCTGACAGCCTGGAAGTGTACGGCAGGAAGACGCCACGCCGCGTGTTGGCGCGCGGCCTGCGCGTGCTGTCCACGTTGTCACCTGCGATTTGCGTCAATGACTTGGCTTTCGTCGTGCTCGACCAAGCTGTCGACCTGCCGATCGTGCCGCTGCGACTCGGCCGCTCGGCGGAGCTGAACGAATCGGTTACCCTGGTGGGTTATGGCCTCGACGGACAACAGTCGTCATTGGATTTCTCTCGCGGGGCACGGCGCCAAAAGACCGGCCTGATAATCGCTGGCGTAGGGCCAGATTCGGTGGCGGATGGCGTAAAAGACGTGCCGCCACGCGCGCTGATTCTGCACGGTCCGTCAGGCTGTATCGGCGACAGCGGGGGGCCTTTGCTCGCGGCAACCAGCGGAGCGTTGCTCGGTGTCTACTCCTTACAGCAGGCGCACGACTGCTCGGACCCGGCCGCGCTGCATCAGCTGGTGCACGTGCCGCCGTTTCAGAATCTGATCGACGAAGCGTTCGCTGCGGCCGGCGCTGAGCCGCTCGCCGAACCGAGTTCTCTGCCCGACGCGGGCAGCGGGACGGATGCGCAACCGGGCGCGAACAGTGGCGGCGCCGCGAGCGATGCAGGCGCTGATCCGACCGCCGCAGGTGCCGCCGGAATGCCGGACGAATCCAAGCCGCGCCGGGCCGCACCAGCTGCGTCGAGCTGCGGTTTCTCGCCTGCGCTGGCAGCCGAGCACCACGCCGCGCTGCTGCTGGCATTGCTGGCGCCGGTCGCGAAGCGCCGCAAGAGCGCGCGCCGGCGCGCAACTGGCCGCGGCGCCTAGCGTCGTCCGTCGAGCGGGTCGGAAGCCGGCTTCGCCGCGGTAGGCGTGGGTGCGGGCGCAGGTTTGGCAGGTGCAGCCACCGCTGCCGCAGCAGGGGGCTTGGCCTTCGCCTTCGCGACCGCTTCGGTGACGCTCGCGCTCGGCGTCGGAACGGCCATTTTCGCACTGTCCACGCCCGCCGAAGTCGACGGAGCGGCCGTCGGCAGCGCCGCGCTCGGCGCCGGAGCCGCCGCGGCGCCGGCCGACGTCGCTTCGCTGCCCGCCGCCGCTCGCGCGCTACTCTTCATGGTCGACGGATCCGGCGTCGGTTCCGCCGTCAGCGGCTGCCGGCGCTGCCACAGGATCGCGCCTGCTGCGAGCGCGACGATCGCGACCACCGCAAAAACGAACACCCGCCTCCGCGAACGCTGCGCCGACGACGGCGACGACTCCCACTCGGTGCCAGTACTCTTGCCGTTGCTGCTGCGCGCGGCAGGCGCAGGCGTCACGACCTTCACGCGGATATCCTCGGTCGGCTGATCGCCGGTGACCGGCGTGCTGAGGCCAGGACCGGGGCTCTGCAGCGTGCGCTCCGACGACGGAGACTTGTCGGTCGGCGTCAGCCGTAGCGCGCTCGCGCGCAAGATGCCCGAGATGCGCGACACCGACGGCTGCGAGCGCGGCGCGAATGGCGCCAGCGCGTCGGCCAGCTCCGATACGGTCTGGTAGCGATTGTCCGGGTTCTTCTCCAGACACTTGGCGATCACCGCTTCGAGCTCGACTGGCACGTCTGGCCGCTTGTCGCGCACGCTGGGCAACGGATCGGACACCACCGCTGCCAACAGCGCGAGCGGCGAATCGGCGTCGAACGGCGGCTCACGCACCAAAAGCTCGTACAAAATCGAACCCAGCGACCAAATGTCGGTGCGGGTGTCGACGCTCTTCGGCCGCCGGATCTGCTCGGGCGACATGTACGCCGGCGAGCCCAACAGCGAGTGAGTCGCCGTCAGACTCGGCGCCGGCTCGAGCGCACTGTCGTCGACGTTGATGGCTTTGGAGATGCCGAAATCCAGCACCTTGACCAACGCCGTACCGTCAGGTCGGTGCGTCAGAAACAAATTGGCGGGCTTGAGGTCGCGATGGATCAGCCCGAGCGAGTGCGCCTCCGCCACCGCCTCGGACGCTTGCAGCAAGTAGTCGATCGCGATCGGCACCTCGAGCTGGCCCGGCAGGTCGAGCTCCTCCGCCAAGTCGCGCCCCGACAGGAACTCCATCACCATGTACGGCGAGCCGTTGGTCAGCTCGCCGACATCGAGCACGCGCGCGACGTGCTCGCTGTGTATCTTCACCGCCGCGCGCGCCTCACGCAGAAAGCGTGTGACCGAGTCTTCGTTCTCGCACAGCTCGGGCACCAGCAGCTTGACGGCGACGCGCTTCCCCAGCTGCTCGTGCATCGCAGCCACGACGTAGCCCATGCCTCCGACGCCGAGCACCTGCTCGACGCGGTACTTTCCCGCAAGTAGCTCGCCTTGCTGGATCATGGGCGACCAGGAGTACCACGAGACGGCGCACGCCGCGCCGAACGCCGTCTCAGTAGGTAAATTCAGCTATTCGCAGACCTTGGTAACGCCGGCAAAGCCGGGATCGACACAAGCCGGCGCGGAGGAGCAGCCGCACTTGCCGTTCACGCAGACATCCAGACCCGTTTGAGCGGCGTCCGCGGCGCAGTCGTCCGAGGTTGCGCACGGCGCTCGCGCGCACTGTCCGTTGGTGCACACGCCGCTGTCGCAATCCGGGCCGGTCTCGCAACCGCACACGCCGCTCGCTTCATTGCAGACTTCTCCGGGACCAAAACATCCGAAGAGAGCGCAACCGGGCTGGCAGGCTCCAGCAATGCATCGACCATCCCCGCTACCGCAGACCGCCTGGGCGGCTCCGCCAGCGACGAGCGGCAGCGTGAGGGGGATGTCGGAGCCGCAGCCGTCTACGGGAAGTGTCGCGCAGAAGCCAGTTCCCCTGAAAGCGACGCACGCTTCCATGGCGCCACAGTCGCCATTGGTCGTACAGCCCGCGGTCCAAAAAATGGCGGGGCAGTCGGTGTGCGTCTCGCAGGCCGCGGTTCGATCCTCACAGCGGTGCGTCGTCGAATTACATCTGTAGGTCGTGGCGTTGCTGCTGGCCAGCACACAGTCGGCGTCAACCTCGCACGAAAAACCGCACGACAACGCGCCGGCTGGAGGTGCGCCGCCCGCGCCGCCCGCGCCGCCCGCAGCTGCGCCGCCCGCACCACCGACCACCTCGGTGCCGCCGCCAGCTTGACCCGCGCTCGCGTCGCCGCTGATGCCCATGCCAGCCATGCCGCCGGTGCCAGCTGTCGCGCCGCCAGAACCACCCTTGCCGGCCGTTGTTGCGCCGGCCTTACCAGCGTTGTTCGAGCTGCCGCCAGCCGACTTACCGCCAGTCGGCGCCTCGCCGCCTTCACCGCCGTCCGAGGTGTTGGTCACCTTCCTGTCGCTGCTGTCGTCGCAGCCCACCGCAACGAGCCACAAACTAGCCAAAATCCCAACGACTCCGAAACGACGTGAAAAAGCCATGGCGCAGGTCTCCTCTTCCGCGCCTCATAACACGGACTCAGCCGTGAGCGGCGCAGTAACGGTCGCGGCGCGTAGCGTCGGGCGTTAGTAGCGTGCTCAGAGCGCCATGGACCATGGTTGATGTCTCGGTCGGTCACGGCTTGGAGCTGTTCCGCCACGAGCATTCGTCACCTCCCTCGGCCGCCCCACCGCAGCCCACCGCAGCCCTTTTGCAGAAACTGCCGTGGCGTCGCGAGTCGGTCCCAGGTCACTTTCCTAGCGCAAGTCGGTGGCTCGAAGACCGCAGGAGCTGCTCGTGGTGTGTTTGCCGCCGCTGGCCGTGGTCCTAGTTGCAACTTGACCCGTAGGGCACGATCTCGATGGTGGCGTTCGCGGGTGGAGCGTTCGGGTCATCGGTGACGAACCAGAAATCGTAGTCACTGAGCGTGGACGATTCGGTCAAGATTCGGCAGTTGTGTGCTGGCCCATCGCAGCCCGCGTTGTGGTTGTCCGCTGCGACCGCGTCGGCCTCTGACACACGCCACGGCTCGGCGACAGAAACCTTCAACTCGATGCCCAAACAGATTGGGGGCACCAGATGGGCCACGACAATGCGGCGATCTTGCATCGGACAGTGAAACGCCTTGTCGGAAAAAGGCAGCCGAACAGTGGATCCCTCGTTCGGCGTCCACTGAAGGAGATAGCCCCCCTGGCAGTAGCATTGATCGACGCCTCCGCAATCGCTGGCACAGTTGATCCATTTTTTGTCTAACGGGCAGGGAGGCGGTTCGAGTGCGGCATTGGCGGCTCCCGCGGCGCTGGGTACCCCTCCTGCTCCCGGCGTCCCGGCTTGATCTAGTCCGCGATCGCCACCGTCCGTCGCCGTGCCGCCAGTAAGCGCTAGCTCCCCACCCGATCCGGAAACAACGCTGGCGCCGCCAGCGCCGCCCTTACCAGAGGTCCCACCTATGCTTGGGATGGCACCGAAACCCCCCGAGGCCCCGCTACCGCCGCTGTTACCGTTGCCGGCGTGCACCGATTCGTTGACGTTGTGCTCAGTCGAACCACATTGGACTAGCAACAGTGAGAGGGCGAACACGAAACTGCCTCGCAACGTTGTCGCGAAGAGCGAAGCCAAGTTGATTGCCAGGGGCCGCTGCATGATGGGACCTCATGTTCACGATAACGCATTCTGTGTCGATTGTTAATTCACGCGGCGGTGCGCCGATGTACTGCCGGATGCACGAGCAGACTCGAACGCGCCTAGGTTAGTGATTGGCGGCGCTGCTCGGTTGTTCACGTTGACCGACCAGCGCCGGAGCCTTTAAGGTCGGCGCGTTCCGAACGAAATCGGTTTCTAGGTGGTACGGAGGATTCAATGGCTGGGCGAGCGCGAGCGGTGTTTCTGCTGGGTTCATTGTTGGTGGCCTGCGGAACGGAAAAAGGGGCCAAGCAAGCCTCAGCTCGCCCGCCGACTGCTGCAGAGTTGCCGGCGATGGTTTCGAGCTGCGCAACACCTACGACTCCGGTGGCGCTCGGGTGATCAAGACCGCCGTCGACTCCGCAGGCAAACGATCTGGTGACGACGCTCCTCCACGAAGATGTCCACGTCGACCAGTCTAGGAACGGCAATATGGGGGTCAGCGGAATAAATGAAGTTGAAGCGTACGACACTGAGTTGGCAAACGCAGACAGGTTGAAATTATGTTCTGATCAAATTGAAGATATTAAAAGTCAGCGCGCGCGCTATTTCCACGAACTTGATTCGGGGTATCGCCAACAGGTAGGACAGGGCAACTACCGGCAACGTCCGGCTGACATACAGCGACTTCGTTCAATGCTTCAGGGATTGTGATGGTTGCTTGTTCCCGTTCGCTTGCTGTCAACATGTGTATGGCACTGTTGCTGCCGGCTTGTGTATCACGCGCGTCTGGACAAAAATTGAGCGCCGCGCCTATCGTCAACAAGGCGACAATAGCGTGCGAAGAGGAAGATACAACTAGGCTCGAGGCAGCCAACGCGGATGCGACTGGCCTTTCATTGACACTGAAGTGCCTTGGGCGACGCCGCGCACCCAACAAAACAATCCAGGTGGAACTGAGTCTCAGAAATCGGAGTGCGTCCCGCGCGTACGTCGTTCTGGCTGGCTTCTACGAGGGCTATAACTTCGACCTGGACATTAGGCTCCCATCGGGACGGATAGTCCGGAGCCTTTGCATCAACGATTACAGGAGGATTCCCACTGCTGAGCCGCTTTATCCAGGTGATTCAATATCGCGCACAGTGGTGGTCACCATGGACTGTTACCCTCCCGTCAGTGGGGCGAGCAAAAGAGCGGCGCTTGTTGCTCGATATACAGGCTCGCGCCCCGCGCTCGGCTATGACTTGACCTCCAACGTCGTGACTATCGAGCTCACCGGGGGCGATGCGCCTGATGACAGAAATTTCTCCTCAAACCAGCGGTGAGACCTGGCGTGAGGGTCCTTGTTTGCCGGCGGGCGCATCGTGTTGGCAGAGGTTCCGGTACGGGTTTGACGAGCTGGGCCGACTCGACCTTGCGAAGCGCTGGGACTTGAAAGGCACTGAGCGCACCGGGCACGACGACGCAGATGAGTCGGTGCCGGCGCGGGCCGCGGACGTCGAGCTGCGCAACACCTACGACTCCGGTGGCGCTCGGGTGATCAAGACCGCCGTCGACTCCGCAGGCAACGAGTCGCACACGGTTTACATCAACTCCAGCTACGGGCTGCGTCGCACCTGGTGGTCAGATGGCGACTTCGTGCAGACGCCGGACACCGTCACCGTCTATGTCTCGGGCGGCGGCGTGCGGGGTCGCGTGGTGTATTCGGAAAAGGATTTTCTCGCGAAACTCACGTTGAGGTCGGGCTGGCGTACTTCGGAGCGCGCTTCTTGCGGCGTTGACGGGCGCCTCTATGGACGGCGTGGGGCACCACAGGCGCCAAGGAACAGCGCAGTGAACAGATGGAGTATCCTTTGCTTTGCGGCTTTATTGCTCGGCTGCGCCACGCCGCTGCCTCCCTGCAGCTTAAAAGGCGGGATGGATTGGCAGCGAGTGCAGGAAGGGATGCTTGATTTCACGCGGGGCCCAGCAGCTGGGGATCGGATTTCGGTTTTTTGGCTGGACAGTCTGGACCCTGCTTCCAACGTAGCTGTTCGCTTGAATGCCAGTCCGGATGGCTCTCAAACGACGGCTACCTTGAGGAGGCCTATGGGCTGCATCGGGCGAAGTGGCTGCTCGCGTTTTGTTCTCAGCGAGGGAGAGGCCAATCTCCAGCCTTCGGCGTTCGCGCACATTTCATCGTGCCTCGACGCAATCGGATTTTGGTCGATGCCGGAGGAGGTGCGAGAGGGTCCGTTCTTCGACGGCGGATTGGTCGTTGTGGCGGCGCTTGTAAACAAGCATCGACATGAAGTCCGCCGCCCTAATGTTGCCAGGAACGCGGAGTTCCTGGCATGTGCGCGCACAGCGCTGCCACTCATCGTGCAATGAAAATCCTTTCCTCTCGACGTGTCTGATTGAATCATCGCGGCCCAACGCCTATTCGCCTTTCGGGCCTTCGTCGTACGAGCGCGGGCGGTATTTCTTTTGGACGCCGCCGTTTTTCTCGCCGTTTTCGAGCGTATCGCCGACCAGAAACGCCAGCCACGAGCCCGGGTGCTCGTCGGCTAGATCTGTCAGCTCTTGGCGATGTGGCAGCACGATTTTCTCTTCCCACATGCACTGCATGGCGAGCGAGATGAGATTCGGATCGTTGGGGGCGAGGCCAAACCCCTTCAAGTAGTGCGGCACGGCGCGTTCGGCGCGCGCCAAGCGCTTTTCGGGATCGGGCTTGGTGCTGGGCGGGTCGGGCACGTTGGCGAGCCGACACAATGTGTCGCCGTAGTAGATGTGCCCCATCGCCCAATCGGGCGCGAGCCTCCGAGCGATGTCGTTGTAGTGCAGGCGCTCCTGCAGCTGGCCGCGCGCGCCGAGCATCACCGAGTAGTTCAGCTGCGCCTTGGCGCTGAGCGGCACGGCACGCCGGGTCGCGTCCCAGAAGCTGAGGTCGTCCATGTAGTCGAGCGCGTGCGCGCGCGCCTGGAAGGCTTGCACGCCGAAGAACGCGCCGAGCAATGCGGCGCCGAGTCGCTCACGACGCCCGGCGAGCAGCTTGGCCGCCAGCCACGCCAAGACCAGCGACGTGCCGACGACGGGCAGGTACCAGAAGCGCTCGGCGCGCACGGTCGGCAGCAGCACGGGGATGTTGGAGTGCGGGAAATACGCGAGCGGAAACCACAGCAACCCAGTCGCCAGCAGCGCCGCCGGTGCCAGGCGCTCGCGCCGCTGCGATTGCTCGGCGTGGCGCAGCCGAAAGCTTTGCCACATGTTTTGCAGCAGCACGCCCACGCCGATCAAGAGCGGGCCGGCCGCCAAAAACGCACCGGCGACGCTGCCGAAGAACACCCGCCGCGTCGGCACCGGCTCGGCCCGAAACGAGTAGTCGCCGCTCAGAGTCCACGGAAACAGCACCTGCCCGACGCCGCTGGCGTACACGCGCAGCGCCGCCGCAATCCGCAACGGCAACGGTGCGTCGACTAGCGGATTGTTGATCGGATCGTGCGGCAGGCTCGGTTGCTGGAACCACGCCAGGAATTTCAGCAGCTGCTGCTTGTGCCACGGCGTGCCGGGCGGGGGCGGATCGTAGTGCGGGCGCGGCTGCTCGTACCATCTCCGCAGCTTGAACAAGACACCGCGGTACCAGCCCGTACCCTTCGGCACGTCCCAGAAGCCGGCCGGGTGGGTCACGAACGTCAAGCGCCGGAACTCGGTGTAGAAGATTAGCGCCGCGACCAGCGCGATCAACGCCAACAGGCTGCGCAGCAGGCGGAGCGGCCGGCGCGGATGCAACAGCGGCGCCGTGGTGAAGGCGACCAGCGCGATCAGCGGCACGCCGACGATCGCGCTCTCTTTACTGAACAGGCCGAAGCTGGCGGCGCCGAGCACCGCGAGCGGCATGCCCCACATCGGCAACCTCAGCGCGTGCAGCGCCAACAGCACGCCCAACCCGCCGAGCACATCGGCGATGCCCACCACGCCAGAAACGGCTTCGGTCAGCACCGCGGCCATCAGGAAGATGGCGCCCGATAACCAAGCAAGCTTACGCCGACCCGACACCGCCAGCACGAAACCAGCTAACAGCGCGCCGTTCGCGGCGTGGCCAATCACGTTGACCCAATGATGAATGAACGGCTGGTGGCTGACGTTCCAGAGCAGCCGCCAGATCAGATTCGGGATCGGCCGGTACGAGCCGATGCTGCGCTCGGGCGGCAAGCCCCAGAAGTCGCGCGAGAAGGCACTCAGGAATGGCAACGACTTGTCGTTGACGTACGGGTTGGCGAGCAGCGCCTCCTGCTCGTCGAAGATGTAGTTCGAGAGTGGTGACCTGACGTACAGCAGGATTGAGACGAGCAGCGCCGGCGCGAACGCGATCGCGAAGCCTGGGTCCTGGTCCTCGAAATAGCGCCGGGCCGCCGCATACAGGCCGCGCATGCTCGTACCAATCCGGCTCAGAAACGCCAACGCAAGCCTCATCTAGCGCTATAAGCTGCGGGCAACAATGCCCGAGGCGGTTACTTTCGACGGCTGCGAAGTCCAACGCAAGCTTTCCTCCGGGCCGGTTTGTGACCTGTATCGGGCCGTGCAAGAGCCGCTGGGCCGTACCGTGCTGATCAAGGCGCTCGGCCAAAATATCCTGCCAAGCTCGCCCTTCGCCTCGACCCTCGAGCGCGAGGCGCGCCTGCTCAGTGAGCTCGACCATCCGGGCATCGTCAAGGTGCATGACTTCGTCAAGCGTGGCGACCGCATGTGGCTGGTGCTCGAGTACGTCGACGGTGTGACGCTCGACGAGCTGTTGGTCAAAGCCAAGCGCCTGAGCGACGCCGCCGCGCTCGCGATCGGCCTGCGCTTGGCCGAGGCGCTTGCTCACGCACACGACCACAGCGTCGTGCACCGCGATCTGTCGCCGAAGAACGTCTTCATCTCCAAGCAGGGCGAGATCAAGCTGCTCAACTTCGCGCTGGCCGTCGACGAGCGCATGCCGACCGCGCCGGAGCTGCTCGACGGCGGCACCGGCTATCTCGGCCCGGTGTACATGTCGCCGGAGCAAATCTTGGGCGAGCCGGCTGATCCACGCTCCGACTTGTTCTCGCTCGGCGTCATGCTCTACGAGCTGCTCAGCGGCACGCGGCCGTTCGAAGGTCCGAATGATCGCTCGACGTCGCTGCGCATTCGCCAAAACCCACCGCCGCCACTCACTCAGGGCGGGGTGAAAGTGAGCGGTAGCGTCGAGCGACTGATCGCGCGCTGCCTCGAGAAGCTGCCGAGTGATCGCGTCGGCAGCGCGAACGAGCTGGCCTCGGACCTGCGCCAAGCTTTGGCCGAAGCGTGGGATGGCGCCCCCGAACAGGCGATCCTGGCCGCGCTCGCCGGCGCGGGCTTGGTCGAGCTCAAGGCGCCGCCACCCAAGCAAGCGCTGCGCGCGGTGCGCCGGACGTCGATTGGCTCGGTCGCGCTCGGGCTGTTCCTGATTGGGCTCGGGGTGGCGTCCAGCGGCTATGTCCTGCGCCGCGCTTTCGGCCCGATGGAGGCGAGTCGACGCGCTGCGGCACCGCTGTCGACGCCGGGCGCCCAGGCGGCCGAGCTGCGCGTGGTGGCACACCCTTGGGCGCGCGTGTTCGTCGACGGCCAGGAGCGCGAAACCACGCCTTTCGCCCGCCCGATTCGGCTGAGCCCCGGCACCCACTACATTCGGCTTGAGCACCCGAACGCGACCGCTGAACGGCGCACGGTGTCGGTCGCAGTCGGTGAAGCCGTGCTGCTGGAGGTCGACATGAAGGTGGTGACGCCGCTTGGCTCGACGCCAACGCCCAACCCGTCCGCCTCAGCCGAGTTGGCGAGCCCCTAGTAGTTTGATGTAGGTTTTCGCGGACCAGTCTGCACCCGCCGAAAAGTTCCAGTGGTTGTGCCTCGCTTGGCTAAACATTTCATGACATAAAAGAAGCAGCGAGGTATCCACTTACTTCGTATCGCATGCTGAGGGTGATTGCATGGCCGCAGAACTGAAGTCGGGCTCGACGCTCGGCCGCTACGAGCTGTTGATTCGGCTCGGGCGCGGCGGCATGGCCAGCGTGTGGGTAGCTCGCGAACGCGCACCGGTCAGCGGTAAACAGCGCCTGGTGGCCGTGAAAGCGATGCTGCCCGAGCTGGCGCGCGACTCGGCGTTCCGCGCCATGTTTCTCGAAGAGGGACAGATCGTACGAAGCATCGACCACCCGCACGTGGTCAAGGTGCACGAAGTGTCAGAGGATCACGGCATCCTGTACATGGCGATGGAGTGGGTGGAGGGTGATTCGCTCCGGACCGTGATCAAAGAGGCGCGGCGTCGTCGCGCCATCCCGGCTGAAATCGCCGTAAAGATCATCGCCGACACGGCCGCTGGCCTGCACGCCGCACACGAGCTGCGCGGCTGGGATGGCGAGCTGCGCAACGTCGTTCACTGCGATGTCTCGCCGCACAACATCTTGGTCGGCCTCGACGGTCGCGCCAAGCTGGTCGACTTCGGTGTCGCCAACGCCACCGCGCATAGCGACTTGGGCGCGGACGACAAGATCAAAGGCAAGTTCGGCTACATGTCGCCCGAGCAGGCGCGTGTAGAAAAGCTCGATCGCCGAAGCGACGTGTTCGCGCTCGGCATCGTGCTGTTCGAGCTGGTCACGGGCGAACGCCTGTTCCGCGGCGAGAACGCCGCCCACTCGCTCGAGCTGGTCAAGAAGAGCAAGATCCCGAACCCGAGCGAGCTCAATCCCAAACTTTCAGCGCAGCTGGTGAGCATCGTGCAAAAGTCGCTCGAGCGCGATTTGAGCAAGCGCTACCAAACGGCGCGGCAAATGAGCGAAGCGCTCGAGCGCTATCTGGTCGAAGACCGCGTGATGGTGTCACCAGCCAGCGTTGGCCAGCTGGTGCGGCGCGTGCTGGGCTCGCGGATCGAGACGCAACGCCAGGCTTTGCGTGAGGCGCTCACGGCCAGTGACGGCGTGGTCGCGGCCGGCCTCGTGCCGGATCAACCAGCCGCGCCCGACCGTTCGCATCCCAGCTTTTCCTCGAGCGGGCGCTTCCCCTCCAGCCCGTCCGAGCCGCCAAGCTCAATCTCGTCGAAGTCGGGGACGCCCCACCCGCAAAGCTTCGAGCTATCTCCAAAGCGCAGGTCGTCGGTGATGCCGTTTTTCGTGGCTGTGCTCGGTCTGGCCGCGGCAGGCTCTGCGGTCTGGTTCGTGAACAACCAGCAGCCCGCGCCGCTACCGGCGTCGGGTGCCAACGCGCCCGACAAACCCGCCAGCGCCACACGCCACGATGATCACTTCACCCAGGAGCCAGGCGCCTGGGGCGTGAACATCAACAGCATTCCGCTCGACCAAGACGCCGACGCCGACGCGACGCCCGGCAAGCCCGGTCACCCCGGCCGGGTGGACACGAGCGTGCACGGCAGCAAGCTGGGCAAAGTCGACAAGGAAGACGCCAAGTCCGGCAAGGAAGCCAAAGACCAGGCTGACAAGGAAAGTGTCGCGCCGCAAGAGCCCGAGCTGCAGGCGCCGCCGACCGAGAAGCCACCGCCGCCTGATCAGCGCGCGCCGCTGAATCGCGCTTCCGCGCTCACGTCGCTGAGCACCGCCGCCAACTCGGCGATGGCTTGCAAGCGCGACGGCGGCCCCACCGGCACCGGCAGCGCAAGCGTCACGTTCTCGCCCGAAGGCCCGGTATCATCCGTCAATCTGTCCGCGCCCTTCGCCGGAACCGCAGTCGGCGCCTGCATCCAAACCGTCTTCAAGAGCGCCCACGTCCCCGCCTTCAGCGGCAGCTCCGTCACGTTGAACAAGAGCTTCCGCATCTCCGAGTAAAGCCTCCGCTCGTCACCTGACGAACGAGAGCGAGCGAGCGAGCGAACAGGAAGGCGGGGAGTCGGGAAGGGGCGAGCGAAAAAAGCATTTCTTGTTTGGGGAGACCAAACAAGAAATCGATTGCCCTGGGCGCCAGGCGGGCCTGATGCGTCGAGGCGATCAGTTTCACGCACCCAATAAATCTTCCCGCGTTCCCGCCTTCCTGTTGTCTCGCGCTCGGTCTCGTCGACGATTACAGGAGCTCTTCGCTGACGACGTGGGCGTGGACCATGCGCCGCGCGTGGGCGCCGATGTCGACGGGGTCGCCGGCGAGCGAAAGGATTGTTCCGGGGTGGAGCGGATCGAGGATATCGACGCGCGTGGAGCGTGGTCCGTCGCCCTTTTTGAGCGGGATGCCGAGGACGTGCAGGTCGACGCCGGGGTCGGCCCCGCTCGGTAGCTCGAGGTGCGACGTCACTTCGACCGTCAGTTGCACGCTCTTGCCTTGGGGCACTTGCAGCTTGCGGCCGGCCAACGCCTTCGCGGCTTGACGCGCGACCCTTGCCCAACCCTCGCGATCGCCGCTCGCGCTGCCGAGCACACTCGACAGCAATTGACCCTGGCTGTCGATGACGAGGACGAACGACGCGGCACCGTTGAGCGGCGCGTTCGAGGCGTACACGGTAGCCTCGAACGAACGCACGACGGGTCCACCTGGGCCACGCCCCGACGCCAAGTCGCTGTTCGTCATGCCTTGGGCCAATGCGCGGTCGAGTCGCCGCTTCACGCGCGCGGCCTTGGCGGCGCGAGCAGCCGCTGGATCACCGCGATCCAGAAACGGATTGTTGCCGTCGACGCCCAGCGCCGAAAGACTTAGATGGGGGGCCACGGCGGACGGCGCCGCTGACGGCAGTGTCTCGGTATCGCCCGCTCCGTCATTCGCGGCCGCGCCCGGCTCCGTTTCGGTTTCCGTGAGCGCCGTGAGCGCCGCGTTGTGCGCCGCCGCGCCCGCACGCAGCGCCTGCCCGGCCGCCGGCGGCGCTTGGTTCACGGCCTGCGGCTCTTCCAGCGCGACGTCACTGACGGCGGCGACCACGTCAATCTCGAGCTCGGGTTGGCTCGAAGTGGCGCGCTCGGGCGGGGCCGGAGTTTGGCGCAGCCGTGTCGCCCCCAAGCCCCATAGCAAAGCGTGCAGCAACAGCGAGCCTGCCGCGAAGCGCGCTTGCCACCGTGTACCGCGTGCTCGGCCAGCCACGGCCCGGGCTTAGCCCGGCGCCGGCGTCCTCGCAACGCGCTCGCCCTGGCGCAGCGCAGCTGCCGCTAAAACGCACAACAAAGGCGACAGGAACAGGTGATAGCGATCCTCGCCGAAGAACACGACGTGGGTCACGGCCGTGACCAACACCGTCGCCATCGCCACGCGACCGACCGCGCCCAAGTACGGCCGCCCCGGCAGCGGCGCGAACGCTAGCGCCGGCGCCACGAGGATCAGCCAATGGAACGGGTGCTGCTCATCGGCGATGCCGTAAAAGATCAACCCCGACAGCAAGACGAGTAGACCCATCTGCCAATACTGCTCCTCGCGTTTCAGGCGACCGAGCGGCAACGCCACGATCGACAAAGCTGCTGCAGCCAGTAACGCGAGGTGCGCTGCCGTCAACAAACCGCGTGCCGCCTCGCGTCGATCTTCAGGCCACGCGCCCGGGTCGGCTTCATGCAAGTACTCGATCGCGAAGGATTCGTGATTGAACGTCTGCGCCAGCTTCTTCGGCGCCAAACCCAGCCAATGGCCTGGCGCTTCCGTGATCTTGCGCCACCCCACCTGCGCCCAACAATCGTCCTGCTGCACTTGGCCGGTCACGACCGGGCAGCCATCTTTGCCGTGCAAGGTTTGGAACCGGCCGGTCTCGGTGATGGCGCCGATGGCGAGATTCCAACCGCCGTTAGTGGAGACCAACGCGCAGCCGTCCATCCGCTTGCAGTTGCGAATCGTCCACGGCAGCACGAAAACGAGCGCAATGCCCAGCGTGGCGGCCGTGCGCAGGGCGGCGCGCGCGAACGGCCGCGGCTCGCTCAGCGCGATCAGCGGCACCAAGAGCAGGCTCGCGGGGCGCATCAGCGTGAGCACTCCCAAAATCACGCCGGCCCAGATCGCGGCGTGCCAGCGGCCGCGGAAACGCAACAGCGTCCACACCAACAGCACGAGCAAGAACGCCGTCGGGATCTCGGTCATCACCAGCGGGCAATACGCGATCAATCCGGGATGCAACGCAGCGATGCCGCCGGCCACGCGCGCGCGCGTCGTGCCTAGGTGTTGCAACGCTACGCGATGGACCAAAAGCGCCGTCGCGGCACCGAGCACCGCATTCAAGAGCGGCGCCGCCAGCAGATGGTCGCCCAGCGCGCGGTAGAACAAGCTGAGGAGCGCGCTGTAACCGACCGGATAGTGCGTCCATGGCTTCCACAGCGAAACGCCATGGCTGACCACGGTCTCCGAATAGCCCAACCCAGCCGCGATCCGACTCGCACCCAGGTGATAGTAATGGCCGTCCCAGACCGGCTCGCGCGCCCAAGCGATCGCCACGAACAAGCGCGGCAAGAGCGCGACCATGGCGAGCGCCCACGAAAAGGCGACGTCTTCCGGCCGACGTGGCGGCGCGGTGGCGGCCGTCAATGCGAGGCGTCTCCCTCGGTTTCGGCGCGCCACTCTCGCAGTCGGCGCAAATAAGTCTTGGTCACCTGCGTTGGGTCGAGCTTCAGGACTTTGGCGAACTGCTGCACGAAACCGCGCGTGTAAACCAGGGCCGGCAAGTCGTCGAAGGCTTCCGCCTCGATCGCCGCCAGGTGTGAGACGGAGATCTTCGTCTCGCGCGCGATGTCCGAAAGCTCGACGCCCAGCGCCTCGCGAACCTTGGTCAGAAGCGTGCCGGTAAACTCGGTCTCGGCGTTGATCTCGCGCGACAGCTCCTGGCGCAACGCGGCGCGCTCGGCCAGTAGCGCGCTGTCGGTCTCTCGCGAACGCGGCGCCTCGGCCTCCGTTTCGGGGAAGATCGACGCGTCGTAGGCTTTACGGCGCAGCGGGTCGAGCAAGGTATCGTGCGCTTCCTCGATCCGCGCACTCTCGCGCCGCTGCTCGGCTTCACCGACCAACGAAGTGAGCGGCAAGCTATTGATTTGATACAAGTCACGTTGGCGCTTGTAGGCGCGACGCAGTTCTTCGTCGGTCGCGCCGCGATGCGCGAGCAACACCTCGTACAGGTTCAGGTGCGCGGGCGATAACGGCACCATCTCGGCTTGCCGCTCTTGGTCGCGACTGGCGGCCAGCGCCAAGATGCGACGCGCGATCCGCTCCAGGTTGCGCGCGCCCTTACTGGTCGGGCTGTCGATCAAGACCGGGCGCTGGTGCACGACGCTCAGCCACACCGCGTCGTCCTGCTCAATGTGGCCGACGTAGTCGAAATTCACGCCCAAATGCCGACGCGCCAAATCGCACATCGCCAGGCCCAAATCGGTGTCGGCGCGCAGCCGGGCGCTGTTGATGACCAAGCGCGGTCGAATCCGCGACAACTCGGCGGCAGCCAGCTGCCCGAGGTGGGTGTCGTAGCGGGCAATCGCGTGAACCAGCGCTTGTGGCGCCGGCAGCGGGCCAAGCTCCGCCTCCGCGCGCTCGACCAGCCGCAACTTGAAGCGATCTTTCACCAGCGCCCGCCGCAACGCGCGCACGAACGCGGCGCGCACGAAGCGATACGACGCCTCGATGCTCGGCGGTTCCGGCGCGCTGACGCAGATGCCGAAATCGGCCATCAGGAACAGGTCGAGCGTGGAAGGCTGGGTGCCGGCTCCGAGGTCGAGGAGCACGTAGTCCGCTTCCAGGTTCTTGAGCTCGCGGGCCCAGCGGGCTTTCCGTCCTGGCCGCACCGGTACCGTCGACCCCGCGCGGTACACTTGCGGGACGAGCGACAAGCCGGGCACCTGGGTGGGGACCGAGGTCAGATCGTCCTCTTCAGCATCATCACTGCCCCTCGACGCGGCGGCTGGGCCAGGACGACCGGTCGCCAACGAGGACAGCGGGCCGAGCCCGAGGGCCGTGTGCAGCTCCGCGCCGGCGGGGTCAGCGTCGATCAACAGCACCTTGCGGCCGAGTTGCGCCAAGTACACCCCGAGATTGACCGCAACGATGCTCTTTCCGACCCCGCCCCGGCCGCCCCCAATCGCGATCACGTGCTTGACCCCCAGGGGCGGCGTCACCTTCGCCGATAGCGGCGGACCGCTCCCACTATTGGGCGAGGGCGGGGAGGACGGTATCGTCATCGGCCGGGGAACGTACTACGCTCCGCCGCGCAATGTTGAGCTTCCGAGCGGCCTCCGCCCTGGCGCTGTTTGCCTTTTTGAATACGAAGCTTACGACCTGTCGTTCGCCGGGGGAGAGCGCGGCCGACGCGTCCCCAACCCGTTCTGAGACGAAGGAAGTAACCCTGGCCGGTGTCGACACGGCGAGCCTGACCAGCCGTGAGAAATCCGAGTGGTCGCGGTTCGTGTCCGAGCTGCGTTCGCCGTGTCCGGACCAGCCGGTCAGCTTGGCGCAGTGCGTCTCCGAATCGCGGCCCTGCCGGGCCTGCGTGCCGGCGGCCAAGGCCCTGGCCAAGCAGGTTCAGCGCGGCCGAACCCGCCAGCAGGTAGAGGGCTTCTACAAGGCGCGGTTCGCGGCCGACCAAGTGAAGGAGATCGCGCTCGAGGACTCGCCCTCCAAAGGCAACCCGGGTGCCCCGGTGCTGATCGTCGAATTCGCAGACTTCCAATGCCCAGCCTGCCGCGCCGCGCGACCGATCGTCGAGGAAGCGCTCAAGAAACACGAAGGCCAGACGCGGCTCGTGTTCAAGAATTTCCCACTCAGCGTCCACCAGTACGGCGAGAAGCTGGCGCGCAGCGCGCGGGCTGCGCAAGGGCAGGGCAAATTCTGGGAAATGTACGCCGCGCTGTTCGACAACCAGGACCGCATCAGCCCGCCGGTCATCGACGAGCTCGCCAAGGGCCTCGGCCTCGATATGGCGAAATTTCAGAAGGACTCGGAGAGCGAAGCCGTCGCCGACGCCGTGTCGCGCGATCGCAAACAAGGCGAGCGGCTCGATATCCAGAGCACCCCGACGCTGTTCATCAACGGCCGTCCGTTTCCGGCCACCAGCGACTTCCCCGAGGATCTAGAAGACTGGATCAAACTCGAGGTGGAGCTGACGGGCGGCGGCGCGCCAACGCCAGCCCCCGCTGCCCCCGCCGGTTCGGTCGCGGCGCCCGCGCATAGCGCGGCGCCCGCCGGCAGCGTAACCAAGAAACCATGAGGATCGTCGTCGACCTCGGGTGTTTCCCGACCGGCCGACACTACCCGGGCATCGCGCACCTACTGCGCGTCGCCGCGCTCGGCTTGGCCGAAGGCTTTGCTGGCGAGCACGTCGTTGCCAATTTGCCGATCGTCGCGATCGACACTGAAACCACCGGCCGCGATCCAGGGTCGGATCGCGTGGTCGAAGTGGCGTGCGTGCGCTGGGAACGCGGGGAAATCACGCTGCGCAAGAGCTGGCTGGTGAATCCCGGGCGCCCGATTCCGAAAGAGGCGTTCGACGTCCATGGCATCTCCGACGAAGCCGTGAAGGATGCGCCCCCGTTCGAAGCCATCTTGCCGGAGCTGCTGGAGGCGATGGTGGGCGCGATCCCGCTCGCCTACAATGCCGAGTTCGACCGTAAGATGCTGACGTCGGAGCTCGGTCGCCTGGCCGCGTCGGCCGCGCCACCGCCCGCGTTCCAAAAAAACGTGGAATGGATCGACCCGCTGGTGTGGGCGCGCGAGTTGCAAAAGCTCGAGAAGAGCCGTGCGCTGGCCGAAGTGTCGGCACGCCTCGGCATCGAGCACACCGAAGCGCACCGCGCGACCAGCGACGCCGAAGCCGCGCTCAACGTCTTCATCAAATTCCAAGACGACTCGCGTCTGCCCAAAAACTACGGCGCTTTCTTGAACGAGCAACGCCGCCTAGCGCGCGCCTTCGAACAAGAACGCGTGCGCTGGCGGGGCTAAAGCGCGCCGAGGAACGTCGCGATCAGGTCCAGCTCGGCGTCGCTGAGCTGCGTCGCGTCTTCGGCCGGCATGTAGGAAAATCGCATGCTCGGATCCGTACCTTCACCGGCGCGCACCAACATCGTGAGGTCGGCGCGCACCTTGCCCGTGATCGAGCTGGCGAGCAGCGTGCCGCCCCTACCCGCGGGACCGTGGCAGTTGCCGCAGAAGTCGACGTACAGCGCCTGACCCGACGTGGGCCTGGGCATCGCGTTGAGCCAGCTTTGGATTTCGCCCAACTGCGCGTCGGAGACGGAAGTCGAGGGAAACGCCAACATGGTCGTGTTGACACGACCGTTGCGCACGACCCAGTTGAAATAAGTCGGGGGCGAGTGACGCAGCTCGAGACCGAGGCCCGCGACGCCCTCGCCGGTCTCGCCGTGGCAAGTCGCGCAAGACGAAGCGTACGGCGCCGGCGCCGCGTCTGCCGCATTCGGCACGGCGCGATCCGCGCACCCGCACAAGGCCGCGCCGACGCTGGCTGCCAACGCCGACGAAACGAGTAACGACGTGCGCAGCATCACCGTTTGGGGTCGTGCCAGAGCGTGCCGGGCGCCAAGATGCGATTCGCTTCGGCCGGTCCCCAGCTGCCCTTTTCGTATTCGTAGATCGGCGTCGCATCGCCCAAGATGGGCTCGACGATGCGCCAGGCCGATTCGACGCTGTCGACGCGCGCGAACAGGTTCGCGTCGCCGCGGAATGCGTCGCCGATCAGCCGTTCGTAAGCGCCCATCTCGGCGGGATTTTGCTGCGTGACGAACAGCTCGGTGCTGTCGCCGGCCATCGCTTCACCGGGGCGCTTGACGCGCGTCCCGATCGCGATCGCGAAATCCGGACCGAGCCGAAAACGCAGGTAGTTACCGCGCTGCGCGACCGTCTCCTTGAACACCATGTGCGGCGGGCGATGCAGCTCGACCAGCACCTCAGTCACCGTGACCGGCAGGTTCTTGCCGGTGCGGACGTAAAACGGCACGCCTTCCCAGCGCCACGAATCGACGAAGAACGAGATCGCCGAAAACGTCTCGACCGTCGAGTTCTTGTTGACGCCGTCTTCGTCGCGATAGCCCTGAAATTGGCCGCGGACGCAGTACTCGGGCGACACCGTGCGGATCGACTTCAGCAGCTGCGTCTTTTCGTCGCGCAACGCTTCACGATCACCGGCCGGCGGCGGCTCCATCGCCAAGAACGCTACGACCTCCAGCAAGTGGTTTTGGACGACATCGCGAATCGCGCCAGCCTCTTCGTAGAAGCGGCCGCGGCCGGCGACGCCGAACTTCTCGGCCATCGTGATCTGCACGCTCTTGACGTAGTTGCGGTTCCAAATCGGCTCGAACATCGAGTTCGCGAAGCGGAAGTACAACAGGTTTTGCACCGGCTCTTTGCCCAAGAAATGGTCGATACGGAAGATGTTCGATTCGTCGAACACCTTGTGTAGCGTGCTGTTGAGCACGCGCGCGGACGCCAAATCACGCCCGAAAGGCTTTTCGACTACGACGCGCGCCCCCTCCGAGCAGCCGCTCGTACCCAGCGCCTCGACTACGTTCGAGAAGACGCTCGGCGGAATCGACAAGAAGTACACCGGGCTCTTGACGTTCGCTTCGTTGAGCGTCTGCTTGATCTTGCGGAACAGCTCTTCCTTCGTGTAGTCGCCGTCGACGTAGCGCAGGCTCTGCGACAGAAGCCCGAACGCCTTCTCGTCGACGCCGCCCCCAAATTCTTGAATGCTGGCGCGCGCGCGCTCACGCAAGTTGTCGAGGCTGGAGCCACCGCGCGAGACGCCGACAACCGGGAACGGGGCGTGGCCCCGCTTGAGCATCCAGTGCAGCGCCGGGAAGATCTTCTTGAACGCCAGGTCCCCGGTAGCCCCAAACAGAACGAACGCATCAGAAAGCGGCTCAGCCATTGCTCATCCTTATAAAGCACGGCGCGCGTGCTAGGGAGCCCCGCAGGCTACCATTGTCGCCGCTCGGCCGCCGAGCTGTTATGCTGAGCCGGAAGCGCGGCTCGGTACCGCGCCGGTTGGGCGCCAGTCTCGATCCGGCGCTTGCCAGCGCCGAGCCCGCCTGGGACCTCCTTTGACTGATCGCTCAGATCCCCGCCATGACTCGCGCGAGCGCCGCGAGGGGAACAAGAAGAGCCCCCCGCGCTCGGGCACTGGGCGGGAGGAGCTGCGCAGCACTTGGTTTCGGCCGTACCTCTTGCGGCTGCGGGCGGAACGGGGCGAGGCAGCGCTGCGTGCGCTGTTGTCCACGGCCGGCATTCCGATCGGCCTGATGAACGACGACGCCGGCTGGCTGTCCGTAAACGCCAGCAAACGGCTGCTGCGCGCGCTGGACTCGGCGCTCGGAGCGGGCGCCGTCAGTGATCGCGGCGCTTGGATGACACACCCGGAATCGCTCGGCGCGTACGTGCGCATGCTGCGCGTCGCCTCCGCGCCGGCCGACGCCTATCGCTACCTGGCCGCCAACGCTTCCGAAACCACGCGCGTCGGCACCTGCGAGCTGAAAGCCACCGGGCCGAGCTCAGTGCAAATCGTGTACCGGCCGCGGCCCGAGAGCGAAGACGGGCAAGCCGACGAACTGTTGTGCGCCGCCCGCCGCGCGGAGCTAGCGGCGATCCCGTTGATTTGGGGTTTGCGCGCCGCGACGATCGAGCACCCCCGCTGTTTGGCGCGCGGCGACGCCGAGTGCGACTACCTGGTGCGCTGGCGCTTCGGTAAAAAACGCTCGATCGCGCTCGGCGCCATCCTGGGTGCGGCGGCCAGCGGCGGCGCGGTGATGATCTCCGGCAGTTTGCTCGGCGCGACAATCGGCGCCGGCGTCGGTGCCGCGCTCGGAGCGGCTTTGGGTATCGCGTCGGAGCGCGTGTCGGAAGAGCGCGCCCTCCGCGTCTTCGAGAAACACCGCATCGCGGCGCTCGAGCGCGGCCTCGAAGTGCGCGGCCATTTCAGTGAAACCGCTCCGGGCGACATGGTCGGCAGCGTGCTCGGCGGCAAATACCGCATTTTGCGCAAGATCGGCTCCGGCGGCATCGGCGTCGTGTACGCGGCCGAGCACGTCGCGCTCGGCACGGAGGTCGCCGTCAAGGTGCTGCGTGGCGCGGCCGCGCTGGATGCTTCGGAGATCGCACGGCTGCGGCGTGAAGCCCGCGTACAAGGCTCGATCGAGCATCCCAACGTCGTGCGCACGCTCGACTTGGACGAGCTGCCTGACGGCTCGATTTACGTCGTGATGGAGCTTTTGCGTGGCAACAGCCTGGCCACCATGCTCAAGCACGACGGGCTGCTCGCGCCGGGCTTCGCGTTGCCGATGTTCGCGCAGGTGTGCCGCGCGCTGTCGGCCGCGCATCAGCTCGGCGTCGTGCACCGCGACTTGAAGCCGGGCAACATTTTCATCTGTGAAGACAAGAACATCAAAGTGCTCGACTTTGGTATGAGCAAGTTCAGCGAGGCCGAATCGCTGACGCAAGACGGCTACACGCTGGGTACGCCCGAGTACATGGCGCCTGAGCAATGCATCGGCGCGCCCGTCGATGCCCGAACCGATCTGTATGCCCTCGGGGTGATGATGTTCGAAGCCGTCACCGGCGATCTGCCGATTCGCGGCCGCAACCGCCGCGAGCTGCTCGAGCTCCACCAGCGCGCCATCCCGCGCAGCATCATCGAAGCACGCCCCGACCTGCCCCTGCCCGAAGGCCTGAGCCAAGCCATCGCCCTGTGCCTGCGCAAACGCGCCGCGGAGCGCCCCGCCAATTCGCGCGAGCTCGAAAAGCTGCTGCTCGCCGTCCCGCTCGACGGCCTACCCGTGGAATACCCGACCGAGATCCCGAGGCATTCGTCGGACGCGCCGTCATCGCAATCGCTGACGCGGTGAGGCCGGCTTACGGCTTGCTTCCTGGCCCAAAAACCTGAATCTCGCGAATCTGGGTGCCTGGCCCCGAATTGTCGCTGGGCCGAACCGTCGGGACGGTGATTCTCACGTACCTGACCTTTTGTTGTTCGAAGCAATGGTTACTGAAAGAGTCGTAGTTGTCGCCGTCGACATGGACGACGGTCGTGAAGTTGGCGTCATCCTTGGAAACCGCGACGTCGTAAGCCGGCGTTGGCGCGTGGGCTGATGAGTAGTAACGAACGCGATTCACTGGCATCTCTTCGCCCAAGTCGACCGTGGTCCAGGCCGGGCTGGGCGCGACGAAGCCGTCTCCACCAGAAAGGTCAAGCAGTGTGCCGATATCCCCGTCGGTCGCCAGCGCGGCGTCCTTCATGTAGCTGCTGGTTACGGCTTTACCCTTCGCTAAGTTTTCGGTCGAGCTAAGCGGCGGATAAACCTCCACCTCGTTTTGGACTGCTCCTTCCGGCCAGGCTGCGCCATTGATCGAGACTTTGAAATACCGACCTTTGGTGGCTGCAAAACTGCGCTCGATTGGCAACCAGACCACGGCATCCAGCTGGTCTACCTGGGTCCAGTTGGTTGCGTCTTCCGAAACCGAGTAGGTGTACGAATTCGTCCACGTGTGCCCGACGTTCGGCACGATCGTGACTCGACCGATTTCCTTGGAGGAACCAAAGTCGACGTAGAACGACCCGCCGCCGTGGAAGTTCACCGACGTCGTGTAGTCGCCGTCGACGAGCGCATCGGTCGGCGGAATCGTCGGCATCTTCAACGCAAGGTTCGCTGGGCACGCGCCGATCCCGCCCCCGACGCTCGGTCCCGTCACGCCGCCGCCCGCGTTGCCGCCGCCTGCGCTGGCTCCCGCACTCGCCGACCCACCCGAGCCGCCGCCCGCGCCTGCGTTGCCGCCCGCGCCTGCGCTGACGCCCGCGCCTGCGCTGCCGCCTGCGCCCCCACTACTTGCAGCAGCGCCGCCCGCCGAATTGCCGGACTGCGCGGCGGAACTGCCAGCGGCGTTGGCCGGCGAAGCCGGCGAGCCGCCCGCGTGCGAATCAGCAGGTAGTGGTGCGGTCTCGCCCGCCGGCGAGCAGCTTGCGGAGAGCAGGATTAAAGCGGGAAATAGACGCTGATTCATCGGGTTCCTTCAAGCAAAAGGTGTGAGCGCGGGGACAACTGACGCGGCGGCCGTGCGCCGGGAACTGATCGTTCGGCGCCTTTGAAACGCTTGCCGTTCTTTGATTTCGCGCGCCTTCGGTAGCACGCACCGATTGCCAGCAGCAGCGTCGCTAGCAGCGTCGGAGCGGGGCGCGTTGCCGCCAAGCTGACCGCGCAACTACCCGCGGCGCTGGACGTCGACCTGCTCGGAAGCATCGACGCCGCGCCGGCTCCGCCAACGCTCGCGCCGCCCGCAGCGCCAAAACCAGCGCCGCCATTTCCCCCGCCGACACTTGCTTGCGATGCGCCACCTGATGCCGCGCCGCCACTCGAAGCCGCGCCGCCCCCCGAAGCCGCGCCACCGGTTGGAGCCGCATCAGTGCCACCGCTCGCGCTCGCGCCGGCTTGCGCCCCCGGCGTCCCGCCTGCGCCCGGCGAGACGGGGTCGGCACATGGCAGCTTCAGATCTTTTACCCGGATGTTGCGGTAGCGGACCGCGCCGCCATTCGCCCAGCGATCGCCAAAATGCACTTGGATCGCGAGCGGCCCCGACTCGTTCACTTCGGCTCGTAGCACCGTATCGGTGAAGTCCATCACCTTCACCCCGCTCACCCAAACCTGCATATGCGGGGGGTTGCCTTCGACGCGCGAGCGCACCTCGTTGAATTCAGTTGGGTGCCACATCGTCGACCACTTGCCGACGTCGAAAATTGGTGTCTGCCCCGGCGCCGCCACCGCGCTGTTGCCTTGATCGGTCAAGAAATACGGGATCTGGCGCAGCTCAGTCGTGAACATCTCTCCCCAAATCGTGCCGACACCGCCTTCAGGCAGGTGGTCGACATTGACTTGGTACGCGCGATCATCGTCGGTCGTCCTAAAGAACATGCCCGAGTCACAGCCCCAATCGATCTTCACTTCGAACACGACTTCGACGTCCGAAAACGAGCGGTCTGTCATCAGGATGCCGCCGCGCTTGCCAGGACTTTGTCGGCCGACCAGCGCGCCGTCCTCGAACGTCCAGCCCTCGCCCGGACCGTGGTGGTTGGTGGTACCGCGATGCCAGCCCGCGGTGTCCACGCCAGTGTCGAGTCGTTCAAAGCACGCCTCGGCGGCTCCGGCGCGCGTCGTGCAGAGCGCACCGGTGACGACGACGGCCCACGCCATCAAGCGTCGCGCCGTCCCAAAACCGAAACGAGGTAGAGCTTCCATAGCTGCTGAGGGCCCCCGCTCTCTCCCAAGCGGTCCACAAATCGCGCCGCGAATGGCTGACAACGTCGTCTTCAGCTCAGTCAAAAAAACTGAGCTACGAGCTGCGCTGCGCGCGTCAATGACTTGTTCGAGGCAAAGCCGCGCGCGCCGTTCCAGGGGCGTGCCAGCGCTTTCCCAGCCGATGCGCCCGCCTTCGGCCCGCAACGACTACGTTCTCAAACTCGCCATGGCCCCGCCGCCCGGCCGCCACTATGCTTCGCCGCGTCATGAAACGGCGCTCCTGGTTGTTCGGCTTCTTCGCCTTCAGTGCGTTTAGCGCGCTGCTCGGTCAAGCCCAGGCCTTCACGCACGTGGTGACCGAAAAGGACACGCTGGCGTCGATCGCCGAGCGTTACTACGGCCGGATTCAGTTCGAGAAGTTGCTGGTCGCCGCTAACGATCTCGACTTGCGCGGCGGCTCGCCGATCGTGCGCGGCATGCGGTTGGAGGTGCCGGCGCTCGGACATCGCATCGTGCGCCAAGGCGAGACGTGGGACAGCTTGGCCGCAGAGCTGCTCGGCTCGTCCAAGCGCTCGGACGTCTTGTCGCTGGCCAACGACTCGAGCCCGTGGCTGACGCCGGAAGAGGGCGCGGAAATCATCGTCCCGTTCAACCTGCGCGTGTTGCCCGACACGGGCGATACCCTGATCACGATTGCGTATCGCTTCTATGGCGACATGAACCGCGCCTGGGTGCTCGATCGCTACAACTTGCTCAACGGCCGCAAGCTGCAACCGGGCGACGTCGTGCTCGTGCCACTTACCGAGCTGCCGCTCAGCGACGCCGGCAAGCAAGCCGCGCGCGCCTCGGCCGGTGCCGCGTGCTCGCAAGCCCAAGGTGACACACGCAGCGTGCAGAAGAAGGTCGCACAAGAAATCCCGGCGCTGCTCGCCGACATCCGCAGCGGGCGCTACGTCGACGCGGTCGCGCGCGGCACGCGCTTCCTTGCCTCGGCCGAGCTGAGCGAACCGCAGGTCGCGCTGGTGCAGCGGCAACTGCTCGAAGCCTACGTGGCGCTCGAAGCCCCGGGCCTCGCCACCGCTGCTTGCAGCGAATGGCTGAAGCGGAGCCCCGGCGTCACGCTTTCGCCCGTCGAGCTTTCGCCTAAAATTTTGGCCGTTTGTGGTCGCGCCAAGTGACAGAGCTGCGTTCCAAGCTCGACTGGGGCGCGTTCGCGCCGTTGCGGCTCAAGGCGCGCAGCGTGGCAGACGGCGTGTACGCCGGCAGTCACAAGAGCCCGCGCAAAGGCTCGGGCATCGAGTTCGGCGGCCACCGCGCCTACGTGCCGGGCGACGATCTCCGCTACATCGATCGCCACGCGCTGATGCGTCACGGAGATTTACTGATTCGCGAGTTCGAAACCGAAACCGATCGCGACTTGTGGCTGTTCGTGGACGCCACCAAATCGATGTCGTACACCGGTCCAGGCGCGCCCGGTCCGAAGTACGGCTTCGCCGCTTTGATCGCCGCCGCGCTCGCGTACATCGCCGTGCGCACGGGTGACCGCGTCGCGCTCGACTTCTTGGGCGGCAAGGGTGCTCGTCCGATCCCGCCACGCGCTGGCCGCGACGCCTTCGAGCGCATCGCCCTCGCGCTCGAAGACGTCGAGCCGGATGGCGATCTCAGCGCCGATCGTCAAGTGGTCGAACAAGCACTCGGCCAAGCCCAACGTTCGGCGCGACGCGGCGCGATTCAAGTCGTGCTGACTGATCTTCTCGACCTCCCGAACGGCAGCCTCGAATCCTTGACGGCGCTGACGACGCGCGGGCGGGTGCTGCAAGTCGTCCAGGTACTGGCCCCCGCCGAGCGGGATTTTCCCTTCGAAGGCGCGGTCCAGCTGCGCTCGCTCGAGGGCAAAACCATTGTCGAAACCGACGCCGCGCTATCGCGGCAGAACTATCTGACCGCGCTCGCCCGCGCCCAGCACGCGGCCGAGCAGGAGCTGGTGCCGCGTGGCGGGCGCTTGATCAAATGCGCAACCAGCGATGCGCCGGAAGAGCTCGTGCGTCGCATCCTGAGTAGCCATGTGGAGCCGTCCGCGTGAGCTTCGTCACCGTTCTAGCGCTCGGCCTGTCGCTGCTCGTAGTAGCCCCTATGCTGGCGCACCTGTTGCGCCGCGGGCGCGCCAACGAGCAACCGTTTCCGCCAGCCGCGTTGGTGCCGGTCACCCGCGCCACCGCGCGCGAGCGCAGCCGCCTCGAAGATCGCGGCCTCTTGCTGCTGCGCGCCTTGATGATCCTGTGTTTAGCGCTGCTCGGCGCAGGGCCGCTCGTGCGATGTTCGCGCGTCGCGCTCGGGCGTAGCGGCGGCGCGTCGGTCGCGATCGCGATTGTCGTCGACGACTCGGCCAGCATGCGCACCCGTCTACCGAACGGCAAGACGCGCTTCGTGCGCGCGATCGAAGGCGCACGCGAGCTGTTGGCGTCGGCGCGTGAAGGCGACGCGGTGGCGCTGATTCAAGCCGGCAAGCCGGCGCGCCTGTCGCTGGCGGCCGGCACCGATTTGCAGGCTGCGACGCGCGCCGTCAGCGAGCTCCGCCCGACCGACCGCGCCACCGACTTGACCGCCGCGATCGCGCTCGGTCACGCCGCGCTGAGCAGCCTGCCCCACAACGACAAGCGCGTCGTATTGCTGAGTGATCTGGCCGGAGAATTGCCGACAGCGCAAAGCTCGGACGTGTGGGCCGCGATCCCCGAGCTGGCGCAGAAAACCGACGACTGCGGGGTCTTGCGTGCCGAGCAGAGCGGACAACGCATCACGGCCACGGTCGCTTGTTCGACCGAGGCTGCCGCCCGCGCGCGCACCCTGCGTCTGGTCGCCAAGGATCCATTGCTCAAGGCCGAGGCGCGCTTGGTCGTCCAGCGCGGTGAGCAGACCTTGACGCTCGAGGCCAAGGCCGACGCTGGCGGCGCAGTCGAGCTCAGCGGCAGCGACCAGAACCCCGACGACGATCGCGCGGAAGTGGCGCCGGAGTCGCGCGCCCTTAGCCTAGCGGTTCACGTCGACAGCGAACGCGAAGCCGTCGCCACCGGCGGCGCGCCGGTGTTGGAGCAGGCCCTGCACGCGCTCTCGTACGGCGTGCCGGTGCGACCATTGACCGAGCTACCGCGCGAGGCCGCGGAGCTCAACGACGTCGCAGCGCTATTCATCGACGATCCGCCCGGCCTGACGCCGGAGACGCGCGGCGCGATCGACGGCTGGCTCGAAGGCGGCGCGGTGGCGGCGTTGTTCCTCGGCGAGCGCGCGCACGACACGCAGCTCGGCGCGAGTCTCGAGCCGTTCTTGCGCGGTGCGGTCGACTGGGAAACGCTCGCCGCCGGCGCCAGCGTCGACGTGGCTTCGTTCAATTGGCTCGGCGCCGAAGCTGAAAGCTTCAAAGATCTCGCGCCGAAAGGCCGTGCGCGCCTGGACCGCGCGTTGTTGCCCGGCGCGGAAGTGATCGGCCGCTGGAGCGACGGCAAGGTGCTGTTGACACGCCAGGAGCGCGGCCGCGGCTTGCTGTTCAGCGTCGCGCTGCCGGTGTCGGTCGAGGTCAGCGAGCTACCGTTGCGACCAGGATTTTTGGCTCTGCTCGACCACATGGTCGGCGAAGCGCTGCGCCGACGCGGTCCGCGCGCGAGTGAGGCCGGGACCGAATGGTGGTTCCCGGCCTCCGGCGTCCTGCAAGTGACCGGCAGTGCCGGGCCGTTGGTCGTGCGTGAAGCCGACGCACAGCGCGTCACCGTGCCCGAAACCACCGGTCGCTACGAGATCAACCTGAACGGCAAGCGCGAGGCGCGCTTCATCACCCTGCCCGCCGAGGAAATCCTCAACGTTCCGAAGCAAGACGTACCGAGCGCGTGGCGTGCGAGCAAGACTGGCGCGGCACCGCACGTCGACGCTTCGCCCGAGCTCGGCTGGCTGCTGCTCGGCCTGCTCGGCCTGGAAATCGGCGCGCGCTTTTGGCGGCTGGTCCGTGAGCGTCGGGCGCAAGGTGCTATACAGCCGGCCTCGCCATGACCGTCGTCGTCAAGCCGCCCCTGCAAGAGCTCGCTGAGCGCTTCCAACAAGCCGTCTCGCGCGCCTTTGGCCCCGAGCACGCCGGGGTTGATCCGCTCGTCCGCCGCTCCGATCGCGCCGATTTTCAAGCCAACCTGGCGATGAGCTTGGGCAAGGCCTTGAAGCAGCCGCCGCGCGACGTCGCCCAAGCTTTGATCGCCGCGCTCCAGGTCTCGGACATCTGCGACAAGGTCGAAATCGCGGGGCCTGGCTTCATCAACCTGACGCTCAAGAACAGCTACCTCGACACGCTGCTGACCGCGACGCTCGCCGATCCGCGGCTCGGGGTCGCTACCACAAAGAAGCCCGATACGGTCGTGGTGGACTACGGCGGACCGAATGTCGCCAAGGAGATGCACGTCGGCCACTTGCGCCCGTGCGTGATCGGCGACTGCTTGGTGCGCGTGCTCACATTCGCGGGTCACCACGTGATCCGCCAAAATCACATCGGTGATTGGGGCACACCGTTCGGGATGCTGATCGAGCACCTGATCGACATGGGCGGCGCCAGCAACGCGGCCGAGCTTTCGGTGGGCGAGCTGGACGTCTTCTACAAGGCTGCGCGCAAGAAATTCGATGACGATCCGAGCTTTGCCGAACGCGCGCGGCAGCGCGTGGTGATGTTGCAGGGTGGCGACGCCACCACACTGCAACTGTGGCGCTCGCTGGTCGACGCCTCGACGCTGCATTTCGAAAAGGTCTTCGCGCGCCTGGGCGTGACGATGACCCCGAAGGACACGCGCGGCGAGAGCTTCTACAACGCTTTTCTGCCCGAAATTGCCGCCGACTTGGAGCAGCGCGGCATCGCCAGCATCGGTGACGGCGCGCTGTGCGTTTTCCCCGACGGCTTCAAGAATCGCGACGGCGCGCCCTTGCCGGTGATCGTCCGCAAGTCCGACGGCGGTTTCGGCTACGCCGCGACGGATCTAGCCGCGCTCCGCTACCGCGTGGGCGAGCTGCACGGCACCCGCATACTGTACGTCGTCGGCTCACCGCAAGCGCAGCACTTTCAGATGCTGTTCGCGGTTGGGCGGATGGCAGGTTTCGTCCCTGAAAGCGTGCGCACCGAGCACGTCGGCTTCGGCTCGATCTTGGGCAGTGATCGCAAGATGATGAAGACGCGCAGCGGCGAAACGCTGCGGCTGATCGAGCTGCTCGACGAAGGTCTCGAGCGAGCGCTCGCCGAGCTCGAAAAGCGCGAGGTCGATTTGACGGCCGGCGCGAAGCGCGAGCTTGCCAGCAGCCTTTCGCTCGCCGCCATCAAATACGCCGACCTGTCGAGCGACCGGATCAAGGACTACGTCTTCGATTGGGATCGAATGCTGGCGCCCGAGGGCAACACCGGGCCCTATTTGCAATACGCGCAAGCCCGCCGCCGCTCGCTTTTGCGTAAGCTCGCGGCCGGCGAAACCGTCAACGCCGGTTCGATTCGAATCCAGCACGATCGTGAACGTGCGCTAGCACTGTTGCTGGTCGGCTTCGGCGACGCCGTCGAAAGCGTCGTCACCAGCCTAGAACCGCACAAGTTGTGCTCGTTCTTGTACGACCTGGCCAGCGCTTTCGCCTCGTTCTGGGTCGAATGCCCCGTGCTCAAAGAGGAAGTTCCGCCGGCCGTGCGCGCTTCACGCATCGCCCTGTCGGAGCTGACCGGTCGCGTGCTCGTGCAAGGCATGTCGCTGCTCGGCATCGACGCCCCTGAGCGGATGTAGGGGCTGGCGGCCCGAGGCGTCGGCCTGCTTCCGCGGCGCCAGCCGGCGTGATAGTTCGCGAGGGCCATGCGTCATTCGGTGTCTGCTTTTGCGCTCTTACTCGTCTCCGCTTGCAGCTCGGCGGGCCCATATGGCTACAGCCGCACCTACTCGGCGCTCAGCGCCGAAGAAGACGCCGCGAACGGCGCGCACGAATACGACCCGGTCATGGCCGAACGCGACAAGGCCGAGTGGAAGAAAAACAGAGTCAGTGTGTTCGGCATCGTGAACAAGCGCGCCGACGGCCCGAACGGCATGGCCTACCTCACGCTCAGCGTGCGCACGCTCGAAGTGCGCAACCTATGTGAGGCGCTCGACGAGGCGACCTGCCGTGTCACGGTCGGCGAGCACGAGTTTGCGATCGTGCACGCGCGGGTCTTGCTCTCGCCTAGCGACGACATCGGCGAGAAGAGCGTGAACCGCGGCTCACTCGTGCGTGTGCTCGGCAAGTTGACCGACGACGTCGACCCCGAAGACGGCACCGCGATCATGAAAGGCGACTACTACCGCCACTGGCCGCGCAACTTCTTCGTCACGACCGCCAGCCGCCCCGACATGCCGATGTAACTCGCGCGGGGTCAGTCGCGCAGCTCGCAGGCTCGAGCAGTTTCGTTGGCGTGTTTGCATGGATCGCGAGCGCGCCTGCGCGCGACCAAGACATGCCTCAGCAGGCAACAACGCTACAGGCTCCCCAAGGACCAACCCATCGCGTACTGAAACAAAACAGTCGTCCCGCCGGGGCGGTCGACGCTGCGAGAGTCACACGGCAAATTCGTCGCGAAGCTCCGGCAAACTTGTTTGACGCTGCCGCCAAATGCGTGGCCCAACCCAAGCTCGAAGCCCACGCGCAGGTTCCGCTGCGTCGTCCATTCGAACGGCAAGCCCAGCGCCAGCGCGCTGCCATACGCATTCACGTCGGTGCGCTGAAACTGCAGGCTCGGCCCGAAAACGAACGATTTCGAATTGGTGATCAGCAACCCGACAGAGGCCCCGTACAGCACCGACATCGACCGCGCCTTCACTTGATCGAACGAGGCGACCCCGTTCGAGGTGTTGACTCCATAATACGAGTAGCCGTCGCTGACTTCTTCGAGTGGCGTGATCATCCGGGCTGACACGCGCAGGCGCTCGAAGACATAGCCACCGACCTGAACACCAAAGTTCAGGAAGTTGCCGACCCGGTCCGCCATGTAAAAACTGGTCAGCGTAAAATCAACCCACGGCGACGCGCGCAGGACGAAGTCTGCTGGCGCCTTCGACGACGGAACGGCGCTCTCTGCAGCCGCACTTTCGCGTCTCTCGCGCGTGGCCCTCAGCTGCTGCATCTCCCCAGTCGTGTGCAGGAACGCTGGCCGCGACGGCGCCTCCATGGCGGGGGGCGGATCCAAAGGGGGCGGGTCGGCCGGCCCCGGCTTAGGCGGGCTGGCCGGCAGCGGAGCGGGCTCGGCGGCCGGCGGCGGTGGCGCAGGCGGCGGTAGCGCCGTTGCCGGCGACGGGCCCACCTGGGCCAACCCGCTGTGCGGCCAGAGACAGAGAAATGCCGCGCTTGCGTAGGCAACCGTCCGTAGCGCAGCACCCGAAGCCAAACGCCCCATGCCCCGACAGCATCGCCAATCGCGCTCCATAGTCAAGCCGGGAGTGCTATGACCCTGCGCCCTTGGCTCTTCGACCCTCACTTCAGCGCCTGATCGGCAGCGTCGTGCTCGGCGGCGTGCTCTCCGCCACCACCGCGCAAGCTACCGTGGTCGAACGCATCGTCGCCACCGTCGGTGAGCGCGCGATCCTACTGAGTGACCTGCGACGCCGCGCCGAGCCGTTCATGCTCCAGGTGCAGCAAACGGTGCCGGTCGGAGCCCAGCGCAACGCGGCCATCTCGCAGGT
The DNA here is from genome assembly GCA_038230915.1 of Polyangiales bacterium. Lineage (GTDB taxonomy): Bacteria > Myxococcota_A > Polyangia > Polyangiales > Polyangiaceae > PMG-095. The sequence continues at coordinate 32,632 of JBBRMI010000012.1, read as the reverse complement.
TTACAAAGCGGTCCTGCAGAAGATCGTCGATGAAGAGCTGATGGAGAAGGCGGCCACGCAAGCCAAGGTCACCATCACGCCGACGGAAATCGACGAAGCGCTCAAGCGCGTCGCCCAGCAAAACAAGATGGCCGTGGAGCAGGTTCTGGCCGAGGCCGCGCGCGCCGGCATGCCGGAGTCGAAGTACCGCGAAGAGCTGCGCCGTCAGCTATTGGAAGCCAAGCTGCTCAACGTGCGCCTGCAGGGCCGGATCCGCATCACCGAGGAAGACCTGCGCGGTGCCTTCCACAAGATCGAAGTCGAAGAGCGCGGTCAGCTCGGCGTGCACCTGGCGTGGATCGTGATCCACGGCGCCAACCACAGCGCCGAAGAAGCGCGTCAGCTCGCCGACACCGCCGCAACGCGCACCCGCCGCGAAGACTTTGCCGTCGTCGCCCGCGCCCTGTCCGAAGACACGCTGACGCGCGGCAACGGCGGCGTCATGAACAAGGCGCTGCCGAGCGCGCTGCCGCCGGAGCTGGCCCGCAACGCGCTGGCGCTCAGCGTTGGCCAGGTCTCCCAGCCGTTCCGCATCGGCAGCGATTTCGTCATCCTCAAAGTGCTGGAACGCGACCCCTCCAACTTGCCCGATTTCGACGCGGCCAAGCGCGATCTGGGCGAGCGCGTTTACATGGACAAGATGGCTCAGGCGCGCCGAACCTGGCTCGACAACCTGCGCCGCCAGCAGCACGTCGAAGTCCGGCTCTGACAGTTTGTCAGCACCCCTGCATCTCGCGCCAACCTGGCGCGCCCCGGGCCCGTCTGGCGTTGCGCAAACGCTCCGCCGCGGCCGTTTTGGCCGCGTGAGCGCCGCGATTGCAGCGTGGCACGCCGTGTGCTCATAAGCCTCGTCCGCATGCGCATCTTTCGCCTGTTCATCTCCGCGCTCTGCCTCGCCGTGCTCGGGCTCTCCAGCCTCCCGGCTCACGCCGCGACCCTCAGCTTCAGTCCGCCGACGTGGAAGCACCGCGCCAAGGACCGGCTGATCAACAAGTTCAATCGCAAGGACTGCGTCACCGGCGGCGACGTAGATGGCGCCGACGTGACTGGTACCTTCTCGGTATCCCTCGTGGGCGCGCCCACCAACGCCTTGTTCCAGGTGTGGTCCGGTACCGGCTGCGACAACTACGCCAATCGCAGCCCCACCGCAGTCAGCAGAACCTGCACGCTCCTCACCGGCGACCTCGCAGTGGTGAATCAGACCGTTACGGTCCACCTACGCGACATGATTGCTGCGTTCGGCGCCACCGTCGACCATTCAGTAGCCGAGTGCGACGCGTCGACGACCGCGGGTCTGCAAAGCCGCTCACTCTATTTCGTCGTCTCCGATCCATCGACCAACAACGCCGTGGTCACGGGCACGACGGCGTGGGCATTCACCTACGACGTGAAGGCGCCCGCCCCGCCTAACGGCGTCAGCGCCGGCTCCGGCGATGGCTCGTTGGTTACCAGCTTCACCCCGGTCGCAGGTGAAACCAATCTGCTTCGCTACCACTTCTACTGCGCTATCGCTGATCAATCCCCTGGGGGCGGCGGCGGCAGTGCGGGGACTGCAGGTACCGGCGGCGCGGCCACGGGCGGAACAGCGACCGACTCGGGCGGCACCGCTGGCACTGACACCAGCGGCTCTGGCGGCACCGCTGGCACTGACACCAGCGGCTCTGGCGGCACCGCTGGCACTGACACCAGCGGCTCTGGCGGCACCGCCGGTTCGGGTGGCACCGCTGGCACCGCTGGCACCGCTGGCTCGGCTGGTACTGCTGGCGCCGCAAGCGATCCCGACTGCTACTCCAACCTCTTGCTTCCCGGAGCAGACCCACCTGCCGGCGCCATCGACTGCGGCTCGGTCGCGGCCCAAGGCGCCAAGGGCGGTGAAACCTCACCCGTACTCACTAACGACATCAAATACGTCATCGCCATCGCCACCGAAGACAACGTGAACAACATCGGGGTGCTGTCTGGGCTCGCGTGCAACATTCCCAAGAACACGACCGGCTTCTACGAAGCGTACCGCGACTCAGGCGGACAGGCCGGTGGCGGCTACTGCACCTTCGCCCCCGCTCACCGCGACGCGATGGCGATGGGTATCGCGCTGTTACTCGGCGCGTGCGCGTTCTGGCGGAGGCGCAAATGAGCGGCGCAGCACGGCGAGTCGTCGCCGGCTTGCTCACCGCCTCCTGCGTGATTTTTTCGAGCTTCGCCGCAAAGGCGCAAGGCATCGACGAGTTCGGCAGCTACGGCTCGCGGCGCGGCGTGCAAGGGGAATCGAAGCAGCAAGCAGCCTTCGAGCTACGCTTCGGGCGCTACGTCCCCCAGGTCGACAAGGAAGTCGGCGGCTCGCCGTTCGCCGACACCTTCGGTTCGTCGAACCGCTACATGTTCGGTGCAGAAGTCGACTGGCAAGTCCTCCGCATCCCCCACTTCGGCACGCTGGCTCCCGGCCTCGGCTGGGGCTACACGAGATTCACCGCTAAGGCGCGCTACGCGGACGGCAGCGGTCTCTCGGCGTCGGACACTCGCCTCTCAATCATGCCGATGTACTTGGTGGGCGTGGTGCGCGCCGACGTGATCGCCAAAGACTTCAGGGTCCCGCTCGTGCCCTACGCCAAGCTCGGCGTCGGCTACGGTATGTGGTGGTCGTCCGACGGCCAGCGCAGCGCCGTCGCCCCCGACGGCAAGAAGGGTCGCGGCGGCTCGTACGGCCTCACCTACGCGCTCGGCGCCATGTTCCTGCTCGATGTGCTCGACGAAGAAGGCGCCAAGTCCGCCGACGCCGCCACCGGCATCAACAACTCCTACATTTTCGCCGAATGGTTCCGGCCGCAGCTGGATGGGTTTGGCTCCTCGAAAGTGCTGGATATCGGGAGTAGCAGTTGGTTGCTCGGTATCGCGCTCGAGATGTAGTGGCGGCTGCCCGCTAGGCCTCGGAACAGCAGGGTCGCGTGGGGCTACGGGCGGGGCGCAGAGGAAAACAGACCTCACCGAGCGCGTAGCAGCCGATCGATGTGCTTTTGTTCCCAGGCAAGCGCACGGGTGAACTGTTGGAAGTCGCGTTCGCGGCGTTGGAACTCCGGCGGGTGAAGCAGCACGCGGCCGGAGACGCGGGCCTCGGGCACCAGGTGGTGCAAGAGCTCGTGGTACACGATGTACTGCACGAAGTAGCGCGGCACCCAACGCTGGTCGAGCACGGGGTGGATGCGGATCAACCGCTCGGTAGCGCTGTAGCTGCCAAGCTTGATGCTGGTGCGCTTGCTGGCGTGCGGGCTGGTCTTGCGACCCCAGGTGATCAACACGTCGCTCACCGTGCCGGCGAAGTAGCGCTGGTTCACATCGTGCAAAATCGCATCGAGGTCGTGGACTTGGCCGGCGGTCCTGAGCTGCCCGGGCGCCTTCCGCGACGCCCGGATGCGATGCAGGTTCTGCTCGATGAACTCGCCCACAACCTGCGATCCGTCACGGTCCCCGTGCACCACGTAGGACACCAGCGCGTTCTTCACCCGCTCCTCGGCGCCCAAAAACATCATGTGCAGGCGCACCCGCAGCCGCCCGCGCGACTTGGTCTGCGTCACCATCCGGCGGCGGTTGTCGGTCACGCCGAGCTGCACCGGGCCACCGAACGCCAACTCGAGGCGGCGCTCCAGGGCCTGGCGGGCGCCCTCGTGAATGAAGATCTGCGGGCCCTTCGCCAGGCCCTTGATCGGCAGCTGAATCGACTGCTGCGGGATGCGGACTGCAGCTGTCGCCATCCGCGGCGCGACAGCCGTCGCGCGGGCGCGACCGATGCGACCTACAGGGGCGTGCCAGGGGAATCGGAGCTGCGGTGCCATAGGAAACCAGACCGTTCTGGCTTCCCTAGGGGTCGCGATGGGGCCCGTCAAGGAATCAGGTATCTCCCAATAAATTCAGATACTTAAAGAAAATGAGTAACTCTACTGGATCAGAGATTCGTAAGTCCGCGACCCTAAAACCATTCCGCTCTTTCGGCCGACGGGCTCCCGGGAGAAGTGGGCAAAACCGGCCCAATGGCCGCCGCCGCGGTCACCCTGGGGTATGAGCCTTCGCGACCCCAGAAAGGCCGCAATTTCGCAACGCCGGCCCCCAACGCATCACGGCCGACGCCGTCCAGCTGCATGGACGACGCCGACCGTTTGCCTGGGATCCTTGAGCAACACGTCAGGCGGAGCGCGCCTACGAACGCGTGCTCACGACCGCTAGCGCGTCGCAGTCTCAGCTTGGGCGAACGTTGGGAGGACGCTTGGCGCCGTTGGGCGAAGAACCGTTCGGTGACTTGGCGTCAGTTGCAGCCGGCCCAGCGCCGGCCTCACCTTTTCCCGATTTGCTGGCCTCGGGTGCAGCAGGCTTGGCGACTGCGGGCGGGACCGACGTACCGGCCGCGACATCACCGGCGGGGCCGCCGCGCTTCAAGCCGTTGTGCTCCATCACCTTGCTGACGACTTTGTCCATCAAGGCGGGGTGCTCCTCGAGGTAGGTGCGCGCGTTGTCTCGGCCTTGGCCGATGCGCTCACCATCAATCGAGAACCAGGCGCCGCTCTTCTGGATGACGTTGGCGTCTGCGCCCATGTCGACCGCTTCACCCGAACGACTGATGCCTTGGCCGTACAAGATGTCGAACTCGACCTCGCGAAAGGGCGCCGCCATCTTGTTCTTCACGACCTTCACGCGCGTACGGTTGCCGACCACGACCAAGTCTTTTCCTGGCGGGCCCGCCTCTTTGATTGCGCCAATGCGGCGCACGTCGAGACGAACGGAAGCGTAGAACTTGAGCGCGTTGCCGCCGGTCGTGGTCTCGGGGCTGCCAAACATCACGCCGATTTTCATGCGGATCTGGTTGGTGAAGAAGATCATGCACTTCGAACGGTTCACCGAGCCCGTAACCTTGCGCAGTGCCTGGCTCATCAAGCGCGCCTGCAGGCCAACGTGCGAATCGCCCATGTCGCCTTCGATTTCGGCCTTCGGAACCAAGGCCGCGACGGAGTCGATCACGACCAAATCAACCGCACCGGAGCTCACGAGCATGTCGGCGATTTCGAGCGCTTGCTCGCCGTAGTCCGGCTGGCTGATGAGCAGCTCGTCGGTCTTCACGCCGAGCTTTCGGGCGTAGCCGATGTCGAGCGCGTGCTCGGCATCGATAAAGGCCGCGACGCCGCCTTGGCGCTGAACGTTGGCGATCGCGTGCAGGGTGAGCGTCGTCTTGCCGCTGGATTCAGGGCCGTAGATCTCGACGATTCGGCCGCGCGGGTAGCCGCCGATGCCGAGCGCGATGTCCAGGCCAAGCGAGCCGGTCGGGATGACTTGAACGTCTCCACCGATCTTCTCGCCGTCTTTGAGGCGCATGATGGCGCCTTCCCCGAACTCTTTCTGTACGCTGGCAATCGCGAGCTCGAGCGCTTTCGAATTCCGCTTGTCTTCCATGGTGCAGCTCCTACGGCGGAGCCGCGCAGGCTCCCGTTTGAATCGTTCCGACGTCTCTCGGCGTCGTTGGAGGATTAGTACTGCTCGACTGTTCAGTTGTCAACTGAACGACGGACGTAGGCTGTCACAGTAGCTAACTCCGCGATTATGCCGGTTTTTTGGTGGAGCGAATCGTAAAGCCATTGAAACGAGTCCGCTGCCGCGCTGAACGGCAAGCTCACGGACAGTCGGTGCCGCCGACCGGCAGCGCCCCTTGATTGAGCCAGCCGAGCAGCTTCGCTTTCTCGTCGACGGTCAGCGGCTCGACGGGCGGCATGATCGGGTTGGAGCCTTCATTCAGCGCGACGTAGGGCATGGCGTCTCGGTCGACTACGCCCTGCATCACCTGCCACCACGCCAGGGCCGTATCGAAGTACGGCGCCTGCGTGTCGGCGTAGGTCAGAAAGGCGATCGGAGCTTTGTTCTGCGGCGGATCCTGGTGGCAGCGCTGACACTTGGCTCGAATGACCGTGAGCGCCGCGCAAAATGTGATCTGCCCGTCGCTGGCACCGCCGACGCCCTCGTCTGGCAGCATCCCGCCGCGTCGTTCCAGCGCGGTGTCGCTTCCCGAACATCCGACTCCCAACGCGAGGGCCATTGGAAGCGCAAACAAACAAGCCCGCGGGGTCACTTGCTTGAAGCGTAACCGCCCGGGCTCAGCTCAGCAAAAGGAAACGGCGCGACTCGAACCATCTTGCAGATTCGCCGTCGCGCCGCTCCTTAGACCGAGTCACGCGATCAGCGCGGCTCGCCTCAACCTGCCGAAATCAGGGTAGCTTCGGACAGACATTCTGCCCGTCTGCGCCTTCGCCGTGCGGGCAGTGCGTGGCCTTGTCGCCAGCCTTGGCGTTGGCGGTGTGCTTAACCCAGCACGTGACGCTATCAGCCGGCGACGCCTTGCAAACCGCCAGGCACTTCGCTTTGCTGTCGATCTTCGCCGGAATGTTCATGCCTGCGCAGACGGTGAGCACGCTATCCGCGCCCGAGCACCACTTCATGCAGTCGGCGCTCGGCGCGCCGCCCGAGCCGCCCGCGCCAGCTGCACCGCCGGAGCCGCCAGCGCCGCCCGCGCCGCCCGAGCCCGCGCTCGCGCCGCCAGCGCCGCCCGAGCCGGCCGTGCCAGCGCCGCCGCTGCCGGCCGTGCCGGTCGCACCAGCCGTGCCGGTCGCACCAGCCGTGCCGGTCGCACCAGCAGTACCGGTCGCACCAGCCGTGCCGGTCGCACCAGCCGTGCCGGTGTGGCCGGCGGTGCCCGTCGCGCCGGCAGTGCCGGTCGCGCCGGCAGTGCCGCCCGCGGGAGCGGGATCGCTGCTACAGGCGCCGATTGAGAGAGCGGCGATGCTGCCGGCACTCAGGATGAGACAAAGCTTTTTTAGGTTTTTCATGGTTGGTATCCCCTTGGCTAACGCGCGCGAAAGCATCCGAGAAGAAAGGGCCATCGTCAAGCAAACGGCCGAAAAAATGCCCTGAGCCGCTTGCCGGAGCTGTTCGCTTGCCGGCGTTCCATAGCGCCGATGCGACAACTCTGCATTGTAGGTGTTCCGCACACCCGCTGTAGGCGTGACAATTGGCGCCAGATCGCGGCTAGCTTCAACTATCGGCGGGAATGCTGCGCGGGCGCTTGCTCGACGTGCGCGGGGGCTCTTCCACGTTTGGCAGGCGTTCGACTTCCATGCGTTCGGCGCGCCGCGCGGTCGCGCGCGTCACCGTGAAGCGCCAGCCGTGCCACTCGACGCTATCGCCGATGCGCGGCACGCGACCAACCAGATGCGCGACGAAGCCAGCGACCGTGACCATGTCCGAGTCTTGGTCGACGCCCAGAATTTCGAACAGCTTGCGCGTCTCCGCCATGCCCCGGCACACCAGCTTGCCGTCGGCACGGCGGATGATCGACTGATCGACGCGATCGGTCTCGTCCTCGATTTCACCGACGATTTCCTCGAGTACGTCCTCAAGCGTGATGATGCCTTGCGTGCCGCCGTACTCGTCGACGACGAGCGCCAGGTGCCGGCGCTGTTCCTGGAAAGTGCGCAGCACGCGCTCGAGCTGTGCGGACGCTGGAATCACCAGCAGCGGCGTCGCTAGCGTCTTCCAGTCCGGATCTTCCGGAGTCTCGCGCAGCTTGAACATCAGATCCTTCACCAGCACCATGCCGTCGAAGCGATCGGGATTGCCGTCGGGCGTGTAGGGGAAGCGGCTGTGCCCCGATTCACGGACGACCTGCAGGTTCTGCTCCAGATCGCGCTCGCCGGACAGGTAAGTGACGCGCGCGCGCGGCACCATCACGTCGTAAGCGGTCAGCTCCTTGAGCGCCGCGGCGCCCTCCATCATGTCCGCGACGCGTCCGGCCAACGCGCCCTCGGTTCGTCCCAGCGCGACCATCAGCTTGATCTCTTCGAGCGACGTGGCGGGGTTGGACCGGCCACCGCGCAAGAGGCGCGCGAACATGCCAGTGAGCCACAGCACCGGCTTGAGGCCGACCACCAGACCGCGCACCGCGTACGCCACCGGTACGGCCAGTGACGCGGCGTAGCTGACGCCGATCGTCTTCGGCACGATCTCGGAGAAAATCAGCACCGCGGCCGTGAAAGCTCCGGAAAACATCCACAGCGTGTGCTCGCCGAAGACGCTGACGTACAACGCGCCGCAAACGGACGCGCCCGCCGTATGCGCCACGGTGTTGAACGACACGATGGCGACGAGCGGCCGATCGATCTCGCGCTTGAACTCGCGCAAGATTTCGGCGCCGCGCGAGTGCCCGAGCGCCTCGATCTGCGCGTGGGTGACGGTGAGCACCACCGCCTCGCTCACGGAGCACATGAACGACACGAACAGCGACCACAGAACGGTGAGGACGAGTATCGGCATGAGAGGGGCGAATCAGCGCCGCCAGGGCGCAGGCTAGCATTGCGCGGGGAAAGGCCCTTATGTTGGGTCTTCACCGCGTAAATCGCGCTGGATTCGCGCTAGGGTGTCGGCTCAGACGCGCTTGGCCGGGCCTGCGCCGAGCGCCGGTACGCCGCCGCCAGCCGCCGCCAGCTGTTGTTGCTGCTGCTGCAAGTACTGCGCAACCGCGCGCGAGCGCTCGATCGCGAACTGTTTCACTTCGCGGTTCTGCGAACCGGCCAAAGCGTTGAGCAGCTTGGTCACGCGATCGATGTGGCGCTTTTGGAACAGCGCTTCGAAGTAGTTGTTGGCCAGCCGCACGTCGTTCGACATCTTCGACTCGTGCTTGGAGAGCAGGCTGATGACCGAGTCGAGATCGCCGGCTTGGCCGTACAGCGCCGACAGGCAAATCAGCGCCAACGGATCGCCATCGTTGCGCTCGACGGCTTTCTTGGCGAACTCGATCGCCTTGTCGCGACCGGTCTCTTCGTTAGCGTACAGGCCCTGCAGCGCGATGTACGGCGCCGCAGTGCGCTGGTTCGGCGCCGCATCCGCCAGCGCCGCGACGGCCTTAATCGCCGCTTCTTCGCTCTCGGCGGCGCGGATCTGCGAGTAAAGGTAAGCCCACGCGTCGACCGCGTTCGGCTCGATCGTGATCGCCGCTTCGATCGCCTCGCGCTCTTTCGCGGCTTCCTTCTTACCCTGATAGACCTTGGCCAGGTGCAGCGTCGGGAATGGATTCTTGGCGAGTAGGTTCTGCGCGCCCTTCAGCGTGGCTTCGGCCTTGTCCCACTTCTCTTGCTGCAGCTGCGCGATACCGAGCGCGAGCCAGTCGTCACCCGTGCCACCCAGCGCCACCAGCCGCCCTAGCACCTTCTCGGCTTGCTCGAAGCGCGAGTACTTCATCAGCTCTTGCGCGTAGAGCCGGCCGCGATTGACGTCCTCTTTGTTCTCTTGCCAGTGCTTGTCGAGACCGCCGAGTAGGTCTTCGAGACCGATGGCGATCGGCCGGCCCTCGGCGTCTTGCACCTGCACGGCCGGGCCGTTGAAGCCCAGCAGCTTCCACATCTGGTCAACCTCGAGCGCGACCGGGCCCTTCTTGATCGAGTCGAGCAACTCGTCAGACGGCTTGCTAAGCGGCAGGACGATCAGTGCGTTGCCGGGCACGCCACCCGGGAATGCGCTGACGGGCGCGACGATGGCGGCCCCACCCTGTAGCTGCAAATTGGCGGACGGATCGACCCCACTCGGCAAATTCTGCTCGGACATGCGGCGGCTTCCCTAGCATTGCGGCGCAGTTTCCACCAGACCCCGCGAAAACCCACCTCGAAGCACGAGCGAACAGGAAGGCGGGAAGACGGGAAGCCGAGAGGAAGATTTTGGGGTGGGTGGTGCAGGCAACCTCGTCGCATCAGACAGCAGCTAGGCTTCGGCCGAGTGCTCGAGCAATAAAACCTTCCCGCCTTCCCACCTTCCTCTGACCATTGGTCTCATTTTTCAGCGGCCCACCCGCCAAGCCTGGCTTCTGGCAAGGCTTTCGCGAGCACCGAAGCGGAACGTAGGTTGCTACGTGAGCATCGGCGCGCAGCGAAAACACAGCCAGAAGCCAGGATCGGCGGGTGTGGTCACCAACTGAAATGAGACCAATGCTCAGCCGCCTTCCTGTTGTTTCGCTGCTCGATCGGCCCGCAACGCCCAGGCTGTTTGGCCTGGGGCATGGCGCTGCAAATTTCCGGGTGTTGGCAGGGCCGCTGGGAGCCGGCAATAGTACAGCCCATGAAGCTGCGAAGCCCGACCCGACTCATCTCGCTCGGAAGCGCGCTCTTGGCGCTACTCGCCGTGTCGACTTGGCAGAGGCCCGCGCACGCCGACACGCTGACGATCAAGAACCCTGGGGATCATCCGCGTTACGTTTTCGAGGCCGAGCCACACATTGTGCTGGGTTTCATCGAGCCGCCCGGCTACGCCGCCGGTACAGGCTTCGGCGTGGGGTTTCGCGGCTCGATTCCGTTGATGCGCAACGGCTTCGTGCCGTCGATCAACAACTCGATCGCGATCGGCTTCGGCGTCGACTTCGCCCGCTACGGGCGCGGCGACTACTGCGTGAACGGCGGCGCGCTAGGTGACTGCAACAACCGGGTCCGCCAGGACGGTTTCAACGAGTTCTATTTCCCGGTCGTGCTGCAGTGGAACTTCTTCCTCAGCCGCAATTGGTCGGTGTTCGCCGAGCCAGGCGTGGCGCTCAACTACCACGCCTGGAACGGCCCGCGCGCGCTGGACTTTGACCCGTTCATCTTCTTCTTGGGCGGCCGCTACCACTTCTCGGACAAAGTGACGCTGACGATGCGGATCGGCTACCCGGCGTTCTCGGTGGGTTGTTCGTTCCTTCTCTAGTTAGACACAAGCGAGAAAGGCGCGACCTGGCTCGACCGCCAGTGACTCTGGCACGATCAGATCGCCATCGAAACGGAGAGGTCGGGGCGAAACCCGGCGACGCCGAGCGCCCGCCGCGCTGAGGCCCCGAAAGACCCGTATGGCCCCGCTCTCCTCGGCACGCTATAAATGACCGCGTGAGTCTCCTCCATATCCTGGCCGGCATCATGGGCCTGGGGCTGCTGGTCGTCGTGCACGAGAGCGGTCACTTGCTGGCGGCTCGAGCATCCGGGATGCGCGTCGTGCGTTTCAGCATCGGCTTCGGTCCGCCGCTGCTCCGCTACCAGAGCAAGAAGAGCGAGACCCTGTACCAGGTCGCGCTGATTCCGTTTCTGGCTTACGTGCAAATCGCGGGGATGAATCCGTTCGAGGAGATCGACCCCGACGACAAGACTTCGTACGCCAACGCCTCGCTGTTCGCGCGCGTGTTCGCTATTCTAGCTGGGCCGCTGGCGAACTACTTGTTCGCGTCGGTGCTGTTCTTCATTTATTTCGCCGTCGGTGGAGTCCCGCAACCCACCACCAAGGCGATCGTTGACGTCTTGGAGAACACGCCCGCCCAAGCCGCCAAGATGAAGACGGGCGACACGGTCACCGCCGTCGATGGCAAGAAGGTCGACAGCTGGGACGCGATGCGCCAGCAGATCGTGAAGAGCCCGGGCAAGCCGGTGACCTTCGATATTCGGCGCGGCAAGGAGCACTTGCAGCTCACCATCACGCCGAAGATGGACAATAAGGAGGGCCGCATCGGCGTAGCGCCCTTCGCGCCGAACGTGCCCGTCACGACCAAAGAAGCTGGTATTCAAGCGCTGGTGACGCCGTACCTCGTGGTGAAAGGCTCGCTGATCGGGCTTGCCCGAATCATCACGCTGAAAGATTCGCCAGACTTCGGCGGCCCCGTGCGCATCGTCAGCGAAACGTCGAAGGCAGCGAGTGAAGGCTGGTTGCCCTACCTTTGGTTGTTGGGTGTAATCAGCGCGTATTTGGGCGGCTTCAACGCGCTGCCTTTTCCCGCCCTGGACGGCGGCCGGCTGGCGTTCCTCGGCTACGAAGCGGTCACGCGCCGAAAGCCGAACGCGCGCATCGAGGTGGTCGTGCACGCGCTCGGGTTTGCGATGCTGCTGACACTGATCGCCGTGGTCACCTTCTCGGATACGAAGAAGGTCATCAACGAGCGGACCAAAACCGAGGCCTCGGCCAGCGCGCCCGCTGCCGCGCCCCCTAACGCCAAGAAGCCGTGAGCCAAAGTAGCCGATGAGAGTCGTCCTGGCAGCCATTTCGCTCGGGTTCTGCGCGCTGGGTTGCGCGACGCCGAAAGTGAAGCTCAACGAAGGGCCGCGCGAGTACGTCGCGACCGACTACGACGGCGTGCTCAAGAGTTGGACGCGCGATAAGCAGTTCACCAACGTGAACGTGATGGACAACGTGCTCAGCGTGACCGCGACCTACGAGTCGTGGGATTTTCGCTGGGCGTACGTGATCCGCTACGCCGAAGACTACCGCTTGACGGTCGATCAGCGGCACTCGTTGCTCGAGCGCTCGTTGGCCGAAGCCCGTGACGGCCACCAATTTTACGTCTCGCTCTACACCCAGAAGTACAAGTGGAATGATCTGACCGCCAAAGAGCCGGCCTGGATCGTGCGCTTGATCGACGATGAAGGCACCGAAACGGCGCCGTCGGCCATTGAAAGCATCCGCAAGCCGGGCGCGATCGAGCTGACGTACTTTCCGTACACCACGCCCTGGCGCAGCGCGTTTCGCGTCAACTTTCCGCGCGTCCGCGTCGACGGCCGCCCCACGATCTCGAGCGCGGCGCGCTGGTTCGGCCTGCGCTTCGCCGGCGCGCAAGGCTACGAAGAGCTAATTTGGGAGCTAGGCGAGCAGCGCACCGCGCTGGGCGAGCCCAAGCATCGGTCCTTCCCAGAACCTGCCCGCCAAGTTCGGGATTTTGGCGAGGCTTTTCCTCAGACCGCAGCGAAAACGAATGCAAAACCCGAAATCGGCGGGCATGGTCATCAGCCGCCAACGGCGCTTTAGCTCATCCCGCCAACAGCTCCAAGAGTGGCGGCACGCTGAGCATTAGCTCGTGCGCGGCGTGACGATCAGTCGCCATCAGTAGCGCGCCCGAAGCGCCGGCGCGCGCGGTGCTGGTTGCGCCGCCACCAGCCAAGACTTGCGGTGCGAACAAAAAGTCGCCCGGGCCGAGCTCGCCGTCGGCAGCCGGCTTTTCGGGGTCACTGCTGAGCTCGATGCGACCGGCGCCGACGATGAACAAGCCGCCTACCGGCTGACCCTTTTCGACCAACAGCTCGCCGGGCAGGAGTTTCACGAGCTTGCAGCGTGACAGCACCATGCCGCGCAGCGAGTCGTCGAGGCGCTCACCCATCGGGCCCATCGCGACACCGGCCAGCGCTTGGTAGCGATCAGCGAGGTCCTGCAGCTCTTCGAGCACCCACGGGCATGCGGCCAGCGGCGGCTCGATCGCGGCGAAGTCCCAAATCGCGATTTGCGTGTCCGGTGCGGTGGCGACCAAACGCAGCGCGACGCCTTCTTGCAGCGTGCCGCGGCCGTAAATCAGCTCGCGCTCACCCGCCGCCCCGCACGCGACATCGGCGATCGCTGGCATCACGTTCACCGCGCCGCGCAGCACGAGCGCTAGACCGAAACCGCTGACCTCTTCCTCGGTCGCGAGTCGCTCGACGCGCGCGGCCTGCGCCAGCGCGACCTGCGTCTCCGGTGGGAAATCCTCGAAACCGCGAATTTCCGCGAGCGAAATCCCGACGACGATCGGCTCCGTGAGCTGTGGCGAGAGAGCCGGCTCGGGCTGAGGCTGAGGCTCGGGCTGCGGCTCGGGCTCGGGCAACGGCTCGGGCTCGGGCAACGGCTGAGGCTCGGGCTCGGTCGGATCGGCGACGCTGAGGCGAACCGGAGTCGGCGACGGATCGTCTTCGGTGTCGGGAGCCTCGGACTCCGGCTCGGTCGGGGTCTCCGCTTCGGTCTCGGCCTCGGTCTCCGCTTCGCTCGCCGGTGGCGAGCTCGTCGCGGGATCCGCGAAATTGGTCGTAGGCGCTTCGCTGGCAAAGCGGGGCAGCGCGCCGTGGGACTCGACGTCGTCGGCGACATCGTCGTCCGAAATGTCGTCCTCGGAGATATCGTCTTCGCCGATCTCGACGACCTCCTCGTCGCCCGGCTGATCGTCGTCGGGCGTGACGTCGGTCAGCTCGTCGGTGGCGTCCGCGCTGAGCGAGGCTACAGCGGGCTCGTCGTTCTCGCCATTGGGCGGCAACGACATCGCCTCGTCGTCGATCATGTCCGTGCCGTCGAAATCATCGACCGCACCCTCACCCTGAACCGACACCGGCGCGGGCGCGGCCGCCGGCCCGCTTACCAAGTAGCTCTCGAGCTCATCGGTTTGGCGTGTCAGCTCGGCCGCTCGCCACGTCGCTCCCACCGCAACCGCGGCGTCGATCGCGCGCCTGAGCCACACGACAGCGTCTGCTTGCGAGCCGCGCTTCCATTGCACCTGCGCGGTCGACAAGCCCCAGGCAACGTCGTCATCGTCGTCGTCCTTCGCGGCAGGGAATTCGGGCGACCCCGGGTCGGTCATTGAGAGGAGCCTTTTACACGAACCAAGCTGTCTTGGGGGCATTGCCCCGTCACAGGCTATTGTGGATGGGCGTAGATCTCGCGGTCCTTTGCGCCGTTCGGCGGTCCAACCACACCGCGCTTTTCCATCATTTCGACGATCTTGGCCGCCCGGTTGTAGCCGACGGTCATCTTCCGCTGAAGCCAGCTGGTCGAACAGCGCTGAGTCTCCGCCACGATCCTGACTGCCTCGTCGTAGCGGGCGTCCAAGGGCTCGTCGCCCCCGGCCTCTTCGGCCTCGTCCTCGGCGGCCTTCAAGATCATGTCGTTGTATTCGGGCGTGCCCTGTGCCCGCAGGTACTCGGTCAGACCGTTGACTTCCTCTTCGCTAACGAACGGGCACTGCACGCGGCGAATGTCGGTGTCGCCGTTCAGCTTGACCAGCATGTCGCCGCGGCCCAGCAAGAGGTCCGCGCCCATCTCGTCCAAGATCGTGCGGCTGTCGACTTTCTGCGCGACTCGGAAGCTAATCCGCGACGGAAAGTTCGCCTTAATCATGCCGGTGATGACGTCGACGCTTGGCCGCTGCGTCGCGAGCACGACGTGCATGCCGGCCGCGCGTGCCTTCTGGGCCAGCCGCGCCACCGACGTTTCGACTTCTTTGCCTTGCTGCATCATCAAGTCGGCAAACTCGTCGACCACGATCACGATGTACGGCAGCGCATCGGGCAACAGCACGCCGTCGCCGGCATCCTTCGACGTCGGCACCGTGACGGTTTCACCGTCGGCGTCGATCGCCTGCACCTGGTCAACGCGCGGCGCCGGCAGCTCGCCGCGACGCACCTTCTCGACCCAACCATTGAAGGTGGTGATGTTCTTGGTGCCGGCGTTGGCGAACAGCTGATAGCGCCGCTCCATCTCGTCGACCGCCCAGCGCAGCGCGGTCGCAGCTTGCTTCATATCGGTCACGACCGGCAGCAGCATGTGCGGAATGCCATCGAACGGCGCCAGCTCGACCACCTTGGGATCGATCATCAGCAGCCGCAGCTCTTGCGGCGTGCGGCGCATCAGCAGGCTCGCGAGCATCACATTGAGGCCGACGCTCTTACCCGCGCCGGTCGCGCCGGCCACGATCACGTGCGGCATCGACGCCAGATCGGCGTAAAACGGCGCACCCACGATGTCGCGACCGAGCACCACCGGCAGCGGTGCCTTCTCGGACAGCTTCTCGAAGCGCTGGTCCTCGATCAGCTCGCGGAAATTGACCGGGATGCGCTGGTCGTTCGGCAGCTCGAAGCCGATCCGGCTCTTACCCGGGATCGGCGCGATGATCCGCACCTTGCGCGACAAGCCGAGCGCCAAGTCATCGGCCAAGCCAGCAACGCGGCTGACCTTCGTGCCGGCCTCGCACGTCACCTCGTAGGTGGTCACGGTAGGACCAGGATGAATTTCGACGACCTTGCCCGAGACGTCGTAGTCCTTCAGCGTCTTCTCGAGCTGCTCGGCGTGCTCCAAGATCTTGGTGCGGTCGATTTCCGGCGCTTGAGCGCTGGGCGGATCGAACAAAGTCGAAGCCGGTAGCCGGAACTCGCCGCGCTTCTGCGCCTTTTCGGCGCCCTTGGCCTTGACCTCGGCTGCCGGGTTGCTTGCGACAATCGTCGGTCCTGTTGCGGGTGGCGGCGTAGTTTTCGCCTGGCGAGGTGCCGGCGGAGCGTCTTCCTCGAGCTCGCCTTGCTCGTCTTCCTCCGACTCCGACGGCTTCGCCTTCTTCTCGACGGCGCGCGGCGCGCGCGCAGAACCCCCAGAATCCTTCCCGCCTTCCCGCCTTCCTGTTGTTTCGTTCTCGCTCGGCTTTTCGGTGACGCGCGGCGCAGCGCCCGTCAGGATCTCTTCCAACCCCGAAAGCGCCGCACGATCGCCGAGCCCGGCGCGCAGGGCCTCCGAAATCGCCAGCGGCGGCTCGCCCGTCATGTCGAGCGGGATCCAATCCGATTCATCCTCTTCTAGGTGCATCAGGATGGCTTCGTCTTTGTCGTGCAGCTCGATGCGCGGCGCTTCGCGTTGCGTGAGCGCTTCGCGATCCGCCCGACGCAGCGCACGCGCTTTCATCCAAGCGCCGTGCACGTGCGCGAGCAACGCCGTCAGCCGCTGGACGAGCAGCGCCGACCAGTCCGACGAGAGCTTGCACCACTCGATGAACGAGAAGCTGCTGCGACCGATCAGGATCAAGCCGACACAAGTCAGCCCAACCAAGAACGAGCCCAACGTCGAGAAGGCTTGGCGCGACAGCTCGCCGAACAGCATGCCGACGTTGCCGGCCGCCGACGCCGAGCCAAAACTGATTAGCTCCGGCGCCGCTACCTGCACGAGCGCCGACAACACGACGCCGACCAGCACGTCGGCTGCGACGCGATAGCCCAAGTTGTCGGGGACCTTGCCGCGGAACAACGGCGCACCGAGCAAGACCAGGTCGAGCGGCAGCAGCCACGCGACCAAGCCGAACCCCTGCACCAGCACCGCGGCGACCGCGGCTCCGGTCGCGCCGGCCAGGTCGCTGCCGCCCTGGGTCGGGTCGAACGGGTCGATGCGGAAGCTGGCCAGTGAGAGCGCCAGGAACGCGCCGGCCGAGAAGAGCAGCAGGGCTCCCGCTTCGAGCAGCCGCCCGTGAAATTGCTGACCTTTCGGCCGGTCGTGCTCCGGAGATGCGGGCGCGAGCGCTGCCGAATTGGCTTCGAGGGCATTTCTGGCCGAAAACAGTCGGACACCCATTCTGGTTACCTTTACCTACATCACCCTACCCTGGGCATGCAAGTAACGTCACCGCCTCATCCGCCACCCGTCAGCCCGGAAGCCCCACTTCACTAAGCGCAGCTGGTAAGGCGCGGAGGCTGCCCCGAGCTTGAGTCTGGCGCCGACGCGAGAGTACGATGGCAGGTCTTTTGGCGCAGGGGCGAAGAACACTATGATGGGACACGGCCAAACACAGCGAAATTCAAAGAGAATGATGCGCGCAAAGGTCCTATCCAGTTTCGTCCTGTTGGGTGCGCTCGCCGCAACCATCGCCGGCTGCCGCACGGATAGCGGCAATATCCAAGCCTGGGGGAGTAAATCCCAGGGCCCACGCAAGCTCGTCGCCGTCCTGACGCACGAGAAGTACCCGACCGAGCTGCGCATCGAAGCGGCCGAGATGCTGATCAGCATGAAGCCGCGCGGCGGTCGTCGGATCGGCATTCAAGGCACCGACGAGCAACCCGGGCTGATCGACGCCCTGGCACAGATGCAGCCGGTAGCGCGCAGCGCGATCGTGACCCGGCTCGTGCCGAAGCTGCAGGAAGAAATGCTCAAGCCGCTGCCCGCAGCGCAAGCCGGCCAAGCCGTGGCTGATCCGACGATTCCGTACAAAGACGCGGCCTTCGCCTTGCTCACCCACGAGGACGGCGCGCTCTTGACCGATGAGGCCCTGCGCAAGAGCCTCAAGACCACGCTCGCTAGCTGGACTTCGACCAACTTCGCCGATCGGCTCGACGATTCATCGCAGATGTTCGGCATGGAGCAGGTGCTGCGCGAGCTCAAGGCCGACGGCGTGCGTTCGCTACCTGACTTGATCGCGCCGGGCGCGCCGAAGATCGACCGCGTTTCCGCGATGATCGCCGATTTTGGCGACGACGCGACCAAGGCCCGTGCCAGCGACAAGCTGGTGGCGGTGGCCAAGGAAGTGAACTCGGAGACTTGGATCAAGCAGAAGGCGCCCGGCGTCGAAGCTGCCAACAAGGCCTCCAAGCTCAGCCCGACCGCCGACCAGTTCAAAGCCCAACTCGCGAAGTTCCAGGAAGAGGAGCTGATGCGCGTCTTCGCGTCGATGAAGAAAGTCGGTGGCAAACCGGCCGTCGCCTTCTTGCTCGCGTTCGCGCAGGACAAGACTCAACCCGAAAAGCGCCGCGGCGCCGCGCTGGCAGCACTCCAGGGCAACCTGGACAAGAAGGACAACGCGCATGCCGCTGCCGTGCTGAGCGTGGCCGGTGCAGCCGACACACCCGACTCCGTGCGTGACGTCGCGCTGCAACGCGTCGGCGAGCTGCCGCGGGCGCTGGTGATCGAGAAGCT
This sequence comes from Polyangiales bacterium, assembly GCA_038230915.1. GTDB lineage: Bacteria > Myxococcota_A > Polyangia > Polyangiales > Polyangiaceae > PMG-095. Next base: position 14,113 of record JBBRMI010000012.1, on the reverse strand, counting down.
TTACGACCTGTTCAAGGACCCGAACTGGAAGGTGCGCTGGGTCGCGGCAGAGCTAGTGCTCAAGATGAGCGAGACGCCGCAGCTGCCCGAGTTCTTCAGCAAGCTCGCGCAAGCCGACAACATGGCGATCACCGAGCCGCTCAAGTACGGCCAGTTGATCGCCAACATGAAAGGCACGCCGGCCGCCGCGGAAGTCGCCGAAAAGTACGCCGCGCCCGGTCACCCAGTGCAGGATCGCCTGACCGCCCTGGGCTACTACTATACGGTCGGCACCGCTGCCGACGTCTCCAAGGTGGCGGGCTTCACCTCGGACCACACCGCGACGCCCAAGTGCAAGGCCGACGCCAAGGATTGCGACTGGAAATGCGACGTTCAGACCGACAAGGGCCCGGAGACGAAAGAAGTGACGACGCTGGGCGACTTCGTCGAGCACTGCGTCAAGCCAGCCATGGAGAAGCGCAAGGCGGCAAAGTAGAAGAGCGATGACGGCGGATCAGAACAAGAAGACTACGCGCACGTTCCAGTGCAAAGACGCGTTGTGGCAGAAGTTCGAGCAGATGGCGCGCGAGCTGGAATGCTCCGTCGACTACCTGGTCAACGACGCCATGAAGCAGTACGCGCGCCAACGCGGCTACGGGGCCGCCGCTGGCGCGCAGTCGATCCCACCGCCGATGGCCGCACCGCCGCCGTCGTCGGGTCCAGCGCCCAGCTCGTCGGGCTTGGCAGCACCGCCGGTGCCTCCGCCGCCTGCACCGCCGAAGGCAACGGCTGGCAAGCGAGCGGTCGCGGCACCACCGCCCGCACCGGCGGCGGCTGCACCGCCTCCCCTGCCCTCAGCCAGCTCAGCATTGCCGGCGCCAACCCGCCGCGCACCCGGTCCGCCACCCCCGCCGATGCCGAGCGGCGGCGCGCGCAGCATGCCCCCGCCTCCCCCGCCGGGTCGCGGCGCGGCTGCAGCTGCCGCGCCCGGTACTGCCGGCGCCAAGCTCACCATCACCTATCAGGGTGAAACGTTCCTCGTCACCAAGGACCGCTTCATCATCGGCCGCGGCAAGCAGTCGAGTGATCTGACGATCAAGGACCCGAACGTCTCGCGTCAGCACGCGATGATCGAGTTCTCAAACGGCCAGTACTACATCGTGGACATGGGCTCGACCAACGGCGTCGAGTACAACGGTCAGCGCGTGCAGCGTAAGGTCATCTCCGAGGGAGATTCCTTCCGGGTTTGCGATCACGAGCTGAATTTCACCTTCAACTGAGGGCGCTTGCGACGCTCGCTGATTAGCTTCGCGCTGTTGCTCACCTTGAGCAGCGCGGCGGTGACCTCGGCCGCGCCGTACCGGTTGGAGGGCGTGCGCAGCGTGATCGTGGTGCGGCGCGACGAGCCGCTGTTTACCGAGCCGAACAAGGGCGCGGCACGACGCGGCGCGGCGGAGCGCGGCGCTCGCCTGCCCGTTTTCGAGCTGACGCGCGGCGGTGGCTGCAGCGGGCGTTGGTTTCTGGTCGGGCCGCTGGCGTGGCTTTGCGAAGAGGGCGGTGAGGCTTCGGCGGCCACCGCACCGGCCGAGCGCGCGCGTGACCACACCGCCGACGGCCTGCCGTACGACTACTACTTCGTCGGCCCGGACGGCTCGTTCGGCTACGGCGATTTGCTAGTCGCCGAGGAAGGCGTGCCGGAGACGCAGCTGTTGCGCGGCTTCGGCGTCGCGATCACGCGCGAAGGCCAAAAGCCGGGCGGCGAGCGCTATGGCCTCAGCACCCACGGCTTCTGGATCCCGATGCGCGACTTGCGGCGCGTGGCAGCGCCGACGTTTCGCGGCAGCGCTGTGGGCGACGCGCTCGACGTCGCCTGGGTGAGCACGGACAAGGCGCACTTCCGAAAAGCGCCGGGCGGCGCGGCGGCGCGAGAGTTGGTGCCGCGCCAAACTCGTCTGCAGATTTTCGAAACGTCCGAGCCGGCCGGTAAGCTTTGGCTGCGCGTTGGCGATCAGCAGTGGCTTCCGGCCAGTGAAGTGACGCAGCCGTCGCGCTTGGCGCGCCCGCCCGAAGTGAAAGCGGGCGAGCATTGGTTCGACGTCGAGCTGGCGACGCAAACCTTGATCGCCTATGTCGGCGATCACCCGGTCTTCGCGACACTCATCTCGAGCGGGCGCGGTCCCGAAGGCACCGTGCTCGCCACCCCCAAAGGCCTGCACCGGGTCTGGGTCAAGCTCGCCTCGAGCGACATGGACAACCTGGAGAACCTGGAAGCCAACGAGAACTACGCGATCCAGGCGGTGCCGTGGGTGATGTACTTCCAGAAGGGCTACGGCCTGCACGGGACGTTTTGGCATCACGCTTTCGGCCGCGTGCAGAGCCACGGCTGCGTGAACCTCAGCCCGGCCGATGCCGAACGGCTTTTCGACTGGGCGAGCCCTCGGCTACCAAGCGGCTGGACAGCCGCGCTGCCGACGGTCTACGAACAGGGGAGCTTGGTCCGCGTTAGGTAGTACGACGCGAACCTCGTCTCGACGGGCAGCCGCCGGAATGTGCTCGCCACACTGGAGAACTTGATGGAGCTTAAAATCGGTCGCGATACGCTGCTCGCCATCTCGGCCATAGCCTGGGCTGACGGCTCGATCGACCCGCGGGAAGCCAACGCGCTACGCCAAGCGGCGCAGCAGCTCTCGGTCCAAGGCGATGATCTGGCCAGCGTCGAACGCTCGCTGTCGAGCAAGGTAACCCTCGAAGAGGTCGAGACGGTGCGCATGAATCGCCTGACACGGTTGTTCACGTACGCCACCGGCTGCTGGATGGCGGAAGTCGACGGCCAAGCGTCGGCGGCCGAGACCACGATCTTGCAGTTGCTGGCCGAGCGCCTCGGGCTCTCGGCGGTGGCGCGTGACCGTGCGCACAACGTCGTGCGTGGCATCGCCGAGCGCTCAGCGCCCGGCTCATTCGATCTGTTGGAGCTACGCTCGCGACTATCCGCCGGGCTGAGCCAAATCGGCGACGAGTAAGCCTCGTCGCTCGGCCCAGCCCGCGGGAACGCGGAAAAATGCGCTCAGATCTTGTTCTGGAGCAAGAACGCGATGATGAACGCGAACAGCACCAACGACTCGATCAGAGCCAGGCCGAGAATCATCGGCGTCTGGATGCGCGGGGCTGCGCCCGGGTTGCGGCTGATGCCCTCCAGAGCGGCAGCGGCAGCGCGACCCTGACCGAGACCACCCCCTAACACTGCCAGGCCGATCGCGATCGCCGCGCCAATCGCGAGCGCAGAGCCCGGCGTGGCGGCAGCGTCAGCGCCCTGCGCGAACGCCGGGGCCGACGTGAGGGTAGCGATGGCAACACTGGCAAGCTTGAGCTTGTTCTTCGACATTAAAGGACTCCTTCTACTCCGCGTGGCGCGTGTTTCGCGCCGAAGACCTGCTCTTGAGGCAGGGGCAATTTCAGGGCCCGCTCTTAGTGCGTTTTCATTCCCCCTGCCACTCGTTTTTCAGTGGCTAGGGGCATTCGCGTTCGAGCGTTTCCGAGGTGATTGAAAGCAAACGTCAGTGATGAGCACCATGAGCTTCGTGCTCGGTCGCCAGGCCGATGTAGATGCAGGTCAACATGGTGAAAACCAGCGTCTGAATCAGCACTACCAGGCAGCCGAGCAGCATCAGCGGGATCGGCACCAACAGGGCAACCAGCGACAGGAACAAGCTGAGCATCAAATGGTCGGCCGCCATGTTCACCATCAGACGGACGGCCAGGGTGACGGGCCGCACGCAAAGCGAGATGACTTCGATCGGAAACATCAACGGCGCCAGGTACCAGGCCGGCCCGGCCAAGTGCTTGACGTAGCCGAAGCCGTTGGTCATCAGCCCGTAGGCGTTGAACAGCACGAACACCACCAGCGCACTCCCGAGGGTGATGTTCAGGTTGCTGGTCGCCACCGGCATGCCCGGGATCAGCGCCATCACGTTGGCGAAGAACACGAACAACGCCGCCGTGCCGATCAGCGGGAAGTATTTTTTGGCGCGCTCGGCGTCCATCACGCTCTTGGCCAGGTCATAGAAGTAAGCCAGGAAGGCCTCCATGAACGTGCGCAACGTGAGCTTGTCTTCGGGGATGATCGCTTCCTCGGTGCGCTGCAAGCGCGAGCGCACGCGCGCCGCGATCAACAGGATCAAAACCATGATGAACAGCGACGCGGCCAGCGGCTCGAAGCTGTGCCAGCCAGGCGCCTGCTTGTTGATCACGGAGGCGCCGATGATTTGGGCGTTGTGATCGAGCGTCTCGCGGAAGTGCGAAAGAATCAGCGTGAGCCAAGAAGCATGTTCGGGCATCTATCGACCTTCGGGGCCGGAATCATCTGAGATTCCGCCTTGAATATTCGGGGAAGTCGCGGCGGCGTGACGCGCCGAGCCAAGCTGAGCGAAAACGATACCGACCGGTAGCGCAGCGTAGCCGACCGCGAGCGGGATCACCGTCGCGATGCCGAGCTTGAGCACCACCGCGACCAGCGCCAATAAGCCGATCAGCTTCAGCGCCGCCAGCAAGACCCACGGCAGGCCAGCGCCGTTCATGAACGCGCGCACGATGCGACCGAGCGACCACAGATTGAACGCCGCGATCGCCGAGCCGAGCGCCACGCCGATCACGCCACCGCGTCCGAACACGAACGGCGCCCCCAGTGTGAGCGCCGCGCCGGTCAGCGCGATCCCCCACAGCGCCGCGCGCAGGCCTTGCTCTTCATCGGTGTTGGGCATCGTCGTCGTATTTCTGCCGATCTTCGCGCTCACTCCGGTCCGCCTCAACGGCCTCGCGGTTGGACTTCTGCACCGCTCGATAGATGGCGCGCCCCGCGGCCGCAAGCCCGTAAGCGAAGCCGACCCAAGTCAGCCAGCCGCCGGTGTGGAGCTTCTTGTCCAGCCACTGGCCGCCCAGCAGCCCGACCACGACGCTGAGCGCGATCTCCATGCCCAGCGTCCCGTAGTTGCCGAGGGCTTTCCAGTCTTGCTGCACGCGGGATTGCTTCAATGGTTCCTCAATCGCCACAAACGTCTCATCCAGCCCGCCCGGCAAGCTTGGCTTTCGGCGAGGCTTTCGCGAGCACTGGAGCGGAACGTACTCCTGTACGTGAGCACCGGAGCGGAGCGAAAACGAAGCCCAAAGCCAAGATCGCCGGGCGCGCTAACCAGATGCGACGAGTCAGGGGTAGGCCCGCCCGGGGGCTAGCATGGGGCGTGCTAGGGTCCAGCCCGGATGAAGCGCGTTGCCGTTCTCCTGGGAATGGCCGCGGTCACGCCGAGCGTGGCCCGAGCCCAGATACCAATCGTTCCTGCACCCCCCGCGGCGTCTGCCGGGACGCCGGCCCCGTTGGCTGCCCCGGCCCCCGCAGGGCCAAACGACGCCGGCCCGGTGCCCGCCTCAACGGGGGACGCGCCCGCCAAGGCACCGCCGGGCGACGAATACTTCGTCGAGCAGGCCCCGCCGCCGAGCGCGCCACAAGAGCCCCCACCGTTCGAGCCGCCGGTGCCCGCCTTCGAGCCGCCACCGCCGCCGGAGGCGCGTCACGCCGCACCGCAGAACGCGCTCGTGCTCGGCGCGCGCGTCGGCTGGTTCTTCCCGTTCGGCAATGTCTGGGCGAAGGCCAAGCCGGTCACTGCGGTCAACTCCGGCTACGTGCTGCAAGGTGTGCCGTGGCGCGACTACGCCTCGTCGGGGCCGATGTTCGAGCTCAACCTTGGCATGCGCTTGTCGCGCTCGTACACCGCGTTCGCGCTTTGGGAGCGAGCACAGCTCGGCTCGGGTCGGAATGATAGCGGCATCGACGGCACGCAAGACGGCGCCGAGACCGACTTCTGGGCGGTCGGGCTGCGCGCGTCTTCGAACCCCGATTCGCTCGGGTTCTTGACCGAGGTGGCGGTGGGCTATCGGCGCGCGCGCACGTTCTTCAAGAACGATGTCCAATACCAGTTCACCGACGCACCTTTCGAAGCGCGACTAGGCCTAGGCGGCGAGTGGCGGATGAATCGCATGACTTCGTTCTCGTCGCTGCTCACGGTCGGCGTGGGTGGCTTCGGTAGCGTCGAGCGCGTGGGACCGAGCGGCGCCGCGCTACCACTCACACACGGCTTGGACGACGGTGACGGCCACGCTTGGGTGTCGTTCACTATCGGCGCGCACTTCGATCTGATCGCTTCGAAGAAATAGCCCGGAGCTATCTTCTGTACGTGAGCATCGGACCACAGCGAAAACGAAGCCAAAACCCGAAATCGGCGGGTGGTCTCCGCCTAAGAGATGGCTCAGTCCATCAAGTGCAGCACGATGCGCGTGCCCTTCGGCTCGCGCGGCTCGACGCTGATACCGCCGCCGTGGGCTTCGGCAATCTGCCGCGTGATCGCCAGTCCAAGCCCGGTGCCGTGCTGTTTGGTCGTGAAAAATGGCTCAAACAGCCGTTCGCGCGTGGTCGCGGGCATGCCCACACCCTCGTCGTCGACGACCAAGTCTAAACCGCCGCCCTTGGCCTTGAGCAGCTTCACGACCACGTTGCCGCCCTGCGGCATGGCTTCGCGCGCGTTGCGCAGCAGGTTGAGGAGCGCCTGGCGGATCTGCGCTTCGTCGACCGGTAGCGAGAGCTCGTCAACGTCGCGGTCAATCGCGAGCTTGAGCATGATGCCGGCTTGCGACAGCTCGCGCCGCACGAACTCGCACGCCTCTTCGACGATATCCCCGAGCTTCTCGAGCCGCTTCTCTTGCGGCCTTTGCCGAGCCACCGACAGGTACTGCTCGCTCAGCCCGGACAAGCGTTCGACCTCGGCCTTGATCGCGCGCAGCAAGTTGTTGGCTTCGTCAGCCGAGGCGGGCAGCTCTTCTTCGAGCAGCTCCAGGTTCAAAGCGATCGACGACAGCGGGTTTCGGATCTCGTGCGTGACATGCGCCGCCATCTTGCCGATCGTGGCCAGCCGTTCGGAGGCCAGCAGCTGCTCGTTGGCGCGCGCGATCGCGCTCACCATGCCTTCGAAGGTCGCCGCCAGCTCGCCGATCTCGTCGTTCGAGATCACGGCTGGGCGCGGCTTCAAATCGCCGAGTGCGACGGCCTTGGCGCGCTCGGTCACCAAACCGAGCGGCAGCAGCATGCGCCGCGCATAGACCGCCATGCCGGCGCCGGTCGCCAGCGTCGCCAGCGTGAGTGAAACCAAGAGCCAAGTCGCCACGCGCTCGCGTGCCTGCGCCTGCGCCACCAGTCGATCGACGTTTTCCTCGACGCGCTTCTCGAGCTGAGCCAGCCGCTTGCCCTCTTGCAGGCCGCGCGTCACCAGCTCATCGCGCAGCCGCTCCGCTTGAGCGGTGTCGCGGCGATCGAGCGCCTCGAACAGTCGGTCGAGCCGTTCGCCGTCGGTGCTGACGAAGCGCTCGGCTTCGTCGATGTCGTGCAGCAGCTCACGACCGGTTCGCTGCGATTCGCCACGCTCCAAGAACGCGCGCGAGATTGCGCTGCGCGCGCCAGCGAAGAGCCGCGGGCGCCCCATGCTGAGCGCGAAGTCGAACCAGACGCGAATGTCCGCGGGGTTGCGGGCGGACGTGATGTGATTGAGCTGCGTGTTCCAGGTATCTTGCTTGGCCACGATGTCGCGCACCGCGAGCGCTAGCGGGAAGTAACCGGAGCGCATCAGATTCGCTTCCTCGACCGCCTGGCGCTGCGCGAACACGCAAAACCCCGAGGCGGCCGCGAACGCCACGACCACGACCGCGAACGCCGCAAACACGCGGGCCGCGACGGGTCGGCGCTTGCGTTGGGGCTCAGTCATTAGGGCGAGAGTTCGCAGGTCGCAGTTTGGAGTTGGGAGTTGCGGCCGGGGAAAGCGCGGCTTCGAGCAGCGTGATCAGATCGACGGCGTCCGCTCCGGCGCGCCGCAGCTGGGAGAGGCTCGATGCGCAACCGGTGACGATCGTCCCGCCGCCCAGGCGTTCGTGCTCGGCCGCCAAGCGCTGCGCCGCGGCTTTTGCGATGTCGGGCATGCTGACCGGCAAGACACCGCCGCCGCCCGAACAGCGCCCTTGCTCGTGATGCGTTTCGAGCTCGAGCGGCGCGCTGCCAATGATCCGCCCGAGCAAGCGGCGCGGCTCCTCATACAGGCCGAGCCCACGGCCAAGCGCGCAGCTGTCGTGGTAACGGAGCGACTTCGAGGGCGGCGGCGCCGGGTCAAAGCGCTCCAGGTGCCGGGAAGCTAGCTCGACCAGCGTCGTCGGCGAGAAGTCGGACAGTTCGAGCGCGCAGCGCGGATCAGCCACGAAAAAGCGCTTGGCGTCGCCCAGCTCGCGGGTAACTTTCTGCCGCGCCGAATCGGCGCCGTCCGCCGCGCCGGCCGCGCGTTGCCACGCTCCGCAGCAGCCGCTGACCAGCCGCACCGGGCCCACCAGCTGCACCGCCAGGCGAATCGCCGCACGCGCCTCGTTCGGGAAAACCTTGGCATAGCGACAGCCGAGCAAGAGCGCGCTGCTCGAGTCGGAGCGGACGCCGGGCGTGTTTTCCAGTTGTCCGACCGCCGCGCTGTGCAGGGCTCCGAGCTCGGCTTGCCGCTCGAGCAGCACCTGCACCGCCGCCGGCGCCTGGCCGAGCGCGACGAAGTCGGCGCGCGCGTCGTTCAGCGTTTGTGTGACGGGGTTTCGATGGTCGCAAGCCTCACGGCAGCGAAAGCAATTGCTGCAAGCCCAAGCCAGCTCGGCGCGCTCGGCGTCGACCGTGCCGGTGCGGGCGGCGTCGAAGGCGTTGGTCATCTTGCCCCAAGGCGTGAGCGCCTCGCGCGGCAACGCCTCGGACACCACGCAAGTTGCCCGGCACAGCTTGGGGCAGTACGCACACTTCGAGAGCTCGTCCTCGCGCCCTTGAAGCAGTGGCAAGCTGTGCGGAGCCGACATCCAGCAGGTGTTGTATCACCCTCCTGAGGAGGCTATGGCGTCGAGCGCTGACCCTTCGAGCCTTTGCGCGAGGCTGGCTTGCTGTCCGGCAGCTCGGGTTGCGGCAGCCGCAGCTCGAACGTCGCGCCCTTCGGACCCGACTTCACCTTCACGCTGCCACCGTGCTCTTCGACGATCTTCTTGACGATCGCCAGCCCGAGCCCGGTGCCGCCCTCTTTGCCGAGCGTCACGAACGACTGAAACAGCCGATGCTCGATCGCCGGCGGAATGCCGGGCCCAGTGTCGCTGACCGCGATCAGCAGATCCTTGCCGTCGAGCTTGCTTTTCAGCGTCAGGACACCGCCCTGGTCCATGGCTTCCATGGCGTTGCGGCAAAGGTTGTGAACGGCACGAGCCACGCGCGCCTCGTCGAAGCGCGCCACCACCTTGGTGTCGATGTTCAGCCTCAGCTCGATCGGCTTGCCGGTCAGCTCCAGCTCCAACTGCCGGCGCAGGTCGCCGAAGAACTTGTGCAGGTAGACGCGGCGCACGAACAGCGTGCGCTCGCCGCGCGCAAACTCGAGCACCTCGCGCTGCATGCCGGTCAAGACGTCGAACTGCTTGAGCACCTCTTCCGAGTACTCGTGGCGTTTCTTCGTGTCGCCGGCTTCGGCCATCAGCTGCACGTAGCCACTGATCACGGTCATCGGCGTCTTGAAGTCGTGAATGACCTGCGACAACAGACGCCCAATCGATGTCAGGCGTTCGCCGCGCTCACGCGCCTGGCTGGCGAAGAACAGTCGCACCGCCGTCGAAACGTTGGCGCCGACCAGCTGCATCAGGCTCTCGTCTTCGCCCGTGAACGGGCGCGAACCCGCGGTGCCGAACAGGCCCACGGCGCCGAGCGGGGCGCTCTCACCTTCGAGCGGCAGCACCAGCGCCGCATCGACCGGAAACGGCAGGCTACCCTCGACGCGCTCGTGCCAGTCTGGACTGCGAATGCCCGGCTTCACGCGCAGCATTTGTCCGCGTGACATCGCGGCCGCCAACAGGCCCTCGCCCGCTTTCACGCCGATCCGCTTGAGCGTTTCCGGCGCTTCGGCGTCGTACACATACTGCACCAGATCGCCCGATTCCTCTTCCGCGACGAGCAACGCGGCGCCGCGCGCCTCCGCCGATTTCGCCGACAGGCCGAGCAGCGCTTGCGCCAGCTCTTCGAGCGACGTGGCGCGCCCGGTCGCCCGCTCCAGCTCGAACAGCAACGACAAATCGCGCAGCCGGCGTTCCAGCTCGCCCTTAGTGTCGAGCAGCTGCTTGTTCTTCTGGATCAGCGACAGGAACAAGCGCGAGTTGTCGATCGCCACCGCGGCTTGCGTGGAGAGCGCGGACAAGATCGCTTCGTCCTCGGTCGTGAACTCGTCGGCGCCCTTCTTGTTCAGGATCTGAATCACGCCGATCGTGCGACCGACGTGGTTCTTGAGCGGCGCCGCCAGGATGCTCGACGTGCGATAGCCCGTCAGTAGATCCCAGTCACGCTCGAAGCGCGGATCCGAGTAGGCGTCGCGCACGCGCAGGGCGCGGCCGGTCTGCGCCACCAGCCCGGCGATGCCATGTCCGACCTTCATGCGAATCGAGCGCACCTGCTCGCCCACCACCATGCGGCTCAGCAGCTCGTCATTGGCCTCGTCCAGCAAGTACAGCGTCGCGCGATCAGCCTCGACCAGCTCGGTCAGCTTGGCCAGGATCAGCTCGAGCAGGTCGTCGAGGTCGAAGGTCGTTCCGAGCGCGATGCCGACATCGCGCAGCGCCTGCGAGACGCGTTCCTCGTGGCGCAGCGCGAGCGTGAGCTCGTGCACCGAGAGCCCTCGCTCCGATGCTGCACGCGCTTCAACGCTCAAAGTGCCCGTCACGACGCCGATCGAACCACGAAACATGCCCGGTTTTCTAGTGGGGGCTCATGCCCCGAGAACGAGGCGCATCCCTGAGGAGGGAACAACAGGAAGGCGGGAAGGCGGGAAGGGCGAGATTTGGGGGTGGGTGGTACAGGCAAGCTCGACGCGTTGGGATAGCGGCGGGGCCCCTGTTTCCTGCTCGAACAACCAAATCTTCCCGCCTTCCCGCCTTCCTGTTCTCTCGTTGCTCGAATCGCGAGATGTGGACGATTGGTCAGACGGGCACGGGCACGGCCACGTTTGCGCCGAGAATAGCAATTCAAGGACGTGCCCTCAGACACCCCTCCTGGAAGAGGGCTTGCAGCCAGCCTTCGGATTTGCGAAAGCTTCGAACCGGCATGGCTTTGAAGCAGCTCCAGTTGCTGGTGCGCGGGCGCGTACAAGGTGTGTACTTCCGCGCATCGACGCAGCGCGAAGCGCGCCGGCTCGGTATCACCGGCTGGGTGAAGAACCGTGCCGACGGCACGATCGAGATCGTCGCCGAGGGCGAAGAGATCTCGATCCGCGAACTGTACGGCTGGGCACAGAAGGGTCCGACGGCCGCTCGAGTCGAGCGCGTCGACACGCGTTGGCGCAGCTTCACGGGCGACTTTCCGGATTTCCGCATCATCGACTGATGCTGGGCTCGCGCGCTCTCGGGCTCGGACTGCTGCTCTCGGTCGGTGCGCTGGCACCTTGCTCGCGAGCGTTGGCCGAAGCCGCGCCCAGCAAGCCGGCGAGCGACCGCAAACTGCCCGAGCTGCCGACGCCGCCAAGCATCGAGCTCGGGCGACCCGCCGCCACTGATCTGGCCGAGGTCGACGCGCTGCTCGGCCGGATCGTCGCTGAAGATGCGCAGGACCGCGAGTCCGCCGTCCGCGAGCTGCTCGAGGCCAAGCCGAAGCACGTGCTGGCGATTCGCTTTCGCCTGGGTACGATCGCCGACGCCGCCGACAAAGAGGCGATGAAGCGGCTGCTGCTCAAGACGCGACAACAGCTGCTCGACAAGAAAGACGACGACGAGTCCGAGAAGGCGTCGGCAGGCGTCGACTACCTGGCGCGATTGGCCGACAGGGCCGAGCCCAAATCAGAAGCGTGGCGGAACCTGGTCTCGGTGCTTTCGCTGTCGCGGATGCTGGAGAGCATCGGCAGCGTGGAAGCGGTGCGCGGGCTGGTCGACGTGTACGCGCGCTTCGGCGAGTTCTTGCGCATTACGACCCAGAACGCGCTCAGTCGGTTGGGCGAAAAGGCCGTGCCGGCGCTGGTCGAGGCCCAGCGCCACCCGGCGGAGAAAATCGCCAAGTGGGCGGTGCGCGAGCTCGACATGCTCGGCAAAGGCATCCCGAGCGAAGCCGTGCAGACGCAAGATCAAGCGGTGCTGGCCGATGTTCTGCGTGCCTACGGGCGGATCCGTAACCCCGACGCGATGCGGATCGTCGTCTCGTTCGCCAACAGTGAGCGGGCGCAAGTGCGCGACGCATCGCGACAATCGGTGGCGTTGATGGGTGAGGTCGCCACTTGGCAACTGCGCGACACGTACGAGAACGTCGTCGGCAAGAAGCCGCCTCGCGACTGGGCGTGGGAGCGCACCGCGCGCGAGCTGTTCAGTGAGTTCGACCGGCTGCGCGTCGCGCAAGTCGGGAAATATTTCGAAGACGGTCAGGCGGCGCGCGCCAAAGGTGACCTGTCGGCAATGCGCGAGAGCTTCGACAAGCTGCTCGCCTACGATCCCAATTTTGAGCAGCGCACCGAGCTAGCGGCGGGTTACGTGGCGTTCGCCCAGGCGATGCAGGACAAATCCCGCGCCGACGCGATCGCTGCGCTCCGCCGCGCCGAACGGCTCGACCCGACGCTAAAAGACGCTACGAGCCTGCGCCTCACGCTCGAAGCCGAAGCGCTCGAGGAAAAAGGCATCGCCGACTCGACGCTGCTCGAGCGCGCACTCGAAAACGACCCGCAAAACCCACGCGCCAAATCCGCCCTCGCGCGCTTCGAACGCGGCGAACCGAAGCGCTCCGAAAACGCGCGTTTCATCGCCGCCGGCTCGATCCTCGCCGCCGCCGCCGCCGCGATCGCCTTCATCCTCCTCCGCCGAGATCCTGAGCGGAAGCGCGAGACCGAGACCAAGCCAGGGACCGAGGCCGAAGCCGAGCCCCAACCTGAGCCCGAGCCCCAACCTGAGCCTGAGCCCGAGCCCGAGCCCGAGCCCGAGCCTAAACCTTAACTTTAACGTCGAGCCGGACAAGTTGGTGCCGCCGTAAATCGGCGTGCACTCGGCATCGGTCTGCTCGCCAATCCGCGCGACAACACCGTGGCAACGTCGGAGGGCGAGACGGCGCCGGCGGTGCGGGCAGTCGTGTCGCTGGTCATCTACTTCGGCGCGGTGTTCGGGTTTTTGCCGTCGCGCGGCGGCGTGCGCGCTAGTAAAGTCACGAATTTCGCGCCATCGAAGCGGAAGACCACGTGCTCGGTGTGCCCTGCGAGCAACATCCGCGGGCTGCGCTTCGGATTCGCTGGAGCGTCCTCGGGCGCTTCTTGAACCTCCTTGCAACGCGCCAGGTACGCGGCCGTGACGCGACCTTCGCGCACGTCGAGCTCCACACTGAGCTCGACCTGGCCGGCGCGCTGACTGACGCGCGGGGCACGCATTTGGGTCGAAGAAACGGCGCTTCCGCGGTCGCTCGAGCAACCGGACCACTCGTTGTCGCTGACGAACAAGAGCGGGTCGCCTTCGAGCAACTGCGCATCCGAGGCGGCAAAGTCCCAAACGAACAGCTGCTCTTCGGCCGTGCCGGTGTGAAAGTCGCCGCGTCTGCACACGAGCTCATCCCGCCCGTCGGTGCGCCGCACCGGCCAACATTGGTCAGCGCGCAAGCCACTAACGTAGCGGTGCAAGGTAAAGCCTTCCGAGCCATGCTCGAGCAGCACCATGCCGCCGTAGTTCTCAGAGTGCGGCTCGCAGCCCGACATCGGCATCGCGCGCTGGTCAACCCCGGCGCTGGTGAACGCGCCGCTGATGCTCTGCGTCGGGAAATATACCTCTTGGTCGACGGCTACTGGAGGGTCGCTCGGCTTGCAGCCATCGAACGGCGCGCAGCACGCGCAGCCAAAGCTCGGAACGCCACGAGCTCGAGTGGGCAGCGCTCCCATCTGGCAGACGTTCCGCAGCAACGTAAGCCATCCGCGGCGGACGTAGCTTTGGGGTATTGCGGCCGGAGATCGGGGGTGCTTGCGGCGCGATTGCGACGGGCGTGGAGGCGTGCGACGCGAGCAGGGTGACCAGCGATCGTCGCCCGCCGCCAACGTTCTCG
>JBBRMI010000011.1:0-84898 GCA_038230915.1 Polyangiales bacterium | reverse complement strand
CGTGTCCGAGCTCGATCCGCGCGAGCGCTACATCGCCGAGCACCGCTTGATGGCGGATCCGGCGGAAGAGCTTTCGCTGGCGGAGATCGGTCGCACCCTAGGCGTTTCGCGCGAACGCGCGCGTCAGCTCGAGGCCCGCACGAAGCGCAAGTTGCGGAGCCGCATTCCTGCGATCGGTAGCCCGGTCGTGATCGAGTGGATTGCCAACTCGGTCCAACACGCCCCGGCCGCGTGAGCGGCACGACGAGACAGCCGGGAGGACGGAGCGGCGCGAATGCCGCGACGAACGCGAGCACGTGCCCTTGTGCCGTGAAATGGGGCTCGGCGTCTTGCCTTGGTCGCCGCTGGCGGGCGGCTTTCTCAGCGGCAAATACGAACGCTCGGCGCCGTTGCCCGCCGGCACGCGCTTGACCGAAAAGAAGGAACGCTTCGCGCGCTTCGACAACGACCGTTGCTGGCGCGCGCTCGGCGCCCTCAAAGAAGTAGCGGCGGAGCTAGCGGCGACGCCAGCCGCCGTCGCGTTGGCCTGGCTGCTGCACAAGCCGCAAGTCACCTCGGCCATTTTCGGCGCCCGAGACCTCGCGCAGCTCGAAGGCAACGTGAAGGCAAGCGAGCTTGTGCTGAGCGCCGAGCAGCTGAAACGGCTCGATGACGCTTCCGCGCTCGAGCTGGGCTATCCTTACGGATTCATGGGAAGTGTCCAAGGCCGCTGGTAGACGGGACCCGGTCTTTTGAAGCTCTAGCCACGCTGCTGCGTCGAACGTTGGTAACTGCCCCGGTTGGGTGGCCAAGCGCCGCTGTCGCAGAACGCCTCGCGGCGCGGGCCAGCTTGCTTCCTCCCCTCGGGTTTCTTAGAAACGGCCTCTGGAGGATACTTATGACGATGCGCCTACGCTTCTTGGTTCCGGTGTTGGGTCTTTCTTCTTTGTCGCTGATTGGGGTCGCCTGCGGCAGCGGCGGCAGCGGCGGCACCGGCGGCGGCGGCGCAGCGGCAGGTGGTGAGCCCGCGGGCGGCAGCAGCCCGACACCCACGCCCGACGGCGGCGCGGGCGGCGAAGTGAGCAGCGGCGGCGCCTGCGCCACCGACGGCAGCGGAACGGTCGTGATCGAGGTGACGGGCTTGCCGGACGGCGTCAGCCCCGACGTCACACTCTCGGGCGCCCATGACTACAACCTGACCGTAGCCGGCCCGCTCGAGGGCGCGGAGGCGGGAGCGTATGCGGTGACCGCGGCGCGTGTCTTCGACGCCGACCCGCTCGTGCGCACGGTGTTCGACGCCACGGTGACGGCTCCCAGCTTCTGCTTGCTCGACGGTGACTCGCACACCGTCAAGGTGACGTACACGGCGATCCCGAGCAGCAATAAGCTGTGGATGACGAGCGATATGAACGCCGAGCTCGTCGCGTACTCCTCTTCGGCGATCGCCTCAACCGGCATCACCGACGCGTCGGTCGCCATTCACGGCCCCGGCAGCACGTCGATCGCTTTCGATCGCGACGGTAACTTGTGGGCAGTCGGGCCCACGGTGAGCGACGATCTGATCGCGCGCTTCAAGGCCGCGGACCTGGGCGAATCCGGGACGCGCTCGCCAGACGTGCACTTCAACGTCCCTGAGATTGCTTGCAGCCCGGCCGTGCGCAACATCGCCTTCGACGGCGACGGCAATTTGTGGCTCAGCGGCTGCGCCGGCATCCACCGCATCGCGCGCGCCGATCTGACTGGGACCGCTGACAAGACGGCGGATGTCGTGCTCACTGGCATGACCGACAACGACGGCTTGGCGTTCGACAAGGACGGCAACCTGTGGGTCGGCGGAGGCGCGAAGTTGCTGCGCTACGACGCCGCGCGACTCGGTTCTTCCGACAATCATCCGGCGGATCTATCGTTGACGATCACGGCCGCGCTCGGTAACAAAGGTATCAAGGGCGACGTGATGGCGTTCGACCAGGCCGGCAACTTGTGGGGCGTCGACGAAGGCGGCAACTTCGTGTTCGAGCTGGCCTCGATGGCCCTGGCGCAAACTGGCGACAAGGCGGTCAAGGCCGAGCATTCGTTCGTGGTCGACGTGCAGGCGTTGCCGTTCAACCCAGCCTTCGACGACAGAAACAACCTCTGGGTCAGCCTGGTGTCGGGGACGTTCGGCGGCTTCAGCGCCGCCCAGCTCGGTATGAACAAGGATACCGGCGCGCCCGTCGCGCCCGCGATCAAGATCACCAGCGACAGTGTTGGTGCCGGCCTGCCGATCGCCTTCTTCCCCGCCCCCGAAGGTTTGCCGCTTTACCACTCGCTGCCGTAGTCTTCGGCAGCGCCTGCCCGGTATGCCTTTGACAGCATATGCTGTTGAAGGCATACTAGGGGCATGTTCCAGGTCGTCCCGGAGCCCGAGTTCGAGGCGTGGTACGAAACCTTGCCGGAGCCGCTAGCCGAAGAGGTAGCGACCGCTATCGATCTGACGGCCAGCGCCAGCGGCGCTCTGGCACCGGAGCGACTCAGCCGGCTCTTGCTCTGGTTCGACGGTACCGGCAACGGTACGGGCGAAGACTGGGGCGTGCCGGGGGTCGGCGGCGGCGGGCTGCGCGCCATTCCGGAGCTGCCCACGGCGCGCGCTCGCGCCTACCTGATGTGGCATCAAGAAGTGCTGTTGTGCCTGGAGTCGGCGCCGTTTCGCGAACGGCTCGACCGGCTCGATCCGGTGACGGCAGGGCAAGCCTTGAGCCAAGTCGAGCGCCTGCGGCGTAAGCTGCACGCGGCACGTTTGTCGGGCACTTGGAGTCCGTGGGGCAATCTGAGCGGAACCGTAGCGGCTGGGGAAACCAGCGGCGCCGGCGTTCGCGCCACCTTTTTGGATCTGTTGCGGTTAGTCGGGCTCGAACCGCAGGCGGTGCTGGGCTCTGGCAGCGGCCTGCGCGAGCTGTGGCTCGACAACGTAAGACCTCAGCTGCGGGTGCTGTTCGGGCTCGATTTTCCAGCCAAGCGCCTGATCGCGATCTTGGGTGAATCGCTCGACCGGCGCTACTACGGCGACTCGGTACGGCGCGCCGAAGCGCACTGGCGAGCCTACTGCGACAAGCTCGCGGTCCGACCCGAGACCCAACCGCGATGAACAAGACCTGGAAGGCTCTCAAGCAGAGCCGGCTGTCGACCGAAGCGCGCGCGCGCGTTCAAGCCCGCGTGGCCAAAGCGCTGGACGAGCGAACACTCAAAGCCCTGCGCCAAGATCTAGCGCTCACCCAAGCCCAAGTCAGCGAGGCGGCCGCGATGACGCAATCCGAGCTGTCGCGGCTCGAGGCGCGCGAAGATCACCTGACGTCGACGCTGCGGCGCTACGTCGAAGCGCTGGGTGGTAAGCTCGAGGTCACGGCCGTCTTCGGCAGGCGCCGCGTCAAGCTGACCGACGCCTGAACGGGGGCGCTACTTCAAGCGGCCGTCGAGCGAGATCGCCGAGCACGCCAGCATCGAAGCTTCGCGCAGCAGGTGCAACACGCTGTCGCGATCGGCCGAGTCGGGCACGCTCTTCAAGATCACCTGCGCGAACTGCTTGGCGGCCGCGTGAATGGCTTCGTAGCTGGTGAGCTTTTCAGGCGTCGCCGAATGATGCGAGAAGACGTACTCGGGATCGAAGTCGGTCATTGGGGCTCCGTGAGGGTTCGCGTGCTCACGGTTTCATAGCCCATTTGTGACCTTCCCGGCGGCCGGTTGCGGCCCGCCACCGCATACGCAACGCTCGCCGCGATGCCGAGAGTCGTGGCCTTTACCGATGGCGGTTGTCGGGGCAATCCGGGCGTTGGCGCCTGGGCGTTCGTGCTGGTCGACGTCGAGACGAAGAAGGCGCTCGAAGCGGCCGGCGGCGAACAACAGACGACCAACAACCGCATGGAAATGGGCGCCGCGATCGCCGCGCTGCAAGCGGTCAAGAAGCTCGACACCAAGCTCTTGATCGTGACCGACAGTAAGTACCTGATCGGTTGCTGCACGCAGTGGATGGCCGGTTGGAAGAAGAACGGCTGGAAGCGCAAAGGCGACCCGCTCAAGAACCTGGACTTGATTCAGAAGCTCGACGAGCTGCTCGCGCCGCGCAACGTCGAGTTCCGTTGGGTCGCCGGTCACTCCGGCCACGTCGGCAACGAGCACGTCGACCGCCTCGGCAACGAAGCGATGGATCGGCTAGCGCAGGGGTTGCCGGCTGAGCATGAGCGTCGGTTCGATTGGACGGGACCGCTCACATAGGGGTGAGGGGTGAGGGGTTAGTCGGCGGAGGGATCAGGGAGATGAGGGCCACCTCGCCCCAAACTGGTGGAGAACTGAGCGAGCGCCAGCTCGCATCCACCCCTACCCCCTAACCCCTCACTCCTCACCCCTTTTCAAGACCACGAGGCAGCGTTGCGCGTCGGACGTGACAGCCTCGACCTCAAGTCGGCAACCCGCATGCTCAAGGTGCCCAGGACGCCGGCGGCGCCGTAAATCAGGCTGAGCTCGAGGCGATCGAGCTCGGCGTCGAGGCCGCGCAGGCTGCACAGGTGATCGAGCACGCGGGCCTCGAGCAGCGAGCCCGAAGGTTCGTTGGCGAGCAGCGCCGACAGCTCCGACAGCGACTGTTCGTCGTGCTCCACGAGCAGCGGGTGCGCCGACAGCTCGCCGGCGATCGCCGGAATCATCGAGGCCTCGCGGTACAGCGAGCGGCCCAGCACCGGCTCGGCCTGCTTCAGCCCCCAGGCCGTCACGCGCCGAGCCAAGTCGCTGACGATCTGCTGCGAGTGCAACGGCAAATCGTTCAGCACCGGATTGGCGAGCAACACCGACAGCTCCGCCGCCGCCACTTCCAGCGCCCAGCTCAGGCGCGCGCGCTCTTCACCGGCCGAGATCAGGCCGCCGCGGAATGCGCTGAACATCTGGCGGAGCGCGAGCAGCGAGCCGAGCTCCGGCCCGTCGAAGCCCGAGACACCGGTCGAGCGCGAGCCGGCGTCACGCGCCATGGCTTCGGCCACGACGATCAGCGCGCGATGCAGCTTGCGGCGCGCGTCGTGCAATGAGCGCGCGCGCTCGACGCGCAGCTGCTGCCCCTGCGAAAGCGAGTTGCGCGCATCCGCGATGCCGAGCTCGGCCGTGTAACAGGCGTCCGCCAAGATGTCGCTGTCGGAGTCGAGCGACTCGATCAACACGACCGCGCGCTGGCTGAAGATGCGCAGCGCGCGCTCCGCGGCGTCGAGGCCAGCGCTGGGCGTGTCGATGCCGATGCCGATCTCAGCCACTGCCCAACGCAGATGAACCAGGCGCCCAGTGGGCTCGAAAGACCAAGACTTGGGAGGAGCAACGGCAACGACTTCACGCGGCATGCGCTCCTGCCTCGCAAGTGTTGGGCCAAGCCCTTGGCCGCGTGATTTCGCGGAGTTGCGCCTGATCTCTGCTCCGCCTTGAAACAAAGTCGTCTCGAGCTGAAGTCTCAGCGTGAGACTGAGACGAGTTGGGCGTTTAGCTCATTCCACCTTGCCCGGCGCCAGGCCGTAGCGTGTTTCGGGCTCGACGGGGCGGCCTGCTACGAAGCTTTCGACGACTGGCACGATCTCGTTCTCGAAGGCTTCGCCGCCCCAGAAGTGCACCAGCGTGGCGGTGCGATCGAACAGGAACGACGCAGGGAGCATGCCGGGCCAATTCGGATTGATGCCGGCTTTGAAGTCGCTCATGTCGCCTTCGACCAGGTAGCTCTGGAGCGTGATGGCGTTGTCGTTCAAGAACGACTGCGCCTTGGCTTCGTCTTTCGCGTCGTCCACCGACACCAATACGATCTGTACGCCCTGCGGCCGTAGATTCGCCGCCAACGCCTGCAGCATCGGCACTTCCCGCCGACACGGCCCACACCAACTCGCCCAAGCATTCACAATCGTCCCCTTCCTCCCACTCGCCTTGATCGCCCCCAGCAACTGCGCCGCAGTCACATGCGTGAGCACACCCCCTGGGCTCGCCTGCTCAACAACCAAATCCTTCCCGCCTTCCCGCCTTCCTGTTCTCTCGCTCTCGTTCTCGCCCGCGCCCTCGACGGCACCGCGCGGCGCCGTCCCCGAAGCTGCCGCAGCTGCGGCGGCGGCCGCGGGCTTCCGCGCAGAACCAGGCCCGGCCTCCCGACCACATCCCAGCGCGGCGACGAGCGCCGATGCGGCAAGCAGCGCGCGCGAGCGAATTGATAAATTATCCATTGTTATCATCAACTTAACGACCAGCTGACCGGTTTTGGGCCGGCACGACGTGGATCCCTGCGGGAAGAATTGCTACCGCGCTCTCGTGAGCACTCAAAACAAACTCTTCGTCGAAGACCTCAACCTCTCGGGCAAGCGCGTCATCGTGCGCGTCGACTTCAACGTGCCGCTGAAAGACGGCGTGGTTGAAAGCGACAAGCGTTTGAAGGAGTCGCTGCCGACGATCAAGTACCTGCGCGAAAAGGGCGCCAAGACCATTCTGATGAGCCACCTCGGCCGTCCGGATGGCAAGCGTGTCGCCGATCAGAGCCTGGCGCCCGTCGCCAAGGCGCTCGGCGTGTTGCTCGGCATCGACGTGAAGTTCGCTGAAGACTGCGTGGGCGAGCCGGCCAAGAAGGCTGTCGCGGCGCTCAACGGCGGCGAGGTCTTGCTGCTCGAAAACCTGCGCTTCCACGCCGAAGAAGAAGCCAACGACTCAGCGTTCGCCAAGCAATTGGCCGAGCTCGCCGACGTGTACGTGAACGACGCGTTCGGCAGCGCTCACCGCGCCCACGCTTCGACCGAAGGCATCACGAAGCATATCTCGCAGGCCGCGTCGGGCTACTTGATGAAAAAGGAGCTGGATTACCTGGGCTCCGCGCTCTCCGATCCGAAGCGCCCGTTCGTGTCGATCATCGGCGGCTCCAAGGTGTCGTCGAAGATCGACGTGATCCAGAGCTTGCTCCCGCGCGTCGACTACCTCTTGCTCGGCGGCGGCATGACGTACACGTTCTTGAAGGCGCAGGGCAAAGAGATCGGCAAGAGCCTGTGCGAGAACGACAAGGTCGAGTTTGCCAAGAAGCTCTTGGCCGAAGCTGGCGACAAGCTGGTGCTCGGTGAAGACTTCGTGGTCACCGACAAGCTCGACTTCAAGGCGCGCACGGTCGGTGAGCTCAAGATCGTCGGCGTCAACGACATCCCGGTCGGCTGGGAAGGCGTCGACATCGGCCCCAAGACGATCGCCCGTTTCGAGGAAATCTTGCTCAAAGCGAAGACCGTCGTCTGGAACGGCCCGGTCGGAGTGTTCGAGATCGATGCTACCGCCAAGGGCACGCTGGCTGTGGCAGAAGCGCTCGCCAAGGCCACTGCAGCCGGCGCCACGACCGTAATCGGCGGCGGCGACAGCGCTTCGGCCGTGAAAAAAGCTGGCGTCGCCAACAAGGTCAGTCACGTTTCGACCGGCGGCGGCGCTTCGCTCGAGTTTTTGGAAGGCAAGGTACTTCCGGGTGTCGCTGCTTTGACCAATAAGTAGCCGCGCTGATGACCCTAACCGACCCTCGTCAAGCATCCGCCCCGGCCTTTCTCTCGGGAGCGGCGCGGATGCTCAACGATGCGCGTGACACGTCCGTGATTTGGCTGATGCTGCAGTGCGCATTCGTGGCGGGGGTCGGCGTTTCTTTGTTCTTCTGGCCGTACGCGGCCGGCACTTCGGTTTGGTACGTAGCGCCGCTGTATTGGGCGCTGGTGATGGGCGCGGTGATGGACCGCTTCACGCTGATGCTGCACTTCACGTCGCATCGGCAGCTGTTCAACAAAGACTACAAGAGCCTGAACCACGTCATTCCGTGGCTGCTCGGTCCTTTTTTTGGGCAAACACCGAACACGTATTTTGCCCACCACATGGGCATGCACCACCGGGAAGAGAACCTACCCGACGACCTGAGCTCGACGATGCATTTCACGCGCAATCGCATCACGCACTGGCTCCGGTATTACTTCCGCTTCCTGTTCATCGGCCTGCCCGAGCTGTTCCTGTACTTTTTCAAGCGCAAGAACTGGAAGCTATTTCGTAGCGTGCTGAGCGGCGAAGGCACTTACTGGTCAATCGTCGCGTTGGGGCTGTGGTTCCGACCGCAAGCCACGCTCGTGGTGTTTTTGATTCCGCTGGTGTTAATCCGCACGCTGATGATGATGGGCAACTGGACCCAACACAGCTTCATCAGCCAAGAGCACCCGGAAGATCCGTTTCAGTCGAGCATTACCTGCATCAACACGCGCTACAACCGGCGTTGCTTCAACGACGGCTATCACATCCTGCATCACATCAAGCCGCGCGCGCACTGGACCGAGCACCCGATCGAGTTCGAAAAAGCGCTGGCTGAGTACGGCTCGCACGACGCAATCGTGTTCGACGGCGTCGACTATTTTCAGATTTGGCTGAACATGATGTTCGGCCGCTGGGGCTTCTTGGCGGACAAGTTCGTCCACCTCGAAGGCGCACCGGTCCGCAGCAAAGAAGACGTGATCGCGTTCTTGAAGAGCCGCGTGCAGCCGGTGCTGCCACGCCCGGCTATGGCAGCGTAACCCACGACGCGGAACCCGCGCGCGTCGCCAGCTGGAGCGTCAGATACCCACCGGTCGGGCTTTGCCCGAGATCCGACATCTTGCGGCCCTTGAGGATAGCGGTCTGATTTCGGACATTTAGGGATCTTTATATGTGGCAAGAAGTCTCGACGCTTTTTGGAAACATTGCGGAAAAAAAAGCCCGGCTACGCCTACTTGGCCGCGCGGACTCAGGCCCCGCACTCGACGGCCCCGCCGACGCCTCAACGGCAGCACCCAAGAAAATCAGAAGAGGAAACCCACTGTCATGACCGGAATTAGCGTTCGCAAGCAAGCCGTCGCCGACATCGCGAGCCAGGCCGTTGCCCCTTTCGTCACGATCGAAGAGACGCCCGACGCGCTCTTCGGATGCAACGTCTTCGGCCTCGCGGCGATGAAGGCGAAGCTCCCCAAGGACGTCTTCAAGTCCTTGAAGAGGACCATCGACAAGGGTGAGCCGCTGAACCCTGCGGTGGCCGACGGGGTGGCATCAGCGATGCGCGAGTGGGCGTCTGCCAAGGGCGCGACGCACTACGCGCACCTTTTCTTCCCGCTGACCGGGCACATGGCCGAGAAGCACGACTCCTTCATCTCGCCCGACGGCGAGGGCGGCGCGATCAGCGAGTTCCAGGGCAAGCTGCTCGTGCAAGGCGAGCCGGATGCCTCGAGCTTCCCGAACGGCGGCATTCGCCAGACGTCCGAAGCACGCGGTTACACCGCTTGGGACGTGACGAGCCCCGCGTTCGTGATCGATTCCACCCTCTACATCCCGACCGCGTTCGTGTCGTGGACCGGTGAGGCGCTCGACAAGAAGACGCCGCTGCTGCGCTCGCAGCAAGCACTGAACCGCCAGGCGACCCGCATCCTGAAGCTGTTCGGCCACGAGAGCATCGCCAGCGTGGTGGCCTACGCGGGGCCTGAGCAGGAGTACTTCCTGGTCGATCGCCGCTTCTTCATGGCGCGCCCCGATCTCTTGAACTCGGGCCGCACGTTGTTCGGCACCAAGCCGCCACGTGGCCAGGAGTTCGAGGATCTGTACTTCGGCGCGATCCCCGAGCGCGTCATCGCGTTCATGGTCGAGCTCGAGCGTGAGCTGCTGAAGCTGGGCATTCCGGCCAAGACCCGTCACAACGAGGTGGCACCGGGCCAGTTCGAAATCGCGCCGGTGTTCGAGAGTGCCAACATGGCCGCTGACCACCAGCAGATCTCGATGATGATGATGCGCAAGCTCGCCATCCGTCACGGCTTCGAGTGTTTGACGCACGAGAAGCCGTTCGCGGGCGTCAACGGCTCGGGCAAGCACGTGAACTTCTCGTTCGGCAACTCGACCCAGGGCAACATGCTCGATCCGGGCGACACGCCGCACGAGAACGCGCAGTTCCTGGTGTTCACAGCCGGCGTGATCCGCGCGGTGCACAAGCACAGCGGACTGCTGCGTGCTGCGATCGCTTCCGCCCAAAACGATCACCGCCTGGGCGCGAACGAAGCGCCGCCCGCGATCATCTCGGTGTTCCTCGGCGAGCAGCTGTCAGACGTGTTCGACCAGCTCAAAGCTGGCGGCGCCAAGTCGTCCAAGAGCAAAGGCGTCATGGAAATTGGCGTCGACACGCTGCCCAAGTTGCCCAAGGACGCCGGCGACCGTAACCGCACCAGCCCGTTCGCCTTCACCGGCAACCGCTTCGAGTTCCGCGCTGTGGGCGGTGGCCAGTCCATCGCAGGCCCGCTGATCGCGCTGCAAACGGCGATCGCCGAGTCGCTCGACTACATCGCCGGCAAGCTCGACGCACAGGTAGGCTCGGGCAAGACGCTCAACACGTCGATCCAGACGCTGCTGACCGAGCTAGCCAACGAGAACGCTGCCGTCGTGTTCAACGGCAACGGCTACTCGGAAGAGTGGCACGTGGAGGCCGAGAAACGCGGTCTGCCGAACCTGAAGACTACGGTCGACGCGCTGCCGCAGTTGAACACACCCGAAGTTATCAAGTTGTTCGACAAGTACAACGTGCTCACGCCGCGCGAGCTGAAGAGCCGCTACGAGATCTACCTCGAGACCTACGTCAAGACCGTGCTCGTGGAAGCCAAGCTGGTGATCAAGATGGGCAAGACGCTGATCTTGCCGGCTGCGATCCGCTACCAAGCGGAGCTCAACGGCGCGGCTGCTGCCTCGGGTCCGGCCAAGAAGCTCTTGGCTGAGGTCTCGGGCTACGCCGACAAGCTCGACTCGAGCTTGGCCAGCCTGGAGAAGTCGCTCGGGCACGAAGCCTCGAGCGTCGAGGCGGAAGCCAAACACCTGAAGGACGACGTCCTGCCGCTCATGCTCAGCGTGCGCAGCGCGGCCGACTCCCTCGAATCGATCATCGCCGACGATCTGTGGCCGCTACCGACGTACCAAGAGATGCTGTTCATGCGCTGAAAAGCGTCCGACCGCCGACGCGAACGCCTCTTACGGAAACGTAAGGGGCGTTCGTCTTTTGTACGGCTCGAGATTTTTTCACAGGGAGATCGCGAGATCGGGAGGCGAGATTTTTGGCTTCGAGACGCACGTTGGCCGATCGCGTCGTTAACGATGGCTCGCGGCGGCGCTCGATTTTCACACCCCAAAATCTCCCGATCTCCCGATCTCCCTGTGAAAAAATCTGGGAGACGCTAAGCGATTTTGGATTGTTCGCCGATTTCGGCGAGGAATTTGTCGGGGCGTTTGAAGAGCTTTGCGATTCGGGTGCGGGCCATTTCGGCCATTGGCCCCGGCTGAGTGCCGAGCGCGCACTCCAAGAGCACGGCTTCCTTCAGCATCGGCAAGAAGTCCTCACGGCAGCGCTTGTCCCAAGCGGCTTCATCGAGCGCTTGCTTTTTCACCGTGGCTTCGAAGTCGATCAAGATGCACTCGAGCGGCGAGGCGCAGACGACCAGGTTGTGCAGCTCCAGATCGCCGTGGGCGATGCCGGCAGCGTGCAGCCGCGTGACCGCGTCGAACGCGTCGTGGAGCAAACGCCACAACCCAGCCGCGTGCGCCACGTGCAGCTTGCCGGCGATCGGCAGGTTGGCCTCTTCCGGCTCGGCGCCGAACGGTGACAACCGATGATACGGACTACCGGGCAGAAAGCAGCTGCGGAAGATCTGGTGAGTGGCTCCAATCGCAGGCGGAATCCCCAGGATCTCAGCGACTTCGTTCTGGCGATCGCGCTCTTCACGCGGGTCACCGTGCAGACGCCCGGGGTAGTAAGTTTTGCGAAAGTGCAGCGGGTAGCTAGCGGCGAGCGGGAAGGTTGCGCGCGTCTCTTCGCCGGCGATCACGATGTCGGCCGACATCAGCGGCATGCCGTTGGCTTCACGCTTCATGATCGTGCGCACCACGAAGTCCTGCCGTGGTGCGCGCTTGATCCAAACCGCGTACTCGGCGCCGACCCGCACCGCGTGTCGCGGAGAGACCGAGATCAGCTGGTCTTCGTCGTCCACCGCCTCACGCTGGCTACAAACCAGGGAAAGGGCAAGTCTCTTTCATCTCCCGCGGCGGATTGTGTTCTGCGTTTCCGGCAGCTTTCGCAGCACCACCGCGATCCGGTTGTGCTACGCGGCCAGCATGGCTCGATTGCAAGGTCGCCGTGTCCTGCTCACCGGAGCTTCGCGCGGTGTAGGTCGTGAAGCTGTGCAGCTCTTCAGCCGCGAGGGCGCCGAAATCATCGGTGTCGCGCGCGACGCCGACAAGCTCGCTACCCTCGCCCGCGAATTCCCAGGTTTCCAGGGCGTGCCAGGCGACATCACCGATCGCGACCTCGGCGCGCGACTGGCGGGCGTCGTCAGCCAGCGCTGGGGCGCGCTCGATCTCTTGATCAACAACGCCGCGATTCAAGAGTACAACGCCGGTTTCCACGCCGAGCCGCTCGACGCGCTCGAGCGCAACCTCACGACCAACGTGCTCAGCGCCCACTGGCTGATCCACGCGCTGCTCCCGCTGCTGAAACAGGGCACGGAGCCACGCATCATCAACGTCAGCTCCGGCGCCGGCAAGCTGTCCGCGCTGCGCGACGAGCCGAACATGCCCGCTTACCGGCTCAGCAAGCTGCTGCTCAACGGGCTTTCGGTTTCGTACGCCGGAGACTTGAAGGGTCAGGTCGCCGTCAACTCACTCGATCCCGGCTGGCTGAAAACCGACCTGGGTGGCCCCAACGCGCCCGGCGAGCCCGCCGACGGCGCCGTTCGTTTGCTGGAGCTCGCTACCAAGCCGTTCGCGGTGACGGGCGGCTTTTGGTACGGCGCCGAGCCAATCGACTTTTAGAGTTTGCGCAGCTCACGCTTGGCGGCGGCAACGAAGCCGTCGGCTTCGCTCGTCAGCTCGGCAATGCGGGTGCGCAGCTGGGTGACGTACGCCTCTAGCTCGACGACGCGCTCGGCCATCGTGTCGACCTGTTTGGCGTGAATTCCGCCGAGAATTCGGGCGTTCTCGCGGATGCGTGCCACGTCTGCCAAAGCCTGTTCGAGCTCGGCCTGGCGTTTGGGTTTGGCGCCGCGCCGCGATTCGGCGCTCAGCAGCTGCTCGGCGGCGCGCAAGAGCGTCGCGCGCTGCGCGGGCTGCGTGGTCCTGATCGCCGAGAACCCGCGCAGCGTTCGCGAATCGAGCTTGGAAAAATCGTAGGTCCGGCGCAGCCCTTCTTCGAGCTTCAACGCCTGCGACTTTTCCTGGCCCGCCGGGACTTCTGCCACCGTGTACGTCTTGTCGCTGTCGGCGTCGTGCCCCAGCTCGGTCGCGCCCTCGACGCGCGCGTTGTTGACCACGTCGAGCTCGACGTACACAGTACGGGCGCTGCGGCTGCGGTTCTTCAACGTCAAGGTTTCGGTGCGGCGCCGCACGTAGTGCTGCTCGATGGTGTCGCCCGTGAACGCGAATAAGCGCGGCTCCTCGCTGGGATCGCCGCGGTTGCGGTCGAGCTCGACGTCGAGATCCACGCCGTAGCTGAGCAGGTGCGATTCGTCCGGCTTGGCGCGCGGCAAGATCGATTCGCCGGCGAAGCCACCGTCGCCGAACACCGAAATCGTGCCGCCCGGCAGTGTTTGCTTGGTGTCGTTGGTGACGTGAAGCGCGCTGGCGGCGGCGTCGCCCGAGGCGGCGAACCAGGAGATTTGCCGCACCTTGATCGCTGAATCCAGAAACGGCACCAGCGCCGAGCCGTGCGCGTGAAGCGCGAGCTTGTTCGGCAACGTGTAACGAAACAGCGCAGCCGCCTCCACGCCCTCGGCCGGAGTCAGTGACGCCAAGTTGCCGATGTCGAGCTCGCTGCTCTCCGGATTGGCGACCTCGCCGATACCGCCGCCGCCGGCGCCGTGCCCCACGACGCCGATGCCGCCGAGCCCAATGCCGCCCGCGCCGAAGCCTTCGCCGGAGCCCTCTTCGCCGCTCCACAGGTTGTCGACCGTCGTGTCGAACAGCTGCGGCACGCTGTACAGCTGATCCTGCGGGGTCACGAGCTCACGCCGGGCATAGCGCGGCGCCGCCAACGGATACAGAAACGACGTCGGTCGGCCATTGACCAGATCGACCTGCACGGATTTCCAATCCTCGTCGGTATCGTTGTGCAAGAGTGCCCAGCCTTGAAGCTTGGCCTTGTTGGCACCGAGCACGATGCGATACGTCGAGCGCCACACCGGCGCTTCGGCGACGTAACCCAGCGTCACCTTGCCGCCGCTCGTCGACAGCACGTCGAGCTCACGGCGCGTCTGCGCCCCACGTTGCGACAACGCATCGAGCGCAGCGTCGAGCCTGGCGCGCGCTGCCGGCTCGCTCGGTCGCAAGCTCAGCACGTCCGCGCTGGCGACGCGCCGCAGCTCGCCGCCGGCCGTCAAGACGAGCAGGCTGCCGCGCTCCAACTGCCGACACTCCGGCTGGTCAGGCTTGGCGCCGCCATCCGTGGACTTGGCTTCGGCGCAGCGCTCGAGCTCGCCTTGCCCCGGGTTTAGCACCTCGACCAGGCGGCCGCTGAACGAGCCGGCAGCCGTCGTCAGCGTCACGCCCGCGCCCTTGAAGCTACGCGACAGCTCCGAAAAACTGAGCGGCGCGTCGCCCGCTTCCGGCAACCCCGCCAGCTTACGCGCCATGTCGCGGCTCACGCTGCTCGAGAACGTTACTCCGCTCACCTTCACGTCACCGCCGAGCACGACCAGCGTCTTCAGCGCGTCGTCCAGGTGGCCCGCCGGAACCGGTAGGCTCGTTTCACCCGCCGCGACCGCCCCACTGCGCTCGAAGTAACCGACGCCTGTCTCGTAGAAGCGGACTCGGGTGAGCGGCAACGTGCCGGCTCGCGGCGCCGCCGCCAACGCCTGAGGACACAGCACGACCAGCACCCACGCACGCCGCAGCCAGCTCGAAGAGCGCATTGTCTCGACCGACACGCGCGTCACCGAAAAGTTCCAAATGAACGCGGCGGCGTAAAAGGCGCCGCGCGCCATTCAGTAGTTCGGAGGACCACCGCGCGTCATTCAGTGAGTGGGTGGGCCACCGCTCGTCCTTCAGTGACTGGGCGGCCCACCGCCCAGGACGCCGCCCGCGCCCGAGACCGCGGCGATCAGCTGCGTACCCTTCGGCACGATGTTCACCTCGAGCCGCGGCGATTGCAGCAAGTTCTGCGTCTCCAGCAGCTCGAACAGCGCGTCGGAAATCACCGGATCTTTCACGATTTGCGCCAGCGCTGCGCCGACGATGTGCGGCCGGGTCGCCGCCGCCCGCGCAAACTCGACCGCGGCCGAACGCTCGGCGGTCGAGCGGATCACGTTCACGCGGTTGGCACCGTCCTGCTGAATCGACGAGGTCACCTGGCGCAGTCTGTTGACGACCTTTTGCTCGATCTGCTGGATCATGCCGATGTCGCGGAAGTGCACCTTGCGAATGTAGGTGCTGCCAAGCATATAGCCCCATTCGCGCGACTTCGCCGACACCTCTTCGCGCACGACTTGGCTCATTGGATGGCGGTTCTCGAGCATGTCGGACAGCTTCATGTTCGACAGGCAACGCACGGTCGCGTTCGACACGTTGGCGCGCAAGGAACCGACCGGATCGGTGTTCTTGTACAAGAATGAGATCGGATCACTCACGAACATTTCGCACCACACCCCGATACCCATCGGCGCGCCTTCTTCGGAGTTCACCGCCTGGCTTCGCAGATAAACCTGATCCAACCGCAAATCGACGGAGCGTTTGCGCCCGAAAAACGGCACCAGCGCCGCCAGCGGCCCCATCGTAAACCAAGGGAAATGAAGCCCCGGCTCGCTGACCGTCAGCCGTACCTTGCCGAACACCTCGAACACCACGCACTCGCGCTCACGCACGACCACGTACAGGCCGAGCACTCGCACCCAGAACAGCAGAAACGGCATGCCGATGAAGCTTGCGAAGAACGCCACGGCGAATGCAATTAGGAAGTTCATTTACTTCGCTCCCTCCTGTCCAAGCAGCACCAATTGGCGCGATCGTTTGAACAAGTTCAGCTTGGTGTTGCGCACGTAAGCCTCGAGCGCGCCGGGGCCGTTGGCGCGCAGCTGACGGAGCTGCTCGGACATCATCACCAGCGGCTCGACCTCGGCCTGCGCGTTCAGCGTTTCGATCTCGACTGCGCGCCGCGACTGGACGATTTTCTGGTCAGCCGCGGCCTGCGCCAGGCTGATTTCGCTCGAAACGTGGTTGTGCGCCGTATTGATCGCGGCCAGCGCTGAGTCGACGTCCGGCGGCGGATCGATGCCGGTGATCAGCGCCGCGTCGAGGCGGATGCCGTAGCGCGCGGACGCCGACGCGCAGCTGTCGTCCATGCGGTCGTTCAGGTCGCGCAGGTTCTTCCGCAAATCGTTGATCGAAATCCCCTGCACGGCATCGGCAGGGTCAGGCGGGTGGTTCGCGTCCGGCAACGGCTGCGTCTCGGGCGGCGCCTCGAAGTTCGCTATCCGATCGCGCAACACGGAGACGAAGTAGCCCATGATGTGGGCGACCGGGTTCTTCACGCCGAATAGGTACGCGTACAGGTTCCGCTCGGCGAGCGTGAAGCGCAGCTGCCCGGACAAGCCGGTGTTGAGCTGATCCTTGGTGACCGCCTCCAAGATGCGCCCGCCCTGATTCGCGCTACCGTCCTCCGGGTCGTAAGCGATCGACACGGTGATCGTAGCGATCGACACCTTGTGCACCTTCTGCCACGGCAGCTTCCAGTAGAAGCCCGGGCCCACAACCTGCACTTGCGGGTAGCGATAACGGTCACGCTCGTCGGGCCGCAGCGTCTCCGAGACCGGATCTTCGAGTGTCGTGGCCTCTCCCACGCGCTGCGCGCGCCCGAAAGTCGTCACCACCGCGCGCTCACTCGGCCCAATCGTATAAAACCCAAACAGGCCATACCGCATGAAGAACCAAACGATGAACCCGAGCGGAAATGCAATTAACGCCTCAGCCATAGCCGGAGGCTAGCCTAGTTTTGCGCCCGCCCCATTCGCGCCCGCCCCTGCGCCGTCCGCGCCGACTTCACGCCATTTTCGCACCCCGCGGGCGTCCGCACTGCCTCAGGTGACGTTCGGCAAACCGCCGGTGTACTCGTCGTTGCCGAATTGGTTGACGTCGAGACCGAAGGCTTGCAGTACGGACACCAGCAAGCGATTGTGCGGCTGATAGCCGGGAATGTCGCCGTTGTTGGCAGGGTGGGCCGAGGTCGGAGCAAAGTTGAGGTAGCGCCCCATGCGCAGTTTCTTTTGCGCTCCGCCGAGCAAGATATGCGGCACGTTGAGCCCGCCGTGGACGTTCTCGCCGAAGTCGCTCGACCAAATGATCAGCGTGTTGTCGAGCAAGGAGCCATCGCCGTCCGGGGTTTGGGCCATGCGCGTCATCAAGTTGGCAAGCTGCTGCGCATACCAGCGCTGCAACTTGCCCATGTTGAGCTTCGCAGTATCGGTCATGGCTTTGGTGGTCGGCGGAATGTTCTGCGACGGATCACCTCCGCCCTCTTCGAGCTGATGCGCCACCTCGCCGTGCAGGTCTTTCACGTCGGGCAGCACCTCGACCGTGCCGCGGTCGATCCCCCAGTCAGCGACCACGAAGCGCGTACGGTCACAGGCGAAGGCTTGCGCGAGCACGTCGAAATGCAGATCGGTTGCCTCTTGCAACGTGCCGACCGTCGGTTTCGCTGGCATCGCCGGCGAATCGCACACGACCGGCGGGTAGCTGACCGAATCGGTCGGAGTCTGCCCTTTGAGGCGGCTCTCGATGTCGGCGAGCGCGGCCAAGTGGTCATCGAGCTTCGTCTGCTCGGTTGGCGCGAGCCGGGCGTGCAAGCGCTTGGCGCTGCTGTTGAGCGCGTCGACGATGCTTAGATCTTGCGCACGGCGAACCTTCGCGCTGTCGTCGACCATCGGACCACCGCTCGACGGGGCGCCCGCACTGCCGAACATTTGGCGATAAAAAGCCGCCGGATCCTCGATCGCGGGCTGCGCAGCGCCGCTGGCGTTGTACGACAGATTCACTTGATCCGGAATGCCGCGCACGCTGCCAACTCCGATCTGCAGCGAGCGCACCGCCGTACCGGCGCCCAGCTGTTGACCCAAGACGAAGTCGATCGAAGGTCCAGTCGGGACGTTGCCCGTGGGCTTCTCCGAGACCGGCGAGCCGGTGAAAGCCGTGGGGGCGTAGCCATCATGACCCGAGTAGTAGGTGCGGCCGGTGCCCTTCGCCGCATACGGCATCAAGCCGGAGGTGCGAGCGATGCCTTCGAGCACCAGCATCTGCGAGGCGAAGGGCTTGAGGGGCTCGAGCACCGAATTCGGGTACGTCAACAGCTCCGGCGTGAGCGTGACGTCGGTGCTACCAGCGCCGACACCCGGCGGCCGAAGGTAGCCCCAATGTCCGCCGAAGCCCGTGCACAACGCGAGCAGGCGCATCGGTCGCGCCACGCCGCCAGCTTGAACCGCCGACGATTGTAGCAAATGAAAGAATGGCAGCGCCGTGGCACCGACGCCGAGTGCCTTGAGAAACTGGCGTCGTTGATGGGTCATGTTCGACATCGATTCACTCCTGCACTCGACAGCGCGTGCTAAAAATGTCGGAAGCTACCAGGCTCACCGTGAGATCGAGGATGCTTTGCGAGCCTTTCACGAACGCTTCGGCCTGCTTGGCCAACGCGGCGCGCGCTGGGTCACTACCGAGTGGCATGCCGCTCGCGAATTGAAACCATTGGCGCGCGAAGCACTCGCGAGCGGCGCTGCTTTGCCCGAGCTTCGTCGCCAACTCGTCCGGACCGCGGAAGGTGCCGTCGACGTCGGTGCCGGTCAGCTGGCCCGCGGTATCGACGGGCTGGCCATTGTCGGTCACGCGCGGGTGACCCATCGCGTCGAAGCCTTCGAAGGCAAAACCGATCGGGTTCATCAGCGCGTGGCAACCCTGGCAAGTCTCGCTTGCAGTGTGGGCGGTGATGCGTTGGCGCGTGGTCAGCGTCGGATCGGGCGGCGGCAGCGTGACCTTCAACGTCGGCGGTGGCGGTGGAATGTCTTGGCAGAGCATGCGCACGCGCACGAAGTGGCCGCGTTGGACGGGTGAATCATCCAACGATTGGGCGTGTGCGGCCAGGAACGCTGGCTGCGTCAGCAGGCCGGCGTTCAATAGGTCAGCGAAGCTGGCGTTCTGATCGAGCACGTGCCCGGTGAAGAAGCTGCGTGCGTCGCCGACGATTTTGGGGCGTTCGGTCTTCCAACTCGGAAACGCGGTCGCGTCTTTGTCGAGCTTGTCGATCTCGGCAAGCTCGAACCACTCGCTGGCGAAGGTGTCCAAGACCGCGCGGGCGCCTGGCGCCGTGAGCAGGCGCCGCGCTTGGGCTTCGCGACCGACCGAGCCGCCGAGCGCGCCACTTTCCGCGGCCGCGCTGAGCTCAGCGTCGGGCGGCGTACCCGTGAGGACGAAGGCGAGCTCAGCCGCGAGCTCGTGCGGCAGGAGCGCGACGACCTTGCCGGTGGCATCGGGCGAGCCAAGCTCGGTCGCGTAGAGAAAATCGGGCGACTGCAAGATCACGGAAACCGCCCGCGTGAGCGAAGTCGGTGCGTCGGAGGCTGTGCGAGCAGCGTCGTAAACGCCCACCAGTTCTTTCAGTTCTTGGTCGCTCGGAGCCCTGCGGTAGGCGCGGCGAGCGAAGTCGCCGAGCAACTGCGCAGCGCACGCACTTCCGTCGCACGGCGCCATCTTCGCTACAGCTTGC
Organism: Polyangiales bacterium; assembly: GCA_038230915.1. Classification (GTDB taxonomy): domain Bacteria; phylum Myxococcota_A; class Polyangia; order Polyangiales; family Polyangiaceae; genus PMG-095. The sequence goes on along the minus strand of JBBRMI010000011.1, from coordinate 65,142 downwards.
GCCGCGAGCGCCGGAACGCCGTCGAACAGGGTGTTGGCGAGCAACGAAGTCACACGCAAGTCGTGGGCGTTGGTGTCATAGCCACCGCTCAGCGGGTCGACCGGAAAATCGATCGTCACGACCGGCGGGCCCCCGAGCAGCTGCTCCAAGCTGTGCGCAAACTCGCTCTTCGACAGGCGGCGAACGCGCGCCGGAATGATCGTCGACGGCGACTCTGCCGCACACGCGGCGGTGCTCGAACCACCAGCCTGCCCGCCGGTGCCCGCAGCCCCGCTGGGCGCGGAACCGCCCGGGCCGGCGGCGGACGACAGCTGGCCCTGGCAAGCAATCAGGCAGCCGGCAACCGCAATCATGCTGAGGCTTATCGTGCGCATGCGAGCTCCTGAATTGGATGAAGGGTTTGAAGACACAGCCGTACGGCGTCCTTCATGGCGCCCAGGTTCAGGTCGGGACCAGAGCTCAAATGGATCGCGATGTCGTTGATGCTGCGCCGCCCATCGATCAATTGGAGGATCGCGCTGAACGCCGCGCTCTCGTGGCGGAGGTCGGCGCGACCCGCAAAGTCGGGGACCGGCAGGTGCGGAATTTGCAACCACGCATCGGCTTTCGGTGAACCCTTCTGCGCCGCGAACGCGATGCAGTGCTCGAGTCGCCCGCGCGCGGCCAGCGGCGAGTACGCGAAACGCACCAGCTCGTCCGCCTCACGCTTGATGTCGAAGCCGGCCGCCTGTGCGATTTCGGCCACTTCTTCGCGCGCATAGCGGTAGGCGGCGGGGCGGCTCGGCGGAAACAGCAGTGGCCCGTAGTTGATCCAGCGGCCACCCGGCACGAGCACGCGACTGAGCTCGCTCATGAAGTCGCGTAAATCGGTGGGAACCACATCGATGAACCACGGCGTCAGCACCGTATCGAACACCTGGTCGCGCAGCGGCGCGTGCAGCGCGTTGGCCAACAGCACGTGAAAGCGCTCGACCGGGCCCGCCGGTGCCTGCAGCGTGCGCAGGGCGCCGAAGCGCGTCATTTCGGTGGCGTTCGAGCGCGCTTCGGTCAGCTCGATGCGACCGCCGGTGACCATCCGCTGAGCGACCAACGCGACCAGCGGATCGATATCGACCGCGACCGTCAACGTCGCCTGCCGTGTGCGATGCAAGTCGTACGCGAGGCGCCCCGCACCTGCGCCGAGCACCAACAGCCGACCGAGCGGCGCTTCATCAAGCACGCGCTCGACGCAGCTGAGCGCGCTGCCGTTCTCGGTGGTTTCGGCCCAATCGCGATGCAGGTAGTGAAACGTGTTGAGCGGATCGATGCGCGGCGCGGGCAGCGGGTTGTCGGAGTTTGGGCCAGCCGCAGGCTCGATGATGGCAGCGACCTCGGCCAGCGTTCGCTCGGTGAGCGCGATCTGCGTGTGTAGCCGCCGTCGCGTGTTTTCGAGCAAAGCCGGCTTGCGCAGCTCCTTTTCGAACATCGTGACGGTTTCTTCGGCGGCGCGCCGCAGCTCATCCAACTGCAGCCGCCAGCTCGCGCGCCAGCGGTCCGGATCGGACAGCAAACACGGCACGCCACCGAGCGTCGGATAGTCGACTCGACACTGCGTACATCGGTACAGCTCGGCCTCGTGCGAGAGCGGCCCGCGGCAACCGGGACAGACCAAAAGATCGAGCAGTGCGGAGGTCATGCAGATTTTCTCTCGACCTACTTTGCGCAGCCAATGCGCTCGGACGCGAACGCGAGCGCGTCGTACCAAATATCGATTTTCTGGCCATTTTGCGGTGCCTGCCCGCCGATACCGAAGCTCCACAACGAGCCGTCGTACTTCGGCGACCAACGCTCTTTGGCGCCGTAGCCTTTCCAATACGCGTCGTCGGCGTGCAGGCCTTCGATCTCCATCTCGTCGATCCAGACCCGCACCTCTTCGCCATCACCATTCGTGTTGGCGCGGCCAACGCCGTCGCCGAAGCCCATCACCTCGAGGCAGTACCACTGGTCGACCTTCAGCCATTGCTCGGTCGCGGGCGTCTTGTCGCCGAGATAGAAGCCGCCGGCTTGCTGTTCGTTGCCGGCTTCTATCCAAATCTTGGCGCCATCGAGCCCGCGGCCAAAGCCATTGACCGAAAAATCGTTCCAGAACCAGCCAAAGGACCAAATGCTGAAGTCAGGCCAGTGGCCGATGTCGTAGTCGCCGTCCGTCACCGTGATCAGGTTTGGGTGATAGCCGGGCAGCGTAAGATCGGCGTACCGCATGTAGACGCGCATGTAGATGCGGTCGTTGGTGGCCGGAATGTGCTTGAGCAGCGATGCTGCGAATGGCGGCGCGAGCCCGTACTCGCTGCCACTCTTCAGGTGGAGCGAGCTCTTACCGTCGACGCTTTGCGTGGTATCGATGGTGACGGAGCCTTGCATGCCCGACGTGCTCCAACGATCGGCGGCGAGCAGGTTCTCTTCGAAGCTTTCGCAGAACACCGCTTGCTTGGGGCAGGTCGCGGTGAGCGGCAGCGCGGGATCGCGGGGTGGCGTGGCGCTGCCTCCGACGGCATCGTTTCCGGCTTGATTGGCCGCGCCGCCACCAGGCTGGTTTGCGGTGCCGCCCGCGGCGTTGCCGCCGGGTGGATTGCCGCTCGCTCCCACGCCGAGACCACCGTTACCTCCAGCGCCAACGCGCCCAGCTACGCCTCCAGCATCAGCGTTGATGCCAGCCGTCCCCGCTGCTTGTAGCTGGGTCCCGACACTTTGCTCGTCCGGGGCGGTACAGGCGACGAGAACAGCGACACAAAAACCGGCGGCTCCGCGACCGATCGGCCTGCTCGCCAGCCAATTCCGATCCGATCGCGTTTGTTCCAGCTCCAAGGGGTCCCAAGACCCTGTAGGAATCGGCCGCGGATCGGGTCAATCGTTCGCTGCAGACTGTGGGCGTGTCAAAGGGGCCCGCACCACCAGAAAACCCAGAATCCAAAACAGATGCAGGTACTGGCGCATGATTTTTCGCGTCGGCCTAAAAGGGGCTCGATCGCTTCATGCGTAATGCAGAGCGCTTACCAGTTCGATCACAGTAAAACCGTTTTCCTGCGACGGTTTGCCATCAAATCGGCCGCAGCATCACCACCGAGTACCCAACAGCCGCCTTGCGGCCGCGGTTCACGTACGAGTGACGTTGGTCGCCGCGAAAGACGACGACATCGCCTTCCGCCATTTGAAAAGACTCTCCCGACGCTACCAGCTCGAGCTCGCCGGTCTCACACGTGAGGTATTCGCGCGTGCCGGCTGTGTGTGGAACGCCCACCATGCGCGCGCCCACCGGTAGCTCGAGGCGCTCGATCTGCATGCCCGGCACCTTGTCGGGCAAAAGCGAGCTGACGATGACCGTACCGCGCTGACGCGTGGGCAAGCTGCCGCGCCGGTACAGCTTGGCGGACGCACTCGGCTCCGCGACGATCTCCTCGAGCGAGACTTGAAACGCCACCGCGACTGCGTGCAGCACCGTGAGCGTCGGGTTGGCGTCACCCGACTCGAGGTTGGCCCATGTCGCGCGGGGTAAACCCGACAGTTTGGCCATTTGTTGCTGCGTGAGGCCGCGCGCCTGGCGCAGCTGGCGGATGTTGCGACCCAACCGACTCGAAAGCTCCTCGCGCATGGGTTGGCATTCTGCCAATACGCTGGCAAGGATGCCAATATCCTGTCAGGGCGGCCCCACGCTCCACGCTACAAAGGAGCATGTCATGGACCTGACGCGAAAATCGGCATTGGTAACCGGGGCGAGCCGCGGCTTGGGTCGCGCGCTCGGCGAGCAATTGGCAAAAGCTGGCGCGCGCGTGGTGCTGGTCGCGCGCACGGAGTCGGAGCTGCAGCAAGTCGTCAAAATCATCCGCGGCGCGGGCGGCGAAGCGCACGCGCTGGTCGCCGACGTCAGCCGGAAGGAAGACGTGTACCCGATCGCGGGCGCGGCCGCCGAGCTGGTCGGCCCGATCGACCTTTTGATTCACAACGCCAGCAGCCTGGGCCCGACGCCGCTGCGCCTGTTGCTCGACACCGAGTGCGAGGACTTGTCGCGCGTCCTGGAGACGAACGTGATCGGCCCATTTCGGCTCAGCCGCGCGATCGCCGGCTCGATGGCGCTGCGCAAGACCGGTACGATCTTGCACATCAGCTCGGACGCGAGCGTGAACGCCTACGAGCGCTGGGGCGCTTATTCGGTGTCGAAAGCCGCGCTCGATCACCTCTCGCGACTGTGGGCTGCGGAGCTTGCCGAACGCGGCGTGCGCATCCTCAGCGTCGATCCCGGCGAAATGGACACGCGGATGCACCGGCAAGCGATTCCCGACGCCGACCCGCAGAGCTTGGCGCGGCCCGAGCACGTCGCGGCGCGCATCATCGAGCTGCTGCGCGACAGCAGCGTTCCGAGCGGCAGCCGCGTCGAAGCGCAGAGCTGGAGGGCGGAATGATCGCCGCGAGCGTCAACTCCGGGCACACGCCGATCCGTCCGGCGGGCGCCCCCCAGCCCGGCTTTCAACCCGAGCGATTGCTGGTCATCGACCCGCTCACGCGCCGCTTCGGCGACTACCGCATTGCCGAGCTACCGGAACTGCTCAACCCCGGTGATGTACTGGTCGTCAACGACGCCGCCACCTTGCCAGCCTCGCTCCAAGTCGATGCTGAGCTGGAGCTGCGCTTGGTGGCTGCCGAGCGGGACGGTACGTTTCGCGCCGTGGCGTTCGGGGCCGGAGACTTCCGGCGACCGACCGAGGCTCGCCCGGCACCGCGCGTCTTGCGCGTCGGCGAACGGCTGCAATTTCACGCCGATCTCGCCGCGACGGTCACGGAAGTCGACGTCGACCACGCACGGCTCGTACGCCTGCGCTTCGCCACCAGCGGCGCCGCGTTCTTGCGCGCCCTCTACGCGCACGCCAAACCGATTCAATACTCGTACACGACGGAGCCACTGCGGCTCTGGGACGTGCAGAATCGCTACGCTTCGCGGCCGTGGGCGTTCGAGCTGCCGTCGGCGGGTCGTCCGTTGACGTTCGAAGTATTGTTCGAAGTCGAAAAGCGTGGCGCCACGCTGACTCACATCACGCACGCGGCCAGCATCTCGTCTACCGGCAGCGAGCAACTCGATGCGCGCTTCCCCCTGGCAGAGCGCTACGACATTTCCGAGCTGGCCGCCGAGGCCTTGCAGGCCGCCCGCAACGCAGACGGTCGTGTCATCGCCGTTGGTACCAGCGTCGTGCGCGCCCTCGAAGGGCACGCCGACGCCGGCGGTTTTGTCCGCGCGGGTGGCGGTGAAACCGAACTGCGGCTCTCGGGCAGCTACCAACCGCGCGTCGTCGATGGCTTACTCACCGGCTTGCACGAGCCGGGCACCAGCCATTTCGCGCTGCTCGAAGCCTTCGCCCCTCGCCAGCTCTTGCGGAGGGCCGTGGAGCACGCCGCCCGGACCGGCTATTTGCAGCACGAATTTGGGGATTCGTGCCTGGTCCTGGCGGGTGCGTTGCGCGAGCGGTCGCCGCGTGAGTCGAGCGAAGTCAGAGCGCGGGCTTAGCAGCAGCGGCCGGCGCTACAGGCGCATCAACGGGCGGCGCGTCGGGACCCCCGTGGTCCCAACGCCCATGCTCACCGCGCTCACCGCGCATCGGCGGCTTGATCTTGCCGGACTCGAACGCCGCCTTCAGTTCTTCAGGCGTGAGCTTTTGGTCGCCGTTGGCGTCAGCCACGCTCAACTTGCCCCAGTGCTCGGCGCCGACTTCGGACTGGTCGAGCATGCCGTCGTGATTGGTGTCCTTGGCGTCGAAGCGCGCCTTGGCGTGCTCGGCGAACTTGGCTTGGTGCTCGGCGAACTTGGCCTTGAAGTGCGCCGCCAACTCGTCTTTCGTGACGATGCCGTCGCCGCTGGTGTCAATCTCGCCGATGTTCTCCTGCATGCGCGGCGGGAGCTCGGCGGCTTCCAGCTGGCCGTTCTTGTTGGTGTCGAAGCGCTCAATCATTCTTTCCGGTGAAGGCGGGCCAAAGCCGTGCTCGCCGCGGGAACCATGGTGGTCGCCGCGCGCCTCGGGGCGCATTGCCTCGGGCGCCGGCGTCTTGGCACCCGGTTGGGCCAAGCTGGCGGTCTGGCTCTGGTCAGCGGGCTCTACCTCGGAGCCGCCGCACGCCATCAAGCCAAAGCTCGAAAGCAATGCAATCAGAGAAGTGGTAGTGAGGATGGTCGATGTCTTCATTTTCCGTCGTGGGGCCATCGTGGTTGTCCTCCGCGGGTGACCACGCCCGCCGATTTCTGATTTTGGCTTCGTTTTCGCTCCGGTCCGATGCTCACGTACGCAAGTACGCTCCGTGGGAGGTGCCTGCGTTGCGAGGCACTTGGTCCTCGCGAAAGCCTCGCCAAAATCAGAACTGGGCGGGCGGTTGATCTTCAAGCGCGTGGCGATGGTCGTGCTCCTGTTAGTGGGTGCGACGCCGACCCCGCGGCGCCCCCTACGTTTTTTTTCGGGCGTAGGGATTTGTCACGTAGCGGCGTCAAACTGCTGCGAGTGACACAAACACGGAGAACCATTGGACAATCTTGGCGAAGCCGTCGAGCGTGTCCGTTTAGGAGACGCGGCGACTTTTCAACGGATCGTCGACGCCACGAGCGCTCGACTGGTCAGACTGGCGGCTAGGATGCTTGGAAACGTCGTCGACGCGGAGGACGTCGTGCAGGAAGCGTACGTGAAAGCCTATCAGGCGCTGATGACCGGCGAGTTCGACGGTCGCGCGAACGTCTCGACGTGGCTGTATCGCATCGTCACCAATCAATCGATCGACGCGATGCGCGGCCGCAAACGCCGTCCGCAACCGACCGACACCGCCGACGAGACGATGAGTGACTTGGCGTCGGCCGAACAGAAGCTGGCGCTGACCGAGCTGGAAGATTGGATGAGCGACTTGCCGATGGATCAGCGCGCCGCGCTGGTGCTGAAAGCCGTGGAAGGCCTCACCTCGCCGGAGATCGCCGAGGTTTTGCAGTGCAGCGAAGGTGCAGTGGAGCAGCGGCTAGTTCGAGCGCGGGCTGCGCTACGCAAGAGGAGTGAAGGGCAATGAGCCACGACGAAGACATCGACGCGCGACTTTCACGGCTTGCAGCCGCTACCGAGCAGGTGGGCCCGCGTTTCGATTTTTCCAAGCGCGTGATGCAGCGTATCGGGCAAGAGCCGATCGGCACCTGGCACGCGCTCGGCAAGCCGGCGCGGCGCTTCGTGCCGCTCGGCATGCTGGCCGCGGCGATGGCCATGGTTTGGGCGGTCTCGGTCAGCAGCCAGGTGGACGAAGCGATGGCCGCCAGCGACGACACGGAGCTGTCATGGTGATCGGACCGAAGCTGAAGCTTTACGGCGTCGTCGCCGGCATCTTCGTGCTCGGCGCGGGCGCGGGCGTGGCGTCCGGCTACGCCGTCGCCAACAAGCGCCTGGCCGCCGTACTGCGCGAAGATCGCCCCGGCATGGGCGATGCGCGCCGGATGGAGGCGTTGGCGTCCGAGCTAGATCTGACGCGCGAGCAACGCCGTCAGGTGCGGCAGATCATGGAGCGGCACCGCGACGAAAACCGCGAGTTGACACGCGCCATGTTCGAAAAATGCGGCGAAGATTTGCAAGGCCTGCGCGCTCGCGTCGATACCGAAATCCGCGGCGTGCTCAACGACGAACAAACGCGTCGCTTCCACGAGTTGATGGAAAAGCGCCGCAATCGCTTCCCACTCGGTGCGCCCGGTCCACGCTTCCGCAAACACGACTGACAACGCGCGGCGTCGATGTTAAGTCGGCGGCGATGCGTTTTGTGACATCCCTCGGGGTTGCGTTGGTGGCGTTCGGCTGCGCGGGAGCAACCGCGCCCAACGCTCCGGCAACCGCGCCGCGGCCGAACGGTGCCACAACACCAACGCCCGCCGCAATACCGGCGTCAACCCTGCCGACTGCAGCAACGGGTCCGAGAGAACTACCGGAGCTGGTCAAAGAATTCGAAGCCGCGCGTGTCACTGGCACGATCGCGCTCTTCGACTCGCAAGACGGAGTGCTCGGCTGCAGCGACCTGAACAAGTGCCAAGAAGCCGTCACGCCGGCGTCCACCTTTAAGATCCCTCACAGCATGATCGCCTTCGAGACGGGCGTCGTCGAGAGCCCGGACACGATCATGCCGTGGGACCACCAGAACTATTCGAACGACGACTGGAATCAGGATCTGAAGTTTCGCGACGCATTTCGGGTTTCCTGCGTGCCCTGCTATCGAGCGATCGCGCGCAAGGTCGGCCAGGCCGGCGAGGCAAGAGTGGGTGAACAAGCTCGGCTACGGCAATCGCGACATCTCAGGCGGCGTCGACAAGTTTTGGCTGTGGGGAGGGCTGCGCATCTCGCCCGTCGAGCAGATCGATTTCTTGCGCCGCTTCGATGGCAATGAATTGCCGATCTCCGAACGCACGGCAGATTGGGTGCGCGACATCATGACGCTCGACGTCACCGAGAAGTACGTGCTGCGCGGCAAGACTGGCTCCACCTCGTTACCCGATGAGCCGCGCGACCTCGGCTGGTTCGTCGGCTGGCTGGAGCTAGGCGAGCGGCGCGTGTTCTTCGCGACGTTGCTCGACGGCCATGCGCCCGGTGTCGACTTTCGTCCGCTGCGGCGGCAAGTGACCGAGCGTGTCCTGCACGCGCGCGGCTACTTCTGAAGACGGAAAGCGAGTGTAAGGAACCGCGCCGGGCCGCGTTTGAAGGGCACAGGCGGCGTTTTGGTGCCGCTTGGAGGTTTGTTCCAGATGGCTCGGTGCCGAGCAACAACGATTCGGGCTCGACCTCACACGCCGTCGCCACCGCGCGTCGCACACGGCTCTGCGCCTCACCAGCCGGCTCGAGGTACGTTTCGAGCGGCTGCCCCAGCAGCTGAGCGAGCGCCAAAAATCCGCTGTGCTTGCCCGAGCAGTTATGGCGCAGCGGATCCTGATCTTCGCCGTGCAGCGGGTACTTGCCGAACAGCTTGAGCTGAAGTGGCAGGCCCGTCCCGCATTGCAGCGCCGCGTCGGTCAAGCCGAGCTTCTGCAACATGCCGAGCACGACGGCGCGATGCTGATCGCTGCCGTTGTGGGAAGCCGTGCAGAGCGCCAGTTCTTCGGAGCCAAAGCCGAAGCGCTCGAGCCCGCCGGCTTCAACCAGCGGCAAGACTTGCAGCGGCTTGATCGAGGAGCGCGAGAAAAACACCGTTTCGGTGTCGCCCAAGCCGTGCGTCAGGCGCGAGTTACCGTCGACGACCGCGATCGCGGCGGTGTGAATCGCCTCGATGCCTTGGCCTCGATGGACGAAAGCCGCGGGGACGCAGGATACGGGAGCGGAAGCATGCTTGTGGGCCGCCATCGCGCCGGATACTGTCAGGTCGTGACACTCCGCGGGAAGACCCTGTTCATCACCGGCGCGAGCCGCGGCATCGGCAAAGCGATCGCGCTCAGAGCGGCGCGCGACGGCGCCAACATCGCCGTGGTCGGAAAAACCGAGGCGCCGCACCCCAAGCTGCCCGGAACCGTCGGCGATTCGGCGCGCGAAATCGAGGCGGCGGGCGGCAAAGCCATCGCCTGCGTCGCGGACGTGCGCGTCGAGGAGCAGATGGCAGCCGCGGTCGACGCGACCGTCAAGGCGTTCGGCGGCATCGATATCCTGGTCAACAACGCCAGCGCGATCAGCCTGACCGGCACCGAAGCAACCGACCTAAAGCGCTTCGACCTGATGTTCGGCGTGAACACGCGCGGCACCTTCTTGAGCTCCAAGCTGTGCATCCCGCACCTGCGGCGCGCCGCGAATCCGCACATCATGATGATGTCGCCGCCGCTCACGCAGGAGCCGCGCTGGTTTGCGCCGCACCTGGCGTACAGCATCGCCAAGTACGGGATGAGCTTGTGCGTGCTCGGGTTGGCCGAAGAACTGAAGCGCGACGGCATCGCCGTGAACGCACTCTGGCCGCGCACGGTGATCCGCACGGCAGCCGTTCAAAACCTGCTCGGCGGCGACGGCAGCATGGCGCGCGCCCGCAACCCCGAAATCGTCGCCGACGCCGCCCACGTCGTGCTCACCTCGAAAAGCCGCGAGCTCTCCGGCCATTTCCTGATCGACGAAGAAGTGCTGCGCGGCGCCGGCATCACCGACTTCAGCCAGTACGCCGACGTCCCCGACTCCGAACTGTTACCCGACTTCTTCGTCTGAGTAACCGCGGCTGCCACCTCCGCAGCCTAAATCGCAGAAGCTACCGTCGCGGACCCGGGCCACGCCGGGCGATCCCAGATTTTTTCACAGGGAGATCGGGAGATCGGGAGATCGGGAGCGAGAATTTTTGGGGTTCGCTGCGCCTGCGGCGCACACGGGCCGCGCAGCAACCAAGCGCCCCTGAAAAACACACCGGTTCAGCTCGCAGGCGGCAGCGCGAACCCCCAAATTCTCGCTCGTTCAGATCTCCCGATCTCCCGATCTCCCTGTGAAAAAATCTCGGGCCGTGCGCGGTGGCCACCGCGACGCCAAGGCAGTTTCTGCGATTGAGGCTGCGGTTTGGCAGCCCAGTCCGGGCTAAAGCGTGTCCAGCAGGCTTGCCAAGTACGCGGCGGCGGCGGGGTCGCCTTCGCGTGGTGCCCAGGGGGCGAATTCTTTGTCGGTGGCGGCGTCGTAGGGGCCGGCTTTGACTTCGAAGCAGATGGCGGTGTCGGTGAGGGCGGCGACGGTGTGCCAGATGCCAGGCGCGAGATCGAGGCCGATGACGCCGTTGCGACCGAGGATGTGCTTTTCGGTGATGGCGCCGTGATCGTCGAAGAGGAACAGCGCGAGCTCGCCTCGCAGGACGATGAAGCTTTCGGGCTTGGGCACCGCGAGGTGGCGGTGCGGAGCGGCGTAGCTGCCACGCGTCCACGCATTCAGAAAGCGGTGCGGGTTGGACGCCATGTCGGGGTGAAAGTTGTGGTTGATGCGCCCACGCGGCGACGTAGCGGCGCGCGCCAGCGTCGCTTCGAGCAGCGCGGCGTCGATCAGTTGAACGGCTCCGGACATGACCCCACCGCTACCACGACCCGAAACGCCTAGCTTGGATTCTGGCGGTACACGCCGAGCGCCAAAATCAGGGCGATCAGTGACAGAATCGTAAAGCCGAGGATCCCGGGAGCCATCGATTCGCCGAAGCCGAGGAGTACGACCTCGCCCAGCGAGCTTTCCGGATGCCGCTTCAGGTACTCGGGGGCGTGGTGTCCCACCGTCGCCAACGCCGCAAAAATGCCGTTGATCGAGGTGAGCAGCGTCGCTGCCGACATTGCCAGCGCCGTCCGGAACATGCGCTGGGTCGGCGCTGTCGCAAACCGAACGGCAAACGCCATCGCCAGCAAGCCGATCGCCAGCAGGAAGAACACCGGAAAACCACCTTCGCGGATCAAAGTTGCCATGTCCCCTTAGAATGCGCCAAACGCTCGAACGTGACCTGTCACGCTCCGGCGCCGGACGCGTTCTAACAGCTGGCCCCCTCCGATGGCATCGAACCCCGACCAGGAAACGCTCACGCTGCTGGCACGGCGCGACCCGCGCGGCTTCGATCAGGCGTACGCCAAGTACGGGGCGCGGCTGTTTTCGTTCCTGACCCGCCTGGTCGGACGCGCCGAACGCCACTCGGCCGAAGATTTGCTGCAGCAGACGTTCCTGCGCCTCGCCGAACATGGCCCGGAGCTGCGCGCCGATTCGGATCTGCGCGCCTGGCTGTACACGGTGGCCCGCAACGCGTTCCTGGGACAACTGCGCGGCCGTCGGCTGGCGACCGACAGTGCGAACCTGGAGCTGGTGGCTGACTATTCGGCGGACGCCGAAGCGCGGCTGATGCTCGGTGACGTCGAGCAAGCGCTGTCGCGGCTCCGCCTGGATGATCGCGAGCTTTTGCTGCTAGTCGGCGCGGAGGGGCTCGAGCCACTCGCGGTGTCGCGGATGCTGAGCGTCGAGCCGGCGACGTTGCGCAAACGCTTGGCGCGCGCCCGGCAGCGGCTGCTGCAAGAGTTGGCGCGCGCGGCGCCGCACGCGATCAAGGAGGCATCATCGTGACCGAGCCCGATTTGGTGTTGCAACGGCTCGCGGAGCTGCCGCTCGAAGCGCCGCCAGCAGGGCTTTCGCGAAAGCTGGCGACTGCCGCTCACGCGCGGCTGGTGCCGCTGAAAGTGCATCCGGCGTGGAGCGTGGCGCTCGCCGCGTCCGTGCTGACCTATTTGAGTTGGGCACTCGCCTACACCAGCCAGCTGTTTTGAGCGGAGCCGCGCGTCAGGCCAGCAAACCAAGCCGGCGGCGTTTTTCGAGCTTGTAGCCAGGGAACAGCGCCGAGGCGTCGGGTGAGCGCAGGTGTCGCTCACAGATTTCGCCGAGCACATCGCGAAAGTCCGTCGTGACCGGCACGTCGCGACCTTCGAAGAGTTGGTCGGGAGCGAGCCCCGGCAGGTCGCCGAGCACGCGGCCGCCTCGCACTTTGCCGCCGAGCACCAGCATCATGTTGCCGTGGCCGTGATCAGTGCCGCCGGTGCCGTTTTCGCGCGCGGTGCGACCGAACTCGCTCATCACGACCACGACGACGCGCTCGAAAGCCGGGCCAAGATCGGCGCGGAACGCAGCCAGCGCGCGGCCCAACCGCTCGAGCTGGCGCGGCAATTCGCCGTTTTCGGAGCTGCCCTCTTGGCGATGCGTGTCCCAGCCATCCAGATCGAGCCAGGCGGTTTCGAGCCCGACATTGGCCTTGATCAAGCGCGCGACGTCGGCGAAGTCTTGCACGTCGTGTGCGTAACCGGGCGCATCACCGCGACCCTTGATGACTCGCGCCACCACGTCGCTCGCGCCGAGCGCGCGACCGCCGGCGCGCTCTGCCAGATCCGAAGCGTCAGCCGCGTACAAGCGCCGGAAGCCTTGGGCTAGTACCGGCTGCAGCGAGCGTGTCGTGCTGAGCCGAAAATCCTTCAAGCTCGGCGCCACGACCGCATCGCGGTAACCGCGCAAGGCGAGCGGCGAGCGCGACGTCACCGCGACCGCACGCAGCACGCTCGCATCGGGTGCCGGGCGCGCTGCGAGGTAGGTCGCGAGCCAGCCGCGCGAAGCCGAGCGGTCACCGACCGCGGCCGTCTCCATGTAGTCCTGCGCCTCGAAATGCGAGCGCGTCGGATGCGGCGAGCCAACGGCGGTGATCAACGCCAACTCTTTCGCGTCGTACGCGGCCTTCAGCGGCGCCAGCCGCGGATGCAGACCAAATCGTCCATCCAAATCGATCGCGCCTCGCTGGTTGCCCGGCCGCGGCACGCCGATCGACGGGCGCAGCCGGTAGTATTCGGGGTCGCCATGCGGCACCACGATGTTCAGGCCGTCGGCAGCGCCGCGCAGAAATACGCACAACAGCACGGGTGCATCCGGCACGGCCGCAGCCCGCGCTACTTGAGCCAAGCCCACTCGCGGGCGGAGCAAGAAACCCAGCGACGACAGCACCGAGCCGCCGAGCAGCGCGCGACGCGAAACGGAATCAGTGGTCATTGGTGTTGAAACTCCGGGCTACCGATCAGGAGCGCGACAGCTGCCGCGCGCCGCTGCTCCGGATCTCGCAAAGTGGCGACTTCTTCGCGAACGAGGCTGAGCGTGTGCGAGTCGGGGGTGACGCCGAGCAGACTCACGCCGAAGCGCGTGAGCCGTTGGTTCATATCCGGGCCGAGCGGGAACGTCTCGTCCCAAGGCACTTCGAGCCCGCGCACGTTACCGGCGCCGAAATCGCTCGCGAAGCTCATCCGCGCTAGCATGCCGCCGCCGCTGGCCCATTCCGGCTCCGAGTCAGGGTAGCCGGTCGGAACCCGCTCTTGCAAGAGCGGCTCGCCCAGTTTCGTCATCGTCTTCGACAACTCCAGGCTGCCGTCGGGTCTGGCGTCGAGCGCACGCGCGGCGCTGGCCAGCAGCTCGAGCGGCGTTTTGAGTTTGCTGCCGCGCGCGGCCGGCGCCCAGAAGCTCGGATCTTTGATGATCGCGCGCAGCACGGTTTTGATGTCGCCGTCTGAGCCCAGGTACGCGGCGGTGGCGGCGGCTACGCAGCTGTCGGGAGCGTCGTCGGATACGAAGCGCGCACACAATTGCCGCGCCAAGTGCTTAGCGGTCGCGGGTTGCCGCGCCAGAAGCCCCAACAGCCGCACACCTTCGGCCTCGCCCTGACCGCCCGGGAATGCCTCGCCCAGAACGGTTTTCGCGCCGGGGTCGTGGGCGGGCTTACGGAACACGAAGTCGAACCCGCCTTCATTCATGCGCACGACGCTCCAGCCGGTGAGGATGCGTGCCACGTTCAGCACATCGTCTTGCGTGTAGCCACCGTCGACGCCCAGCGTGTGCAGCTCGAGCAGCTCGCGCGCGTAGTTTTCGTTCAAGCCACGGCGCCGCTTGCCCTGTGCGCCAGCGCGCGGTTCGCGACGGCTCTCGGCGTTGTCGAGGTAAAGCAGCATCGCCGGATGACGCGCGGTGGCCAGCAATAGCTCGGAGAATTTGCCGAGCGCGTGCGGACGGATGGCGCGCTCCAAGTAGTCGCCTTCGAACAACCGCACGAAGCCCTTCGACGCGAAGACATTGAAATGGTTCGCCCAAAAGTCGGTCATCACCGCCTCGAGTTGGCGTTGGCTCAAGATGTCGCGCGTCAGCTCAGCCGTCGCCAGCCGCTCTAAGTGCTCGCGGTAGTGCGGCTTCGCTTCCTCGCGCAGCTCTTTCAAGGTGCGGGTCTCGGCCTCCCAACCGTCGCCCAGCCAATCATCGATCAGCTGCGCCGGCGGCACGAAGGCGGCGCGGTGCGGGACCAGCGCGGCTTCGAGCAGCGGGCTCTCGGGCGGTCCCGCCAGCTGTTCGGCTAGCCAACGTTCAGTCCCCCGGCGCGCGACGCGCTCGACCTCGCCGGGCCGCGGACCAAACGCGAACCGGTTCAACACGTGCCGCGCGTCGGCCAACGCGAGCGGGCTGGGGGGCGGCTCCGCAACCGTCGGCGGCCGCGAGGACGTTTCGGCGACGGGCCGAGGGCGAGCCGGCGAAACCGCCACGCCTGGCGCCATCGCCTGGCTCGGCGCACAAGCGCACAACGTAGCCAGCGAGGTCGTGGCAAAAAGGCGCGACCACCACAGCGTCGCCACTATGACGCTCCCAGACGTGAGGAGAAAAGGTGAGGCGCTAGCATTTCGGGCGTTTCCAGGACGACAAACGGGAAAGCCGTTGTCGCTCAACCGTGACGAGGCTACTGGGCAGAGCCCTACGGAGAAAAAGGAGACCCCATGGCAGTTTCGAAAGCATCGGCGACGTGGAACGGAACCCTCAAAGAAGGCAACGGCGGCGTTAAGGGTACGGGCTTCGAAGCCGCCTTCACGTTCGGCTCGCGTTTCGAGGGCAACGGTAAAGGCACCAATCCAGAAGAGCTGATCGGCGCCGCCCACGCCGGCTGCTTCTCGATGTTCCTGGCCGCGCAGCTCACCACCGCCGGCAAGCCCCCGACCAGCATCAACACCAGCGCCACCGTCACCTTGGGTGATGGCCCGACCGTGACCAAGATCGTCCTCGACACCGTCGCGGTCGTGCCCGGCATCGACCAGGCGCTGTTCGATGAGAAGGTCGCGTTCTCGAAGGCGAATTGCCCAATCTCGAAGGCGCTCGCCGCGGTGCCGGAGATCGTCGTCAACACGACGCTCCAGGCTGGCTGAAAAATCCACACCCTACGGGCCGCTTCCAACCAGAAGCGGCCCGTATCCCCGAAAGCGGGTACACTGCGCACATGCTCGCGCGGCGTCTCGAAGACCACGACGACACTCCGGTGGAGGACAAGATCGTCGTGCTGCGGGGACTTCGCTGGTCCGACTACCAGCGGATGTTGGAGGCCAGGGGCGACGCGGCGGTGCCGCGGCTAGCTTACCTGGATGGGGAGCTCGAGATCATGACGCCGTCTCGTCCACACGAATCCATCAAGTCGCGCATCGGAACTTTGGTCGAGGTTTGGTGCTTGGAGAAAGGCATCGAATTCTCTCCCTACGGCTCCTGGACCCTCGAAAAGAAAACAGCCGAGCGTGGGCTCGAGCCGGACGAATGTTACGTCTTCGGCCAAGTTGCGGAGCCCGAGCGGCCCGATCTCGCAATCGAGGTCGTTTGGACCGCAGGCGGCCTCAAGAAGCTCGACATTTACGCCAGCCTCGGCGTGTCGGAAGTGTGGTTCTGGCGCCGCGGGCGCATCACGGTGCATCTATTGAATGACTCCGCCTACACGGAAGCCCCGTCGAGTCGCCTGCTCCCCGGCATCGATCTCGCTCAGCTGGCCAGCTTCCTCGACCGACCCACGGCGAGCCAAGGCATCCGAGAGTACCGCGCGGAGCTCATCGCGGCGCCACGCTGAGCGCTCCTTGCAACAAAGCGCCCACGTTGCCGGCGACGCGAAGCGCGGCCAAGTCGTCCGCACGCGTTTTGCCGAGGTTCACGACCGCGATCGGTACGCCCTGGCGTGCGGCGGCGCGCGCGAAGCGAAAGCCTGAGAACACCATCAACGACGAGCCGACGATCAAAAGTGCGCGCGCGTCGTTGAGCGACGCCATTGCGCGCTCGACGCGCGGCGCCGGCACGTTCTCTCCGAAAAAGACCACGTCCGGTTTCAACACGCCGCCGCAGTCCGTGCACGCCATCAGCCGAAACCGCCCGTAGTCGACCGAAAGCTCGACGTCGCCGTCGGCGCGCGCCACGAAGCTTTGCCCCAAGAATTCCGGGTTCTCGGCGACGAGCCGCGCTTGCAGCTCGCTGCGTGGCGAGACGCGCTTGCAGTCGAGGCAGATCACGCGGTCGAGCCGGCCGTGCAAATCGACGACGTTCTCGCTCCCGGCCGCCGAGTGTAACCCGTCGACGTTTTGGGTGATCAGTAGCCGCAACATGCCGCGGCGCTCGATCTCGGTCAGCGCGCGGTGCGCGTCGTTCGGCTGCGCTTTCGCCATCCGCGCCCAACCGACCATGCTGCGCGCCCAATAGCGCTGCCGCGACAGCGCCGAGCCCGTGAAATCGCGAAACTGCATCGGCGCGTTTTGCTTCCAGCGCCCTTCCTCGTCGCGGTACGCCGGAATGCCCGAGTCCGTACTGACGCCAGCGCCGGTGAGCACGACCACGTCGCCCTTCGCGAGCCAGCCGGCGAGCTGCGCCAGACTCTCTGCAGCGGGCACGCGCTCGTCCATGCTTAGGGTTTAGCGATCATTCGGCAGCTTCGCCAGTTGCCCGCCTATGCCTGGTTTTCCGAGATGAGGTCGAAGCTCAGGGTTTAGCAGGTGGCCGGCGCACGCCCAGCGGCAGGCACCGACTCAACGCCGGCCCGTGAAGCCCATCATGTTCTGCACGGCGGCTTCGCTGGCTTCGGCCACTTCGCCTTGCTCGCGCACTTCGTCGGCGCATGACTCGCACAATTTCTTGGTCTTCCCATCGACCTTCACGGCCAAAAGTTCTTCGGCTTCGTCGCCGCATGATTTGCAGGTGGGCATCGTTTCCGTCTCTGCGACGAGCGTACACGCGGGCGCGAGCGCGGGTCGAGCGCGTCGAGCGCGTCGAACGTGACCTGTGGGGAAAGGTACGTCTGGGTGCCTGCGGCAGCCTTGAATTTGGCCGAATCCGCGCGGCGCTGGTATCCCACGAGGTCCGACCCGCAATGGAGGAATCATGTCGCAGCGCGCGCTTTCGCGAGCTTTGCTCGCAAGTCTAATGGGACTGCTGCTTTCCGTTGCCAGTAGCTCGGGCCTTTCGAACGCTAGCGCGGCCGAACGCCCCGCGGTGTCGATCGGCGACGTGAGCGTATCGGTCGACGCCAGCGCGGCCGGCGATGCGGTGCCCGAGCTTGGCCGGGCGCTGCGCCGCGCATTGAGCGACGAGCTTTCGCGGGTAGCGGGCCTCGGTCCGATGAAGCGCCCGCTGATCGTGAGCGCAACCTTGACGCGCTTGTCGAGTGAACAGCGGGACGAACGCGCCAAAGCCAGCGCGACTATATCTCTCACCTTGAGACGCGCCGACGATCAAGTGCTGTTCGCCGAGCTGCGCGGCCGGGCCAGCGTCGAGGAAGCGTCGGGTAATTTAGCCTCGCTACGGCGTGCCGCCCTGCAAGGCGCCGTGCACGGAGCCTTGGCGCGGCTGCCCGAAGCCGTGCAGCGCTCCCGCTGAAGCCAAGAAAAAAGCTCAGACCGCATGTGCGTCCAGACGCACTTTCCTGGATGGCATCTGCTAGGGTGGAACTCGGGTGGGCCTTTGGTTACCCAGCGCTCAATAGCTCAGGTTTTTTTAGCGCTGCAGGCGGCGTTGACGGCCGTGCTCGCCGTTTTGCTGACCACGGAGCACAACCCGCACGCCAGCGCGGCGATTGTCGGGGCGGTCGTGTACGCCGGCTGTTGGGCGGCCTTCCGCAAGGGCTGGGAGCCGGCACGTCAGGTCCTCGTCACTAGCCTGACCTTGCTATTGATCGCGGGCACGCGCGAGCCGTACCTGACCGAGCGCCCGATGTTGGGCGTGTTGGTGCCGCCGATCGTCGCGCTGATGCTGACGTCCTCGCGTTGGATCGTCGGTTCGGCCGTGGTCGGGTTGTTGGGCCTCGCCTGGCGATCGCATTTCAAGACTCCGCTTTTGGAGCCGCTCGATCTGCTGATCGTCGTGATGGCAGTGTCGGGCTTGGTGCTCGCGCGGCGCAGCGTCGACGTCGCCATGACGCGAATGAAGCTGCAGACCGAGCAGGCCTATACTGCGCGTGAGCTGGCCGAAGCCGCCGCCCGCGAAGCGATTGCCGAGCGTGACCGCGCCACCAAGCTTGAGCAAGCGCTCCTGCACATGCAACGGCTCGAGAGCATCGGGCGGCTGGCTGGCGGCGTCGCGCACGACTTCAACAACCTGCTGACGGTGATCGGCGCGTCGGCGTCGATGGCTGAGCGCGCAGTGGCGACAGGCGGTTCCCCGATTCCCGATCTGCAAGAGGTGCACCTGGCCGTCGGGCGCGCGTCCGAGCTGACCAAGCAGCTCTTGGCGTTTGCGCGCAAACAAGTGCTGGTCAAGCGCACCGTCGAGCTGAACGAGCTCGTTTCGAGCGTCGAACGCATGCTGCGGCGCGTGATTGGCGGGCGCACGCTGTTGGTCGCCAAGCTGACGCACGAGCCTTTGCGCGTCTTGGCCGACGCCGGGCAACTCGAGCAGGTGATCGTCAACTTGGTGATCAACGCGCGCGACGCCATCACTGAAGCCGGGCAAATCGAGATCGTGACCGAGCGCCTGAGCATGCTCGCTAAGGAGGAGCAAGGCATCGAAGCACTCGCCAGCGGCGACTACGCCTGCCTCGAAGTGCGCGACACCGGCGCCGGCATGACCGAAGAGGTATTGCGGCGCTTGTTCGAGCCGTTTTTCACCACCAAGCCGCCAGGGCGTGGCACCGGCCTGGGGCTCGCCACCTGCTTTGGAATCGTCCGCCAGCACGAAGGGGCAATCCGGGTCGAGAGCCGCGTCGGCAGCGGCACGATCATGCGCGTACTGCTACCGCTCGCAACAGCCGCTGACGCGTCGATCGGCACAAGCGGCGTTCAGCCGGTGGCTCGCGGTGTTCACCGCGTGCTGGTCGTGGAAGACGAACCGCAAGTCCGCGCGATCGCGGCGCGCGCACTAACCAGCGCCGGCTTCGAGGTGCTGCAGGCGCCCAACGGCGCCGTCGGGCTCACCCTGGTGAGGGAGCAACGTCTGCCCTTCGACGTCATCGTCACCGACGTGGTGATGCCGGAGCTGAGCGGTCCGGAACTGGCGCGCGCTGCGCGCAAGTTCGATCCCAACCTGGGCATCGTCTTCATGTCGGGCTTTCCCGAGGCGATGTACGACGCCAACGCCAGCGACTTCGCGGGAGCCGCGTTTCTGGCCAAGCCGTTCGCGCCCAGCGCGCTGGTCGAGGCCGTGCGCGAATGCATCGAGCGCCGCGAGGCCGAGGTCAGCGATCACGGCTAGCGACACCGCGCTACAAGCAATGCACTTGCTCGGCGGCGATCGCGAGATCGTCGTACCAGAGCGTCTTCGGGCTGCCGCCGTACTTTTCGTAGCCGAATTTGAAGACCTTGTACTCGTACGGGCCCCAGTCGGTGGTGTGGAGCGCCAGTACTTCCGCCCCGTCGACGAAGATGCGCGTCTCCTTACCGGGACCATCGTAGTAAAATTCGAGGCAGTACCAGGTATCTTTCAGCAGCTTCACGCCGCCCGAGCACATGTATTGGCCACCGTTCGAAAGCAGCTCCTTGTCGTCAGTGCTGCGGTTCAGCTCGAGCTGACACTCGTGCTCACCGACACGAATGTACGTGCCGTCGTTTGGATCACCCGCGCCGGTGCCGGCGGCGATGTACGTGTCGTGGCCTTCTTGAATATCAGTGTCGCTACGCAGGTAGACGCGACCCCAAAATTTGCTGGGCACCGTCACGGCGAGCATTTGGCTCGAGTCCGTGCCGGTAACTTTGAGCGCCTGCTTGCCACCGTGAAACACCGCCGTGTCGAGCGCGACGAAGGTTTGCGTCGCGCGCTGGTATGCCGGAAAGTACACGGCCGCCGCCGGGATGGCAGGAGCTTCGAAGTCAGTGCAAAAGATGCTACCGGTGCCGCACGGTGAGGCAACGCCGCCATTAGCGGTACCAGCGCCGCCGCCAGTTGTCGTACCACCGCTAGCGAGGCCGCCCACGCCGCCGCCACCAGCAGACTGGCCCGCGCCGCTCCCGCCGCTGCTCGTCCCGGCCACGCTATCCGGTCCCGAGCCTCCACCGCCTGTCGCGGACGCGCTCCCGCCAGTGCTCGCGGCACCGTTCGGATTCTTGGTCGAGGCGTCGGTCCCGGCCGGGCTACAGGCCGTGGAAACCGCACAGCCAATCAGCACGCGAACCAAAGTTGAAGACGCGGACATCGAGCGCTTACTTTGTCCGACAAACCACGATACTGCAACCGGTTCCACGCAGCCGCCACCGGTTGTCCCGACCCGCGTCGGCGTTCGCTGCGCCAAGATGCGCTGCGCAGCTCAGTTCTCCGTATCGGCTTCGTTGTCACCGGTGGTCGCGTCGGCTTTGACCAGGCGTTCGAGCATTTTGCGGTGGACGCCGAGCAGGCGCGCGGCGGCGCTCTTGTTGCCCTTGGCGACGACCAGCGCTTGTTCGACCATCGCGCGTTGGATGGCGGCGAGCTTGGACGGTTCTTTGGTGCTGAGCGTGAGCAGGGTTTTGGCGATCCGGTTCAGCTCGCGCTCGACCAACACGTCGTGGCTTCCGACCAGCTCCTCGAGTGTCGGCACGTCGATGACGTCGCTCTCGGCCAAAAGCGCCAGGCGCTCGATGGCGTTCTTGAGCTCGCGCACGTTGCCGGCCCAGCGGTGCGAACGTAGCCACGCCACCGCCGGGTCGGTGAAACGTAGCGCGCGCGGTTGCTCGGACGCGAAGGTTTGCACCAAATGCGGAATGTCGTCATCGCGCTCGCTGAGCGGTGGCACGTCGATCGTGACGACGTTCAGGCGAAAATACAGGTCTTCGCGGAACGTGCCGTCGGCGATGCGGCGCTCCAAATCGACGTGCGTGGCCGCGATGATGCGCGCGTCCAGCGTGACCTCTTCTTCGGCGCCCAACGGCCGAAATTTGCGCTCTTCGATCACGCGCAAGAGCTTGGCTTGCAGCTCAATCGGCATCTCGGCAATCTCGTCCAAGAGCAGCGTGCCGGCGCCGGCCAGCTCGAGCTGCCCGCGCACGCGGCGGTCCGCGCCGGTGAAGGCACCGCGCTGGTGACCGAACACGAGCGACTCGATCAGCGTGCCGGGCAGCGCCGAACAATTAACGGCCAAGAGCGGGTGGCCAGCGCGCTTGCCGGCGTAATGAATCGCGCGCGCCACCATTTCTTTGCCGCAGCCAGTCGCGCCGCGCACCAGAATTGGCGCATCAGCGTCGGCGACACGCCGCACCAGCTTGCGCACCCGCTCGATCGCCGCCGAGGCGCCGACGATCGCCGGCAAGCCCTGGCGCCGATCGACCTGTTCGCGCAGGCGTTGCACTTCGTCCTTCAGCGCGAAGCGCTCGCGGATGCCGTCGACGATCGGCAAGATCATCTCCGCGCACAGCTCGTCCTTCAGCACATAGTCCTGGGCGCCCTGCCGCATCGCCTCGCGAATTTCAGCCATTTCGCTGACGCCCGTCACCATCACGGCCGGCATGCTGCGGCCGGTGCTGCGTAGCCAACGCAGAAAATCCAAGCCACCGCGATCGGACGGCGCGTCGCTGAGCCGGATATCCAGCAGCATGGCGTCGATGTCTTGCGTCTCCACGCGCAGCCGCGCTTCGTCCGCGCTCGCCGCCTCCACGACCTCGACGTCGGGCCGATCCTCCAACAGGTGCTTGAGCACGCTGCGCGCGCTGCGTTGATCGTCGAGCAGCAGGAACCTCACGGCGTCACCGTCGCAACGAGCTCGCGCGCCGGGATCAAGAGCCAGGCCTCGGTCAGCGGCGGAACGCGGCGCAGCTCGAGATTGAAGCCGTGTGCGCGCGCCACGCGTAGCGCCACCGTGAGCCCAAGCCCGGCCGCGGCCGGCCGCGTTGACACGCCCCAAGCCAGCGATTTCTCGGCCGCCACCTCGAAACCTGGTCCGTCGTCCCACACGCAAAATCCGATTGTCGCACCGACGCTGAAGCGCACTCCGGCGCGCTCACTGCGCGCCTCGAGCGCGTTGTCGACGAGCTCGCCCAACGCTCGGGTCAGTAGCCGCGGGTCGCACACGAGCGCCGGCTCCCCGGCGTCCCCGCCAGCGCCGGCGATCGAAGCGTCGATTTCGAGCTCGGCGCAATCCGCACGTTCGGCGAGCACCAGATCCACGAGCTGCCGCGGCGTGCATAGCTCCTTCTGCAGCGGCGTCTGTGCCAGCTCGCGCAAGCGCGCGCTCAGTCGGCTCAAGCGGTCCAGCTCTTCTCGCAAGAGCAACACGTCTTCGTCGTCGAGCACGTCGCCCCGGGCCAAGCGATCCGTCGTGAGCCGGAACAGGTTGAACGGACCCTGTAAGTCATGCCCCAGCTCGGCCGCCAGCGCCCCGGCGGCTGCGTGGCGTTCGGCGCGCAAGCGCAGCGCCCGAGGCCGAGGCCGAGACGGAGAAGGCGAAGAATTTGCTCGGTCAGCCATGAGGACGACGCGTCGGAGGCGCCGCCCAGGCTATCATTTGGCCGCGATGCCCGGCGCGACGGTTCTCCTCTTCGTCTACGGCTCGCTCAAACGCAGCGGCCGCCACCACGGAGAGCTGGCGGGCGCGCGCTTTCTCGGGCCGGCCGAAACGGAGCCTGGCTATCAGCTGGTAGAGCTGGGCGAATACCTAGCGCTCGTGCCACGAGCTAGCCCGAACGGCACCGGTCTCTCCACTGTCCGGGGTGAGCTATTCGAAATGAAGGCGACACTTCTCCCGGCGCTGGACGCTTTCGAGGGCGACGCCTACTTCCGGGCCGACGTGAAGGTGGCGCTATTACTAAGCGAGGATCGCGCCCAAACCGCCCCGCGATTCGGAAAAGCTGTGTTCGCTCTCGCGTACCTTAAAAAGGCGGGCTAGATTTGCCGATCCCGCGCCGTGACGGTTTCGCCCCCTGCCAACATTGAGAGCCCGCAAGGCTCCGTCCCGCTAGACTTATTCCAAGTCCTATCGACGCCTATCTGGGTGCTCGATCTCGGGCAGCGCCGCATCACCTGGGCGAACGATGCGGCGGTGCGGTTCTGGAAGGCGGGCTCGCAAGCGCAGCTGCTCGAGCGCGACCAGGCCAAGGATTTTTCGCTCGCCAGCGAAGGGCGGTTGACCGGCTACGCACACCGGCTCAAGACCGAAGCGCTGATCAGCGAGCAGTGGACGTTCTACACTGGCTCGAGCCCCGTCACGGTCATGTGCAACTTCACGCTCGCGGCGTCGAGCGGTCCCGGCCCGGCTTTCTTGGTCGAAGCCACACCAGCGGCGCCCGACAGTGCAGCTGGCGACACGCTGCGCGCCGTCGAGGCGTTTCGGCACACGACAGCCCTGGTCAGCGTCATCGATCTCGACGGCCCGACGCTGATGGAAAATCCGGCCGCGATCCGCACCTACGGCCACCTGCTGTCGAGCGAGGGCAAGCACGCTTTCACACTGCGCTTCGCTGATCGCGACGATGCCCACCGCGCGCTCCACCGCGTCAGCAACGGCAAGGAATTCGTCGAGGAGGTGTGGGTCAGTACGCTCGAGGGCCAGCGCCGTCACGCGCTCGAAGCCCGACCCACGACCGATCCAGTGACCGGCCGCCGCGCGATCCTGCTCAGCGAGATCGACGTCACGTTCCGACACGAAGCCGAAGAAGTCGTGCGGCGCGTGTACTCCGAGCTCGAATCGCGCGTGCGCGAACGCACGTTGGACCTGGAAAGGCTGAATCGCGAGCTCGGCGAGGAGCGGCAATTCGTCTCCGCGGTAGTCGAGACGGTCGGTTCCTTGCTGATCGTCACCGACGCGTTCGGCACCGCCGTCCGCGTCAACCGAGCGCTGTGCGAGCTGACCGGTTACCAAGCCGAGGAGCTCACCGGGCGACCGATCTGGGAAACGTTATTGAGTTCGCCCGAGTCGGAGCTGGTCGAGCGCGCGTTCGCCCAGCACGGCCCGCGCTTCCACGTCGTGATGCCCAAGAACGTCGAGGGCATGATCCGCACCAAAACCGGCGAGCCGCGTATCGTGTCGTGGACGAACGCCGCTTTGCTCGATCCGAGCGGCCTGACCGAATACGTGATCGGCGCGGGCGTCGACGTGACGGATCGCAAAGAGATCCAGCTGCGGCTACAGATCAGCGATCGCATGGCGTCGATCGGCACCTTGGCCGCCGGCGTCGCGCACGGCATCAACAATCCGCTCGCCTACGTGATCGCCAACCTCGACTACGTGCGCAACAAACTGGCGCTACCGTGGAACGAGCTGCCGGTCGAAGAAGTGCGCGAAGTGCGCGAGCTGCTGGACGAGAGCCTGGAGGGCGCCGATCGCGTGCGGCGCATAGTCGGAGATTTGCGGTCGTTTTCGCGGCAAAGCGACGACCGTGTCCAGGCCGTCGACTTGAGCAGCGTGATCGAGCGCGCCTTGAACATGGCGATGAACGAGATTCGGCATCGCGCGCGCGTCGTCTTGATGCTCGACGCCGTGCCGCGCGTGGTCGGTACCGAATCCAAGCTCGGTCAGGTCGTACTCAACCTGCTGGTCAACGCCGCCCAGGCGATCGAGGCCGGCAACGTCGAGAACAACTCGATCACGGTGCGCACGCTGCTCGACAAGCACGGCCGTCCACGGCTCGAAATCCAGGACACCGGCGTCGGCATCCCGGAAGAGTACCTGCGACG
Organism: Polyangiales bacterium; assembly: GCA_038230915.1. Classification (GTDB taxonomy): domain Bacteria; phylum Myxococcota_A; class Polyangia; order Polyangiales; family Polyangiaceae; genus PMG-095. Next base: position 39,772 of record JBBRMI010000011.1, on the reverse strand, counting down.
CGTCTTCGATCCGTTCTTCACGACCAAACCCGTTGGCGTCGGCACCGGCCTGGGCCTCAGCATCTCGCATCGCATCGTCAGCGAGTTCGGCGGCGAGATCGGCATCGAGAGCGAGAACCGCCAGGGCACGCTGGTGTGGATGGCGCTCGAAGCCGCCTCGCCCGAAGCCGTGTCGCAACCCCGCCCGCCGACGTTCCCGCCGCCTTCGAACCGCGAGCACGCCGCGCGGGTCCTGATCGTCGACGACGAACCGGCAATTTTGCGCGCGCTCAGCCGCGTGCTCTCCGGCTACCAGGTGACCCGCGCGCTCTCGGGTCGCGAGGCGCTGACCCACATCGAGCACTCCGGCCCGTACGATGTCGTGTTCTGCGACGTGATGATGCCGGAGCTGTCGGGCATCGACGTCTACGAACGCGCCAAACAGATTTGCCCTGGCCAAGAGCACCGCATCGTCTTCATCACCGGCGGCGCCTTCACCGAGCAAGCCACCAAGTTTCTCGACTCGATCGACAACCCCAAGCTCGGCAAGCCCTTCGACGCCGGAGAAGTCCGCGCTCTGGTGAAGTCACTCACGCGCGAACCAGTGGCCGAGCGCAGCTAGACGCGCTCAGAGTTTCGGTTCACGACCGCGCTGGGTATTCCAAATCGCAACCACGAGCAGCCCTTCCCGGTGTGGGTTGAGATGGAAGTAGACGTGGCACTTCGACTTCTCCATCAATAGTCGTCGGAGCTGTGGGCGTCTCTTCGTGGGCCACGGTGTGCCGGCATGCGCAACCGTCCTGAGGTGCTTGAGCGCTTCAAGCAGCTCCCTCGCGTACAGGCCCGGATCGTCCCCATGCTTCGCCCACCGCGCGCTGATGCGATCCGATGCCAGCCGAGCGCGTTTCGAAAGCTCGACGTTCACTTCGTATTTACCAGCAGCTGTTCGGCGTACGCGATGGCATCCACCACGTCGCCCTTCTCGGCGTCCAGGAAGCCTTCTTCTATCGCTTCCTCGAGCTCTGCGCGTTCCGCTGGATCCATGTCAGCCCACGGATCGGCGGTCACCAATTGCAGCTCGACCTCCGTGCCCTCAGGCAGGTTGGCTGGCTCGTCGCTGACGAAGTAGCCATTTCGGACGTGGGCCTTCACCGGTGACATGTTCGTAGCTTATCTCGCTTCTCCGGGTTTCGCTCGTCGGGACTGTGGTCGCAATCTCGGGGGCAGAGGCGCTGGCTTGGTCCCGGTAAGAACCGACAAATTTGGCCCGCGTAACCTCCGGCCTCGTACCATTTCATCCTGGAGGTTCTCCGATGCGCCGCTCGCCTGCCAAAGCCCACCGCCGCTCTTCACGCCACAGTGTCAACATCAACTGCCAGGTGGTGAGGGAGCGCGATTTTCAGCTGATCGCCGATCGCGTCGTCAACCTATCGAGCAGTGGGCTCGTGGTGAGCCCGGCCGACCCAGCGCTTACCGGTGAGCGTCTGATTGTGTCGTTCCAGATCCCGCATTCCGGGCTTTGGGTGGACGCCGAGGCCACGGTGGCGCGCGTCGTTCACGGCCGGCGGCCTGGCGAGCACACCCGGGGCCTCGCCCTGCAGCTCGAGAACGTCGAGGAGATCCCGCAATTGGTGCTGAATCGGGTGCTGCCGCGCATCCCGCCGGCGCCTCCCGGGCACCGCGCCGGGCGCCGCGGCGTGACCGCGCTTTCGGCCCTGCTCAGTTAGCTCGCTAGGTAAACTGAAAGCCTCGATATTTCACCGCGATCTTGCGCCTTGCAGTCGCGGCGCGCAGGTGGGAAAGTCGCGGCTATCTTCGAGCGGAGGAGTCACGAAATGCGGCTGTTGAGTCTGGGAACGTTGCGCTGGGCGCCTGTTGTGGCGGTTTGCTTGTTGGCGCGGACCGCGGCCGCCCAGGCCCCGATCACCGAAGAAGCGCGCCAGCACTTCAACGCCGGCGTCGCCTACCTTCAGGATCCTGACGGCGCTCGCTACGCCGAGGCGTATCAAGAATTTCTGACGGCCTACGCCGCGTCGCCCTCCTGGAAAATCCTGGGCAATCTCGGCATCGCCGCGATGAAGCTCGAGCGCGATGGTGAAGCCGTCGACGCCTACACCAAGTACCTGCAAGAGGGCGGCGCCGATATCGATCCGGCCGAGCGCGAGCAAATGACGCGCGACATGAACACGCTCAAGACCGGCCTGGTCGGCTTGACGCTCGAGGCGGTCCCCGCCGGTGCCGTGATCATCGACGAACGCATCCCCGCAACTGGCAACGCGATCGTGAACCGCTACGGTCCGCTCACGGCGCCGACCAAAGTGGGCATCAAGGCCGGCAAGCATCGCCTGACCGCCCAGCTCGACGGCTACGATCCTCTGGTTTGGGAGCTCGCTGCGCAACCCGGCGCCAACCAATCCCACACCTTCGAGCTGAAGAAGACGCCACCTCCTCTCCCGCCGGGCAGCGGCGCGACCTTCAACGGCGCGCCCGTCGATCGCCCGACCTCCGGTCTGCGCATCGCTTCGTACGCCGCTTTCGGCGTCGGCGTCGTCGGCCTGGCTGGCGGCACGTTCTTCTCGCTGAGCGCCAAGTCGAAGGCTGACGAAGCGTCCAACCTTTGCCACGGGAACCTGTCGAAATGCGCGCTCGATGCCGGCACGCCCGACGCTGACAAGGTCACACAGCTGAACAACGACTCCGGCTCGAACAAGACGTTCGGCATCGTCGGCTTCGCCGTCGGCGGCGTCGGCATCGCCGCCGGCATCACCATGTTCATCTTGAGCTCCGGTAGCAGCTCGTCGAGCGCATCCAGCCGCAGCCTGCACGTGGCCGAGGCCCAAAAGCCGCGCATCACGCCGTGGCTCGGCTACAAGTCGGCCGGCGTCGTCGGGCAGTTCTAAGCCGAGAAAAGACTGCGCTAGTGACAACCGCCGGCACGGACCCGCAGGCGCGAGAAACCGTGCTGGCTCGGGTCCTGGCTTCGGCGTGTGGGGTCGCGTTGTTCGCCGCGTTCTTTGCGGTCGATCAGCGGGGTCTGCTGTTTTGGAGCGGCCGCTTCAACAGCGATTCGCGGTTGCTGACCTTCGGTGCGCTCGGATTCGTCACGGCGCTTTTGCCCTGGGTCACGCCGCGCTGGCGTTCGTGCGCGCTACTCGGGGCTTCGCTCGTGCTTGGCGCCCGACTGCTGCATGAGTTGATCTTCGTGCCCGCGCTTTTGGCGTGGCTCGCCACGCGCGTCACCCGCACCGCCTGGCAAAATTCCCTGAAGCTCACCCTACTGCTCGGTTTCTGGGTAGCGATACCCGTCGCCAGCTGGGTCCTGCCACCCGTGAAGGGCCTACGTTACGGGGAGCTGTGGCTGTATTGGACCTGCCTACCCGCCCCGCTGATTTGCCTGGTCGTCGAACGCGGCCGCGGCCAACTGGATAGCGCCACGCCACTCGACGAGTGGCTGTACTTGCTGGCGCTGCCGCGCTTCTTCACCCCGTTCCTGCAGCCGATCGGCGCCGCACGTTTCATCAGCAGCTGGCAAACCGTGCGTGCACCGCGCTTGGGCCCGCGCGGGCTCTTGCTCGGGCTGTACGGCATGCTCGGGTTCTTCGCGATTCAGTACACACACTACGCGATCAAAAACCCGTCCGACGCGTTCCCAATCGCGCAAGATCCGGGTCTGATTCTGCGCAATGGGCTGCGCATCTACGCCTTCAACGCCACGACGATCTTCTGTGCGGTTGCCCAGCTTCGACTGCTCGGTTACGACTTGGGCTCGGGTTTTCGTTTCCCGTTTCTCTCGTCGTCGGTCGCCGAGTTCTATCGTCGCTGGAACTACTACTTCTTCGAGTTCTCGACGTCGATTTTCTACCTGCCGATCTCGTCGAAGCTGCGGCGCTGGCTACCGACTCGGCTTGCGTACGTGTTGGCGAGCTACCCGAGTGTTTTGCTGGGCGTTTGGGCGCTCGACAAGATTTTCTATCAGATCCCGCTCGGCCGCTGGGGCGCGGCGCTCTGGGTTCAGGTGCGGGATTGGAACGGGCTGGCGCCGTACGTCTTCATGTGGTCGCTGATCATCCTGCCGCAAGTGTTGCTCGCGCCACTGCGTCGCCTGCGACGCTTCGTTTGGTGGCGAGTCGTCGCCCGCGTCGCGACGCTGAGCCTGGCCGTCGGCTTGCTGACGCTGTTCTACTACTACGGCGTGACGATCTACTAAAAAAGGGCCGCAGCGCCGAGACGCTGCGGCCCATTGCTAGCCGTTCACTGCGACGTTGAGCGACTCAGTTGATGTCGCACTGGCACGTCGCGGTGCAGGCCTGCTGTCCCTTGATGACTGCGCATTGGGACGTGACGTTGCCATGGTACCCACCGTTGCAGCCGACCGGGGCTCCAGCCGAGGTGCAGCTATCCGGAATCGGGTTCGGCATTGCAGTCGGGTTGCCGGGGTGGAACGTGCACGGCTCGGTGCAAGCGCCACCGGTGTTCGCGATGCAATTACCCGCGCTGCAGAACGTCGCACCGTTGCAACCATTCGGGTCGGCGGTCTTGAGGTTGAGGGTCGGCGAGCTGTTGTCGCAGCTCGGCGCGTCTGGCGGCGAGTAGCGGCACTGGCAGATGGAATCGGCCGTCTTGCACTCGCGAATCGTGCAGTCGGGATTCGAGCACAAGCAGCGATTGGACTGACACTGAACGTTGGTCTGGCATTGCGCCAGCACGTCGAGCTTGCACTTGTGCTTGGTCGGATCGCAAACCAGCTTCGAACCGCTGGTGCAGTCGGGCGTGTCGTCGCACGCGCCGTCGACGCCACCCTTCGGCTGGCACACGTTGGCGACGCACGTGTTCAAGCAGTCGACGTTATCGGTGCAGGCTTCACCGTCGGGCGTGAGGCACTTGCCGGCAAAGCACTGGAGCGGAGCCTTGCAGTCGCGCACCGGGGGGAGCGACCCTTCACCGCCAGCTCCCGCAGTGCCGCTCGAAGCATTGCCGCCGGCGCCGCCAGCGCCAAGATCGACGTCGCAGTCACCGCCGACGTCGCTGGGCGGTGCGCAGACGTTGTCGATACAGGTGTGCGCGCAGTCGTCGTCCGCGGTGCAAGCGGCACCGTCAGGGCCCTTGCTGCTGCAGACCTTGTCGATGCAGGCGTTCTGGCAGTCAGCGGTGGCCGAGCAGGCCTCGCCGTCGTTCTTCTTGCAGACGCTTTTGACGCACCTGGCAGCGGCACCGCAGTCCGCATCCTTCGCACAGGCGACGACCGGTGTCGCGCCCATCCCAGCTTCACCGCCGGCGGGCATGCCGGTTTTGCCCGCAGTCGACGTGGTGCCACCCGCGCTGGTTGCACCGGTGTTATCGCCGCCCTCACCGCCTGCGTTGGCCGAGCCAGCTTTGGGCCCGCTAGTATTCGAATCATTGCCGCCGCAATTGGCGAACAGCCCTACAACCAGCAACCCCGCTACGATGCCTGCAGTCGAACGCATTGGTATATCTCCGCCTTGGATCAAGAGACCCACGTTAAGCCTCGCAGAGTATCAACGGCCGCCCGCCGCGACAAGCTGTCGAGAGCGAATGGCTGCGCGCCGCCGCTCGCGGCCCTTCGAATCTGGCATGTAGGTGTTGCGAACACCTGTCACCTCGCGCCGTCGCGCCATTCGCGATTGCAGTCCTACCGGACGATGATCTGGTCGTACCAAGCGCTCGACTTGAGCCCGATGTTGCGCAGACTGATCTGCGAAATGCCGCCATCGGCCGCCCTTAGGTGCAAGGGCATGTTGTCGCCGAGCTTCTTGCCGTTGAGCGAGACTGTGGCGGCGGCACCGCCCACGCCCGACGTCGGGTAAGTGATGCCGTCGTACTCGATCGAGTACCAAGTCTCGACCTGGTAGCTCGGCCCGAAGTTGACGACGTCGGCCGAGCCGATGCCGAACGTTCCGTTGGGGCGGAAGAACGACCCGAAACCGCTGGCCTCTGCGTTGTCCACGCCGGTTTTCTTGCTGTCATTGCCGAAAAAGGCCCAACCCAGGCTGAGCGTCTTGTCCGCGCTCCTCACGCGCAGGCTCACGTAGGTGGGTCGGATGGTGGTCGGCGCGCCGGTGTTGTCTCGGAACAGCGCGATCGGCCCGTTCCAGACCCCGGCGGTCGCGTTCCCGCCCGTCAACTCCAGCGAGAAGGCGCCGATCGTCCCAGCGGCCGGCGGATCGAATTGGGGCTTGTAGAACAGCGCGACCGGCGGCTCCCAGCCCGACAGCGTGCCATCCTCGAAGGTCTCAACGAAGTAGGCGCCAACGAAATCGGCCGCCAAGAAGTTCGGCGCAGCGCCGTCCTGGGCGACACGGAAAAACGACATCGTCGTTCGATCGGCGAGGGCGGGTAGGGGCCCGTCGAATTTCACGGCGCTGAGCGGCGCGTTCTTCGGCTTGCCGTTGTCACCGCTCCAGCGCACGGCGTCGAAAACGTTCGAGCCCTTGGTCGTGTCGCACTGGCCTCGGCAGAGGTAAAAGGAACCTGCATAGCCGTCGGCGTCGTACGGGATGTTGCCCTGGTAGGTCGTGCCGTTCGGCGGGGGGCTCTCGCTCGTCAACAGGCGCCGCTTGAGCGGGTCTAGCGATAAAGCAGGCAGCGTCTTGGGGCCGTCGGCGGCTTCGGGCTGGCCGTACACGCCAACGCGCGACAAATCGATCGCGCATTTCTGGTTGGTGTTGAGAACCACGGTTCGGAACGGCTCGGTCACGAAGACGCGCTGGATCTTCAGGCCATCGAGCGGGCAACGCGCTTCGACGTTGACGCTGAAGCTGCCAGCCTGCTGCGCGGTTTTGCCGTCGACGACGATGTAGTATTTGCCGGCGGGCAGGTTGTCGACGTGGGCGACTTCTTCTTCGGCCACCGCGCCCTTATCGATGCAACCAGCGGGCAGTTCGGTCGTGAGATCGCACGGGCTGGTGGTCACACGCACCACGGCATCGAAGTTCGACCCAACCCGCACGTCCACGTCAGCAGCACTGGGCAGGTCGACTTCGAAGATGCGGTCCGACCCGCCGCCGACCATGGTGCCCCCGCAATCAGCGGTCGGTACTTGACCCATCTCGCCCTTGCTGGTCAGCGACGTGACCGTGCCGATCAGGCCGTCTTTGTCGGCTTTCAACACGATTGGGATCGGGCCTGCGCACGAGCCTTCGACCTTGCACTCTTTGTTGCAGCCGTCGCCATCGTCGAGATTGCCGTCGTCGCAATCTTCGCCCGCCTCGACCGCGCCATTGCCGCACTTGACGCAGGCGCTGGGCTGGCCGGTGCAGGTCCAGCCGTCTTCCACTTGGCAGGTGCCGTCGCAGCCGTCGCCGTCGGCGCGGTCACCGTCGTCGCAGCCTTCACCGGCATCGACCTTGCGGTTGCCGCAGCTGGCGCTCACGACCGTGCTGGCACCACCGTCGCTCATGCTGGGCGGGGCACCGGCGAAAATGAGCTCCTTCTTGCCACCGCAGGCGGCGAGGAAGAGAGCCAACGAAAGAACCTGGAGGCGCAGCGCGCCACTCTGCTTGGAGGAAGCCAACATGCTGGTCACCGCGCCCCGAAATGTTTCGCGAAAAGCCTAATCACAGCGGGCGGATGCTAACGGACTGCGGCCGCTTGCACAACCTCCGAGGAGCTGGAGCCCGGTCCCGAATGCCGTGCGCCTCCCCGCTTTTCCGTCCTCGCCCCTGCGCCCTCGTTCGCCCCCTCCTTTGCGCCCCACCTTCCAATGCCAGCGGTCTAGCGGAGCTGGTTCGACTTTCCGGAGCGAGCGGGCTACATCCCAGTCTGTGCTTGGTGCGGGCCTGCCGGTCCCGGGGGGCACCGGGTCGTCAAAAACCGTGGCGAAGCGGAAACTCTACCTCATCCACCCCAAGCACGAGCAGCCCTCGCTGATCGAGATGGATCTCGTGCCCGGAGCGGTCGCGATCGCGAACTCGGCGATCGGTACCGTGGCGGCGCTAGCGCCCGCCGACAAGTTCGACGTTCGGCTGTGTGAGGAGGAAATGCAGCCGGTCGACTTCGACTGCGCGGTGGATTTCGTTGGAATCACTGGAAAGCATGGGCAAGGCGGTCGCATGCGCTGGCTGGCCGAGAAATTTCGGCAGCGCGGGGTTCCGGTCATCTTTGGCGGTCCGCACGCCACCTTGGCTCCTGAAGAGCTGCGAGAGCATTGCGACATCCTGGTGCGCGGGGAGCTCGAGCCGATTGCCGCAGAGTTCTTCGACGACCTCTACCGCGGCGAGTATCGGAATGACTACTTCGGTCCGCAGGCCTCGCTCGCCGACTCGCCCGTTCCGCGCTGGGACTTGTATCCGAGCGATCGCGCGTTGATGGGTAGCCTACAGACCTCTCGCGGCTGCCCTTTCGAGTGCGAATTCTGCGACGTCATTCAATACGTCGGCCGCAAGCAACGCCACAAGACTGTCGATCAGGTCGTGCGCGAGCTAGACACGCTGCACGCTGCGGGTTTTCGTCGGGTGTTCCTGGCAGACGACAATCTCACCGTCTACAAGAAGCGAGCCCGCGATTTGCTGCTGGGTATAGCCGCTTGGAACGAGCGGCAGACCGAGCGAATTGCTTTCGGAACGCAGCTGTCGATCGAGGTCAGCGACGACGAAGACATGCTGGAGCTGCTAGCCAAGGCCGGCCTGCAATCAGTCTTCATCGGCATCGAGACGCCCAATCAAGAGAGCCTGCGCGAGACGAAGAAACGGCAGAATCTCGACGTCGACATGGTCGAACGCGCCGAACGCTTCGCTCGCCACGGGATCGCGATAATCGCCGGCAGCATCGTCGGCTTCGATCACGACGGTCCCGACATCTTCGAGCGACACTTGGACTTTGCGATGCGCTCGCCGATCCCAATCTTCACCGTGGCCGCGCTGTACGCCGCTCACGCCACACCGCTTCGTGAGCGGATGCAGCGAGAAGGGCGCCTCTTGGAGTACGAGGGCGCGATGATCAATCCCTCCACGAACTTTCGCCCGGCGCTAATGTCGCTCGAACAGCTCGAACAGGGGCTGTCTTGGCTGATCGACCAGCTCTACGCGCCGGACAATTTCTCGCGCCGCTTGTTGCGCATGATCGAGCTGTTTCCGAGCGAGTTGCCGCGTGCCGGCGGCGGAGACCGACGCATCGACGCTGAAGCAACCTTGGCAGGCCACGCGGTCTTGGCCAGCGAGTCGCCGGCGTACTCGAGCGTGATGCGGCAGGTGTTGAGTGCGGTCCGCGCCAAGCCCTCGGCGCGTGGTGCCGCGCTGTACGCCCTGTTGATTTGGGCACAGCAACGCTACAATCGCGCTGGTCGTCGGCTACCGGTGGAGGTCAACGCCATCTTGAGAAGCGCGCAGCCGGCTGCGGCACAACGGCGCGTCTCGCTGTCGATCATCGGCTGAACGCGCCATCGCGCCGCCGTCCTTGTAAGTGTGCCGCGCGCTCCGTTACAGTTCGTCGCCAGAGCCAATGTCTGTCACGAACTTCAAAGACCTGTCCGACGCCGAGCTTTCCCAAGCTGTCGAAAAAACGGTGCGCGCATTCCTGAAGGACGAAGGTGGCGCGGAGAACGCACTCGAGCTGGGTGCCGACGATGAGGTGTGGGGTCAATTCGATTCGCTGCTAGTCATGGAGCTGTTGGTTCACCTCGAAGAACGCTTCGGCGTGCAGCTCAATACCGGCAAGCTCAACCCGGACGATCTGAAGACGATCGGGCGCATCCGCGACGTCGCGACCCGAGCAATTCGCGCCGCACAAAAGCCGTGACGAGTACGGTCACGACCGTCGACTACTACGAAGTCTTCGAGGCGGCGCTGTCGGCGCTGACGGCGGTCCGCGGCGAGTACCGTCGACACTTCGGTGCCCACGTCATTCCTTCGCCTGCCGGGTATTGTTGGTTCAAGGGAGTGACGGCGCCCGAGCGCCACCCCGACTACGCAGAGTGGTTGTGCGACGCGGGCACCGAGCTCGAAAATCGGCTGCTGGCGGATATGTCGCGCGTGAAGCCGACCAGCGTGCTGGACGTCGGCTGCGGCAATGGCCCGCTGCTCCGGAGACTCGCACGCGAATTTCCGGGCGTCGCGCTGACTGGCATCAATTTTCAGCCGAGGCAGGTTCAGACGGCTCGCGCGCTGTTGCAAGGCACGACCGCAGAGATCGTCGAGGCCGATTTTCTGCAGCACGCGTTCGAGCGCCGTTTCGACGTCGCATGTTTGTTCGAAAGCGCTTTCCACATGCCGGACAAAGCCCAGCTCTGTCAGCGCTTGGCGAACGTCTTGGTGCCCGGCGGCGAGGCCTGGCTGATCGACATCGTGATCGCGGAACGCGCGGCCGAAACGTTCCAAAACATGGGGCGCGACGCGCTGTTCAACTACGTGCCCCGCAAACACTGGCGGGCGTGCTTCCAAGCCTGCGACTGCCAGGAGGTCGAGTTCGTCGACTTCAGCCGTGGTGCGGCCGAAGTCGTGCAGATTTCCGACATCAAGTTGCTGGAGCGAGAATACTTCGTGCCGCGGTTGACGACAGCGATGTCCAAGGACGGCGCGCCTGCACCAGAAGGAGAGCTGCAGACCGCGCTCGGCCTCCTGCTACAAATCGCGACCGAATATCGCCGCCTTGCACGCTTGCTGCGCGGCGGGATGCTCCAGTACGTGCTGATGCGTTACCGCAAGACGGCGTAAGCTACTTCGCTAGTTCCAGCGCTTGGTCGAGCCAGAAGGCGCCGGCTTTGGGGCCGCCGTTGCACTCGCCGTCGGATTCGCCGGGGCGCTTGAGCCACAGGTAGGCTTGGATCAACGGATCGCCGGTTTCGGTGGTGGGGAGCTTGCCGATGTGGCGGCCGGGCGGGTTACACCACTCGAGCTTTTCGTCTTGGCCGTTGCCGTTGCGGCTTGTGTCCAAGATGAACGGCGCGCCGCCGACCAGCTGCGAGACGGTGTGGCCGAACTTGATGTTTTCGGCGTCCCAGACGTAGTTCGACACGTTCAGCGCGAAGCCGTTGGCGTCTTCGATACCGGCGCGCTTCAAGCGATCGGCCATGTCGGTTGCGGGCGCCCAGTGGGCGTGGCCAGCGTCGAGGTAGACGTACGCGTTCGGGTTCTGGCGCAGCACTTTGACCGCGTCGTGGATGATCGCGACGCGCTCGTCTTGCTGCTCCTTGCTCAGGCACTTGTCGAGCAGGCCGAGCGCATCCGGCTCCAGAATGAACACGACCTTCTCTTGCCCAACGCCCTTGGCCACCTTGCGGATCCAGCGACGGTAGTCGTCGCCCGTCTTCAAGCCGCCCTTGGAGTGCTGACCGCAATCGCGACCGGGCACGTTGTACAAGATGAAGATTGGCGCGGCCCCCTCGGCCTTGGTCTTGCCGAGGATGAACTCCATGTAACGCTTGGCGTCTTTGTTCCAGTCACCAACCCACAAGGCTTGCGGCTGCTGGGCAATCTTGTCGAGGATCTTGGCTTTCTCCGGATCCTTCTTGCGCAACGAGTTGGCGGTCAGCATCGACAGCGAGTCGGGGTCGACCCAAAGCTTCATGCCCTTGAATGGATTGCCGGTCGCCTTAGGTGGCGTGGGCGGATCCGTCAGCGGCTCCTCGGCGGCCGGCGCGCTCGACACGGCCGCCGAACTCGGATTGCTCGAGCTGGGCGCGCTCGGCTCCGGTTGTGAGCCGCCGCAAGCGGCGAGCGAAACGACGATCGACGAAAACAGACCGAACCGAGAGAGCAAGCTCATGGCGATTTCCTGGGTGAACGCGGCAGGTCACAAAACCTGGAACCAGTTTCATAGCTACATCAGTTCGCGGCCTGAGGCCACAGCAGAATCTGAGCGTGGCCGAGCAGGGCAAGGACAATCTGCAATATTTTCCGCAGCTTATAAAATCCACACCTGACGATCCGAGAGGCCGTCGGTAGCCTACTTTGCGGCCGCGCCTGCGATTTTACGCGCTGGCGCGAAATGCCCGCCAGCCGCCGAACTGGCTGATCTCACGCGCGCCGTTCAGCGCGTAGGGCTCGCAGGAAAAGCCCTTTACGAGCGAGCCGTCGGCGAGCCGCGTCAGGCCGATCGTCATCGGCGCCGGGACCTGCGCCACGAAAGCGCCGAACGCTTCGCGAGTTAGCTCCCAAATTTCGACCTCAATCGCTTGCGCGCTTTCGCCCGGTACGTGCACGAGGCCCGGTTTGGGCGGCACGGTATCGAGCGCGTACAGCCGGTACTCTGGAGCAGTTTTAGTGGTTCGTAAGCGACGTGCGCCGCGTGACGTGAGCTCGTGATTGAGCGGCTGACCCGACAGATGAGCGCCCGCCACCGCGAGCCAGACGCAGTCGTGCGCTGGCTTTGGCTTGGCGTCGCCCTCGCCTACGAAGCGCCGTCCCAGCTCCAACAACCGCTGGTCGTGGAACGCCGGCGCCATGAACGTGACCCCGAACGGCATGCCCGACTTCTTGAAGCCCGCCGGCACCGCCAACGCCGACAGATCGAGCAGATTGACGAAGTTGGTATAGGTGCCGAGCCGCGCGTTGAGCTCGAGCGGGTTATCTAGCACTTCTTGGATCGTGTAGTGGGTGGGCGCCGTCGGCAGCAAGAGCGCGTCGCACGCTTCGAGCACACGCGCCGCCTGCAGCCGCAGCTCCCCGAGCCGGTACAAGGCGCGGAACGTGGCGTCCGCGCTGTAGCCACGGCCGCCCTCGCAAATGCCGCGTACCACCGGGTGAATGGCTTCAGGCTTACGCTCGAGCAGCTCCGCGACCGTGGTCAGGCGTTCGGCCACCCAGGGTCCGGCGTAGAGCAGCGCTGCGGCTTCGCGAAACGGCCCGAGGTCGAAGCGGGTGACTTCCGCGCCCCAGCCTTTGACGCGCTCGACGGCGGCCAGAAACAGCTCGGCGTTTTCGTGGTCGCCGAAAAACTCCAGATCTTCGGCGCGTGGCACGGCGATGCGCGGACGCGCGTCACCGAACGCGTTCACGGCCTGGCGCGCGCGCGAGAACGAGTCGTCCGCGTCGAAGCCAGCGCTCACTTCGAGCAACAGTTCGGCGTCGGCGATGTTGCGCGTGAACAGCGAGACGCAATCGAGCGAGCGACAAGCCGGCACGACGCCGCGCGTGCTGAGCAAGCCGCGCGTGGGTTTGACCCCGACCAGCGCGTTGAACATCGCCGGCACGCGCCCCGACCCGGCCGTGTCGGTGCCGAGCGAAAACGCTACCTGACCTTTCGCGACCGCAACCGCCGAACCAGCGCTCGACCCGCCCGACACGTAGCGGCTGTCGAACACCGAGCTGCAGATGCCATAAGGCGTACGCGTGCCGACCAAACCGGTCGCGAATTGATCCAGGTTTGTCTTGCCGATCACGATCGCACCGGCTTGCACGAGCCGCTCGACGACGCTTGCGTGGCGCGCCGGCAGGTAGCTGAAGTCGGGGCAGGCCGCGGTCGTCGGTAGCCCGGCAACATCGATGTTGTCTTTCACGGCGAACGGCACGCCGTAGAGCGGACCCTTCGTGTCGGCCGCGGCGAGCTGCGCCAGGACCTCGGCTTCGCTGAAGCGCGAGATCCAGATCGGACGGTCACCTTCGGCGTCAATTCGGCGCAAACACGCCAAAAGCTCCGCCTCGGGGGATTTCGTGCCGGCAAGGTACGCGGCAACTAATTCGGTAACGGACACGCTCATCAACTCGGCTCGCTTTTTAGCACCGCTACCCGCTGTCCCGGCGTGACCGAATGGCCTTCGCCGACCGACAGCTCGACCACCATGCCGTCGCTCGGTGCTTCGACGGCGATTTCCATCTTCATCGATTCGACGATCAGTAACGTTTGACCGCGCTTGACGCGCTCGCCTGGTTTTACTTCGAGCTTCCACACACTGCCCGGTACGTGCGACTCGACCGCCTCGGCGCCCGGCGGGAGCTCGGTCGCATCGCTCGCCGGTCCCGCACTGCGTGCCTCGCTGCTGAAGCTGAGCTGACCGTTGTCGATCCAGCGCTCTCGCTCAGCTTCGAACGCGGCTTGCTGCTGCGTCTTGAAGTCCGCTATTGACGCTTGGTTTTCGCTCAAGAAGCGCTCGTAGTCGCGCAGCTTGAAGGTGCCTTCGTCGATCTCAATCTCTACCTTGCCGTACGGAAATGCCTCGCGCTGCTCGAGCAGCTCTTGCGCCGACACCGGGTGAAAGCGGATTTGATCGAAGAAGCGCAGCAGCCAGGGCGTGCCGGGAGCGAAGCGCGACGTCGAACGAAAGCGGTTGTAGACCTGCAGCGTGCGGCCTACGAACTGATAGCCGCCCGGCCCTTCCATGCCGTAAATGCACATGTAAGCCCCGCCGATCCCGACGGCATTTTCAGGCGTCCAGGTGCGCGCTGGATTGTATTTGGTCGTCACCAAACGATGCCGAGGGTCGACCGGCGTCGCGACCGGCGCGCCAAGGTAGACGTCACCCAACCCGAGCACCAGGTAGCTGGCGCCAAAGACGGTGCGGTAAACGTCGTCGATAGACGCGAGGCCGTTGATGCGCCGGATGAACTCGATGTTGCTGGGACACCACGGCGCGTCCGGGCGGACGCCGCTCGTGTACTTGGCGATCGCCAGTTGCGTCTGCGGGTCGTCCCACGACAGCGGCAGGTGCACGGTGCGGGTCGGCACCTCGACGTCGTCGATGCTGCTCAGCTCGCGCTCGGCACCTTCGAGCGCCGACAGCAATAATTTACTCGACAGCACGTGCGGGTCGAAATGGATCTGCAGCGAGCGGACGCCTGGCGTGAGGTCGACGATGCCGGGCAGCTTGCTCGCCCGAAGCCAGGTCATCAGCGCGTGGACGCGAAAGCGCAGCCGCAGATCGAGCACCAGCGGGCCGTACTCGACGAGCAGGTAGCGATCGCCGGCACGCCGGTACACGACCTTGACGCGCTCGGGCGTCTCCGGCAGCTCGGCCGCGATCGCACCGGCCGGCGTTACGCTCGTGAGCCGCGCAGCCGGGGCGTCTGCTTCACGGCGCTCGATCAGCTCATTTTGTGCCACTTCGAGCGCGGTGGCTTGCTCGGCCGACAGCGGTACGAGGCGCAGCTTGTCACCCGGACGCAGCTGCCCCATTTTCCACAACTCGGCTGTCGCGATCACGCCCGGGCAAACGAAGCCGCCCAGGCTTGGGCCGTCGGGGCCGAGTAGGATCGGCATGTCGCCGGTGAAGTCGATCGAGCCTACGGCGTACGCGACGTCGTGAATGTTCGACGGGTGCAGGCCCGCTTCTCCGCCATCGGGGCGCGCCCACTCTGGTTTTGGCCCGACTAAGCGCACGCCGGTGCGGTTCGAGTTGTAGTGCACCTCCCAGTCGCTCGAGAACAGCATCTCGATATCAGCGGGCGTGAAAAAATCGGGGGCGCCGTGCGGACCGTAGAGCACGCCGAGCTGCCAGCTGCGCGCAATGTTCGGCCGAAGCGCAGCTGGCAACGCGCGCGGCGCGTCCTTCGCCTCCGCCGACGCGATGTGCAGAATATCGCCGCGTCGCAACACGCGTCCACCGTGACCGCCGAAGCCGCCGAGCGTGAACGTTGTGCGGCTGCCCAAGTAAGCCGGCACGGCGAGCCCGCCGCGCACCGCCAAGTAGCTGCGGGCGCCTGCGTCGGCGATCGCGGCAAGCTTCAAGGTTTGGCCAGATTTGACCGCAATCGGCTCGAAAATTGCCACTGGCAGATCGTCCAACGTCGCGCTCATCTCGGCGCCGCCGAGCGCGACCACGGCGTCGGCGGCGAAGCGCAGCGTGGGCCCGGACATGGTGAGCTCGAGGCCCGCGGCATCTTCATCGTTGCCGACGACGCGATTGGCGAGCCGGAGCGCGAGCGGATCCATCGGCCCCGACGGCGGAATGCCTACGTCCCAATAGCCGAGCCGCCCCGGATACTCGACCACGATGCTGAAGGTGCCGGGTGCGACGACCTCGATGCTGCGCGTCGTGAAGGCGACGCTCTTCAGGTGCGCGGTCGTGGTCTCGCCGGCTACGAACACCGGATCCTGCGCGAGCTGTGCCAAGTAGGCAAGGTTGGTCTCGATGCCACCGATACGCGTCTCGGCGATGGCGGCGCGCAGGGTCTGCAGCGCTTGCTGGCGGTCTTGCCCGTGAACGATGATCTTGGCAAGCAGCGGGTCGTAAAACGGCGAGACCTCGGTGCCGCGATCGATCCAGGTGTCGACGCGCACGTCGGGGAACTCGACCTGGGTGAGCAAGCCCGAGCTGGGCTTGAAGTCACGCGCCGGATCTTCGGCGTACACGCGGACTTGGATCGAATGGCCGTTCGGCGCCCGATCGCGGAACTGGCTCAAATCCGGAGGTTCGCCCGCGGCAGTGCGGATCATCCACTCCACGAGATCCACCCCCATCACGAGCTCGGTCACGCCGTGCTCGACCTGCAGGCGCGTGTTCACTTCCAGGAAGTAGAAATCACGGCGCTCGGCGTCGAACACGAACTCGACGGTGCCGGCCGAGCGGTAACCCACGCTCTTGCCGAGCACGACGGCGGCTTCATGCAGCGCGCGCCGCAGGCTCGGCTCCAGGTTTGGCGCCGGCGTCTCTTCGATCACCTTTTGATTGCGGCGCTGCGCGGAGCAGTCGCGTTCACCGAGCGCGATCACGTCGCCGCGACCGTCGCCGAACAGCTGCACCTCGATGTGGCGCGCGCGCTCTACGAAGCGTTCGAGGAAGACGCTCGGATCACCGAAATTGTTTTGGCTCAGGCGTTTGACGGTTTCATATGCCTGGTCGAGCTCCGCCGTGCTCCGACACAGCGACATGCCGATGCCGCCGCCGCCCGCCGAGCTCTTGAGCATGACCGGAAAGCCGATCCGCACGGCTTCGCGCTGCGCTTCTTCGACATCGGCCAAAAGCTCGCTGCCCGGTAACAGCGGAACGCCTGCCTGCTTCGCCAGTGCGCGCGCCGTGTGCTTCAAGCCAAACTTGGAAATTTGCTCCGAGGTGGGTCCGATGAACGCGATGCCAGCAGCCTCGGCGGCCTGGGCAAAACGCGTATTTTCGCTGAGAAAGCCGTATCCAGGGTGAACGGCTTGTGCGCCGCTCGTGCGCGCGGCATCGAGCACGGCCTCGGCGTTGAGGTAACTCTGCTTGGCCGCGGGCGGGCCAACGCAGATCGCCATGTCGGCCTCGAGCACGTGCCGCGAGTGACGGTCGGCTTCCGAGTACACCGCGACCGAACGGATGCCGAGACGCTTCAGGGTGCGGATGACGCGGCAGGCGATTTCGCCGCGGTTGGCGATCAGAACGGTGTCGAACATAGCGAGCGCCGTCGTACGCGAAGAATCAGGAAGCCAGAGGACCCGAACCGCTTCGTAGACATCACCGGTTCAGGTGTTGTTGGTAACCAGGGGCTCATTCCTGATCCTCCTGGTCCGGGCCCTCGGGCTTCTGGATTCTTCGGGTCTTCTTACAGGGGTTAGGAGTGAGGGGTTAGGGGTTAGTCGAACTAGGGTTGAGGGGAGAAGTGGGGCGAGAGTTACGTTTCCGTCGGTCCGTCAATCGTCGTTGTTCCGTCAATCGTCGTTGCCCGCCGCGGCTTGCCGCGGTGGGTGAAACGACCTGTGGGTCTTGGCACAAGCAGATCACGATCCACCACGGAGAGGCGAGGGAGACAAAACCCGGCGAGGCCGGGCGCGGGTCTGGTTGCGATCGAATCGCATCGGATCGACGCCATGCGCGAAGCCAAGGAACGAGAAAGAAACCCCGTGTGAGACAAACCCGGCGACGCCGGGCGCGGGTAGGGCCGCATTCGAGAACAGTCGCGGAACTTCCCCGGGCGAAGCCAAAACGAGAACAGGAAGTCATTCCGCATCCCAAATGAGAACCCGAACCGGACTCGGATCATAGCCGTTGCACGGATTGTTTAGCTGCGGGCAGTTCGAGATCAGCACGCGAACGTCGCGGTCGGCGCGCATTTCGACGTAGCGGCCGGGGCCGGAGACGCCGTCTTCGAACGTCAGCTTGCCTTCGGGCGTGACCGGCACGTTCATGAAGAAATTGACGTTGGCGGTGATGTCTTTTTTCGACAGCTCGCGGGTGCAGCACGCGGCGACGAGCAAGAACGTGTCACGGCACGCATGCATGTACTTCTTGTCGATCGCGTAGCGCACCTGGTTCGACTCGGCCGCGCAGGCGCCGCCTAACGTATCGTGTCGGCCGCACGTGTCGGCCACAATCGTCATCAAGACGTCGCCCTCGATCGACATCAGCTTCGTGCCGGTGGTCAGGTAAATATTGCCTTGCTCACGCACAGTGTCGACAGCGCTGTAGCGATTCTCCGGCGCGTGCGCATCGTAGAACAAAGTATCGGCGGCCTGATTGCCTTCCAAGTCGACGATGCGAAAGGTTTGTCCACGCTTCACCACGTGCGTGAAGCCGTCGCCGGCCATCACGACCTGCTCGAACACGGCGCGCGCCGGATCCAACTTGCTCTCGAGCAAGGCCATCCTCAGGCCCTCCCCGCAAAATAGCTCTCGGTCAGCGTGAAACCGCGCGCGTTTTCGGGGCGCGACAGCCGGCAAGGGTCGTTTGGACCGGCGGGAGCACCGCTACGAATCGTGAGCCCGACCGGTTTGGGCGCGTAACTGGGGCTCGGATCGAGCGGGTGGGGCGTATTTGACAGCACGACCAGCGTGTTCATCTCGGCGCGCAGCTCGACGAAGCCGCCAGCCTTCGAATGGCCCGGCACGAAACTGAGCGCGCCAAACCCGTCAACCGCGACCTTCACGAAAAAATTTAGGTTGGCCACGATGTCGCGCTTGCCCAAGTCGTACTTGCCGAGCTCGACCAAGAAGTTGTCGCGCGAGTTGCGGAACCAGTCGTTGCGCAGTTTTTGGTACGTGCCCTCACCGAACTTGGCGCGCGCCTGCGCGGCGGTGCCATGGCCGGTGATCGTGTCGTGCCAGCCGACGCTGTCCTCCGTGACTGAGCAAAGCACGCGGCCCATGTCGGAATACAGAACAAAGCCGGCCGTCAGGCGCGCGATCTGCTGCGCCTTCAACGTATCGGGCATGTTGTAGCGTTCGCTCGGCTCTTCGGCGTTGTAGAAGAGCGCGGCCAACGCAGCGCCGCCTTCCATGTCGGTCAAGCGCAGCGTCTGCCCGCGACGCAGTACGCGCGACCACATCTGTCCGCCGCGCAGGGTTTCTTCCACTAAGAGCTGAGACTCGGTCATACGTCATGCTTCCCCCAGGGAGGTCGACGTAGAGCACGCTCGCACCCGGTGCCGTCCGGACCCTGGAAGGAACTTTCAGCGCCGAGTCGTCCCGGCATTGTGGCCCGTAGCGAACCGGGTCGTCCCGGCTCAGGCTTTGCGAAGCATCACGGTTTTAGGCCGCGACGACAGCGAGTTTGCCCGCATCTTGTTTCGGCGACGTTTCACGATGGTGAATCAATTGCTCGAGCCGCTTTTTCGTCGCCAGAAAGTGCCCGGACAAGAACTGATCGGTGTTGCGCGGCCGCGTCACGGGCACATCGATGATCTCGAGGATGCGCCCCGGGTGCGCGCCCAGCACCACGATCCGGTCGGACAAGTAGATGGCCTCGTCCAAGTCGTGGGTGATGAACAGGATCGTCACGTCGACGGTCTCCCAAATCTTCAGCAGATGGGCCTGCATGCTGCCGCGCGTCTGCGCGTCGAGCGCGCCGAACGGCTCGTCCATCAGCATAATGCGCGGCTCGTTCGCCAATGCCCGCGCGATCGCCACGCGCTGCTTCATGCCACCCGACAGCTGTGCCGGGTAGTGGCTGGCGAACTGCGTGAGCCCGACGACGTCGAGCCAATCCATCGCCACCCGCTCGGCCTTGGGCTTGGGCATGCCCTTCATCTTCAAGCCGAACATCACGTTCTGCTTCACGTTCAACCACGGAAACAGCGTGTAGCCTTGGAAGACCATGCCGCGATCGGCCGCCGGCTCGCCGACTTCCTTGCCGTCGATGGTGATCGAGCCGCCAGTGCACGTCTCGAGCCCGGCCACGATGCGAATCAGCGTGGATTTGCCGCAGCCCGACGGGCCGATCACGCTAATGAACTCGCGTTGCCGCACGTCGAAGCTGATCTTGCTCAGCGCCAGAACTGGGCCCTGCGCGCTCTCGAATTGGCGTGAAACGGCCGAGAGGCTCATCACCACCGGGCGCTTGCGAATCTCGACGAAGCGCGCCGAGACCTCGTCGGTCAGGTGCAGGTAACTGGGCAACTCGAGGCGATCTTCAACCGACATGGGCTTCTTCCTCCGCGACATCAGGCATCGGGGCAATCGGCAGACGCTCCAGCACCTGCGAATCGTTGATCGGGTCGGCTTCGGGCTGCGCCGCCCCGCGCGACGACAGTGCCACCTTGATCTGGCCGAACAGCTTGAACAGCGAGTTGTTGCCGGTCTCCCAAGGGAACAAGAAGCGCCCGACGAAGTTCAAGCTCTGATCGGTAATCAGGCCGATGATGCCAATCATCACGATGCCTGCGTACACGTTGTCGAAGTGCCGGTAGCGCTGCTCTTGGTACAAGAACGCGCTAATGCCCGACTTTTCGCCGATCAGCTCCGCCACAACCAGGTAGGTCCAGGCCCAGCCGAGAAGGATGCGCATGTCGCGGTAGAGCGACGGCAAGGCGGCTGGGATCACCACGTTCTTCAGCAACTGAAAGCGATTGGCGCCCAGCGTTTGCGCCGCCTGCAGCAGGGCGCCGTCGACCGAGCGCGTGGTATTGGCGACAATCAGCACCATTTGGAAGAACGTGCCGATGAAGATGATCGTGATCTTCGGCTCGTTGCCCAAGCCCAAAACGGCGACCGCCAGCGCACCGAACACCGGCGCCGGCATGTAGCGAACGAAGTCGACGAACGGCTCAGAAAGCCGAGAAAACAGCGAGAAAGTGCCGCACAAGATGCCGAGCGGCAGCCCCAGCAATGCCGAGTAGATGAAGCCCCAGAAGATCACCTGGCAGCTTTGCCAGAGGCTTTCGTGCAGCCAGTAGTCACCCTTGCGCAGCGGCGGGGTGGTGAACGCCGTGTAGAACGCGCGCGCCACTTCGTGCGGGGCAGGCAAGAACACCGGGTTGGCGCGCTCACCGCTCAAGGGTCGGGCGCGGGCTTTGGCCAGCTCTTGGTTGCGCTTCTCGAACACCTCGCGGTCGACCAGCTGGTCGACCGCGACGTAGCTGTGCTCGCCCGGGACGTTCACGTCAGAGGCGTCGCGAACGTGAACGAGCGGGTGCCAGATGAACGGCACGTAGCTAACGATGCACCAGGCCAAGAACGGGAGCACGAACGCCAGCACACCCGCCACCAAGCTCGCGCGAGGCGGAAGCGGTGCGCGCACGGTCAAGAGCCGTCGCCGCGGGCCGGCGCTGGGTTTAGCAGCGCCGGCTGAAGCAGCAGGCCCGGGCTCGCGTTCCGGGCCGTCGTGGGTCACTTGAGCGCTTCGTCCGTGAACGACGGATCGAGGTACTCGTCGACCTTTTCTGGCGCCTTGTAGACGGTGTTTTTGACGTTGAACTCGTCGACGATCTTGTTCGAGCCGTAGATCGACGCGAGGCCTGTGGCCTTGGCCCAGTGCTTCTTGCCCTCTTCGAGGGCCATGATGTGCGTGCCCTTCATCAGCGCCTTGTATTGGTCGGCGGTGAGCCCGACGCGCGCGCTCATGATCTTGGCGGCCTCGTCCAAGTTCTTCTCGTCATTCACGAATTTCGCGACGCGATCCCAAACCTTGGCAATCTTCACCCAGTCGGCGTGATGTTCGGCCAAGCTCTTCGGGTTGACGGCCAGCATGTCGTAGATCAGCCCGGGCACGTCTTTGCTGGTGAAGATCGGCTTCGAGCCGGGTACTTCTTTGAGCGCCGCGCCGCTGCTCGGCTGCCAGCAACCGACCGCGTCCACGTCGCCCGACTTGAGCGCTTGCGGCGTCTCGTCGGTCTTCACGTTCTTCAGCTTGACGTCACTCTCCTTGAGGTTTGCCGCCTTGAGCGCGTGCAACAGCAGCAAATGGTCGACGAATCCGACCTCGACGCCGATCGTCTTGCCTTTGAGCTGCGCGACCGTGTTGATGCCCGGCTTGGCGACGATCATGTCGTTACCGTCGCTGTAGTCGTTGACGAGGATCGAGACGCTCTTGCCGCCGGTAGCACCGGTCACGAGCGCGTCACCGTTGGTCATGCAAACGGCGTCGACCTTCCCGGCCGAGAACGCTTCCATCGATGGCACGTAGTCGAACCATTTGAACTCAACGTCGACCCCGGCCTCTTTGAACCAGCCCTTCTGAATGGCAATTTCCCAAGCCACCCAACCTGGCCAATCGCTGTACGCGATTTTGAGCCCCGTGCCCGAGCTCGGTTCCGCTGAAGGCGCCGCCGCCGCCGATGGAGCTGGCGCTGCCGCCGATAGCGCCACAGCGGGCTTTTCCTCCGCTGCCGGCTTGGGAGCCTCTGTCTTGCTACATGCTGTCGCTACGAGCGACACAACCGCTATTCCGAAGAGCCGAACGATCGGGATCATGTGTGACCTTTCGCCCGGTGAGCCTACGAAGCGAGGTCGAGTATCCCGGTCCAAGGTTTCCTCCAGTTTTCCGAGCCGTTTCTCCAGAACGGGTAAAGGCTGAGCGGAAATGAGCGAATTTAGAGCTGGTTCCGGTTGAGCATTTAAGGGTTTAGGGCCAATAGTTGGCCATGCTGGCTCGCGCCGCCGTCCTCGCTCTGATCCTTTTTGGGCTTTTCTCCTCAGCTTGCGACGCGGGCCGAACCACGGTCATTGCCCCTCAACCACCTGCGGGCGACGCTGCCGACCAGGGGAGTGATGAGGACGTCGGTGCCGAGGACGGCCTCGAGCCGACGCCAGTCGACGTCAATGGGCATTTGGCCGTGAAGGCAACGCGCCTCGTGAACGAAGCCGGCGACCCGGTCCAGCTCAAGGGCGTCAGCAGCATGTGGCTCAACTGGGAGAGCCAGGCGTACGCCGAAGACCCGACCGCTCTGCGCTGGATGCGCAACAACTGGAAGCTGAGCGTGATCCGCGCGGCGATGGGGGTGGAGCCGGACGGCGCGTACCTGACGAACCCCGACACTGCCTTGGAGCAGCTGTACGCAGTCGTCGACAGCGCGATCGCCGCCGGCGTCTACGTGTTGATCGATTTTCACGCGCACCAGGCGTACGAACACCAAGACGAGGCCGTGGCGTTCTTTTCAGAGGTCGCCACGAAGTACGCGGGCGTGGCCAACGTCATCTACGAACCGTTCAACGAGCCGAAAGGCATCGCCTGGCCGGATTTGAAAAAGTACCATGAAGCCGTCGTGGCCGCGATTCGCGAGCAAGACGCGGAAGCGTTGATCGTCCTCGGCACGCCCAACTACTCGCAAGAAGTCGACACCGCGGCGGCCGATCCCGTGGCGGGAACGAACCTGCTGTACACACTTCACTACTACGCCTGCACCCATCGGGGCTCGCTGCGCAGCAAGGCCGACGCTGCGCTGGCGCTGGGCGCCGCGCTGTTCGTCACCGAATGGGGCGCCACCAACGCCGACGGCGGCCTCGACGGCGTCGTGTGCCTGGATGAGGCGCAGAAGTGGGACGACTGGCTCAACGCGCACAAGATCAGCTGGGCTGCCTGGAAGCTCGACGGCTGCGATCCCGACTCCAGCTGCCTGCTCGTACCCGGCGCACCAGTCCACGGCGGTTGGACCAACGACTACCTGCACGGCCACGCGAAGTTCGTGCGCGGCCGCATGCAGCAGTAATGCTGGGTCGCATGCGGCACCAAGGGCCCGCGTAAGAACAGTCGATCGACCGTGGTCGATTGGGGATGGACAGGATCGCTCCGGCATGATCTACGTTCGCGGTGGACGCCGAGAAGCTAATCCGGCGGACGTGGCGCCTGCTGATGAACGCGCACGTCGCCTGTGGGCAGGAGCCGAGGCCGATGCGTTTGGCTGGGGCGGCATCGCTCCTAGGGTGGCACGCGCGACGGGGTTGGCGATCAGTACGGTGACGCTCGGTCGCCGAGAGGTACGCGAGGGCGCTCAACGCGGAGGTGTCAGAAGCTGGTTTCACTCAACAGAGTGCATGCCTTCACCACCCGCACTTCCGCCAGGTATTTAGCGAAAGTTCGCCCAAACAGCTTGGGAAATGCACGTCCCAAACTGGCGCGCGACATGCCGGCTGCCCGCGCGACCTGATTGAAAGACAGGTCGGGTGCCGCTGCGCGCTCGTGAATGTACGTCAGCAGCCTACCCGCCAGCTGCGCGGCCTCGGCGTCGTGCGGCGGCGGCGTGTCGAGCAGCGCCAGCTCCTTGCACCGCTCGCTCTCGGAGAGCTCGCTCAAGATGCCGAGCAACCCGACGTAACGATCGAGCGAACGCGTGCGCTCGGTGAACAGCTCGCGCATGTGCTCGATCACGCGCGCGTGAACCGGACCCGAGATCAACAGACCTCGCCGCGCGCGTTCGAAGAGCCGGGCGAGCGGACGGAACGTCGCGGTCTGCGCCAACGTCGGGCCGATCGATTCGGGTAGGAACTGAATCACGCGCGCATGAACCGGTCTTGGATCACCCTGTTCGGTGAGCCAGCAGTGCGGCGTGTTGCCGCCCACCAGGCACAAGTCGCCGTCGTCGAACGGCTCGATGCTGTCGCCGACGTAGCGCCGCCCTGCCCCGCGAACGATGTGCGTGAGCTCGAGCTCGGGATGAAAGTGCCAGGGAAACTGCAGCGCGGGCCCGGTCACGTCGCGAAACAGAATGCCTAGATCACGATCGTGCCGAACGTGCTCGAACAGCGCGTGCTTCGCTCCGCTCTGCATGTCACCGCTTGCCGAAGTCGGGAATGGGCGCGGGCGGAGCCGCGTTCGGAGCCGAAGCCGCGTTCGGAGCCGTCGCAGAAGGAGCCGGCGAGACAGCTGGCGGCTCGGCCGCGACCGGCGCAACCAGCGCAACCGGCGCGGGCAAACCCGGCAGGTCGCTCAGGATCACCTTGGAGCGGAACTCGGGCGAGCCGAGATCACCACCGTGGCAGTCGCGACACTTGGGCGGCTTGCCGACGCCAGCGACCGTGTCGAAGCCTTCCACCAAGTGCGTCGTCATCCATTCAATCGCGAAGTCGCGGCGCCGCGGATCACCCAAGAACTTAGGCTTTCCGGCGTGGCAATCCTGGCACCAGACGTTGCGGCTGCCGCCCGCATCGGCCACACGCCGTTGCAGGCGTGGCACGAGCTCGCGCGCCATCCAGTTGGCGAGCTGCTTGTTGTGGGTGTCAGCGGCGTAGTCCGGCTCGAGGTGGCAATGGCGACACTCGACGCCAAGGAAATGCGTGAGCCCGCCCATGATCGTGTACACCGCCCGCTGGCAGCGCGCGGCCTTGGCAACGCCCGTGTACTGAATCCGCAACGGCTCGGGTGAGGGCTTGCCCGGCTCGGCATCGCAATCGTCCAGAATGTCGACGCGCCGCTTGCCTAGCGCAGCGGCTGGCGACTTGCTCGAACTCGGTGGCAGGCTCGGCGCCGGCGGCGCGCCGCACGCGTCGATCAGCAGAAACATCGGCAGCGTTCCCGAGAGCCAGCGGTCGACCGTCACGCGCTGCACTCTACAGCAGTGCGTCGGCTGGCGCGGGCACTTTTGCCTCAATTCTCCAGGGGGCGTGCCGGGCTGACCGAGCTGCGCTACCGTCCGCCGCTTGACGATCGCGCAGATGCCGGCATCTGGACGACCGGGCACCATCTTGCTTGTCGATGACGAGCCGGAAGCCCTACGCGCGATGGAGCGCATGCTGCGCGGCGGCGGCTACCAGGTCGAAGCATTTGTATCGGCTCGCGAAGCCGTTGGGCGCATCTCAGCCGGCGGCGTGCACGTGGTCGTCAGCGACATTTCCATGCCCGAGATGACCGGCGTCGAGCTGTTGCGCACGATTCGCGCGCACGACCCTGACCTACCGGTCGTGCTCGTCACCGGCCTGCCGGCGATCGATAGCGCGACCGACGCCGTCGAATACGGTGCCTTCAAATACATCGTGAAGCCGTTCGAGGCCGAAGTGCTGCGAAAGGCAGTCGAGCGGGCGCGCAAGCTGTATCGGCTGGCGCGCATGAAACGCGAGGCGCTCAAGCTGCTCGGCGTCAACGCGGTATCGGCCGATCGCGCTGGACTCGAAGCCAGCTTCGATTCCGCGCTCGAATCGATGTGGATGGCGTTTCAACCGATCCTACGCGCCACCGATCACACGGTCTTCGGCTACGAGGCGCTGTTGCGCACCGAAGAGCCAGACTTGATCCGCCCGGACCTAGTGGTCGACGCCGCCGAACGACTCCACTCGCTGCCACGGCTTGGCCGCAGGGTGCGCGCGCTGGCGGCCGCGGCGATGAGCGCCGCCGACCCGAGCGCGGCCCTGTTCATCAACCTGCACCCGCTCGACCTAGCCGACGAAGAGCTGTTCGCCCGTGACTCGCCGCTGACACACATGGCCTCGCGCGTGATCTTGGAGGTGACCGAGCGCGCCGCGATCGAACAAGTCGACGACGTCGAGCGCCGCGTCGGCCAGCTGCGCGAGCACGGCTTCCGGATCGCCGTCGATGACCTGGGCGCCGGCTACGCCGGGCTCTCGAGCTTTGCGCTGCTTGAGCCCGAGATCGTCAAACTCGACGTGTCGCTTCTGCGCGATGTCGACCAGAGCCCGGTGAAGCAAAAGCTCGTCGCGTCAATGACAACGCTGTGCAAAGACATGGGCTTTTTGGTGGTCGCCGAAGGCATCGAGACACAGGCCGAGCGCGACTGCGTGGTCTCGCTCGGCTGCGATCTGCTCCAGGGCTTCCTGTTCGCCCGCCCCGGGCGACCTTTCCCGACAGCCTCCTGGGGCTAGGCCCAGTTTGCGGCTGATTCGCGGTTAATGAGCCCGGTGGCTGGGCTCTGGGATGGGTTTCGGTGTCGCGACATCGAAACGCGCCCCACAACCCCGCACCGAGCTCATTAACGCCGCCGATTTGCCAGACGAAGGTCCGGATGCGATGAATGCTCAGTTCAAGGCCTGGAGGCGGGTCGCCAGAGCAGGCAAGATGTGAGACCCAGGCCGCGGACGCGCCACGCAGACCTTCTGCAAACAGGGGTAGTGGCCGGATTTGAAATCCTCCCCGCGGGCCTGCGTTTCGGCGGGTATCGGATCGCGCATGGCGATCCTGACGAGCAAGCAAACGTGGACGCGCGCGCCAAACCCGAAGGCTCGCAAGTCACGCCGCGAGCTGAACCGCCTGCTGCCCGTAGAGGAAGAGCGCGTCCGCCGAGCCATGCGCGTGCTTCACGTCAAGTTCGGCAACTGGACGCGAGTCTCCGAGGCCTTGGGGCATCACAGGGTTACGGTGGAACGGGTGCTCAACCTTCGGCGGACGGCCACGCCGGCTTTCGCTATGCGGGTGGCGAGGTTGCTGGGAGTGTCGCTGGGCGACGTGCTGTCAGGGGCCTGGCCAAAGGCGGGGGAGTGCCTGATGTGCGGGCGAGGGCCCTAATCTTCGAACATTGTTCATAAATCATCCAAAGCTCAAACTCGGTAGCAAGTGCTCGCCATGAGATGGCGCCCTACTGAACATTGAGCGGATGATACTCCCCTGCGCAATAATGTACGCACTGGATGATTTTGGTGGCCAGCGTCAGGGATGGATGACATACGAAGATCTCCGGTACCCAATGGCAGACGTTTATGTCCAGTTAGGCCTTCTCGGTCGGCGCCTCGAAGAAATCGATGCCCAGGTTGCTGAACTCAGAGACGCGCGTGCGTCCCTAGAGTTGGAAATCAAAGCGCTGGCTTCACAACTGGTCGCTGGTGATCCGCCCACCCCTGCGCTCTCGGCTACTCAGCGCAAGAGCAATGGTCCGACACTGTCTGCCGCCGAGCTGGCGCTGCCGCCGCGCTACGTGAGGCTTCTTAGCCTGCTGGCGGAGAACCCGGGGTCCGACGTGGCTCAGTTGGCGCGCCGCGTATACGGCAAGGCCGACAAGACCTCGCGAATCAATGTCTCGTCCGATTTCTCACGCCTGAAGTCCGACGGTTTTGTGGCGCCCGTTAGACGTGGTGAATTCCGGTTGACGGACAAGGGAACGGCACTTTTTTCAGGAGGTAGCCGCCCATAAACGACTAAACCCACCTTTCGGTGGGTTCTTGCCGGGTTCGCGCCGGCTGAGCCAGCTCGTAACCTCTGTCCATACTTAGCAGGTCCGGACAGGGGAAGCGTAGCTCAGCGCAGCAGGCACGAGCAAGGCCGGATCGCGGAGAACCCGCAGTCAGGACCGAGTCATGCCGAAATGATTGAGCCAAAACAGATAGTTGCGTGCAAGGAGCGACCGCCGCGAAGGCCACGGGGACGTCCCTGTCGCCCTAAATGGCAACCGCCGCCCGTGCGACGCCAACTGAAATGATGCGACCCACGGCAGGCCCCAGATCGAATGGTCTGGGGCCGCCCCTTCTTGTCATACAAATAAACATTGCCGATTCTGAGTTATTGTCATACAACTAATCCGTGGCCAACAACCTCACCCGTGACAAGCAGATCGCCGTCGTCAGCGCCCTCGTTGAGGGCTGCTCGATTCGGTCGACCGAGCGCATGACTGGCGTCAACCGCGAGACGATCGGGACGCTGCTGGTTCGCGTGGGCGATGGCTGCGCCGATTTGCTCAACCGCACCATGCGGAACCTGCCCTGCGACCGTCTTGAGATTGACGAAATGTGGGCCTTCGTTGGCAAGAAGCAGCGCCACGTCACCAGCGACGACGACAAGTCGCGCGTGGGTGATACCTGGACCTTCGTTGCTGTCGACGCCGAGACCAAGCTCGTTCCCTCATTCCTCGTCGGCAAGCGCGACGCCCAAAGCACGCGGGCGTTCATTGCCGACGTGGCTTCCCGACTCTGTAACCGCGTGCAGATTTCGACTGATGGGCTGCGCTCCTACATCGACGCGATCGGCGCGGAATTCGCCGAGACCGGTGTGGACTACGCGCAGCTCCATAAAACCTACGAGGCAGAAGCAACCGGCCCCGGCCGCTACTCTCCGCCAAAGGTGATCGCGACCGAGAAGACGCCCATCTACGGCTCGCCCGTCGCCGAGCTGGTTTCAACGAGCTACGTCGAGCGCCAGAATCTCACCGTGCGCATGGGCGTGCGCCGCTACACGCGCTTGACCAACGCCTTCAGCAAGAAGATCGAAAACCACGTGGCGGCCACGGCGTTGCACTTCGCCCATTACAACTTCGTGCGCCGTCACCAGACGCTGCGCGTCACGCCGGCTATGGCGGCGGGCGTTTCGGCGACGCTGTGGGGCGTCGATGACCTACTAAACGCGACGATCGGGGCCGCACCGTGAAAAAGAAGCCGGGGCGCCCGGTGGTACCGAAGAGCCTGGCCAAGGGCACGCTGCTATCGGTCCGATTCTCAGGGGACGAGCGCGCTGCGCTGGAAGCAGCCGCGGCTGCAGCAGGGCTGACGCTGTCGGCGTGGGCTCGCGGGGCCCTGCTGGCCGCGTCGAGCGACTCAGGCGGCGACGCCGGTCACGATTGTCTCTAGCTCCTCAGGCTTCGACCACCGGGCCACCGTCGAGAGACTCTCCAGAAGCCGGAAGTCTTCCCCTGACCACACGTCGATAGTGTCGTCGAATAGCGATACCATTTCGAGTTGGTTCTGGGCCTTCAGGTGATTCAGGTCATGCCAGGCCGCCACAACGTGATCCGTCACGCGACGACTCGAAGCGCTGCTGCCTGTGCTCAACACATAGATCAGCGCACTTCGCTTCCCTGTTCGCGTGTGGAAGTCGATCGTCCAGTCGCTCCCAGACCTGCCGCGTAGCTTGTCATTCTGAGTGAATGGGATCTGTTTCTCGGTTAAGAAATCAGCGACTTCGCCATTCGTGCTCTGGGCAACCCGCGTTCGCATAGTGAACCAAACGTCAGCTACTCGCACGCATGCCTGGCCCAGCCTCACGACTGCATCGGCCAGCTGTGCGCCAGCGTCGAGGCGCAAGACAAGCATCCCTTTGAAGAACTCGACGCCATGGGTTGCGCAAACATCCTGGATCAGGTGGCGCTGCTTTGGTGAGCGATGCAGGGCTGGGGTCTGCATGCGGAGCCATCGCATTGTCTCGCCATAGTCGGTCAAGGCGATCTGCCCAGCTTGTTCAAAATAGAAGAGGTCGATCACGTCGCCGTCTGGGTACAGGAACGGCGTGCGGATCCTCGTTCTCCCCTCACCATGATCGGAGCACGCGAATAGCGCAGGCAATTCGCGGCCGATTGTGGAGCAGGGACTGAGCATCATCAGAAAAACCAACCCTGTTGGACTGGAGGCGGCGGGTTTAAGGTGCCGTTGTGGACGATCTTAGCCTCAAGGCAAAATTGTTGCCAGACCCCAATGGGGCTCGTGGCCGGCTCGGTAATATCCTGGGGGTCGTAGGCCCACTTGTCGCGATACTCCTCGGTGTAGCGGTGCTTGTGCTTCTCGCCGACGAGGTGACCGTCAGGGTTCCGGTGGTCCTTGCCTAGGTCCAGCGCGTAGATGCGGCCTACGCCAGAGTGGACCAGCGCGAACGTCAGAGCCCTCACGACTGGATGGTAGCTGGCCCTCACGAATAGCGGGTACCCGCCCTGTGTCTCCACCTTCACCCGGAACTCAACCACCGGTGAGTGATCCTCATCCTCCTGCCAATCGATGTCGCCATCGATAAACTTTTGATCGTCGGCAAGAAGGGCGTTGAATTCCGCCTGAGTGAACGCTGCGGTGGGCACGCTAGCTGTTAGCGCTAGCCCGATCCTGTTCGTTTCGCAAGAACGGGCCCCCCGTCATCGTCGCTGCCTCCAACACAGCCCGCGCCCGTCGCCCTACCGACTTCCAGCTCCCTCGCTCAAAATCGCGGCCCGAACCGCCCTCTCGGCACCCGTGACCGGCGGGATGCCCAGCACGACGTGAAAGCGCCGCTTCTTGGCGCTCGTCTCGTGCGACCAGGCATAGACCCGCGTCGCTTTCGGGTGCTCCACAGCGAACACCTGGACCTCCCCAGCCCATACGGTCGCCCCCTCGTGAGTCTCGACCACGGGCACTGATTCGAGCCACGTGGCTTCCAAGCCATGAAGGTGGCGGATGGCTTCAACGAGAGCGGGCAGGCCGGCGGGGTCCACGCCTTGGGTTACCTCGGCTTTGGGCACGGCGGCAAGCGGGCGGCGGGTTGCTGGGCGTTTACGTCGAGCGCGTTCGGGCATGGCGAGACGCTAGCCATTGACGCCGTGGCGCGCGCGACCAAATTCAAATCCGGCCACTACCCAAACAGGCTGCATTTCGGCAGCCAACCGAGATGAGACCAATGCTCAGGGGAAGACAGGCAGGGCGAGACCTCAGATTTGGGGTGGGTGGTACGGGCGTACCCCAGAAAACCCCGCGGGAATGCCAAGTTTGATGTTGCTTGGAGTGCAACACGCTCTTGTCTCTGATGCGCATTGCGCAACGAGGGGTGTCGGATAGGCTTCGGCTATGACTGCCATGAACGGATACCGGAGCCGCACGTCGACCGCCGGTCGCAACATGGCCGGGGCGCGCTCGCTGTGGCGCGCGACCGGCATGCAAGACGCCGACTTCGAAAAGCCGATCATCGCGATCGCCAACAGCTTCACGCAGTTCGTGCCCGGTCACGTGCACTTGTGGGACGTGGGCCAGAAGGTGAAGAAGGTCATCGACGAGGCTGGCGGCTGGGGCGTGGAGTTCAACACGATCGCGGTCGACGACGGCATCGCGATGGGTCACGGCGGCATGTTGTACTCGCTGCCGAGCCGCGATCTGATCGCCGACTCGGTCGAGTACATGGTGAACGCGCACTGTGCGGACGCTTTGGTGTGCATTTCGAACTGCGACAAGATTACCCCGGGCATGTTGATGGCCGCGATGCGGCTGAACATCCCGACGATTTTCGTGTCGGGCGGGCCGATGGAAGCCGGCAAAATCGTCGGCACGCTCGACCGCGACGGCAAGCCGACGATCCGTAAATTGGATTTGATCGACTCGATGATCGCGTCGAGTGATTCGAAAGTAAGCGACGAAGAGCTGCTGCAAATGGAGCGCTCGGCATGCCCAACGTGCGGCTCGTGCTCCGGCATGTTCACCGCCAACAGCATGAATTGCCTGAACGAAGCCTTGGGCCTCGCGCTGCCGGGCAACGGCACGTTGCTGGCCACGCACGCGCGGCGCTGGGAGTTGTTCGAAGCCGCTTCGAAGCGCATCGTCGAAATGGCGAAGCAGCACTACGTGGGCGGCGACCAGAGCGTGTTGCCGCGCAGTATCGCGACGTTCGAGGCGTTCGAAAACGCGATGGCGCTGGATATCGCGATGGGCGGCTCGACCAACACCGTGCTGCACATTTTGGCGATCGCGCACGAAGCGGGCGTGAACTTCACGATGGCCGACATGGATCGAATGAGCCGCAAGGTGCCGAACCTGTGCAAGGTCGCGCCGTCGAGCTCGTACCATGTGGAAGACGTGCACCGCGCGGGCGGCATCTTCACGATCTTGGGTCAGCTCGACAAAGCCGGTTTGCTGCACCGCGATGTCGGCACCGTGCACGCCAAAACGATCGGTGAAGCCGTCGACGAGCACGACATTCACCGCCCGACCGCGAGCGCCGCTGCCAAGGCGCGCGCGCTGGCGGCGCCGGGCGGCGTCGCAACGAAGGTCGCGTTCTCGCAAGACAAGTATTTCAAAGACGCCGACACCGATCTGGTGAAGGGCTGTATCCGCGACGCGGAGCACGCCTTCAGCAAAGAGGGCGGATTGGCGGTGCTGTACGGCAATTTCGCGCTCGATGGTTGCATCGTGAAGACAGCCGGCGTCGACGAATCGGTCTGGAAGTTCGAAGGCCCGGCGCGCGTGTTCAACTCGCAAGACTCGGCCTGCGAAGCGATCATGGCGGACAAAATCAACGCCGGCGACGTGGTCGTGGTCGTTTACGAAGGTCCGCGCGGCGGGCCGGGCATGCAAGAGATGCTGTACCCGACGTCGTTCTTGAAGGGCAAGGGCTTGGGCAAGGCTTGCGCGCTGATCACCGACGGTCGCTTCAGTGGCGGCACGAGCGGCCTCAGCATCGGTCACGTATCGCCGGAAGCAGCCGAGGGCGGCGCGATCGCGCTGATCGAAGAAGGCGACCGAATTCGCATCGACATTCCGGGCCGGAAAATCGACGTGCTGGTCAGCGACGCTGAGCTTTCCGGCCGACGCCACAACATGATGGCGAAGGGCCACGACGCATTCCGCCCGAATCGGGATCGCTACGTATCGCAAGCCTTGCAGGCGTACGCCTTGATGGCGACTAGCGCCGCGATGGGCGCGGTGCGCGACATCTCGCAGCTCGAGCGGAAGCACAGCTGAGTGCACGGGCATTCGCCTTGAAGTGCTGGCTCCTCGCATTTTCGTGGCTCGGCTGCGCGCTCGGCTGCGCCACGCTGCCCGAGTACGCGGCTCCCAAGGGCGGCGTGGTAGACGCCGGCAAGCTCGATTCGAGCGACGTAATTGGCTATCGGCAACTGACGCGCGAGGATTTTCGCGGCACGAAAGCGCCGCCCGAGTTCGCGCCGGTGGCGGAACGCGTCGGCGCCGCTACGTGCGGCCAGGTCCGCACCACCGCCGATACGGCGTTTTTGATCAATTGGCGGCAAGAAACGCCGACCAGCGAGAAGCACCACTGGGTCGAGGTGAAAAAGCTCGGCTTCATGGCGCTGATGGATCGGCACTGCTCGTGGTGGAACGACAAGGCGGCGGCGCGCGCGCCAGCCTATGTCTTGCAGCACGAGCAAATCCACTTCGCGCTGTACGAGCTGGGCGCGCGCAAGCTGAACGCGTCGGTCGACGCCATCACGCGTGACATGAGTGGCGAGGGCAAGAGCCAGCAAGAAGTGCAAAGCCACGCGCAGGCAGCGCTGAACGAAGCTCTGCGCAAAGCGACCGCCGAGCTGCTCGACCGCAACCGCGACTTCGATCAAGACACGTCACTCGGCTACCGCCCCGACCGCCAGCGCGCCTGGCTCAAAAAAGTCACCGCAGAGCTATCCGAGACGCAAGCCTTCGCCAGCCCGCCGTACGACCCCGCCCACGGTTGACAGCAACCGTACGCTCGAGATTTTTTCACAGGGAGATCGGGAGATCAGGAGGCGAG
Organism: Polyangiales bacterium; assembly: GCA_038230915.1. Classification (GTDB taxonomy): domain Bacteria; phylum Myxococcota_A; class Polyangia; order Polyangiales; family Polyangiaceae; genus PMG-095. The sequence goes on along the minus strand of JBBRMI010000011.1, from coordinate 5,661 downwards.
AATTTTTAGGTGCACAAACGTTCAAAGCTCTCGCGTCGCTCTGCGCGTTTCGTCAACGCGGTTTGCGACGCAAGAGCCTGTACGGGGCGGCGCCCCAAATTCACGCTCGTTCAGATCTCGCGATCTCCCGATCTCCCTGTAAAAAAATCTCGGGTCGTGGATCGTGTTCAGGCTGCTGCAGCAGCGTGGCCGCGGCGCGCGCTTTGCGGCACGACTTCGTTCGAACGTGCGCGTAAGACCGGAGCGAAGACGGCGCGTTCGGTGTACGCGAGGTACACGCCCAAGGCGGCGATCACTAACGGCAGCGCGAGGGCGGACGGAGCCAGGAACGCGTGGAACGCCACGATGTTCACGACGACTGGTGCCAAGACCGTGAGTGCCAGCGGCACGAAGCGGTTGCTGAGCAGCGCTAGCCCGACCAGCACCTCCGTGCCCTTGAGCAGCGGGAAGAAGTAGCCGCTGGCGCCCAGACCACCCAGAAATACGGCCGCGAGGCCGGTCGGTGGCGGCTGGGGAATGAAATGCAGGAAACCGTTCAGCCCGAAGACCGTGAAAATGGCTCCAAGTAGCAGGCGAGTAGCGGTTTTGGCTTTGAATTGCGTGCGGGTCATGGGTGAAACCTCCGTTGTGCCCAGAACCTAACTGTTGCCTGCAGGATAACTAGCCACTTGATTCGCAATCCTTCGTTGCTAATCTGACAACAATGGACCTGAACCTGGTAACCGCGTTCGTGAGCGTGGTGGAGCAACAGAGCTTCACCAGCGCGGCCAAAGCGCTGGGACTGCCCAAGTCGTCGGTCAGCCGTCGCGTGACTGAGCTCGAGGAGGAGTTGGGGGTCCAGCTGCTGCACCGGACGACGCGCAAGCTGGCGTTGACCGAAGCTGGGCGCTCGTACTTCGAACAGGCCGAGCGCGCGCTGACCGAGCTGCAAGCTGCCGCCGAATCGGCGACCGGCATGGATACCGAGGCGCGCGGCATCGTGCGCGTCACGGCGCCGGTCGACATCGGCGTCATGGGTTTGGCCGATATCGTGACCGAGTTCGTGCGCATGTACCCGGACATTCACGTCGAGCTGTCGCTGAGCTCGAAGGTCGTCGATCTGGTCGAAGAAGGCTTCGATATCGGGGTACGAGCGGGAAGGTCGCGCGACGCTTCGCTAGTTTCGCGCAGCCTGGGTAACGCTTCGCTGGGCCTTTACGCGTCGGCCGCGTACTTGAAGGCGCGCGGCCGCCCGCAGACGTTGGCCGAGCTGGTCGATCACGACTGCGTGCTGTTTCGCGGCAAGCACGGCAAAGCGTTGTGGCGACTAGACGGTCCTGACGGCGAGGTTTCGAGCATCGAGGTGCGCGGCCGCGTGAACGTCGATGAGATGCTGTTCGTGCGCCAAGCCGTCGGTACTGGCCTCGGCATCGGCCTCTTACCAACGATCGTGATCGCGACCTGCGCGCGCGCCGGCATGATCGAGCCAGTCGAGCGAATTTTGCCGCAATTTAGCATGGGCGGCGCCGACGTGGCGATCGTCACGCCGAGCGGCCCAAAACGCCCGCGGCGCGTGACCATCTTGCGTGATTTTCTGGTGCAAGCGCTGTCCCCGCGCTGTGCAAAGCACGAGACCGCTGCCGAGGCTTAAGCCTCGGCCCGAGCCGGCCGTTGTTGCCAGCGGACCCTCGAACGCTCATGGCTCGTCCCCACGTGCAGCTCAGCGGAGCATTGCTCCTGGTTGGCTTGCTCACGCAAGCAGCGCCGAGCCTCGCCGACAAGACGCCAGCGCCGGCGGCGCCGAGCCCAACCCCGGCGCCCGCGAATCTCGCACCGAAGCTCGAGCTGGAAGGCCCGGAGGCCGAGGCGAAAGATCGCGCGCGCGTGTTGTTTCAACAGGGTGTGGCCGCGTACCGCGACGGAAAGTATTACGAAGCGGTCGCGATCTTTCTGCAGACGCAGCGCATCTACCCGGACACGCAGCTGTGCTTCAACATCGCGCGCGCGTACGAGAACCTCGGCAACGGTAGCGCCGCTCTGCGCTATTACCGCGATTATTTGCGCCAAGCCGATCGCCCTTCCGACGGCGAAGACGTGCGCGAGCGCGTGCGCCGACTGCAGGATCAGCTGGCACAGCGCGGCGTGCAGCAGCTGACCGTGTTGTCGCAGCCCGAGTCCGCGACGGTGCTGCTCGACGGCAAACCAGTCGGAATCACGCCTTGGACCTCGGAGACTTACCCGGGCAGACATCGGCTTTCGCTCACGCTCGACGGGCACGCCGCACAGGAGCAAGTGATTGAGGTCGACGCCTACGAGGCGCGCGACGTGGCGGTGGTGCTCATGCCGGCGCCCAAGCCCGTGCCGCAGCCCGCACCAAGCGTCGCGCTCAATCACAAGCAGCCAGCTGTCAGCATCGACACGCTACTCACGCTTGGCACCGGCCTCGTACTGCTCGGCAGCGCGGTCCTCGCCGAAGCCGCTAGTAGCCAACCTGGCATGTCGCGAACCAGCGCGTTTCTGGCCGGCGGAGGGCTCAGCGTGTCTGGCGTGGGCGGGGTGATGCTGTATTTCGATCTCTCGCCACGCCCGAGCGGCGTGCATGGAACGTCACGCGGGAAAGATTCCGCAGCGCTGCGTCCATGAGGCCATGACGCGCTCAGCCTGACGCTCGGCCCGACCGTGATGAGCCGAAGTCGGATGGTTCGTCCACCTTAGATTGGATCGTCGAGGTGGGTGCCTCACGTTCCTGTCTGGCTGCTCAAATGCGAAATTCCTGGAACTCTCCTCCGCAGTCACACACACGGTCGCGGATCCGGGGAGCATGGCGCGCCGCGCTCGCGTTGGTCCTGCTGTGCGCGGTCGCGTGCACCGCGAAGATCGAAGGCACCAACGGTGCGGGCCCGCCGGCTGGCCCCGGTACCGGCAACCTGCTGCTCTGCCAACCGGGGCAGACGGCGTGCAACGGCGCGTGCGTCAATCTGCAATCGGAGAGCACTAACTGCGGCACATGCGGTACCGCGTGCACCGCGCCCGCCGTTTGCGCCAACGGTTCGTGCGACACCGCTTGCGCGACGGGTTTCCAAAAGTGCGGCCCGAGCTGCGTGAACGTCGCGACCGACTCTGGTCACTGCGGCTCATGCGGCAAAGTTTGCGACGCAGGCGTGCCCTGCTACGGCGGCGTGTGCGGCTGTCCCGAAGGCGTGTTGTTCTGCCAAGGCCAATGCTTCGACCCGATGTCGGACGCCGCGCATTGCGGCACGTGTGAGACCGCGTGCGCCGGCGGCGCGGCGTGCGTGGACGGCAATTGCGCTTGCGCCGGCGGCGAGCAGCTGTGCGGCACCGAATGCTCGAACCTGAACTCGCCCGCGCATTGCGGCAGCTGCGGCAAAGCCTGCGCGGCCGGTGAAATCTGCGCGGTCACCAGCTGCATTCCGGCCTCGCAGCCGTGCCCGACCGGCCTCACGCGCTGCGGCGATGCGTGCGTTGATTTGCAGACCACCGCCGGGAGCTGCGGCACCTGCGACACCAAGTGCGGCGGTGGCCAAGGCTGCTCGGCGGGCAAATGTGGCTGCCCCGACGGCAAGACCGTGTGCGGCACGACCTGTGTGGACTTGACCACGAGCTCGCTGCATTGTGGCGCCTGCCCGACGGCTTGCACCGCTGGTCAGTCGTGCCAAACCGGGCAGTGCAAATGCGCCGACGCGACCGACATCGTTTGCGACAACGCCTGTGCTGATCCGAAGACGGACGTGAACCACTGCGGCGACTGCGCCACCAAGTGCACCGGTGGATTGCCGTGCACCGACGGCAAATGTGCCTGCCCCGACGGCGAAACGCTGTGCGACGGCATGTGCGTCAGCACCGACTCGACGGCCGCGCATTGCGGCGGTTGCGGCATGGCTTGTCCGGTCGGCGAATCGTGCCAAGCCGGCAAGTGCTCGGGCGCAATCGGCGACGCTTGCACGAGCAAGCTGGCAGTCGGCATCAACATCACCGAAATCTCGGTCTACCAGGTGGGCAAAATCCCAATCATGGAGAAGGACAAGCCGGTCGCCAAGGCGGATCGGCCTGCCGACGTCATTCAGGGCAAGCCCGGCCGCGTGCGCGTGTTCGTCGAGCTGGGGACGGGTTGGGTCAACCGCACGGTCTCGGCGCGGCTCTTGTTGACCAACGACGACGTGAAGTCCAACTACTTCTCGAAGCGTAACGTCACTCAAGCGTCGAGCGAGAATAGCTTCGGCACGACGTTCAACTTCGACGTCAAAGCCGAGGACTTCACCGCCACCACGCACTACGCAGTCGAAATCGTCGAGTGCGACGGCGCACCGGCCGGCACCGCTGGCAAGGCGCGCTTCCCGGTGAGCGACAATCAGGAGCTCGTCACGCGCAAGACGGGCATCGTGAAGATTCGCTTCATTCCGCTGAACGCCAACGGGCGTACCGCCACCAGCGACACCGCCCGCCTCGACGCGTACAAGGCGTACGTCGCGCTGATGTACCCAGCCAGCGGCGTCGAATACACGGTCGGCGGCGCGCTCAACATCAACCAGACCGTCTCCGCGCAAGGCAGCGGCTGGGGTGAAGCGCTCGACCAGATTTCCAAGCTACACGAGACCGACAACGCGCCCGCCGACACCTACTACTACGGCCTGTTTCAACCGAGCGACACGCTCGGCCAATACTGCGGGCAAGGCTGCGTCGCGGGGATTGGCTTCGTGACCAACACGCAGAGCTTCGCGCGGCACCAGCGCGCCGCGCTCGGCCTTTCGTACGCCAACCTCACGTCCGCCCAAACCATGGCGCACGAAGTCGGTCACAACCATGGCCGCCCGCATTCACCCTGCGGCGGCGCGGCCGACCCCGACACCAACTACCCGTACACTGGCGCAAAGATCGGTTGGTGGGGTTTCGAAGCGCCGGAGACGCTGCACAACCCGGCCAACGACACCGACATCATGGGCTACTGTAAGAACCAGTGGGTCAGTGATTACGTGTATCGCTTCTTGACTGATCGCGTCGCGTTCTTGAATGGCAACGCGAAAGAGCTGCCGCCGCCCGGTGGCATGCATCACTACTTGTTCCTGCTAACCGATATCACCGGGCCGCGCTGGGGCCTCGACCGCCCCGATCCGCGCTACCCGAGCGGCGACCCCGAGCAAGCGAACATCCTCGACACCGCCGGCAATGTCATCGCCAACGTTACCGTCTACCGCACGCCGTTCGATCACCTCGGCGGCGGACTGCTGCTCGTCCCCGACCCCGAGCCGGGCTGGCACGCAATCCAAATCAAAGGCGAAGTCCCACTCCCGTTCGGCGCCACGACCTCGAGTCAGTAGCCCCGCAGCACGAGAACGAGCAAACAGGGAGTCGGGGAGAATCAGAGTGAGATTTTTGGGGTGGGCGCTGCTTGGTGCTGAGGATTCATCACATCTGTCGCCTCAATTCGGCCCTCAATTGGGCTGCCGCATCGCGGCTCACCTCGCAGAGGCTGTCGGGGCGACCTCAGGTCTCGCTTGGCGCCCAGATTTTTTCACAGGGAGTCCCTGATGACGGCACGGCCGCCGCCCTGATGGGACGAAACGGGTATCGCTGGGGCGCGTCGCCGCCAGTTTCTTCCTAGATCGCGAGATCGGGAGGTCGAGCAGAGCGTGATCTTGGGGTTCGCGCTGTCGCCTTTGAGCT
>JBBRMI010000010.1:0-87069 GCA_038230915.1 Polyangiales bacterium | reverse complement strand
CGTCCCGGTCATCGACTCGAGTCGCTGCGAAGCCAAAGCAGACTGTGTGGAGGTGTGCCCGTACGACGTCTTCACGGTGCGCAAGCTGAGCGACGCCGAACGCTCGGCGCTCAGCCTGCTCACGCGCCTTAAAGTCTTCGTCCACGGCGGCAAGCAAGCGTTCGTCACCCGTCCCGCCGACTGCCACGCTTGCGGTAAATGCGTTACGGCTTGTCCCGAAAAGGCGATAACGCTCCGGAAAGTTGGCTGAGTAGTCCTGTCTGGTGCGGAGGACTCGTCGGGCGTCCGTCTCTCGAGCGGTAGAGCATGGGCCCGGCCTCCTAGCGTCAGCTCGCCAGGCCGGGAGCGTGCTATTTACGTGCCGTGTTTAGTCGCACCGCCACTCTCTCCTCCTTGCTGGTCTCGTCGCTGACGTCGTTCACGGCGTGCCAACTGCCGAGCGATGCGCCACCTGTCGCGCCCGTGAGCAATCCCGCCCCGACTTCAGGCGAGCCGGCACCGCTGCCGCCGGAACAAATTCCGCTGCCAGAAGCCAAGGCCCCGGCGGATCCGCCCGATGCGAAGCCGGTCGAGCCGGGCATCACCAGCACCGGTGCCCCGACGCGCGGCAAGCTGCCGAAGGCGGTCATCGACGAGAAACTGAAGTCGGTCGGTCCGGCGATTCAAGCCTGTTACGAGCGCACTCTGAAGATGCACCCTGAATTGCACGGCAACCTGAGCATCAACTTCGTGGTCGCGCCCGACGGCAAAGTCGCGCACGCGGACACCGGCGAAACCGACGACGCGCTCAGCGACTCACCGACCGTCGACTGCATCCTGGGCGAGATCGAGAAGTTGCAATTTCCTCCGCCGAGCGGCGGGCGCGTGTTCATCAACTACCCGTTGCGGCTGGAGCCGACCCAGCCTACAGCGCACTAGCCGAGCTTGGCCTCGGCCTTGGCTTCGGCGCGCAGGCTCTCGAGGTCGCGATTGATCGTGACGACCGCCAGCGTGCGCTCGCCGCGGCGGTATTCGAGCCGACAGTCGCGCGCGGCGATGCTGCCATCGACGTCGATGCGATCCCAATCGGCAGCGTGACCGACGTAGGAAATCGAAACGTCGTAATGCTGGCTCCAAAAGAACGGCATGAAATCGCAAGCTTGACGGTGGCCGAGCATGTTGCGCGCGGCGATCCGCCCTTGGCGTTGGGCGACGACCCAGTGCTCGACGCGGATCGGCTCGCCGAAGTGCGGGTCGGGCCAGCGCGCGATGTCGCCGGCTGCAAAAATCGCCGGATCGCTGGTCTGCAACAACTCGTTCACGACCACGCCGCGATCGGTGCGTAGATCGGCGGCTTCGGCCAAAGCCAGCGCCGGCTTGACGCCGATGCCGGCGATCACCAAGTCGGCCGCGACCGAAGTTCCGTCGGCCAACGTGACTTGCGCGGCGTCGATGCGGGCCGCCTTTTGGCCCAGATGAAAGACGACGCCATGCTCTTCGTGGAGCGCACGGATGAAGTCGCCCAGCTCGGCGCCCAGCACCTTTTCGAGCGGCCGCGCGTCGGGCGACACCACGTGCACCTCGAGGCCGCGCGTGCGGAGCGCTGCCGCGGCTTCCAGCCCGATGAAGCCGGAGCCGAGCACGACCGCGCGCTTGGCGTGCCCGAGCTCGGCAATGATGGCGCGGCTGTCGGCGAGCGTTCGCAGGTAGTGCACGTGAGGCAAATCAGCGCCAGGAATCTCGAGTCGAATCGGCTCGGCGCCGGTCGCGAGCAAGAGCGCGTCGTAGTCGTGGCTCGCGCCATCCTCGGTGATGACGCGCTTGCCTTCGACGTCGATGCGCGAAGCGCGCGTGTCCAAAAGCAGGTTGATTTGCTGGGAGGCGAAATATTCGGGCGATCGCAGCGGGATCCACTCTTCAGGCGCAGTGCCGGCCAGGTAGTCCTTCGATAGATTCGGACGATCGACGGGCGACGCGCTGTCTGCGCTGAGCAGGGTTAGCTTGCCGACGTACCCTTCGTGGCGCAGGGCTTCGGCTGCAGCGAGCCCCGCCGCACCGCCACCGATGATCACGACGCTCGCCAAGCCGCTCCGCACCGTCACAGATTCGGTGCGTTGCTTGCTCTTGCCGAGCACGTACAGGCGTTCGGCGCGTTGCTCCACGTCCCAACAGGCGAGCGGATTGAGCGCCGGTGCCGCCAGGACTTGCCCGGTGCGCAAGCTGAAGCAGGCGTGATGCCAAGGGCAACGCAGCGTGTCGCCGACCAACAAGCCCTCCGCCAACGGACCACCGTAATGGGAGCACGTCGCCCCGACTGCGAAGACCTCATCCCCGCGTCTTGCCAGCAGCACGGCTTCGCCCTCGGCGTGGCCAAGCAGCATGCGACCATCCTGAAGGTCGGCCGCCGCGATCCCGTCGGTGAGGTTCGGTCCAGAAAGCTCAGTGGGTCCGCTCATTTGCGGCCGATATTAGCGCGGATCCGCGCGGCGGCGCTGGGACCATCTTGCCCCAGGCTCCGCTGCAATCTTCCGACATTTCCGCGGCTGGCGTCGCTCTGACTCATCTGGCATGTTTGCCGCGCCGGTTTTTCGGCACCAGCGAGGAGCTCGAGGATGTCGAAGTTCGTGGCGTTTGCCGTTGTCGCTCTGGCCCTTGGCTGCAACTCTCGCCCGAGCGAGCCGAAGGCGACCGAGAGGACCGAGAAAGCGCCAACTGCTGAACAGCAGCTCGCCGAGCTGAGCGTGCCGGCGGTGGCGGCGGCGTTGAAGGACAAGAAGGTCATCGCGGTCGACGCCAACGGCGCCGAGACGCGACAGAAGTACGGCGTCGTGCCAGGCGCGCTGTTGCTCTCGGATCACCGCAGCTACGCGCTGACCGAGCTGCCGAGCGACAAGTCTTCGGCGCTGGTCTTCTATTGCGGCGGCACGCAATGCCGTGCGTCCGACGCAGCCGCGACGCGCGCGGCTTCGGCCGGCTACGCCAGCGTCAGCGTGATGCGCGACGGCATCCGCGGCTGGGTCGACGCCGGTCAGCCCACGACCAGCGCGCCCAAGAGCTGAGCGCGTTTCTCACAGCAGCCGCAGCACGACGATCTGCTTCAAGCCCTTCCGATCGAAGAGCGGGAGGGCCAGCGAGATTTCTGGGGCGTCGTGCTGCCTGGCCTGTGACAGCGTCGGCCGGCGACTCGCAAGGGCGCGCTCGGCGAGCTTGCGACCGGCAGCGTCGGCGAATGATTCGCCCTGCTTCGAGCCGCGCCCGCTCCAGTCGAAGGACGTCGCCGCGCCCAGCTCGCCCGCTTGCGGGTAGTAGATTTCGATGCCGCTGATGAACGAGCGGCGCTCGGCCCCGAGCAGCGCCAGCACTTGGATCAGCTTGCGCCCGTTGTAGACGGGCAAGCCGACGCCGTGCTTCAAGCCGCAGCGCGCTGCCAGCCCAGCGCGAATGAATGCGTTCGACTCGCCCAGGTTGGCCATGACCTGCGCTTGGCCGCTCAGCCACGTCAGCCCCGGCAGACCCGTGCCGCGCGGGAATTGAATCCACGGACTGAAACGCTCGAGCTCGGCGCAATGAACGTAGTAGCCCCGCCCATGCTTCAGCACGTCGAGCTCATCGGTCACATCCCAAATCTCGAGACAGCTCGGCGCCTCCATGCGCCGGCTCAGCAGCAACGTCAGCACGGCGAACAGCCGATCGCCGTCGAACAGCGGGCAACCGAAGGCCGCATCGATGCCCGACGTCGCTGCACGCGCGGGTGACAGGAACGTCTCCGAGACATCCCACAACAGAGCTTTGCCGTTGGCCCAAACCGCGCCCGGTAGTCCCTCGCCCTGGTCAAAAGTCAGCGCCGCCCGCTCCAGCCGCAGCTCCTCGTGACCGCGATACTCGCCCGCGCCAAAGGCCAACACTTCACCCTGGGGCAACCAGAGCTCAACCGCTTGGACGAAGGACCCGTCGCGTTTCATCGTGGGGCGTCGTCTCTATCCTCCCAAGAAGACGGCGTCCGGCTGATTGCGCGATTGTTACGCGACGCCGCTAATCGTCGTAGCCTGCGCGCCGCATGCTAGTCGCAGCGTTTCGAACGTGGCCTCGCAGTCGGAAAATACTCACCATTTCGGCGCTCGTCGCGGCAGCGGCCGGCGCGTTCTTGTGGTGGCGAGGCGAGCGCTTTTACCTGCGCTGGGTGCTCGAATCCCCGCGCTCGGGCCGCTGTCAAACCCACCTCGACCGCCAAGTATTGAGTCGCTCGATTAAGCTCGGGACCGGCTTTCTGCTGACCCACCAACGGCCGGAGGGCAACTTCGACTACGAGTACGACTGGAAGGAGCGGGTATTCTCCGACGAAGACCAGGAAACGCGCCAGGCCGGCGTGCTGTGGGGCCTCACGTTGCTCTATCAAGACGATCGGCGGCCCGAGCTGGCGGCGGCGATCGAACGCGGGTTCGGCTTCTTCGACGAGCACTCGCACGTCGTGAAGGGCGCGCGCTGCACGATGTACCCGGGCAGCCAGGACGGCGTCACGGGCACGATCGCACTGCTCGGGCTGTCGTACATCGAATACCTGCGCAGCGCGCCTGACTTGGCCAGCGAGCGCCGCACACTGCTCGAAACGCGCGTCGGCGAGTACTTGCAAATGCTGCAGAATGCCGCGCATCCGAGCGGGCTCTGGTACGGCAACTTCGACGTCAACAAGTGCAAATCGCACGGCGATCCGTCGTCGTACTCGGATGGTGAGGCGCTGCTCGCGCTGGTCAAAGCGGCGAAGTACCTCGGTCACAAGGATCTGCTGCCAGACGTCATGCGCGGCGCCGCTGCCGGCAAGCGCGTCAACATCGACCAAGCGCTGGCCAAAGACGCCGATTCAGAGGTGACCAAGGGCTTCTACCAATGGAGCACCATGGCCTACTACGAGCTTGCGACGAGCGACTTTCCCGACACCAAAGCCTACGCCGATCTGGTGCTGCGACTCGCTGACTGGGTGATCGACGAGCATGCGATCTTGACCCGCAACCGCAACACTGGCTACGCCTTCGAGGGCATCACGCACGCCTACGCGCTCGCCAAGCAACGCGGCGACCACGCGCGGCAAGCCAAGTACGGCTGCGTCATCGACATCGGGCTCGAGCACCTGCTCAGCTGGCAAGTTGGCGGGCCCCGCTCCAACGGCTATACCAGCGGCCCGAGCGCGAGCGATCCCCTAGCCCTGGGCGGCATCCAAAACTCCGCCTTCGAGCCTGCTCTACGCATCGACGTCACCCAACACCAAATCCACGCCACGCAATTGGCGAGACATTACGTCTACTGAATGAGATCTTAGAAGGTCGTGAACCCGTCGCGGCCGGAACCGGTCCGGTCACGGCAATCACACCTCCGGCGTCGGATTCGAGTTTGTTCGCTCGGCAGCCAGGCTTCAGCCTCCAGAGCTGGCGTTCGCGGCAAGCGCGAAAATCTTCGGGGGCTGAGGCTCGTCGTCGAAGTACTGCTTCGGTTCGACGTGGCCCAACATCTTCACGCCGCGCACCGACACCTTGTCGCTATCCGGGTAGACGCACACCTCGTGCGGATCGAAAGCGCCGATCGCCAAGTAGATGAGATCTTCGTCGTGAGGGTTGGCGATCTGATGAGCGATCTTGGTCCCGGCCGGGCAAGAGATGCAGTCGCCAGCGCGGATCTCGCGCACGTCGTCGCCGTAGCGGAGGACACCGCGACCTCACAGCACGAAGAAGGCTTCGTCTTCACGTAGGTGGTAGTGAAACGGGACTGTCGTGTGGTCCTTCTTCAAGCGCATCCAGTTGATGCCCAAGCTGCCGCCGCGCGGTCGCATCGACGGCGTCAACGCCTTGAAGGCGGCGCCGAATTGCCCTTTGCCGCGCTCCAGCTCTGGAGCATCGTCCACGTTCACTACGATTGGCGGGGTGGGTGCGGGTTCGCTCATGCGGCAACGTTAGCGCAAGCCGCCCCGAGTCAAATTTCGGCTAAATCCTCGAAGGGTGTCAGGGTTGTCGCCCCCCTGATTGGCTTTGCCGGCTACAACAAAGGCGTGAACGTGAGGCTGTTAATCGACGCCGTTGTGCGGCAGACCATGGTGCTGGTCGCTGAGCTGGCTACGTCGGGCGGGCTGCGGGCGCCGCTGTCGCACGTGGCCGGCCAGGCGTTCTTGGAGCTGGCTCGCGAGCTGGAGAACCAGGGCGTTGGCAAGAAGGTGAGCGCGGACATGTTTGGGATGGCGCTGCGCACCTACCAGCGGCGTACCCAGCGCCTCAGCCAGAGCTTGACCGATCGCGGTCGCTCATTGTGGGAAGCCACGCTGGAGTTCATCGAGCAGAGCGGCGTCGCGCGGCGCAACGACATCTTACGGCGGTTTCGCTACGACGATGAGCCGTCGCTGCGCGGCGTGCTGCGCGATCTGACTGACAGCGGTCTGGTGTTCAGCTCCGGCTCCGGCAGCAACCAGGCGTTTCGGGTGGCCACCGAAGACGAGGCGAAAGCGCTGAAGCGAGGCAGCGACAGCGCAGGTCTCGAGGCGTTCGTGTGGAGCATTGTCTATCGCGCGGGTAGCCTCACCGCCGATGACCTGAGCGAGCGCACGTCGCTGAGCCTGGCCGAGCTCCAGCCGATGGTCGAAAGCTTGATTGCCGCCGGCAACGTCGTGCGGTCAAGCACTGACCCTCAGCTGCTGGAAGGCAAGAACCTCGTGCTCGGCTTCGATGATCCGACCGGCTGGGAGGGCTCGGTGCTCGATCACTTCACCGCACTGGCCCAGACCATCGTCCGCAAGCTGTCCATCGTGTGATGTGACGTGTGCGACGGATCCGGACTGTAGCAGCGTGAGCGTCACGCACGTTTGCGTGGACGGCCTTTGTCGAATCCCGCCTACACCCCTGGGAATGGTCGATGAGGGCGGGTCAGCGAGCATTGGCGGCGCGGGCCCGGCCAGTGCGGGTAGTCCGGACAGCGGGAGCACCGGCGGCTCAGCGATGATGAGCGGCGGCACCACCGGCACGTCCGCAGATCCGGGCTGTAACCTGTGTGGCGGCCAGAGCTGCGCGATCCAGGGGGGCTGCTCGAAAGAGGAAGCCTGTAAATTCATGGGTTGCGGCGGGCCAACCGTCGACGAGGACGGTTGCAAAAGGCTTTCTTGCTCGAATGACTCCGATTGCGGCGCCGATGAACGCTGCGCCAGCGTCACCGTCCTTGGTGACGGCTACGCCCGCTGCTTTCTGTCGTCCAATGGGATGTGCCAGTGTGAAGCAACCGCAGCCGGCCCTAACTACACGAAGCGCTGCAACCCGATAGCGATCAGCGGCCAGCGCGGTCAGTGGAAGACGCTACGTGTGCGCGAATGGAAATACCAGTCAACCAACGACCTCACCGAGTGGGTCTTCAGCGCCAACAGTGGCGTCGTGGTATCGACGTACTCGGTGCACGGAAGCACGACGCTGCCGCCGCCCGCCAGCCAGGACACCAAACCGGCGCCACCTGACGATGTTTGGATCAACGGCGTAGCAGACGGCGCAGCCGTGCGCGCGTCGCTATCAGACGCCACGCCCTGCGCACCCATCGCGGACTACGATCTCGACGTGGTGTTGCAGCTGGACACCGGAACCTTGGAGAAGCGAGTCTCCGGCTGCGTGATGGATCCGTTTGGGCCGTTCCAAGGGAATTTGGTGGGGCTGATGCCGCTGCTCGAGAGATTTCGAAACTAGCGGGGCACTTTCAGCGCATCTTCAAGGCGCTCACGGGTGAAGCCTTGAAGACGTACATCCGTTCGGGTCGGCTGGCCGCGTCGCTCAAGCGCTTGCTCAGCACCGAACTGCGCGTGCTGGATATCGCGATGCTGGCCGGCTTCGAATCGCAGGAAGCGTTCGCGCGCACGTTCAAGCAAGCGTTCGGGCTCACGCCGCAGACATACCAACCACCCGACGAACGACGACTCGGTGTTCCACTACGCGATTCCGATCGCGCAGTGAAACACCGGAAGTCCGATCGTGCGACGTGACGCGGATCGCTCAGAACCCGGGCAACGCTGCCGTGCCTTCTGCCTTTACCGCGTCGAGCTTCTGGGGATCTTGGCCGAGCAGCTTCAAAATCGTCGGCGCGATCTGTTGGGTGGTAACGGCCGTGTCAGTCACCTTGGCGCTGACTTGACCTCCGGAGACGACGAGCAAGACGTGCGTGTCGTCCTCGGTGAAGCCGCCATGCTCCGCCTGTTTTGGCTTCGTGGCGACGTTGCCGACGTAGACCGTACCCACTTTGGGCTGCACCAAGAAGTTAGGCACGCGCGCGTCGGTCGCGGGATCGGCGAACAGCGTTTTTAGCGCATCACCCGAGTAGATGGTTTGAGCATTCACCGTGTTGGCGCCCGCCAAGTCGGCGTTGAGCTTCGTCACGGCCTCGGCCGTATTGCTCGAGTCTTTTAGCCAGAAGATACCAAAGTCGTCGGCGACCTCACTCCCGACCTCAACGCCGATCACGTTGTCGATCGCGTCGTCCTTGACCAGAGTCAACTTGGCGGGGTCAATCGGCGATTGGCCATGCTTGGCGGACAGGACGATGACGGTGCTGTCGTAGAGCCCTTGCGCCTTCAGCTCCGCGACCATGCGACCCACCGCAGAGTCAACGTGGTCGATCGCGCCGGCCAGCGCCGCGGTCGGTGTCCCGGCGGCGTCGGTGTAGCCGAGCCCGAACAACTTCTGCCCGACGCTGACGGCTTGGAAATTCATGCCGAACAGCGCCGGTACCGGCTTGGTGCTCGCGCCGTCATGCGATTTGCCGTCGATCTCGTGCAGAACGGCCTTCACCTTGAGCTCGTCGTAGCGGATCACCGAGTCGATATTCTTGGTGAAATCCTTGGTCGTGACCGCGTCGACTGAGTTAATTTCAGGCGTATAGAGGTCGTCGACGTTTTCATGGCCGGTAGCGGAGCCTGGGCCACTGACGAGCTCGTACGCCAGGTGCTTGTCGGACCACGCCGTGTACATACCCGCGCCGTGCAGCACGCCGAAGATCGTGTTCACGCGCAGAAAATTGTGCGGATAGACTGGCTTACAGCCGTTCGTCTTGTCGAGCGGCATGCCGGCTTCACTCAAGCTGCCGCCGCCGTCGAGCGCGTCCGGGTTCGTGTCGAGCGACTCGTCGTACACGACCTGGGTTCCGGGGTTACCGGCACAGGCCGAACCTGGCGGGTACAGATCGCGCGCGTAGCTCACGTCGTAGTACACGCCGGTCGTTTTGGGGGAGCCGCCGGTGATTTGTGCGAGCAAGCCAGGGAACGAATCACTTGGTTTGCTACTGCTAGCCTTCGAGTAGACGACGCCGCTCTTGGTCAGGCCCGCGAGAGCGGAGGTTGGGTGGGTGCTGACCCAGTTTTCCAAGTCTTTTTGGTGCATGCCGTCGACGCTGAGCAAGAGCACGTGCTCGATCGCCACTTGGGACGAACCGCCTGCGCCGCCTGCGCCTCCGGCTAGCTCGATCGGATCGCCGCCGGCACCCGCTTCGCTCGCGCCGCCCTGGGAGTTGGTGCCACCAGTGCCGGCGGAAGCGCCACCCGTGGTGTGCGTACCCGCAGCGCCAGCAGTGCCCGCGGTGCTCGAGCCACCCTGAGCCTTGCCGCCGCCGCCAACTCCGCTGCTGTCACCAGCCTGACCCGCGTCGCCGCCGCTAGCGGGGTTCGAGCTGTCCGATGAGCAAGCCGGCGCCGCCAGCGCGCCCAAGAGCGCGGTTCCAAAAACTCCAAGCCACAAGCTTCGATGGTTCATTGCCGCTGTTGAACCGCGACTCGCACCAGTGATGGTGACGGATCGGTAACAGCTTGGAAAACAAGAGTGCAGCTGAAGGTTTCGTGCAGAACTCCGAGCACCCCACTGACGCGTAAGGCGCTTGGTGTGCTGAAACGCCTCGTCGCCACAACGTGGCGAGATTGCGTGTCGCGCTTGCAGCTAGCGGCGCGCCGCAGCCTTGCGAGCCGGCCGAGCCGAGCTCAAGGTACGCGGCCCGCTCTTGCCTGCCTTTTCGGCTTGCCGCAGGTCCTTCCCCTCGCCGGTTTCGAGCGCTTTGGCGGCTTTCTTGCCGAGCCCCTCGACATCCGCCGACCGCACGTGCTCAGCCAGCCCCGCGTTGTAGCGACGCGTGGCCGAATAGCTGCCCTCACCCTCGAGCTTCTTCTTTGCCTTGTCGTTCATTTGCAACCTCAGCCCGGTCATGTTGCAGCGCGCGTGCCAGCGCCGGACCCATGGCGGTGCCAGCCCGCGGGAGCCCAGCGCTCGCGCTGAGCCTGGTTTGGCTGCCACGGCATCTTGTCCTGCTCTCTGCGGAGGCCCAAGAAGCGCCGACACACGGGATCGAGGACAGGCGGGGCGCCGCAGGACGATAGACGCCAGACCTCGCTGGGCGTAGCTTGAGAGCGTGGTCTCCGCCGTGGGGATGCGACGGGTGGTGAGCGATGCACGAGCCTGCGATTTGGAACAGCGCCTTGCGAGGCGGGGCGCAGCGAGCGCGCCGCGGCCACCGGCTGAAGGCTTGGGTCTGGCTGGTGCTCGGGACGGCCGTGGGCGTGATGTCAGCCTGCGGAGGCGCGGTCAGGGAGCGAGCCGCGACAGGGTCTGGCGGCAGCGGAGCCGATACGACCGCCGGGCAGAGCCAGGGCGCGGTCGAGAACAACGGCGGAGCAGGCGCAACGAGCGGCCGAGCAAGCGCCGGCGCCGCGATGTCGGTTGCCGGAGAAGGAGGCGGAGCGGACGGCGGAGCCAACGCCCATTGCGGTGCCGCGAGTGAGCCGTGCTGCGCGAGCGGTAGGAACGTCGGCTGCGACCTCGGGCTCGGATGCGATCCGGCCGACCTGCACTGCAAGGGGCCCTGCGACGGCGGCGATCCGACCGCGTGCGTCGACATCGTGGCAGGCAAGGACGGCGATTTCGGCACCCCGCTCAAGAGCTCGTGGTTCCTCACGGGCTGCGTGCAACAGACAGACCACAGTCATTGCATCAACCACACAATGTGCCCGAACCAGGGCGCGCTCGCGTTCGAGGACAAGGGCCTGGTGATCTTGCAAACCTTCCCCGTGGGCGGTGTCGCGGGGCAAAACTACAAGCTGACGTTCACCTTCAATGCCGTAGCCGATCCGAAGGAATACCAGGACGGGACGCGCGACCAGCCCAACATCGTCCCAGGTGATCTGCCTCGCGACAGCGCCATCTACGACAGTTTTTACCGCGGCGGCTCGCCCGTTCCTTCGACCTACGCCGTCTGGAAAATGACCGTGTTCGACGAGAACGGCAAAGAAGCGCGCCACTACTACATGAACTCTTTCCCCCTTGGCCAGGGCTACGAGTCGAACCGGACCTTCCTGCTCAGCTACACCAAATCCATCGTGGTGATCGGCGGCGGCAAGGTCAGCTACCTGCTCCAGGACTCGAACTGCAACGTCGCCGACAACTGCGGCCCTGGCCCCCAAGAGTCCGCCCAATGCGCCCCGCGCAACATGCCCAACGAGCCGGCGGACGTGATGTTGCCGGCCCAGTACCTTGATCCCACGACGCAGATGCTGGTGCCCACGCAGGACCTGAGCGCGCTGAATCCCACCGCCACCCAGCCCTAGCATTCAAACCTCGGGCACCTGACCATCACGGCAGCCGAGGTGACCACCGAGCCCGTGACTCACGATTTTCTCTGAGCGAGCGCGCCGCAGGTGTCGGACCACCCGGTCCGAAAGTGTGTCAAGCAGTGCCAGCTTCAACGTGATGTAGGCAGAAAATATCTCACAAGATCAGTGGGTTGCCCGCCCGCGGGCGCGGGCCTGCATCTTGCTGTGGCGTGGTGCATGTCTTCTCGGTCCTCTGGTTTCAACTTCTCGCTCTTGGTCGCTGTGTTGGCGCTGCCTGCGTGTGGGGGAAAGTCGTTTGACACCGGCGAAGGTGATCCAAATGGAGGAGCGGGGGCTGGGGGCACGACGAGCGGCGCGGGCACTTCCGCCGGTGGGCGAGCACACGGCGGAACGTCTACCGGTGGCAGCACGAATGGTGGCGGCTCCTCAGGCGGGACGAGCTCGGGCGGGACGAGCTCAGGTGGCAGCGGCGGCTCAGGGCAGTGCGACGCGTTCGCCGACGCGTCGGGAACAACGGTACTGGTTCGGCTCAGCAACGAGACCAAGATACCGATTCACTTGGGTCAACTCACGCCAGGCTGTGCGGGCGGCAACTTGTTCCAGGTGGCGGACGCCGCCGGCAAGGCACTCGCGTCGCCGGGCTTTTGTATGACGTCGTGCAACGACGTGATCCACGGCACCGTCCGCGGTTGTCCCGCCATCGCGTGTGCGCTCGGCTCAGCCATCACGCTGCAGCCCGGCGACAGCATGCTGACCCAGTGGAGCGGCGAATTCGTGGTGAACGAAATGCTGCCACCCGCCTGTCGCCCAGCCAATGGCCAGAGCGACTGCCAGCGCATCGAAGGGGTCCAGCCGGGTGCCTTCACTTTCTCGGCTCAGGCCGGCACCAAGCTGGATTGCACGCAATTCGGCGGAGGCATGTGCGCGGCGTGCACGCCGAACAAAGAAGGCGGATGCACGACCTTCGGGGCGGTCATTGCAGCGCCCCTGCTCGCGGCGGAGACCAAGGTCGTACTTGATGGCGGCTACGGCGTCGGCCCAGGTGGCGGAGGCGGCCAGGTTCGCTCGGTCGATATCACTTTCAAGAACTAGCGGCTCCCGTGCTGCAAGCAAGACCAACCGAGTACCGCTCAGGCGGCCGTATACCAACGAGAATACCACGCCTTGGTATCTCGACCGGGGGCGACCGAGCACCAACGGTCAGCTAACCGATCGGAAGCCGGCAGCACCTGCGAGCTTTGCGTCGAACGTCGCTACGTCACCTTCGTGAGGCGTTTGCTCCGGGCCGCACGGATCACTAGCTCCCGATCTGCTGCGCTCAAGTCGGCGAGCTTCGCGACAAGCGGCTCGAGTTGCTCGGGCACGTGATGCGATGCAGCAGACGAAGAGCCTCGGGGCGACATCCACCGGAGTATAGCGCCTGGTTGACCTTGTGCCTTTGGTATTCAGGGTGGCCTACAGGGCGAGGTAGAGCGGAGGTGCGTCGCTCCGCCCAAATAGTCCCCGGCAACCTCGTCGAAGCCCCCAAAACAAAACCGACCTTACTCGCGATGCCGCTCCAAAAAGGTCATACCCGAGTTGCCAAAGCGCCTTAGCTCTTGATGCAGAGAGTCGCGACATCCCCGTTCACGATGCAGGCCCCCGTTGCGCCGGCGTCCATCTGGTATTTGAATTCCTCCGTCGCCGTCTTCGTTGGGTTCATTGCCCAAGAGCACAACGCATGTGCCGTTCTCGCCGATCACGCCGTTGTCCGGGAGCACGCCCTTCTCCGCATCGAACACGTGGCGATAGTCCGAAAATTGGAGGAGGCCATACTGGCCAGTACCGTCCCGCACGAGCTGAATGCCAGCCCCAACCCCCTCTTGCCACGAGAGGTATACTAACCTTCGGGATTACGAGTTGCCGCAGCGATCTTGGCGCCGACACCGTAGTTGCCGTCCATGCCCTGCCCTCTGGTTTTGCCTGAGGTAGTCTTTCCAGCCAGCAAGTAGCTCTGCAGCTGGCCCAATCTTCCCCAGCTGGAACGCCGTCGTCGCTGTCCAGCAAGACTCGCCCGGGAGCTGAGCATGAACGACCTGCCCAGTTCAGCAACGGTGAGCGAGGCCTCGCACCAGGTGACGTTGAGCAAGAGTCGCCGAGTGGCGTCGTCAATCGGGTTGCCGTACTTCTTCCCGTGCTCTTAAAGTGGGCGACGACCACTGAGGCTTCGACGTTCCGGATCAATTTCATGCCAGCGCTTCCAACCCTCGTCCTGGCCTTCAGGCATTCATCGCAAGCCCCTTGGTATCGCCTGCATACCAAAACACGGAGGGCCCCTGAGACCGAAGTCCCAGAAGCCCTTTGTTTTCAACCAGTTATCGGAGGTGAGGACCGGATTCGAACCGGCGTATAACGGTTTTGCAAACCGTTGCCTAACCGCTTGGCTACCTCACCGAAGCGTAGTTTTCAGAAGCTGTAGGGGACTTAGGGGGTTGAACCTGGGGGCGGGGGCTGGCGGGGGTCGAGGGGACGCGAATCCTACTCGCGGAAAGGCGCTCGTCAACGACTAGTGGCTGACGGCCCGCGAGCTGGCGCGGCGGAGGCTACTTTTTGAGCTGAACGGAGAGGCCTTCGCTCGCGACCAAGACTTGCGTGGCCTTGCCTTCCGACTTGATGAAGGCCTGGCTCGTCTCGCCAATCAGATCGAGCGCGCTGTCGCTACGCTCGGGGTCGTGGTGAAAGAGCGCCAGTTGCTTGGGCTCAGCCAGCAGACCGAGGCTCAGCACTTCCGTGACAACCGAGTGACCCCAACCCAGCTTGGCCGGCATGTCCTCTTGCAGGTACTGCGAGTCGTGGATGATGAGGTCGGTGCCGCCGGCAAAGCGCGCCAGCTGTTCGACGGTCGTCTTGGCGTTTTCGGCGTGAAGCTCGTTGTCGGTTAGGTACGCGACCGAGGTGCCGTCGTCGTCGTCGATGCGGAAGCCCTGTGCACCACCAGGATGATTCAGCTGGATGCGCCGCACGATCGCAGACCCGATCCGCCACTCGGCTTTCTCCGGCCGAGTGAGCTCGAGCCGCGCCGGAATGTCGTCGACGCTGACCGGGAAGTGAATGTCGTTGAAGATGTTCTTTTGGAACAGCTCCTGCGCATCGTTGGCCAGCGGGTACACGAACAGGTGTGTGTCGCTGCGATACAACGGCGAGAAGAACGGCAGCCCGAGCACGTGGTCCCAGTGCGTGTGCGACAGCAGCAGGTGAACGGGCGTCGAGCGACCGCGCTTGATCAGCGCGTTGCCGAGCGCACGCATGCCCGTGCCGGCGTCCAGCACGACTGTCGAATCATCCGACAAGCGCACCTCCACGCACGACGTGTTGCCGCCGTAGCGCACCGTGTTCGGGCCAGGTGCGGGGACGGACCCGCGAACGCCGTAGAAGGTGACCTCCATGAGGAACCGACACTCTATCAACATCCCCCCCCCGCCCGAAAGGTGCCGCGAAAGCTCTGGGGCCCCCCTTGCGCAGCGCGC
This sequence comes from Polyangiales bacterium, assembly GCA_038230915.1. Lineage (GTDB taxonomy): Bacteria > Myxococcota_A > Polyangia > Polyangiales > Polyangiaceae > PMG-095. The sequence goes on along the minus strand of JBBRMI010000010.1, from coordinate 71,985 downwards.
GGCCCCCGGGCCCCCCCTGTCCCCGCCCGGGCCGTTGGCCTTCCGATCTCGACGGACACCGAGAGCCGGGGTAGCTTGCAGGGTTATGTCCGTGCTGGCTCCGGGGCTCTTGGTGGCGTCGCCCCCGCCAGGCGATCCGAACTTTGACCGTTCGGTCGTCCTTCTGGCGGCGCACGGGCCGGAGGGGGCTTTTGGCTGGATCATTAACGGTCGTGAGCTGATGACGCTGCCCGAGCTGCTTGTTCGGTCGCAGATCACCGAGACCCCCCCGGATATCCGCTGCTCGGTGCGCGTGGGCGGGCCGGTCTCGCAGGAGCAGGTTTGGCTGCTGTACCGGAGCGACGAGCGTTTCATCGACCACGAGGGGCAGTTCGACGTCGGGACCGGCATCACGGCCACCGCCTCACGCAAGGTGCTGGAGACGATCGCCGCCGGGACGGTGCCGCGGAGCCTGGTCGCCCTGGTCGGCTACGCCGGTTGGGCCCCCGGTCAGCTCGAGAACGAAATCCGCACCGGGTCGTGGCTGCCGATCGACGTCGCGCCTGATTTGGTATTCGAGACCGAGCGCGAGCAAGCCTGGACCGCAGCCTACGGCCACGTCGGCACGACGCCGATCGCATTCACGACCCGCACCGTGGGCTCGGCCTAAGGCTCGGCCTAAGGCGCGCCCGGCGGCGACGAGTCGCTAATCAGCGGTACGAAGACGCAGCTGCCACCGGCGCGGTAGTGCAGCGAGCCTTTGTCGTCGCGCTCGCACGTGACCAAGATCTGCGTCTCTCGTCCCCCCACTGGCATGACGAGGCGGCCGCCTTCAGCCAGCTCCGCCAACAACGCTTCGGGGATGGCCGCAGCGCCTGCCGAGACCAAGATACGATCATACGGCGCGTGCTCCGGCCAACCGAGCGCGCCGTCACCTTCATGCACCACGACGTCGGTCACGCCGATGCTGCGCAGTGTTTCGGGCGCGCGCGCCGCCAGCTCGGCATGCCGCTCGACGCCGAACACCTCACAGCCGAGCTGTGACAACAGCGCCAACACGTAGCCCGAGCCTGCACCCACCTCGAGCACCCGATGACGCGGTGCGCACTCGAGCGCCTGCAGCATCAACGCGATCATCGAAGGTTGGCTGATGGTTTGGCCGAGGCCGATCGGCAGCGCGACGTCTTCGTAGGCGCGGGCGGCGAGCTCCGGCGGCAGGAAGGCTTTGCGCGGCACTTGCTCGAAAGCCGACAGAATTCGAGGATCTGCCACGCCGCTGCCGCGCGCAACGCGCTCGCGGAGCGCGCTTCCAGCTGCCGACGGAGCCAGCGTCATCGAGTTTGGACTTAGGCCGTATCCGCGAGCCGTGCAATGGTTAGCCGGTGAGGCCGCGTGCGCTGGCGATCTTTGCCCTGGCTGCGGGCGCACTCGGTGCGCTTGGTTGGGGGCCAAACCGGGCAGAAGCCGAGACGGCGCGTCCCCGGGGTTGCCCGAACGAGATGGCGCGCATCGGCCGATACTGCATCGATCGCTGGGAAGTCAGCGCCGTCGACAAGGCGACCGGTGAGGCGTTGTCGCCTTACTACCCACCCACCCCCGCGCTGGTCAGCGAGGTTTGGCGCGGCTGGCTGATCGAGCGTGACCAGCTGGGTGACGCGGCCGCGCGCGCCATGCCGCTGCCGCCGCTGAGCGAGCTGCAGCGCGGCGGGCGGTTCGAGGCCAAAGCGGTGTCGCGACCGGGGGTCGTACCGCAGAGCTACCTGTCGCAAGTACTGGCACGGCGCGCCTGTGAAAACGCCGGCAAGCGTTTGTGCACCCAAGATGAGTGGGTCGGCGCCTGCAAGGGCAAGGCGGCGCTCAAGTACCCGTACGGCGGCAGCTACCGGCAAGGCGTGTGCAACGTGTACCGGCTGATTCATCCGGCGGCGGTGCTGCACGGTTCAGCGTCGCTCGGCCACCGCGATCCGCGCCTGAACTTGGTCTACGAAGGCGACTCGCCGCTGTTGCGCACGACCGGCGAAACCCCCGCCTGCGCGTCGCGCTGGGACGACGAACGGATTTTCGACATGGTTGGCAACGTCGACGAATGGGTCGAAGACGGCATGTTCCTGGGCGGCTTTTATTCGCGCTCCACCACGCAAGGCTGCGAAGCCAAGGTGAGCGTGCACGCTTCGACGTACTACGACTACAGCACCGGCACGCGCTGCTGCCGCGACGCGGAGTGAGTTCGCAGTTGGGGAACGAGAGCGAGAGGAGCGCGCAACTCCTAACTGCCAATTCCCTAGTTGGCGGCAGTTGTTGGTTGGCCGAAGAGTTGGACGAGGCGAGCCAACGCGCCGTCGAGCTCACCGGCGATGCGCTCGGCGTTCTCCAAATACGACCAGCGCGACCACGAGATGACCATCAGCCGCTCGCGCTCGCCGGTTGGCGACGGCAGCGTGCGAAACGTGATCACCGAGTAATCGGCTTCGTCCCAGCGCAGCGCCAGATCACGACCTTCGGTGTGCGCGAGCACGATGCCGCTCATACTGCCGCCGCCGCTGAGCGCGATGCGGTAGCGCGAGCCGACCGCGCCGAGCGGCGCCGAAGCCCGCCCGAGCCACGCGCCCAATGCGTCGGGCAACGTAAAAAAAGCGTGCGCCGATTCAGCCGTCGTCCTGGCCGGTTTGACGAGCCAGACCGTCTCGCGCTCCTGGCCGGCGTAACGATCGAGGTAGTGCGCCAAGGTACCGAGCGCCAGCCGCCACGAGGATTCGGTGCCCAGCTCTTCGTCGTCTTCGAACGGCGCGGAGTGCGACAGCTCCACCTCGCCGTCCTTGACCTCGAAGCGCACGCGCGATTCGCCGTGGCCGAACACGACCCGCCGACCTTCGAGCAGCTCCAGCACGTCCAAATGGATGGAAACGCCGAGGTCCGGCCAGCCAAGACCTAGCGTCTCCCCCGCCTCCACCGAACCAGTCACCTTATCGGCCTGCCACCCCGCAATTCCAGAGGGAGTGGCGCACGCCACCCACAGCGCAGCGCTGGAGGCAGGAATCTTCTGTGAAATTCGAATGGTTCTCACAAGGATCGCTCCCGAGTAGCACAACAATGGTCGGCCGCGTAAAGTGAGGCTCGTCGATCGCAGCCAAGCGCATGGATCATCCGCCAAAAAAGCAGCGTCACTGGTCCAGCAGAGTGGCGCGTTGCGGAGTGCTCGTGGGCGTCGCACTGGCAGGATTCGCTTGCAGCGCGAGCGGCGGCGAGCCGACTGCCAGCGGCACGCAAACGATCGCGGGCGGCACGGCCGACGTGTCGCACCAAAACGTGTTCCTGCTCGCACGCGAGTCGATGAGCTCGAGCGCCCTGTGCACGGCGACGCTGATCGCGCCCAACCTGTTGCTCACGGCTCGGCACTGCGTCTCGCAAGGCACCGGTGATGATCACGTGCTGTGCGGCAACTCGGTGCTCGGCGATCCGTTCCCGCCGAGCGCCTTCTTCTCGACGAATGATCCAACGCCGCGCGACCAAAGCCCGTTCTTCTCGGCGGTCGACGTGCGCGTGCCGGGGCAAGGCGTGGACACCTGCGGCTACGACGTAGCGCTGATCATCCTGAAGCAAAACGTACCCGCCGACGTTTCGGTGCCGGCGATTCCGCGCATCGATCGCGAGGTGCAGCCGGGCGAGAAGTACACGGCGGTCGGCTATGGCTTGAACGCGGCCGGCAATCAGACCGGCTCACGCATGGTGCTGGGAGGCTTGCGCATCGAGTGCCAACCCGGCAGCTGCGGTGAAGGCGTCGAGTCGACCGAGTTCCGCGGCGAGACCGGAATTTGCTCGGGCGATTCCGGCGGGCCAGCGCTGGACGCGGACGGCAAGGTCGTCGGCGTGGTGTCGCGCGGTGGGCCGGACTGCGGCACCCCGGTCTACAGCACCGTCACCGCCTGGCATGATTTCATCATCGATACCGCCAAAGACGCGGCAAAGCTGGGTAACTACGACCCGCCGTTCTGGGTAACGACCGGCCTCAGTGATCCACCGGTCGTGGTGGCGCCGAACGGAACCGACGGCGCGGGTGGCGCCGCTAGCAGCGAACGGACGGGCGCCCGCGAAGGCGAGCCGTGTGGGGCAGACGCGTGTCAGAGCGCCTTAGTCTGCTACGCACCCGACGGCAAGAACGGTAGCTGCACGTCGACCTGCACCTCGATCGCGGACTGCAAAGAAGGCCAGGTTTGTCAGAGCTCGGGCAGTCTCTCGGTTTGCACCTTGCCAAGCGGCGGCGGTGACGACAAGGGCGGTTGTTCGATCGCGGCGGCAAGTTCACCGACAACGACACCCCGTCGGCAAGCGGGCTGGCTGTTGGTAGCGCTCGGCACTACCTTGGTACTAGCGCGCCGACGCTCGCGCCCGCCAAAATGCGGCTCTCCGCTCTCGACCTAGTGCCCGTCGCCGAAGGCGTCACCAGCGGTGACGCAATTCGCCACAGCTTGGCGCTGGCGCAAGAGCTCGACCGGCTTGGCTACAAACGCCTTTGGTACGCCGAGCACCACAACATGCCAGCAATCGCCAGCACCACGCCGGCGACGATGATCGCGCTGGCCGCGCAGCTAACGCGCGCGATTCGCCTCGGCTCGGGCGGCGTCATGTTGCCGAATCACGCGCCATTGCAAGTGGCCGAGACATTCAAGATGTTGGAGGCACTGCACCCCGGGCGGATTGATTTGGGCATCGGGCGTGCACCAGGTACGGATCAGGTAACGGCGCTGGCGCTCCGCCGCTCGCGCGAGGCGCTCCTGGCCAATGATTTTCCGGAGCGGCTCGAGGAGCTGCAAGACTTCGGCAGCGGGCTGCAACGCTCGCACCCCTTCGTCGGCGTCACGGCCTATCCGGAAGAGGTACCGCTGCCACCCATCTGGCTCCTTGGGTCGAGCGATTTCAGCTCGGCGCTGGCGGCCAAGCTCGGCCTCGGGTTCGCGTTCGCCGCCCATTTCAGCCCGGATCGACCTGATTTGCCGATGCTCGCCTACCGCAGCCAGTTTCGGGCCTCGGACACGCTCGCAGCGCCCCACGCTATCCTCGCCGTGTCGGTGATCTGCGCCGAAACCGCCGCGGAAGCCGCGCGGCTCGCCAGCAGCATGCAACTCTCGTGGGTGAGACTGCGCGCCGGCCGGCCGAGTAAGATTCCGTCGCCCGAAACTGCGCTCAGCCATCCGTACACGCCGCAAGAAGCCGCCGCCGCCGAAGGCTACCGGCAACTTCAAATCGTCGGCACGCCGGCTACGGTGCGCGAGCGAATGGAAGCGCTGGCCGCGCGCACGCAGGCGGATGAAATCATGGTCACCACCGTCACGCACGACCCCGCCGCGCGCCTTCGCTCGTACCAATTGCTCGCGGCGGCCTTCGCAAGATAACCGACCGCGCTACGGCGTCGCCGCTTCATTTGCTGGGCGGGCTGATTGACTGGCGGCGTAGGCGGCCACCCTGAGCGCATGCACGAACCCGGTGGGACGAATGCCGGCGCTGGAGTTGAACGGCGAGAAACGTAGCGCCGCTTGATCGACAGCGAGTGGCGCCGCGAGCACCAGCCTCCCGATCGGCTCCCAGCGTCGTGTCCAAAAAGGCACGCGTAGCCGACGCAGCTGTAGCTCGAAGGCGGCGCCGCCCTCCGCAGTGACGCGCGCGAGATGTTCCGCGCGGGTGACAGGCAGCCCGTTGCCGAGCCGCGGCGAACGTAACCGAAACTTCACTGCGCCCACGCCGTCGACCTCGAACGGCGAGACCGCGTGGTAATGATTCCACAGGAAGCTCCGGAAATTCGTGGCGAAGGGCGCGAACGGCATGGTCCACGGAAAGCGGATCGTCGCCAGCAGCAAATCTTGCACCTGCGCCATTCCGGACGCTGCGGTGAGCGGAAAACGCAGCGCGACGCCCATCACGTCCGGGAAGTCGTGGCCGCTCCGCCACACGGCGCTCGAGAAACGCACGAGCGCCGTGTTGCCGAGCCTTTCGGCAACACTCTGCAGATCGTGGGTCGAAGCGCGGGGCTCCAAAACAGCGCTGTAGACGACGCCATCCGGGTGGAACATGCGCGCCTCGCGAAAGCCGCTCAACGCCGCGGTTAGCGGAGCAAGCAACACCCCCCCGACGTGCCCACACTTTTCGCTCAAGCTCGTGCGCGCATGCATGGCTAATCGGTTAGCACACAGTCGCCGAACGGTGACCACCGTCGCAGAGGATATCTTGTCTAACTTCGCGCGTTGTCTAACCCGTGGCGAAGTGACGCGGCAACGTCGGCATACGATGTGCACAGTGCAACGCCATGGCCAAAGAAGCGCGCGACCAAGAACAACAAAAGCACCTCCCCACCGCAAAGAAACTCGAACAACTCTACGAGCTGATCGACGGCATAGAAACGGCGATGCTCACCACACGCACCACAGACGGCGCGCTGGTGTCACGTCCCATGCAGACTCAGGCGAGGCGGGCTGGTACCGACCTGTGGTTCATGGCGAGTGTCGACAGCGGTAAGATCGCCGAGCTTGAGGCCGAACCGCAGGTGAATCTGGCCTACTACAAGGACGGCTCACGCGAGTAGGTCTCCGTCAGCGGTCACGCGCGCGTCACGCAGGACAAGGCGATGATTCACGCGCTGTACAAGCTGGATTGGAAAGCCTGGCTCGGCGACGAAGGTGGCGAACGCGATGGCGGCCCCGACGACCCGCGCATCGCTTTGATCGAAGTCAGAGCCGACTCGGCGTACTACCTCAAGTCCACCCAGCCACGCTTGATTGCATTGTTCAGCGTCGCCAAAGCCATCGCCACCGGCAACCCACCCAAAGCCGGCGACATGGGCGAGCTCAACCGGAGTGATCTCGCGCAGGGCGCCGCGCGTGATTGAGCTTCGACTGCCCACACGCGAGTACACAGTCGCACAGCTGTAATCGCGCATTTTTGAATGATGCCTACGCCACGGGCTCGTTCGGCGCTGTCTTCAGCTTCCGAAGGGCAACGCACAGCGCACCGCGCGCACGACCGCCGAACCCACCCAACAACGAGCCCCGAACCCGCGCGAACGTAGGCGTCTCCCGCGCTCGGTCTCCGGTCCCGGTTCCCTCCTCCCCCTCCAACGAAAACGGCGGTTCCGTTTTGGAACCGCCGTCTTTGTGGAGCTGAGGGGGATCGAACCCCTGACCTCTGCATTGCGAACGCAGCGCTCTCCCAGCTGAGCTACAGCCCCGGGGAGAAAGGAGGCCGGGACACTAACCGCGGCCACCAAATGGTCAAGCAAAAAGCTAAAAACCCCGCCGAAAAATTGTTCTCGTGGCGAGCACTTGGAGGCTGCTCGCCAAACGGCAAAGGCATGGCTGCCAGCGCCTTGACCGCGCGATCGACATGATTATGTTGCCGCCCGTCGGTCGTTCGGGAATAGCCCGAACCGCAAAGATTCATGGTTTCCGAGGCGCCACTCCGTAGGGGAGCGCGGCCGGGACCAAGCCGGAAAGCTCCGGCAGGAGTTGAGGAGTAAGCGCTATGGGCAAGATCATCGGAATCGACCTCGGAACGACGAACAGCGTCGTTTCGGTCATGGAAGGCAAAGAAGCCAAGGTCATCGTCAACGAAGAAGGCGCCCGCACGACGCCGTCGGTCGTTGCTTGGGATGACAAGGGTGAGGTGCTGGTTGGTCAGATTGCCAAGCGCCAGGCGGTCACGAATCCGGAGAACACCGTGTACTCGTCGAAGCGCTTCATCGGGCGCCGATTCGAAGAGGGTTCGGCCGAAGCTTCGCGCGTGCCCTACAAGGTCGTGAAGGGTCCGAACGGCGACGCTTGGATCGAAGCGCGCGGCAAAGCCATGGCGCCGCCCGAGGTCGCGGCAAAGATTTTGCAAAAGCTGAAGAAGGCCGCTGAAGACTACCTGGGCGAGAAGGTGACGGAGGCAGTCATCACCGTGCCGGCATACTTCAACGACGCGCAGCGCCAGGCGACCAAAGACGCCGGCCGCATCGCGGGCCTCGAAGTGAAGCGCATCATCAACGAGCCGACCGCGGCCGCGTTGGCGTACGGCCTGGATAAGAAGAACAACGAGATCATCGCTGTTTACGACTTCGGCGGCGGCACCTTCGACATCTCGATCCTCGAAGTAGGCGACAACGTCGTGCAGGTCATCTCGACCAACGGCGACACGCATTTGGGCGGCGACGACGTCGACCACATGATCATGGATTGGCTGGTCGCGGAGTTCAAGAAGGACACCGGCCTCGACGTCTCCAAAGACAAGATGGTGATTCAGCGCCTGAAGGACGCGGCCGAGCAGGCGAAGATCGAGCTGTCGAGCAAGCAGGAGTCGACGATCAACCTGCCGTACCTCACCGCCGACGCGTCCGGCCCGAAGCACCTGCAGAAGCAGCTGTCGCGCAGCAAGCTCGAGCAGATGATCCGCCCGCTGGTCGATCGCTCGATGGAGCCGCTGAAGCGCGCGCTGGACGACGCGAAGAAGAAGCCGAGCGACATCAACGAGGTCGTGCTAGTCGGCGGCTCGACGCGCATTCCGCTCGTGCAAGAGACGGTCAGCAAGTTCTTCGGCAAAGAGCCGCATAAGGGCGTGAACCCGGACGAGGTCGTGGCGATCGGCGCAGCCGTCCAAGGCGGTGTCTTGAGCGGCGACGTGCAGGACGTGGTCTTGCTCGACGTAACCCCGCTCTCGCTGGGCGTGGAGACGCTGGGCGGAGTGATGACGGTGATGATCCCGCGCAACACCACGATCCCGACGCAGAAGAAGGAAATTTACTCGACCGCGAGCGACAACCAGACGTCGGTCGAGATCTTGGTGCTGCAGGGCGAGCGCGCCGAGGCCAAGTACAACCGCGTGCTCGGCAAGTTCCACTTGGAAGGGCTGCCGGCAGCGCCGCGCGGCATGCCGAAGATTGAAGTGACGTTCGACATAGACGCCAACGGCATCTTGTCGGTCGGCGCGAAGGATCTGGCTACCGGCAAGGATCAGCGCATCACGATCACGGCGTCGTCCGGCATCAACAAGGACGACATCGACCGCATGGTCAAGGAAGCGGCAGCGCACGAAGAAGAAGACAAGCAGCGCCGCGAAGAGATCGAGCGTCGGAACAAGCTCGACAACATGTGCTACACGCTCGAAAAGCAGATCAGCGAGAATAAAGACAAGCTGGACGGCATCGATATCGGCAGCATCGAGACGCTGATCAAGGAAGGCCGCGAGGCGGTCGAGAAGCAAGACGACGCCAAGGTGCAGAGCGTGCTCGAGCTGCTCGAGAAGGAAGCGCACGCGATGGCTGCCAAGATGTACGAAGGCGCGGGCGGCCCGCCTCCCGGCGGTGCGCCCGAAGCGGGTCCGCCGCCCGGCGACGACGGCGGCAAGAAGAAGAAGGGCGGCGACGTGATCGACGCCGAGTTCGAAGAGTCGAACTAAGGGTCCGCGAATGGCTAAGTCAGTCGAGGATCGCGGTCGAGGCGCCCGGATGGCGAGGCGCGACGAAGGCGCATACTGCGGTATGTAACTGAGGAGCAACGAAGCCAGCCGGGATGCATCGGCCGCGAGGGCGACTGACTTAGCCATTTCGCGGGCCCTAAGCCCGAGCGCTGCGCCGGGCGGTGCCGCACCCTTGGGTGCGCGCCATCCACCGCGACTGGTACCACCGCCACAGAAACGCCCGGACCCACTTGGGTTCGGGCGTTTCTGTTTCAGGGCGGGCGGCGCGCTAAGCCCGGTGAAGCGGGCGCTCTTGCTGACCAGCTCTGGCGCCGTGCTGTCAGGGCCGCCGCGCTGCAAGGGACGCGGGCTGCAGCGACTAAGCCGTGATTCACGATTGTTTCGCGCGCGATGGCAAAGCGTGTTTTGGCGATCGCCGAGGCGTGTCCTGGCTCTTGCTTACTTCGACGGTCGTGAAGCAACACTGCAACGAATGCGTTGCGCGCACCCGAGCATCCGCTACTGCTCGGCGCTCGCCGGCATCACCTCACCTTGAGCCAAGAAACCTTCTGCACCCGCTGGCGGAAGCGCGGGCTGGCCCTAGAATTAGGGGGTGAACTCGCTCTCGACCGAACCGCCGCATCGACAGCCGCTTCGGGTGCGTGCTTTGCGGTTCGGACGCTCGCTCGTGGTCGGCAGCTGGGGCACCGCGCTGGATTTCGCGGCCCTCACACTGAGCATTCGGCTGCTGCATATCGACGCGACGTGGGCGCGCGTTATCGGCCTGTGTGCGGGTGGCGTGGTGTTGTTTTTCGGCAGCCGCTCCTTCGCGTTTCGGGCCGAGGCTGAGAGCGCGGCGCCGCAGGCCAAGCGCTTCGTGATTGCAGAGCTGATTGGCTTTCCGCTCAACGTGCTGATCTTCAAGCTGCTGTTGCAGCTGGTGCCCGCCGTAGCGCCAGAAGTGCTGAGCTTGGTCGCAAATTTCGTGCTGTTCGTGACCTACTACTACCCGGTGCGGAACCGCATCGTGTTCAGGACCCCGCGCTTGGTGCTGCAGGACGCGTCCAACCGGCCCTGAGCCAGGCCGGCGCCACAGCTACTATTTTGCCGCAAACGCCGCCTTGTACGCCGCTTCGTCGAAGCCAACCAGACTGGCGTCGGCGGTTAGGATGAGCGGCCGCTTGATCAACTTGCCGTCGCTGGCGAGCGCATCGAGCGCCTGTGCTTCCGTTACTTTGGCGAGCTTCTCGCTCCAGCCGCCGTCGCGGTACGACTGACCCGAGGTGTTGAATAGCTTCTTCAGCGGCACGCCGCTTTTGAGCAGGCGCTTCAGCTCGGCCACTTTGGGCGGCGCCGTGACGATGTCGACCGAGTCATAGCTGACGCCGCGCGCATCGAGCCATTTGAGTGCCTTCCGACACGTCGAGCACTTGGGATATTGGTAAACCTTAACGGCCATTCCCGGCAGGCTACCCTATGCTAACCTCGGGCCCAATGCGCTCTTGGGTGGTCCGTACTTGCATGGCTTGTTCGCTCGTGGCCTGTGGTCCCAAGCCGGAGGTGAAGGCACCGTCGCCCAAGCCGGTCGAGGCTCCAACGGTCGTGATCGAGCAAGCCCCAGATCTGTCGCCCGTAAAGCGACCGGCCGAGGTCGTGGTGGTGGGTCGTATCGCGCGGCCGCGCCTGTTCGCGGAGACGCTGACCAAATGGAGCTCGCTGCCGCTGCGCGTTGAAGACATGATGCCGGAGCAGGCGCGGGCGCTGGCGCGAGCCGTGCTGTGGGAAGCGCCGATCGAAATGCTGGTCGCGCTCGACGCGTTCGGCGAGGGCAAGCTTCCCCCGCCGCTGTTCGTCGGCTCAGTCGGCTTGAAATCACTGGCCGAAGCACTCAGCGCCGCCGATGCCCTGCAGCTGCCAACCCGCAAGCTTGCGCCAGGCATTTTCAGGGTCGGCGATTTTGCGGACACGAGCTGTGCGGTCGCGGTCAGCCTGGGCACCGCACCAGCCCGACTGATCTGCGGCCACGGCACCAAAGACGTCGATGCGCTGCTGCCCTACGCGACGCGCGGCCTGCCAAGCGAGCCGCAAACCGGCGCTGATATCGAGCTCACGCTCGAGGCCAAGCCGATCCAGGACCACTACGGGCAGGACGTGACGGCGCTGCGGCTCTTCGCCGGCGTGGCGCTGCGCGAAATAGCGCTCGATTCGCCGCGTTTCGATCGAGCTTTGTCCGACGCGATCTATGGCGGCGTCGACGAGACCATCAACCTGTTCACCGACTTGGATCAGCTGCGGCTCGAAGCCCGCTTGGACGCAGCGCGCAACGTGCTGACCGGCTCCGCAGAGCTGCGGCTGAAGGGTGAAAGCTCGTGGACCGCCGGAACGCTCGCCGCGATGAAGCCGGTCGCGATTCCGGCCACGCTGCCGCGCTTGCCCCCCGGCGCCACGCTGGCCGCCTACAGCACGACGCTCCCAGCCGAGCGCTACGCCGCGATCGCGCGCATTTCGGGCGAGCTGCTGGAAGGCTTGCTCGAGCACGAGAAGCTGCCCGACGCCACGCGTAAACGTGCACGCCACGTCATCGACGCCTGGCTCAGCAAACTCCCCGAGAGTTTCGGCTTCGCAGTCAGTCCCGGCCAAAACGACAGCATCGGCTATCAACACTCCGACACTGTGGTGACGCGCGTCTCGGAGCCGGCGGCGCGCCTGCTCGGCCTGTACGGCGACCTTTTCGCGTTGGTCGCCGATCCGGCGGTCAAGCGTTGGGTGAAGCAGAAGCTGCAGATCGACGAAAAAGCCTGGCCCAGGATCAGCAAAAAATCGCTCAACCTGCCGGGCTTCAAGACGCCAGCTACGGTCTTCGAGATCACCGCCGATCTGAAGGCGTGGGCCGCCACTAGCGACAAGTTCGCTAGCGTGCTCAAGAACATGCTCCCGGCGCCCGACGCCAAGCAGCTCAGCCACCTCGACATCGTGGTGCAGCCCGAGGGCGGTTTCACTTACGTGCTGACCGGCGACGACACGAAGGAGATGGCGCGCGTGATGACGGAGCATCGCAAGGCCGAGCCGGGTGTCTACTTCGCCAAGCCGGCGCACAACGACAAGGTCATCGCCGCTGGCTTCTTGACGCTCGCCTACGTGGCGCGCTCGCTCGATCGCAGCACCAAGAAGCATGACGTCGGCAAGGCGGTCGCCGCGGCGCCTCATCACGGTGAGTCGCCGATTTCCTTCTCGACCAGCGTCGGTGCCGGGAGCGCCCGCGTCGACATCGAGGTACCGGCGGCGGTCTTCAGCGACGCGAGCGCGGCCGCGGTCAGCGCCGGGACGGCGTTCAAGGACGCCCTCGACAACCAATGAGCGGCTACCGCTTCAATAAGTCCAGAAGATCCGAAACTTTGGCCGCTTGTGTCGGCCAAGGTATGCAGAGGTGGTCTGATGTATGTCTTGAGACGGCATCTTGCTGCCCTGGCCAGCGCAGCCCTGCTTTTGGCCGCGATTCCTGCTCATGCCGCTGCCGGCTGGGTCGAAACGCGGGTTACCGCGCACGCAGCTACCGTTGACGTCGAGCGCAACGGTACCGCCACGGTCACCCAGGAGCTGGGCATCCGGCTGCGCGGCGGCCCGCTGGTTGAGCTGCCCCTGGCGGGCGTGGACAGCGACGCCGAGCCGCTGCCCGACGCGACGGTGATCTGCACCGACGACCAAAAGTTCGGCACCGTGCCGCTCTCGGTCGCGCGCGAGCCCGACGGCTCGCTGAAGCTAACCGTCGAACGCGACCGCGGCTTGAAGACGGGCTCGTACGTGTTCCGCTTCAGCTACCGCACGCAGCTTGCCAAGCGCGAGTTGATTCGCCGCGTGGGCAACCACGTGGAGCTGCGCTGGGTCGGCCCGCGCTTCGACGATGGCCTGGATTCCGCGCGCGTCACGTTCCGCGTCCCGGAGGCCAACGTCGCGCCGATGCTGCCGAGCCTAGGCTCGAGCAACGGTGCGATCAACGAGCTGGATGAGCTGGGCGGCGTGTTCGTCGGCAACTTGCGCCGCGCCCCCGGCAAAGACGAGCTGGAGGTGATGCGGCCGCACGTCGCGCGCGGTGAGCCAGCGCTGTGGCGTGTGTGGGTCGCCGATTCGGCGTTCGACGCGTTCACCAGCGTGGCGGCGCCGACTTCACCGGCGCTACTCACGTCGCGCGAGCTGGGAGAGTCGCCGCGGGAGCGCTTGAGTTGGCTGCTTGGCGCGGTCGGTGCGGGCCTGGCGTTCGGGCTACTGGTGTTCGCCAAGTGGCACGCATTTCAGGCTGCAGCAGCGTTGCGCCATGCCAAGGCCCAGGCGCTGGTGCCACTGGCTCCAGGCTTGCGGGCGGCGCTCGGCGGCGTGCTGCTCGGCCTGGCCGTGATTGCTGGTGGGCGCTGGGACGAGCCGACGCTGGTCGGCTTGTTGCTGCTGGGCGTCATGGCCTGCGCCGCGCTGTACGCGACTCCGGGCCGCATCGCTCCGCGCGGCCCCGGACAATGGTTGCCGCTTTCGGAGCACGACGCTTTTTCCCGTGAAGGAACGCCGCTGCCGGGCCGGTACCTCGACGCCAGCACCCTGCTCGGTGCGCTGGTGCTCGGTGTGCTGGTGGCCGGGGTGTTGGTGCTGCACTTCCTGGAGCGCCAACATTCGCCGTACCGCGCGGTGGAGCTGCTGCTGGGCAGCACCGTGCTCTTGCCGGTGTTCTTGACCGGTCGAGCGCAAGAGCTGCCGGCCGTGCCCGGTGGCGATCCGCGGCGGATGCTCGAGCGCGTGCTCGGCGGGCTGCGCCGACGCGGTCTGCGCGCGGTGCCGCTGGCGCGCCTGCCGCAAGGCGCCAGCAACGCCGACGAGCTGCGGCTGTTGGTCCAACCGCGCGGCGCGCTGGCCGGGCTGATGGCGGTCGAAGTCGGCGCTGATCACGTGCTCGGCTTGGGCGGCATGGTCGCCGAGCCGTACGTACTGTTGCGCGTGCGTGAAGGATCGCCGTGCTCGCAAGCCTTGCCGGCGCAAATGTCGTTTCAGCGCGGCCGAAAGCCGGACGAACGCGTCGCGGTGCTGCGCCCCAAGCTGCCGACCGTGGCCGAAACGCTAGCGCTCGTCAAAGAGCTCGTCGAAGTGCTGACTCAGCCGCCGCCGTCGGCGCCGCCGAGCAGCGCTCGCAGCTCGGTGGGCAAACCGGCTTCGGCACGGAAGCCGCCGCGCGCCGCCTCGCCCGCCCACGCGATATAACTGCCGTGCAAGGCGTGCCGAGCGCCGAGCTCGGACGCCGGTGGTCCGCCGTACAGCGCGTCGCCGGCGATCGGGTAGCCCAGATGCGCGAGGTGCACGCGGATTTGATGGCGAAAAGCCCGCTCGACACTGAGCTCGACCAACGTAAAACGCGCGCCACGTTCGAGCACGCGGTAGCGGGTGTGGGCGAGCTTGGCGTAGCTGTCGGGCGCCTGGTCGTAGACGCGAACGCGACGCGGCTCGGTCGTGTCCGGGCCGAGCAAGGTTTCGACCTCGCCGGTCTCCGGCAAACCCGAAGCGACCACGGCCAAGTAGCGCTTTTCGATCAGCGATGACTCGAACAGCGCACGCGCAGCCTGGAACGCGGCTTGCGAGCGGGCCGCCAACACGACGCCCGACGTTTCGTTGTCCAACCGGTGAACGAGCCCTGGCTCACGCTCACGAAACCCTACGCCGAGCATTTCCGGATAGCGCGCCAAGAGTGCAGCCGCGAGTGAGCGCGTCTCGGTCCGCACGAGCGGTGCCGTCGGCAGCCCCGCCGGCTTGTCGACGATCACGAAATCCTCCGACTCGAACAACACGACGAGCGGAATCGATGCGTCGGCTGCGATCGCCACGCTGGGCGCCTCGACGACCAGCTCGGTGCCGACGTCGACGCGGTCGCCCTTTTTGAGGCGGCGACCCGAGCCGCGCACGCGCCCAGCTTCGAACAGCTCCTTGACCTCTTTGCGGCTGAAGCCGGGAAATGAACGCAAGACCGCGTCATCGGCACGGTGACCAGCCAAGTCGCCTGCGATCATCACGCGTAGCGCTTCGGTGTCGTCCGACGCGGCAGCCATCTCAGAACCGCCCGAGCATGCCTGCTTCGAAGCGCGCGCCGCGCGCATCCGGCGTGGCGATCGCGTACGGCAACGCGGGGAACAGCGCGTGCGGCAAGCCAGCGTCGCTCTTGCGCGTCGACCACCAGCCGATACCCGCCCCGAGCACTGTTCCGGCAAAAATACCGCCGAGCCAAGCCCGCGTCCGCGTTTTATTCTCCTGCTGGTGGACGAGCAACAGCGGGCTAGCGGCGGCCGCGCCGGTCAGCGCTCCGAGCGTCGCGCCCAAGTCGACCAGCAGCACGCGCGAGGCCTTGACGTTGAGCTGCGTCGCCAGCACCCCTGCGCCGAGCGTGCCGACAGCCGCGCCGTAACCCATCCCGCCGATCGGCGTCGTCTTGGTGCGGCCGTCGACGAACAGCTGCGTCAAGCCACCGAGGCCCATGCCGAGCACGCCGCCGCTGTGCGCAAGCGCGGCGTCGCCGTCGGTGATGTCGGTCAAGCTCATGGCCGCCACGGCCAGCGCGACGCCACCCGTGCCAACCACGACGCCGTACACGTAGCGATCTTCCTTCGGAACACCGTGGTACCCGGCCAACAGCAAGCCGGAGCTGGTCGGCCACCACAGCCCGGCCGAAAGGAACCAGGCACCCCCCACGCTGACGTCCCACTCGTCGGCGACCAGCATCGACGCCCCCAAGCCGACGCCCGTGCCCAAAGCAACCAGCGGGTAGATCAGCCGCTCGTCGGCCGAGCCGCTGGCGGCCTGAATAGAATAGCCGACGTAGCCGCCGAAGACGGCGGCGTTGAGTGCCAGCACGGCTCGACCGTTGGAGCGCGGCTCGCGCGGTTCGGGCTCGTCGGCAGCCGCCGGCGCCGGGCTGGGCGAGCCCACGGCTTCGGGGTGCGACTGCACCAAGTCGCGCATCATGACCGCGACGCGAACGTCGAGATCATCAGCCGACGAGCGCTCACTGCGCGTGAGCAGGACGCGCGTGCCTGGCCGAATCGCCACGATCCGCAGGCGCAAATCGCCGCCGTCGCGCTCGAGCGTCGGCAACACCACCCAGGAATCGCGGGCGCGCTTGACAAGCTGCTCGTCCGGCGGCACCTCGCGCGCGCCGCGCGGCTCGAGCGCCAGCGTGAGCCCGGAGTCCTGGACGGCCTCGGAAACGAGCTGATCGAGGTGTGGCAGCAGCGCTTCGACGCTGGCGTCAGCCGGCGTGTCATGGGCCGGCGCCGCGGCCAGCGCCACCACGTCATTCGGACCAGCGTGAGCTGCGGCCGTGACCGTCAGCGCTGCCAGAACCGCACGAGCCGCGCGGCAGGCCATGGCCCTCAGAACATCACGGTCGCGTTAATCCAAGCGTCAACGTCGCTGGAACCACTGACCTTGAAGCGATGCCCCGGATCGTTGATGGCCTTGCGGTAGTTGGGGTTCGGAATACCGCTCGGCACGTCTCTGTTGGCCGTGCCGTCCGACTTGGTGCCGTGACACGGCCCCGCCTTGCCCAAGTCGTTGGCAAAGTCGGGATTGCAGGCTTGATCGAAGGTGATGAAGTGCGCCTGCGTCAGCGTGTAGCCGGCGCCCACGTTGAACTTCACGTACTCGCCCACCTGCCAGTTGACGCTGCCGGACAGCGTGTACACGCCGTGCTGCTGCACGTCGGTCAGGCCCGTGAAGTACACCTTCTGCGAGTTCGGATTGACGACCGAGGTGCCGCTGGCGGCGCCGCTGCCACCCTGGAACTCGGCGAAATTCGGGTAGCGCAACGTGGCCGCGTCCGACGTGCCAAGGGCGTCGAACAGCTCCGAGTAGTCGCGACCTTCCGAGACGTAGGTGCCGGTGAAGCGCAGATCGAACGCCAGGCGCTGGAAGGCCTCGCGGATTTCCCACGGGATCACGTTAAGGCCGAAGACCATCGTGCCCTTCAGCGGCGGGTGGTTCACGAGCGAGCCTTTCAGGTCGGTCGCGCCGTAGTCGCTGCTGCTGTTTTGGAACTCGAGCAACGCGCGAAAGCCGCCGTAAGGCTCGATGTATTTCACGCGCCGGGAGACGATCGTGTGGCCTTCGAGCGCGGTCACGCCGCGGCCGACACCGGGCTTGCGACCACCTTTGAAGGTGCCTTCGAGCGTGTTCCCGTCGACCGTCGCCGCCGGGTATTCACCGCTGACCCCGTTGCGGTTGATGTCGGAGTAGTTGGCGCATTCGATCTGGGCCGACCCAGCCGCGAGCCCCGAATTGGTGTTGAGGGTGCCGTGGTTCTTCGAACACGCGTGCATCGGCTCGCTCACGTCGAAGCGGCCCTCGATGCCGATCAACCAAGTGGGCTTGGTGGCGTCGCGCGCCTGGTTCATCGGTGACGCATCGATGCCGATCGCCAGGTATTCGACGCCGCTGCGCGTCGGCGACTTGAACGGGAGCTGGAACAGCTGCTCACCCGGCGCGCCCGAGAGCGCGAAACTCTGATTCTTGTCGCTACCTGAGAGACCTTTGAGCTCGCGATCATCTGACAAGATGATTGGCAACCGAATGACCAGCGCCAGATCCTTGTACAAGCCGATGTCAGCGCGGGTGTTCAAACGACTGACACGCTGCGAGTACTCAGCGACATTGAGATTGGCGCGCGAATAACCGCCGTCGCTGAAGCCTGCGTCGGTGAGCGAAGACTCGCGCAGGATCTTCGAGCTCGTCCACGTGCTTTGGTAGCCGAGCGACAGGTGCAAGTCGAATAGGTCGTCGTCATCGAAAGCGTCGACGACTTGCACGACCTCGGAGGGCTCGCGCAGCACCGAAGGCTCGCTCACCTTGCGGGGCTCCTCGGCGTGCGAAAGCGAGGTCAAAAGCAGCCCAGCCAGCGGCAGGGCAGAGCACGTTTTTAAGGTCAAGCGCCTCATCCTAGGACCTCGGGCGAACACACGCGCCCGTTTCAGCGGACGCTAGCGGCGCGCGGTCCGAACTGTCAACGGATCGGTCACTTTTCCGGGGCTTGAGCACGACCGGGATGGGGGATGGTCTCCCACAGACCCTCCCAACGCACCGCCTCGGCCCAAAACCCGGCGGCCACAGCCGGGTCGGCCACGAGCCCGGTGGCGCTCGCGGCGATGGTGCAGGCGGCTCGGGCGGCCTTCCGCGCGCGGACGTGGGCTTGGGCGCGCTCGCCGAGCGACTCGGTCGCGCTTGGGTCGCCCACGTTGCGCGCCGTGCTTGCGGCGGCTTCGGCGGCTTCCTTGCAGCGCGCCATCAGTAGCGACACGTCTGGCTTGCCGAGCGGTAGGACCAGCTTGTCGGGAGCGTGGAACGAGGTCTTGGGCGCGTGGGTCGGGCCCGCGGGGGCGGCGGGCGAGGCCGAATCGACGTCGATTTGGCCGGAGCGCATTTGGACGGTGAGCTTCTTGCTGTCGAGCGTGAGCGTGAAGTCGGCGTCGCCGTAGCGAACACCGGCCACCGGCGTCGCGATCAGCACTTCGGCGCCGGGTCGGGCGCCCATGCCATTGCCCACCACCACTTGGCCTTGCGCGAGCAGCACCTGCTCGCGCCCGCGACGACAAGCCCGAAACAGTGCCGGGCCCGCCAACGAGACTTCGCGGCCGCTTGCTGCGTGTTTGAGCGTGAGACTCGCGCCCTTGGCGAGTGTCACCCACTGCGAGCCATCGAGCTGGGCGCCCGTCAGCAGTGCGGTGTCGCCCACTTTGGCGTCGCCTGCCACATGCAGCGCGCGGCACGTCGGATCCGCTAACGGCGGCGGTGGCGCGGCGCTGACCGCTGGCGTTGCGCTGGCGACAGCGCTGTCGCTAGCCTTTGCCGTGTCGTAGGCGGGCTGAGCGACCTTACCCTTGCCGCACGCAGCCAGCGGCAAAGCCAGCAAAAGCACGCAGCTCCTGAGCCTCATTCACCGCGCCCTGAGGGCGGCGGAGGCGGAATCACGAGCGTCTTGCGATCCTCGTCCTCTTCATCCGCGAAGATTTCGCTGGTGATGTCCTCGGCGGCGAGCTCCTCTTTGGCGGCGCCAAGCTCGCGCGTCGTCTCCGCCAGCCGATCGGCGAGCACGCCGGTGAACTGCCACAGCAACTTCACCGCGAGCTGGTGCTCTTTGCGTAGGATCTCGAAGAACTCCTGGCGCCGGATCACCATCAATTCGCTGGCGACTTCGGCGGTAACGGTCGCCGAGCGTGGCTGGCTGCGCACGAGCGCCATTTCACCCACGTGCGCGCCCGGCGGCAGGACCGCTACATCGGCGCCATTGCGCGTCACTTTGAGCTGGCCCGAGAGCACGATGTACAGCTCTTCGCCCTTTTCGCCCTCGGTGATCACCACCTCACCCGTCTTGTAGGTGAGCACGTCGGTCACCTGCAAGACGCGCAAGATTTCGCGGTCGTTGAGCGGACGGAACAGCGGCATGCGCGCCAAGATCTCACGCTTGAGCTGCAGCTTCTTGGCGCGGTTTTCGTCGCGGGCCGACGCGTCACCGACGGTGACGATGACCGAAGTGATGTTGTCCTTACCGCCGTGATCGTTGGCCCAGTCGATCAGCTCTTTGACGACGCTGTCCGCGTCGGGCTTCGCCAGGAACTTGCCGAGCTGCTCGAGCTCTTCCTCGAAATAGCCGGAAAGGCCGTCGGAGCAGAGCAGAAAGCGGTCACCCTGCAACAGGTCGACGACGAGCGTGTCCGGCTCGACGTGCTCGTAAACGCCCACGGCGCGAGTGATGGCGTGCTTTTGCGCCAGCTGCTCGACCTGCTCCTTCGGCATCTTTTTGCGCTTGATAAGCTCGTTGTAAACGGTGTGATCTTCGGTAATTTGCTCGAGCACGGCGTCGCGCAAGAGGTAGATTCGGCTATCACCCACGTAGATGATGAAGCCTTGGTTGCCGACGACCAAGAGCGCCACCAGGGTCGTGCCCATGCCGCGCTTCTTGGCGTCCTTGGCGGCTTCCGAGTGCACTTTGTTCGAGGCGCGGTTCACCGCGAACTCGAGCATGTTGAGCATGTCGCGTTTGCTGACCTTGGCGCCGCCGGACGCGCCCTCGGCGTAGTCGAGGATCATGTCGGCTTGCTTCTTGATCTCGTCGTGGATCGTGCGCACCGCCAGCGCGCTCGCCACCTCACCGGCAGCGTGTCCGCCCATTCCGTCGCAGACCACGAACAGCCCGAGCTTCTTGTCGACGAGGTAGTTGTCCTCGTTGTGCTCGCGCGTGCGGCCCACGTCCGTCAATGCGCCGAAATGGATCTCCGGACTGCTCATCGACCAAGCAGGATAGCCCAGCGCCTCGGCCCACGGAAAGAGGAGGTTAGCAGCCAATTACAGCCGCTTTTGCTCTCCCAGATTTTTTTCACAAACAGATCAGGAGATCAGGAGCCCCCGCGAGCCCAGACTTGGGCGCCCGGCGGAGAACAAGAACCAACCCGGCGGAAAAGAACCGCGTCTAAACATGTTCGTCCAGCACCGACCGAGCCCCGCTCCGCGCCACAACCACATGGTCCAAGAGCGGTATCCCTATCAACTCCGCACACTTCGCAACGTGTTTCGTCATTTCGACATCGTCCAGGCTGGGTTGCGGGTCGCCGCTCGGGTGGTTGTGGACGAGTACGATGGCGGCGGCGCCGTTCTTCACCGCTGGTGCCAGCACATCACGCGCCGTCAACGCGCAGCCGTGCAGCCCGCCTTGAGCGATGCGCACGCTGGACTTCAAACCGCTGCGGCCGTCGAGACACAGTAGCCACACCTCTTCGTGATCGAGCGCCGCTAAACGTGGCCGCGCCCAATCGGCGACCGCCTCGAAGCAGTCGAGGACTTGGCGGCGCTCATCGAGCGAGCGGATCACGACCCGGCGCCCGAGCTCCATTGCCGCTGCCAAGCGCGCCGCCTTGACCGGGCCGACACCAGGCTGCACCGCGAACGCGTGCGGACCGAGCCGAGCGATGCCCTCGATGCCGCCCGAAGCCTCGAGCAGCGACAGCGCCACGCGCTCGACGGAATTACCGGTGCTGCCGGTGCCGAGCAGCAGCGTCAGCAGCTCTGCGTCCCCCAAATCGTGAACTCCAGACGCCAATGCTCGTTCTCTGATCGCCGGCAAACTGAACCTCGCTCTCACACCGGCTGAAGCAGCAGGCGTGCCAGCGGCGATGCGCAGCGTTTTGGTCGGCGGCAGCGCGTTTTCGAGAGCTCGCGGGCTCGGCCGCCAGGCGTCCGCGGCCGCCGGCGCCAGCCAGCGACTCACTCGACGTCGACGACGGAGCTTGGCTCCAGGCGCGCGCGCAGATCTTCGAGCGCCGCCTGCACGGCGGTTTCGCTGGTGGCGTCGAACGTGATGCGCGTGCGGTAGCGCGGATTGAACAGCGCCGGATACGAGCCGATACTCACCGACGGATGCGCCGCCACGACGGCGTCGAGCGCGTCTTTCAAGTCGACTTCGTCGCGGTTGAGCACCAACGCGCGCGTCACGAACGGCTGCGGGCCTTTGACCCACGACCGCAACGTCGCAAGCTTCATCCGGAAAACCTCGGGCACCCCCGGCAAGATCCAGACGTTTTCGACCACGGGCGTCGGCCAGGAAACGTCGGGCGCACGCCGCAACTCTGCGCCCTCCGGAATGTCGGCGAAGCGCAGGTGAGCATCGCTGGTCTTCTCGCCGAAGGTTTGGCGCACCAGCTCGACCAGCGTGGGCTCGCGCACGACCTTGCGACCGAACGCCTTGGCCACGGCTTCGACCGTCACGTCGTCGTGGGTCGGGCCGACGCCACCGCTCGTCACCACGACGCCGTGCGCGGCCGAGAGCCGCGCAATCGCGGCCGCTAACGTCGGCACGTCGTCAAGCAGAATCTCCGCCGTCTTGAGCTCGATACCGAGCGCGCGCAGCGTCTTGGCCAGCGGCGCCAGGTTCGCTTCGACGACTTTGCCGCTCAAAAGCTCGTTGCCAATGGCGAGAAACGCGGCTGTCTCGACCACTTGCTGCACGCGCTTACTCCGGCTCGAGCTCGCGCACGACGGGCTGCCCCGCGGCGTCGATGGCTAGAAGCTCCTCGACGCGCTTCTCGGCGCTGTCGAGCTGAGCTTGCGATGAGCGGGACAGGCGGGTGCCTTCCTCGAACAACGACAGCGACTGTTCGAGCGACAAGTCGCCGCTCTCGAGCCGTTCGACGATCGCGGTCAGGCGCTGGAGCGCTGCCTCGAAGCCGGGAGCTTCGGGCTGCGCCTTCGAGGGCGCGACTTTGTCGGCGGCGGCTTTTTTCATGGATTCGCCCCCGGAACGTTCACCCGTTCGCCCAGAAGCGCAAGTCGAACCTCGAGCCGAGCCGGATCCGTGCCAGCCGCGACGACGACGCCGTCCGGGTCCGCGAGCAGCGGCAGCGCGAGGCCGTCGCCGGTACGCACGAGCGCCGCCGGTACCGCTGACACGCCGAGACCGGGATTCTTCGACAGCTCGAGCCACAGCGTCTCGGGACCGACCACACCATCGCTCAGCGTCTGGCCTGCGAGCGCCAGCCGGGCTGCCTCACGTACGGCGAGCGAGGCATCCAGCTCGGCGGCCAACGTCAACGTGCGGAGCTTCACCGACTCCGGACGCCGGCTGAGCGCCACCACCGCGGCGTGCCGCACCGACGCGTCCGGCTCGAAGCGATACGCGTTCTCGATCAAGCCGAGCGCGTCCGGATCGCGAGCCCGCGATAATCCGAGCAAGGTGTGCGCGCGCAGCCACGGATCGCCGCTGGTGAGCAGCTCGCGCACGAGCGGCAACAGATCGGCGTCCTTCCGTGCCGAAAGCGCCGCCGCAGCCAAGAGCGACGCCGGCCCCGCGCCGTGCGAAAGCTCGAGCAAGAGCGGCGTCGACGCCAGCTCGGCAGCGTCGGCATCGGCAAGCCCAATGCTGAGCGCGACCTGCAACACCGGGTCGCTTTCGTGGAGCAGCCGCCGTACCGCCGCGCGGGCGCCAGGTCCCGTCGACGCCAAGCGCGCGACCGCCCGCACCACGACGGCGTCGGTCGCAGCCAGATGCTGCAGCAACGTCTGCGGCTCGAGCAACGCCTGCGCGAAGGCTGCAGCGGCGCGTTCGTTCGGCTCTGTAGCGCGCAGCGCGGCAGGCAGCAGCTTGTTCAAGACCCCGGAGTCGTCGCCGAGACGGGCGTGCCGCAGCCCCAACGCGCGCAGCGCCAAGCTGCGCAGCCGCGGCTCCCCAACGGCACGTTCGAGGCGAGCGCGCGCTCGAGCGCCCGGGGCGCGCGACAGCGCGTAGATCGCCAGCCCGGCGCTGGCCGGGTTTTGCAAGGCGCGTTCGAGCCGTGGCGCACCCCAAGCGCCGCCGCGCGCAAACAGCTCGAGCAGCGCCGGCGCGCGTTCGCCAGCCATGTCCGGATCGAGTGTCGCCGGCGCCGGCAGCTTGCCGTCGGTCAGCAAGAACAAGCCGAGCGCGAGCTGGCGCGTGGCTTCGTTGGCGGCCAGCTCGGTGAGCGCGGCAGCGGCGTCGGCGGTGCCGCGCCGCGCCAGAATTTCGACGGCAGCCGCTACCAGCACCGGTTGGCGCTCGGCTTTCAACCAATGCCGCGCGAGCTCGACCACCTCGGTCGAACCGAGGCGCAACAAAGCCAGCGCGGCCGCGGCACGGGCTTCGGGCGCACCGCGACGCACGACGTCGCGCAGGAAGGTCTCGGCGCGCAGATCGCCGAGCGCGCCGAGCGCGTCGCACAGCTCCTTCGTCGGTGCCCCGGGCGCGCGCAAAATCGGCGTCAGGTCGTGCGGCGGATTCGCGAGCAGCGCGTCGCGCGTCAGCTCGGCAGCGTGGCCCGGTTTGCGCAGCGTGCGACCCAGCGCAGAGAGCGCCGCGGGATCTTGGGTTTTGGCCAACGCCAACGCCGACGCGCTCTGCACCCACTCCGAGAGCGGTCCGGCGTCGACCTCGACGGGCGGCGACGAGAGGGCACGCACCAACGCGTCGCGAGCCAGCGGAAGCTTGGCGTGCGGCGCGAGTGCGCGGACTGCCGCCAGGTGCTCCTCCGCACCGTGGGCCGCGCCGCCCGGATCGAGCGCGCGCGCCAACAGCTCCACGGCGCGCGGTGTCGCCAGCGCCGAGAGTCGCGCAAGGCCGCGCAACCGATCGCGCGACGCTTCGCTCGCGAGCAGCTTTTCGGCCGCGGGCGCGCCAAGCTCGGTCAGCAGCGACGGCGGTTTCTGCCCCCGTTCAGGCTCTCGGCCGAGCGCATGGCCGAGCAGGCTGAGCGCGCACAGCGCCGGCACGGCCGCGCGCGCGACGCGCCGAACGCGCCGCCACGTCATGGCTTGGCGCTCGATTTGGTTTTGCTCGGCGCGGCCTTGGTCGCTAGCGTCGTGCCGAAACCAATACCGCTGGCGGCGGCGCCCGGCAGCTTGGCCACGACCGAGAAGCTCACACCTTCCGCGACGTCGTCGCGATGCGACAGCGCCCGCAGCGCGAGCACGATGCTGGTGCTGCGGCTCGAAGCCTCCTGCGCCGCGGCCGGGCTCGGACCTTGCGGACGCACCCCGACCAGCAGCGTCAAACCGGGCCTGTCGTGCAGCAGCTGGGCGAGCGCGCGCAGCGCCACGCTCGACTTCTCCGTAAGCTCCAAAGCGCGCGGCATCGCCTCGAACGTGATCGGCGCCGACACGCGCACGCTGGCGGTCTTTTCGTCGAAGTGCGCCAGGAGTGGGCGCGGTTTCTTGGCGTCGGTGTCGGGGCAGCCGTCGGTGTCGTCGAAGCCGTCGAAGGTTTCGGCAACGTCCGGGCACTTGTCGTCGGCGTCGTCGAAGGTGTCGCCGTCTTTGTCCGGGCTCGGACAGCCGTTCAGCTTGGGGTCTTCGCGGGCGATCCCGGCGACCAGCGGGCAGGCGTCGGCGGCGTCGAGGATGCCGTCTTGGTCGTTGTCGGGGTCGGGGCAGCCGTCGGCGTCTTCGAAGCCGTCGCGATCTTCAGCCTTCTTCGGGCACTGGTCGTCGGCGTCGTAGATACCGTCCATATCGCGATCGCGCGGTGGGCAGCCGCGCAGCTTCGGATCGGGCGAGTCGGGGCCGGCCTCACGCGGGCAAGCGTCTTTCACGTCGGGGATGCCGTCGTGGTCGTCATCCGGGTCGAGACAGCCGTCTTCATCCTCGAAGCCGTCGGCGTCTTCTTTTTCGGTCGGACACTTGTCGTTTTCGTCGGCGACGCCATCGTCGTCGTTGTCGAAATCGGGACAGCCGTCGCCGTCTTGAAAGCCGTCGCGGTCTTCGGCCAGCTCCGCGCACTCGTCCTTCGAGTCTTCGATGCCATCGCCGTCGGAGTCGTAAAAGCGCGGCGCCCAGCCGAAACCGAGCACACCGCGCACCAGCGGCACGCCGATCGCGGCGTTGAGCGGCGCTTCGACGCCGGCCAACAGCGAAATTTCGCCCGGTGTGTAGCGAGCAACCGCGCCGATCACCGCCGGGCTTGCGCCGGCCGCGGCGAAGCTCGGCGTTACCGCGACCGCACCGTGCGTTTCAACCGACCACGTCCAGCGGCCCTTTTCGTCCCAGCCAAATGCCTGCGGCCGCAACACGATCGCGGCGCCCCACGGCAATTCGTGGCCGAAGCCTTGGTGCACGTAGCTCGTCTCGGCGCCGCGCACCTTGACGCCAACGGCCGCGCGCACGGTGAGTGCGACCAAGCTGAGCTCCGACAGCAGCCGGAGCTCGCCGGTCGCGCTGCCTTCGGAAATGTATGAAGTCGGATCACCGGTCGGCAGCGTGGCGCGCGCCAGCGCCGCGACCGCGAAGCCACCCAGATCACCCGCTGGCAGGAGCACGGCCTTGGCCGACAGCCCGATGTCGCCGAGCGCGCTCTTGGGCAGCGGCGCGGCACCGTTGACGCGGCCCGCCACGTCGCCGCTGCCGGTTTGATGAATCACGCTCGGCAGCGAAAGCCCGAGCGCGATGCGGTCACCCAGCCCCATGCCGAACAGGTAGTCGAGCGACAGCTGATGTTTGACCGGTACCGCGACCTCCGTGCCCGAGCCGTCGCGCAGCACGACCACGCGCTCGGCGTACGAACCGACCACGGCCGCGTTCCAATTCAGGGGACCTGGAGCCCGAGCCGGTTCGGTGTACAGCCCGCCGGCTTCGTCGGTCGGCAGCTCGAGACCACGCAGATTGAGCGCTGGCACCTCCGCCGCGGCTGAGCTTGCGCCGAGCACGCTGGCGAGGAAGAACGAGCGGAGCAGAGCGCGGCGACGCATCATCCGGGAGGTTAGCCACGTCTGCTCGCAGTTTGGTAGGGCCACCCTGCTCCAACGCTCCGTCGCACCTTTGGCTGCCCAGCCGCAGCCCGCTTGCAGAAACTGCCGTGCGTCGCGGGGCCGCGCTGTGCGCACGCTTCGGGCTATGCGCGAGCCCGGAGGGGCTGCCGTACCGGTCGCTCGTGGCGAGAACCTACGAGATTTTTTCACAGGGAGATCGGGAGATCGGGAGTTTTTGGGGTTCGCTGCGCCTGCGGCGCACAGGGCCGCGGCAAGGCCGCGCAGCAGCCAAGCACCTTGAGAACACACCGAGTGAACTCGCGGGCGGCAGTGCGAACCCCAAAATTCTCGCTCGTTCAGGTCTCCCGATCTCCCGATCTCCCTGTGAAAAAATCTCGAACCGCAGAGCGTGGCCCGACGACCGGGGCAGGCCGTACTTCGCGGCAGCCGAGTGGGTGCGGCCTGGAGACGACACGGCAGTTTCTGCGATTCGAGCTGCAGCTTGGCAGCCAAGCCGCTGGTCGCCGCGGCCAGAAGGTTGCGCGGCGGGGCGGTTCGGCATATCGAAGCGACACATGGACGCGATCAGGATCCGCGGTAGCCGAGCACTGTCCGGCACCATTCGCGTGAGCGGCGCCAAGAATGCCGCCCTCCCCATCTTGTGTGCCACCCTGCTGTCCGACGGGCAGAGCCGGCTGCGCAACGTGCCCGCCCTGCGTGACATCGAGACGACGGCGGCGCTGCTCCGCTACTTGGGCCGCCCGGTCGACGTCGAGATGCCGGAGGTGCACGTCAAATCGCCGACCGGCGCTGTCAAGCCCGAAGCGCCGTACGACTTGGTGCGGCAGATGCGCGCCAGCGTGCTCGTGCTCGGGCCGCTGCTCGCGCGTTACGGCTCGGCCAAGGTGTCGCTGCCTGGCGGCTGCGCGATCGGTGCGCGCCCGGTCGATCAGCACCTGCAAGGCCTGGAGTCGCTCGGCGCCAAGATCGAGGTCGAGCACGGCTTCATCATCGCCCACGCACCCAAGGGCCTGCGCGGCGCCGAGGTCGTGTTCGACATGCAGACGGTCGGGGGCACCGAGAACTTAATGATGGCGGCGGCGCTGGCCAAGGGCCGCACCACGCTCGTCAACGCGGCGTGCGAGCCCGAAATCGAAGAGCTGGGGCGCGTGTTGAACAAGATGGGCGCCAAAGTCGACGGCGCCGGCACTTCCACGATCCACGTCGAGGGCAAATCCGAGCTGGCTCCGTTCGACCATGCGATTATCGCCGACCGCATCGAGGCCGGCACCTTCATGGCCGCGGTCGGGCTGGCCGGCGGCAACGTGCTGCTCGAAAACGCGCCGCTCGAAGATCTGGAGCCGGTGGTGGTGAAGCTGCGCCGCGCCGGCATCGAAATCGAGCGCGAGGGTGAGCACGTGCGCGTGCGACGCTTGGGCGCGCTCAAGGGCGTGGACGTCAGCACGGCGCCGCATCCAGGCTTTCCGACCGACATGCAGGCGCAATTCATGGCACTTTGCTGCTTGGCCAAGGGCGAGAGCGTGCTGACCGAAAACGTGTTCGAGAACCGCTTCATGCACGTGCCGGAGCTGATCCGGATGGGCGCGCACATCGAGACGCGCGGCAACGTGGCGATCGTGCGCGGTGTCTCGGGCCTGTCCGGCGCCAGCGTCATGGCGACCGATCTACGCGCCAGCGCTTCGTTGATCATGGCCGGCTTGGTCGCTGACGGCGAGACGATCGTACGCCGCGTGTACCACCTCGACCGTGGCTACGAGCACATCGAGCACAAGCTGGCCGGCGCCGGCGCCGACATCGAGCGCATCACGCTCGAGAGTGAGGAGCCGTGAAGGCTGGGCCGCTGACGATCGCGATCCCGAAGGGGCGCGTCACCAAGGTGCTGGCGCCGCTGTTCAAGGCCGCCGGCTTGGACACCTCCGCGCTTGGCGACGACGACCGACGGCTGGTGCGCGAAAGCGCCGACGGCAAGCTGCGCTTTTTGCTGCTGAAACCCGACGACGTGCCGACCTATGTCGAGTACGGCGCCGCCGATCTGGGCGTGAGCGGTCGCGATGTGTTGCGCGAGCGGCGTTGCGATCTGTATCAGCCGCTCGATTTGGGCATCGGCAAGTGCCGGATGGTGGTGGCCGCGCCGGCCGGCGCCGTCTTGCCCGATGTGCCGCGCATCGCCACCAAGTTTCCGCGCATCGCCACCGAGCACTACGCCTCGCGCGGCATCCAAGCCGAGATCATCTACGTTGGCGGCTCGGTCGAGCTTGCGCCGATCGTCGGGTTGTCCGACGCGATTGTCGACTTGGTCGAGTCGGGTGCCACGCTGCGCGAAAATGGCCTAGTCGAGGTCGAAACCATCTTCGATGTCTCCAGCGTGTTGGTCGCAAACCGCTCGCTGTTCAAGCTGCGCCACAGCGAAATCCAGCCGCTGCTCGAGAAGCTGCGGCTCGCGGTCGGGGCGTAACGGCGGCGCGCGGATGGCGCGGGAGGTTTTATGGACCCGAAGCCATTCAGCGTGACGCTCCGTCAGGCGATCCTCGGGGACGTGGAGCTACTCGAACGCTGGAACACGGAGCCCCACGTCATCGATTTTGCCTTCGTGCTGATGGCTACAGCCAACCGTGCTCGATACCAACGCGCCCAAGATGATGATGAGGTTTCGCATGCCGAAGAACATAGCGACGCAACCCCGCGCGAGAATGGCCGCCAGTCCGGCGCGCTAAATCGCGCGTCTAGCGGCGCGCGGCGCGCCTATTCCGTCTGGATCTCGAGGTGGTTGACCCAAGTCGTTCCGGTGCCGCCGCTGATTTCGTTGCCGAACTCGATCGTGGCGATGTACTGGCTCGGCTCGATGCGTTTCTCGGCGACGAGCACGCGCATGAAGGCGGGAATGTCGATGACGCCCGAGAGCTGCGGGGTCGCGCGCTTGAACGAGAGCAGCCGCCAGCTGGCGCCGGAGCTGGCGTCGCCGGCTGCGCCATCCTGTTGCCAAAGCTCGTAGGTTTCGCCGTTCACGACTGGGTTGGCGACGACCGAGCCGCCAGGTTGGGCAACGCCGCCGCTGTCCATCCAGAACATGACTTCAGCCGTGATGGCGCGTGGTGAGGGCGGCCCGTCGTGCACGTTGCGGTCGATGATCCAGACTTCGGGCGCGAGGTTGTAGCTGCCGGTGATCTGGCTCTCGACATCGTAGACGAGCGTGAGCTTCTTGAAGTCTCCGACGCGAGTGGGCAGGTGCGGGTCGGTCGTTTTGCCGCCCGTCCATGGTTTCCAACCGAAGATGACCTCGGGATACGCGAAGACCGATGAGTCGGTGCCGGGGAAGCTCCAGCTCCAACCTCGCTGCTGTTTACCGTCGACGGTGCGCTTCAGCAGACATTGTTCGAACGGACCTTGCGACTTGCCGCCACCC
The DNA here is from genome assembly GCA_038230915.1 of Polyangiales bacterium. Classification (GTDB taxonomy): domain Bacteria; phylum Myxococcota_A; class Polyangia; order Polyangiales; family Polyangiaceae; genus PMG-095. Next base: position 41,901 of record JBBRMI010000010.1, on the reverse strand, counting down.
CACTGGTTGTTTTCGTAGCGGTAGGGGCCGTCGGCCACGGCGTAACCGTTGGCGCACTGGCTACTCACGCCCGAGGCGTATTTTCCGGGGGCGTTGTGCGCGTCGCGCTTCAGGCGACAGCCGCCGAGAGCCACGACGCCGACCGCCAATACCATTGCCGCCAATGACGACCAACGACGGGCAAACACGCCCGGAGGCTACTACCGGGGCGCGGCGCCCAGTCTGGAAAATCAGAGCAAACACTAGCAGCTGACGGATCCGCAATCGAACGACGGTTTACTTTGCACGCTGCCAAACGGCGCGTCTGCGGCGCTACGGTTGTCGCTGCAGCGTGACGAGCGTGGCTGAGAGCGGACTGGCCACCGGAGCAAACCGCAGCCGCGTCGAATCGGCACCACGGACCAGGCGGATGTCGAACAGCGCCATGGGCCCAGGATCCGCGTCGGCTTCGTCGTCCCCCGCGGGTGCGCCCTGGCGCGGATGCCAACGCAACACGGCCTGCGCGTGCAATGACTGCGGCGTGCGCTCGAGCACCTTAGTCAAGCAAAATTCCTGAACGACTTCGCGACCGCTCTCGATGCGATCGCTGGTGATTCGAAAATCGGCGAGCTGCTGGTCGGCCTGGCGTTGGCGGGCCTGACGCAGCTCGGCGTCTGGCTTGACGCTGAGGCCGGTACCGCCGCCGTCGAGCTCGAGCGAAGCCGCGTAGCTGCCTTCGAACTCGCCCGTGCGCTGCGTGCCGCACAGCGCAGCGCTCTTCTGCAACTGATCGACGAGCTGCTGCTGGTCGTTCGGTCGCCACAGCTTGGCGACGAGCGGGTACACGGCTAGCGCGCCGCCAACGGCTAGCGCGAGCAGCGACGCCGCGATCAACATCGCGCCGCCATCTTTCAAGACCGAGATCCGCGCCGCTTGCGCGCGAAGGTACGCGCCGAATTGGCGACGCTTCAAGGCGCCGGACAGACCGTGCCAGGTCGAAATGCCGGCCAGGAGCCACTTGCGTGCCGCTGCAGCATCTTTTCCCCCGGCGTGCGCTCGCGCCAGGTTGGTGTGCGCGGCAACGTCCGAACCGTTGAAATCCAAGTAGCGCTCGAACGCATCGGCGGCGTCGTCCCAACGCGAAAGCGCCAGTAAGGTCTCGCCGGCGACGAAGTAGGGATGCCCGTGGCGCAAGCGTGCGTCTTTTTCGATCGCCGCCAGCAAGCGCGCCAGCGCGTCTTCTTGCCGACCGGCGCGGTGCAGCGCCACCCCATACAGGTAGATCAGCTCCGCGTCGTCGGGAGCCAGCGCGAGCCCCTCTTCGAGCAGCGGCAGGGCGCGCCGCGGCCGGAGCAGGCTCAGGTAAATCGTCGCCAGATCACGGCGAGCGGTGATGTTCGCGCGATTGAGCCGGACCTGTTCGCGCAGGCGCCCCGCTCGCCCGAGTGCGCCCAACAGCGCTCCGGGCGGCGGCAACAAGCCGCGCACCAGCCACAAAACCAAGAGCCCTGCCAAAAGCCGCGGTTCTCGAATCAGGTACGAGAACGCCATCCACACGAAGTAGTAACCCAGGTAACCCAAGCGCCCGGTGATATCACGACCGCGTCAGATGCGCAGCCGCGAGCCGCAGAGCAATCGGCGGTCGCTCGGCTTTCGTCTCGCGCTCGCCGAGACAAGCGCCAGACCCACGGGCGAGGTCCCGACAAACTTGCGGGCGCGTAGCGTAGGCTGAGCACACGAATTGGCCGGAGCCGGGGTCGATTTCGAGCGCGCCGCAATGGCCGTCGACCATCCGCATGTGGGCGCGAACGCCATCGAACGCCACCAGCGAATCGGCGCGTTCAGCCAGCCGCGCGTGGTCGTCACCCGACACGCGAACGAACGTCGACAGCAGCGAGAAGCAACACGTACCGCACGCTAGGCATTCTGGTACGTGTGCCAAGCACGCGAGAGTACGGCAACGCGAGCGACACTATCGCCATTTGAGTGAAGAGTGCCAATTACAGCGAGCTTACGCCGTGTCGCGCTTGCTGGATGCGGGCCTCGAGTGAGCCTTCGACTAGTATCCAACGCGCTTGAAGCCGCTCTAGCTCCGCCAAGTAGAAGTCATGTTGACGAGCCCGAAAGCCAGCGTCGCGACGCGTGCCATCTTGCACGAAGGGCAGATCCGGAGCGCACAGCAGGAACAGATCATAGCGGCGCTCGGCGAGCCGGGTGAGCTCCGGGTCGGCTTTGCCAAATTGATCCCGGCAGTAGAAGAGCGTGGTGAGCGGCGAGGTGTCGCAAAACGTAACGTGCCGAGCCGAGCGAGTCGCTTGCTCTTCGCGCCGGACCTGAGTCGCCGCAATCAAAAGAAAGTCTTCGTAAATCAGCTCGCCGCCGCGCTCGAGCCACTTTTCGCGGCCATATTCCTCGCAATGCGTGGTGTCGAAGCTCTCGGCCAGCGCCCGCGTCAGCGTGGTTTTCCCAGACGATTCCCCGCCGATAAGGCACACGCGCCGCACGAACGACGCGCGCACGACCGGCGACAGAAACGTCAGCCCAAGCTCGCGATCGGCCCGGATTGCGCTGGCAGAGGTCGGTACGTTTTTGCGATCCAAGTCGACTAGCACGTGCTCGACCCGAGCGGCGACGTGGCCGGCCGCGCGAAATTGCTTCTGGAGCTCCACTGCAAAACCGTCGCCGTACAGCTCGCTCGTGAACACCACGTCGACCGCGACGCCGAACACGCGCAAGGACAGCTGAGCGACGAACACGCGGTGCTCGAGCTCGGAGGCGTCGTTGTGCGGCAGCGCGGGCAGCGTGCCGTGCTGCTGACGAAGCCGTTCGAGCTCACGCTCGTCGAGCGCCAGGTGGGTGATTGCGGGAAATAGCTCACAAAACCAGCCGCGGCGTGCCTCGGCACCGCAGCCGGGCCGCTCGGGGCTCGAGTAGCTGATGCAGAGCAGCCGCTCGCATTGGCTGAGCGCCGTCGACAGCAGGTGCTCGTGGCCGCGGTGCAGTGGCGACAGCTTGCCGACGACCAGGCCGGTACGAAAGCGCGCAGTCACGCCGGTGCCCGCTGCGGCGCCGGCGGCGCGGCCAAGTCCGAGCGCCAATGCCGCAGCGAAATCGCGGCATTGACCCAATACGCCGCGTACAGCAGCGACGTCACGTGCAGGCCGCGCTGCCAGTACACCGGCACCGCCAGCGTATTGACCAACAACCAACACCACCAGGTCTCGACCCGGCGCTGCATCAGCAAAAATTGCCCCAGCACGCTGAACGCCAGGATCGCCGAATCGAGGAACGGCGCGTAGGCGTCGGTGAAGCGATGCAACAAGAACCCGTAGCCAACCACCACGAGCGCGCCGGCCAGCGTGAGCTTGCCCAACGTGAGCGCCTTCGTGCGCGTGACCGGAAGCGCGCGAGTCGACTCGCCCTGCCACCTGCGCCAGCCGTCGATGCTGGTAACCAGAAAGAAGACCTGCAACGTGACGTCGGCGTACAGCTTGGCTTCGAGGAAAACGTAGCCGAACAGTAACCCTCCGATGATGCCGGTCCACCACGTGTGCACGCTGTTTCGGCCCGCCAACACAATCGCGAGCGTATTGAAGCCGTTCGCGCCGAGCTCGACAGCTGCGATCACGAGGCAAGCTCCGACGAATACTGCAAGAGCTTGCCCTCGGCGCCATCTAACTCTTCGACGACGAGCGTCTGCTCGGCGCCGAACAGACCGAGCAGCGCCGCGCGCAACTCGGCTTCGTGGCGCGCGCGGCCCGCCACGCGCAACAGCAGCGCGCCATCGGCACGCTGCTGCAGCTGAAATTGCCGGAGCCCGAGCGGCTGCAAGACGTGCGTCACTTCGATATTGTTCAGCCATTCACCCGCGTGGGTGCGAAACCGCACCGGCGCTCTGCCCTCGAGCCCGACCAAAACCGGTTCGGCGTTGCGGAGCTCGAGCGAGGCGAAGTCCCCGGTGCGGTAGCGCACGAGCGGCAAGCAGAAGTTGAAGCCACCGGTCAGCGTCACCTCCCCGCGCTGACCGCGCGGCACGGATTTTCCGGCCGCGTCCAAGATCTCCACCAACATGCGGTGCTGCAACAGCACGTGCCCGCCGCTGGCAGCGTCGAAGGCGGCGATCGGACCGGCTTCGTTGAGTGAGTACAGATCCACCACCGGGCACTCGAACGTCGTCTCCAACTCTCGCCGCAGCGCGGGCAGCAACGTCATCGACGTGCTCAGGACGGCGCGTGGCCGCAACGCCGCGCCAAGCTTCAGCAGCTCGACGAACGAAATCGGATCGCCCGCCAGCACCTCCGGCGATAGGTTTTCAAGGTATTTTCGGCGATCTTCCGGAGCTCGCCAATCATCCGGATACAGGTTGAGCTTCACCAGGCCGGCTTCGTCCATCGTGGGCGTGACCGACACATACGTGAAGCATTGACGCTGGTAGCCGAGCAGCACGACGCCCACGTCACCGTTCGACGCGCGCAGCGTGACGCCGAACCGCGACAGCGCGCGACGGTGAAATGCCAAGTAGCTGGCCGCGACGACCGGGTGCGACGCGATCAGCAGCGGATGGCCAGTCGTACCGCTGGTGCGAAAGTTGATCAGACGCTCGACCGGCGCCGAATCAGGGACGAAGCGCGCCACGTCATGACCCAGCTCGGCGCGACCCACTGGCGGTATGTCGGTCAAACGGCGCGGCGCGCCGCCCATCGCGCGATAGAACGGCACCTCACGGTACACACGCGCCAGGAACTCGGCCAGCCACGTAGCGGATTGCTCGCTCTGATCCGCCACGACCGCTTCGGCCACTTCACGCTCGAAGGCGCGCACCGTCTCGACGTCCTCGCGCGTGAGCCGATTACCGCTCTCGTTGCGAAACATCGGCGCGTGGCGATGCTCGCGCAGACGCTGCAGCATACGTCTCCCGTCCTCGGTCAGGGTCGGGTAGCGTTCGGCGTCACTCGGGTCGGTCATTCGCGCGTGTACTTGTCGGCGGATTCTTCGGCGGCTTTGCGCGCCAAGGCTTCGCGCACCGTGCGCGCCCTAGCTTCGGCCTCGCGCGACGCTCGCAGCACCCGCGCGCGCTCGGCGGCGCTCAAGCTGGTCAGGCGATCCTCGGCTTGGGCGCGGCTCTCACCCAGCGGCCGGAAACCCAACCGCGCGAGGCAAAAGCGGGCCAGTTCTTCGCGGCGTTCGGGATCCGCGACCAGCTTCTCGACCGCCACGTGCTCGCTGAGCTCACTGGCGCCCTGCAAGAGTAGCGGGATCAGCGGCGCCGCCCGCAAGTCCAATCCGCGAAACCAGTCTTCGGCCAAGACCCAGCTCAACAGCAAGCTGACTCGCAGTCGGTTACGGTCCGACTTGGGCGTCCCAACCGCGAAGGCGTCGAGCGCGGCCGAGCCCGGATCGACCCCGTGCCAGCGGCACAGATCGCCCACCACAGCTGAAACTGCGACCGTGCCGTGTTGACCGAGACGCGGCTCGTCTAGAAATTCCGGCGGCGTTTCGGTGATGCGCCGCATCAGGCGGCTCAGCTCGCAGCCTTCTTGATCCATCATGCACCTCGAAATTTTTCGAACACTTGCGTGCTCGGGCAATCGTCACAGGCGCTCGCCCGCTGCGAACGCTGCCGCGCCAGGAAGCGCCGCGGCAAGTCAGAAAAATCACCCGAAGGCTCGGCGGCTTCTGCCGCAAGCTCGCCGTAGCTGGCGAGCGTGAAGCTGCACGGCGCAATCTTGCCGTACTCATCGACGAACAAGAAGCGCCGGCCCGGCTCGCAGTTTTGCACCGCAAAGGTTTCGCCGCGCTCGAGCGACAGCAGCCCTTCGACATAGCTGTGCGCGCCGAAGATGGCCAAGCCTTGCGCTGAAAGCTCACGGCGCAAGGCCGGCAACTCCGTCGCGAACCGCTCGAGTTGTTCCGGCCGCAGCTGATGCGCGGCGAAAAACTCCGGCCGATCACGCCCACCCAAGCGATTGAACGTGAGCTCCTGCACGCCCAGCGCGGCGAGCGCGCGGCATAAATCAGGGAATTTCCCAATGTTATCGAGCATCAAGACCGTATTGACCCGCACAATTGGGCCGCGACCGCGACGCGCTTTCGCCTGAGTCAGCGCCGCGAGCGCCGCCGCGAGTCGGTCGAAGCCGCCCGGCCAGCCGCGCAACCCGTCGTGCACGACGCCCACACCATCGATACTCAGCGTGACCTCGTCGAAGCAATCGAGCAAAAGCTCGCGCGCAGCTGCGCTCCCTAGAATGACGCCGTTGGTGGTCACGCCCAGCGACAGGCCCAGCTCGGCGAAGCGTCGCGCCACGCGCGGCAACGGTTCCCAGGCGAACGGTTCGCCGCCCAAGAAGGAGACGTGGACTTCTTGACCCAAAGCTGCGCGAGTCTGCAGCAACGAACGACCCAGCGAGCATGCCGACGCTTCGTCGGTGTCGTGGCGCGCGAACGGCAACGCGCGGTCGTAAGCGCAGAACCCACAGCTCAAGTTGCAGCGTGTCGTCACGCGCCACACCACGACCAGCCGTTCGGCGGTCGGCGCGCATTCGAGACAGGGCGTGCCGTCAGCCACGCTTCGCCTCCTGCGCATAGGTTTTGCGGGCAAACGCGCGTGCGAACGCCACCAGCTCGTCCCAGTCTGCCACTCGCTGGACGTCGACGTGAAGCTCGTCACGCGCGCGACGGATCGCGCCGTAAGCGTCCGCGAAGTATTTGTGAACCTGGTCCGCGCGATCCCAATTAGGCGGCAAATTCAGCACGAACGTGGCACCACCGCGCGCTTGGCCGAGCGCCCGCCGCGTCACGTCCCAGCCCGAATTGCCGCGCTCGTCTTGGTCGAAAGCGGTCGACACGCCGTCGTCGGAGATCACCAAGACGTGCGCTGGTCGCGCCGTCGGCCCGCGCTTTTCGAAGGTGTCGCGCAGCACGTGGATCGGAAACGCGGTCGCGCCGCCAAAGTAGCCGGTCAGCACGCCGAGCAGCAGTTGTTCGTCGCGCACGAAGCCGGGCGTCGAATGAAACTGCCGCGCGCCGCTCCACAGCGTCGCTTGCACGCGCGCACCAGCCCTTAGCGCGGAGATACAAATGATCGCGCCGGCCAGCGCCGGAAACGAGATCAGCCGCTGCGGATTCGCCATCGAGCCGGAGCTGTCGACGTACAGATCTAGGTCGAGCGGCTCACTCTTCGGCTGCTGCCCGTCCATCGTGCCCCACGCGCGCTGCACGGTCGTCAGTCCGGGCACCACGTGCGGGCTGACTAGCACGCTCTCGAGCCAATCGACGTGCTCGAGCGGATCGCCAAAGTCCCAGCGTTCCAAACCCTCCGGCAGTGGCTCGACGCTGGTCGGCATGCGGCGGCGCGGAAACGGGATCAGGTGGGGGATGGCGCGCTCGCGGTAATAGCGAATCGCGACTTCGTGATCGCTGATCACGAGGCCCATCGCCCGCAGGATTTCGCCGAATTCGAAGGGTTGGCGGGTCTGGCCCGCGCCGGGGTTCGGCGCGCCCGGTTCCTTCGGCTGCGCCCTGGTTTCGTCGGCCGGGACTTCACCGAGCTCGTCGTTCAAGCGCGGATCGTGCGCCGGGTGAACGGGGGCGGGTTCGCCTTCGCCTTCGGAGAGGCCGCTGGGGTTGCTGCCGCCGGCGGCGTCGCGCGTATCGAACAACCGTTCGTGCCCGTCGAGCGCGTGCTCGTCCTCGGCCAGGTACGGCAACAGCAAGCTCGCAAAGCCTCCACTGCCGGCCATGAAGTCACGCGCGTAACTGCGCAAGAGCCGCGCGCCGAGCCAGGCATCGCCCTCCATGCGGTCTTCCATCGCACCCGTGCACAGCGTACCGCGCGGCAAGGACCACAAGACCTCGTAGATGCGCAGGTACAACCGCCACACCTTGCTCGGCGAGCTGGTCATGCCGAGCGCCAAGTACACCTCGTGCATCCGCAGGCCGACGCTGCGCTGCAAGCGGTCATTGATCAAAAGATCCGTGTACAGGTTGGCCAGGAATGGCGCGTGGCGCTCCAATGTTGGCAAGGCGCGGCGCATGCGCGCGATCATCCGACCGTGATCGGTCAGGTTCGAAGGCGCCAGCACGTGGTGGCCAATCTCGTGCGCCAAGATCTCGACCGCTAGATCGCCGACTCCGCTCCCGATCACTTCCGGCAAGCTGACGATGACGGCTTGATCGGTGAGACGAATCATCGCAAAGCTGCCGGTTAATCCGGCTTTTTCGGCGGCCTTTTCCGTCAGGCACAGCTCCGGCAGGCGCAGGCGGGTAAATTTACTCCAAGCCGCCAGCGCGTCCGGCCAAGCCGCGAGCCAGCGCTCCGCCAGCTGCTCCAAGTCCGTGCGCAAGGCGGCCGGCTTGGTCACGGGTTCCCTTCCAACGCCACCACGGCGACGGCGTAAGAGTGCGCGGTCGTGAACAGCAAGGTATTGGCGTTGCCGACGACGCTCGTGAGTGGCCCCGCGTCGCGCAGCGGCAACGTCTTGCCAAAGCCCATGACCCGCGTCGGTTCGAGGGCGACGTTGCCGTTCTGCACATCGAAGCTGGCGCCGGCCAAGTCTTCGGGGCGCGCGCGGTGCAGGGTGCAGCCGAACGCGTCGAGCGCCAAAAGCCAAGCATCGTCACCACTGACGACGAACAACTGCTGCCCGACGCGCGTCACTTGCGGCGGCGCCAAGAACGCGCCCCCGAAACCACGAAAGCTGCCGACGCTGCCAACCAGCCGAAAGCCAAGCCCCGGCGCGCTCGGCACAAACCACGGATTTTGCTGCAACCGCAAAAGGATCGCCTGAAGCTCCCCGCCCGGCACGCCCAGTGCACTCAAAACCAGCGACGTCGGCAAGCTGCGACACAACGAAAGCGCGCTCGGGCGGTAATGAGCCAGCCCCGCCAACCAGGCCAAAACCTGGCCCAATCCCAGCAGCTCTTCGACACTTTGCACGTCCGGGGCGAGCCTAGCTAACGCGCTACACCACTCGTCGGGCCGCACGCCGGGCACGCTCGCCAACTGATGCAGCGCATTGCACAGCCGCGGCAACACCGCTTCCGGTGCGCGCGCGATGAAGCGCGCCAACAGCGGAAACAAACTCTGAAAGCCGTTGTCGAGCGCCGGGCTGTGCGCGCGCGGACCCGCCAACCGTTGCGACAACAACTCGAGCCCCACGCCGTAAGCGGCGTCGACGACCTCGGCCACGGCCGCCGGATCCAGTGCGGCTACAGCGCTGACCAGCGGATCGACCGACGTCGCAAGGAAGACTTTGAACGCCTGCTCGTCGAGCTCGGGCGCCGCGCGGCGCGCCGCCAAAAATTGCGCGTTGTAGTCGGCCCTTCGAGCCGAAAGCACGCCGACGAAAGCCTCGCTCAGCATGGCTACTGCGTCGCGACCCAGCGCAGGTAGTTGGTGTAACGGTGGTGCAAGTACTTCAAGACCAACAGATCATCGTACAGGTGACCGTAGAGCTTCTTGCCGCGCGCCAGATCGGCAATCAACGTCTCGATCCGCGATAGCCGCGAGCGCACTTCGCTCTCGCTGACGCCAGTCAAACCAAGCTGGAATTGCTCAGAAAGCCGGGCGACGGGATCTTCGCGGTCGAGATTCAAACGGTCGTATTCGGCCGCGCTGTCGTCGAACAGCCGCCGCAGCCAACCAATCCGATCCGCGCGCAATGGCGCATTGCCGGGTGCTTCGAAGAACGGCGCGTCCGGATCCGGCGTCAGCTTGTCGTGCAGCACGAACGGCAGCACCTGCCGCACGTCATCCAAACCAACGAGCGGGCTGCCGCGGAAGTACGCCATCGCTTTGGCGTAGTGAATCAGCGTCATCAGCGCGCGCACTGACAAGCCGTTCTTGGTTTGGCAGCCTAAGTCTTTCAAGCGATCGCGACCGGTGTCCTGCCCGGTGACGGTGAGCCAATCGACGCCCGAGAGCCGCACGGTGTCTTTGGTTTTGTACTCGAACTGATGCGCCGCCACTTCGCAGAACTCGAATTGGCTGCTGAAGAACTCCAGCCGCCGCCGCACTTCGGGCGGCAACTCAACCGCGCGGATCTCTTCGCCCAACTGATCGATCTCCGTCTCCGAAAAGATGACTTGGCGCGGCACCAGCTCTTCAGGCCGCGCGTTCTCTTCCACGCGCAAGAGCAGCTCGTGCAGGAAGCGCGAGTTGAAGGCCAGCGCCTGCACGACCACGTCGATGCGATCGCGCAAGGCTTCGATCACCTGGTAGGTGCCGCCACCCTGGTCGTCATTAGCCGTGAAATACCAGGCAGATTCGGGGCATTCGTAAATGTGGTCGAGCAGCTCAGCGTAGTTGTCGCCCATCACCGTTAAAAGCGCGCTCTGAGTGCGAGTCGGAATGCGGTTGTATTCGTCGATGATCTTAACGCGCAGGCCGAGCCACTTTCGCCAGGCAATGCGAATGTCGTCCATGCTCTTGGCGTTGACCAAGTCGCTCGGCAGCGGATTGCCGAGCAAATCGGCGATCGTCATCTGCGGTTGACCGTGCTGCATCGCGCGCTTCACGTCGCGCACCGAATAGCCCGCCAGCACACCCATCAAGATCGCACTGGCAGTCTTGCCGCGGCCGGGCCCACCGATGAACAAACATTTGCGCCGCGTCGCGAACGTCAGCAGCGGCAACAGCACGAAGCTCGAGTAGCTCTGGGCCGTCGGCAGCGTGAGCTGGCTCTTGCTGTCACCGAGCGTGAACGCGGCCGGCGGCGCGTCGTTGTACTCGATGTCGTAGTGCGGGCTGATGATCGCCGTGTTGACGATCCAGAAATAAGCCTGGCGCAGCTTCTCATCGAGCGGCAGCCCTTGCGGGTCGACCGCGGCTTGCCGATCGGCGACGGGTCCGCGATACAGGTCCGCGACGTCGAAGGCGCGCGCCGCTGCCGGCTTGCCCGGGTTGGTCGGTGACGCCGAAAGTCGTTTGAAAAGTCCCTTGATAGCCACCGACCGAGCACTTTAAGGGGCTAGCAGCCGCCGTGCTCGACTTTTCTCAAAGCATCGCAACGCCGCGGCGGCGACGCCCAACGGGAAAGGCGCGCTCGATGGCCGTCACGTCGGCGGCCGACAGCACGACGCGGGCGCCACCCGCGTTCTCGCGCAGGTGCTCAAGCTGGGTCGACTTGGGAATGGCGAACAAATCAGGGCGCCGAGTCAAGAACGCGAGCGCGACTTGCCGCGGCGTAGCGTTCAAACGCTCGGCAAGGTGCGTCAGCACGGCACCTGCCGCGCCTTGCGGCGGATACTGCCGGTGCTGCCCGTACGGCGTGTAGCCGACGACAGCAACGCCATTCTCTTCACACCACGGGAGCACCGCATGCTCGATGCCGCGCTCTTCCAAGTGATACAGAACCTGATTGCACGCCATGCGCCCCGGCCCGGCGATTTCGAGCGCACTCGCTAGCTCGTCTTCATCGAAATTGCTGACGCCCCACGCGCGCGTCTTGCCCGCTTTCACCAGCTCCTCGAGCCCGGCAATCGTCTCTGCAAGCGGGTAGGAGCCGGGCCAATGCAACAGGTAGCAATCGAGATGATCGGTGCGCAGTCGCTTCAGCGTCTGCTCGCAATGTTTGATCGTGCCTTTGCGACTGGCGTTGCTGGGAATGATCTTCGAAACCAAAAACACGCCGTCGCGACGCCCTTCGAGCGCCTCGCCGACCAAGCTCTCGGCTTTGCCCGAGCCATACAGCTCCGCGGTGTCGACGTGCGTTAGCCCCAGCTCGAGCGCCGCCCGCACCGCCGCGACTGCCACCTTTGGCTCGCTTTGCTCGAGGTACCAAGTGCCGAGCCCCACCTTTGGCACCGGCACGCCAGTCGAACCGAAGAGCTGTCGCGGGAGCTCGGCGCTGATCATGGCGGCACCTTAATGCGTTCAAGACGAGGCGTGAACGACTCAGTCGAGGCAATTCGCGCCACCGCGGCGCTCGGCGCTCAATCCGATATTGCGCTGCGGAAGCCCAAACGGCTGGCCCCGGCAGGCTGTCACGGTCCTTGCAGAAGCCGGCACCCAATCTCCAACCCGCCGGTGAATTCATGAAATGGGATCGCGGTTACCAAAGCAGTGACGTGGAAGACAACCGGGGTCGCTCCGGTGCCATCGGCGGCATGGGCCTGCTCGGCCCTGCGTTGGCGATCGGCTCTCGATTCGGGCTGCCCGGAATCGTGATCGCGCTAGGGCTCGTGTTCGTGCTGCCCCGGTTCTTGGGCGGCAGTTCGCGGTCGCTTTCTGGCCAAACCACCAGCGAGAGTCGACCGGCTGGCGATCAACAGAAGCAGTTCGTGTCGTTCGTGTTCGATGACGTCCAGCACACCTGGAGCGAGTTTTTCGCCGCCAACAACCAGCCCTACCGCAAGGCCAAGCTGGTGTTGTTTACCGATCGCACCGCCACCGGCTGCGGCACCAGCAGCTCGGCGGTGGGTCCGTTCTACTGCCCACCCGACGAGCACGTTTACATCGACCTCAGCTTCTACCAAGAGCTCGCCCGGCGCTTCGGCGCGCCCGGTGACTTCGCGCAAGCGTACGTGATCGCCCACGAGATGGGCCACCACGTACAAAACCTACTCGGCATCGACAAGCGCATGCGTCAAGCGGGCGGACCTTCGGAAGGCGCGGACAGCGGCTCGGTCAAGCTCGAGCTCCAAGCCGATTGTTTCGCCGGCATCTGGGCGCATTCCACGCAGCAGCGCGATGTGCTCGAAAAGGGCGACGTCGAGGAAGGGCTCGCAGCAGCGTCGGCGGTCGGCGACGACCGTCTGCAGAAGCAAGCCACCGGCACGGTGCAACCAGAAACCTGGACGCATGGCTCAGCGGCTCAGCGCTCGCAATGGTTCAAACGCGGATTCGCGTCCGGCAGCCTGAAGGATTGCGACACGTTCGCAGGCAAGATGTAAACCCCCACGGGTGCATTGTGACAGCTCGCGTCAACGCGCAAGCCTGACAAAGCATGACGTAAGGGTGATGGTCGCGGCAGGCGCCGCACGTCAGATTGAATGGCGTGCAACCTCGTCCAACCGCCGCCTACGCGCGCGAGATTCGCCCACTTCTGTTGCGTGACCATTTCGCGCCCGCGCGCTCACGATTGCTGTGGATACCGGTCCACCTGTCGGTGTTGGTGAGCGGCGCGCTGCTGTTGTCAGCGTTTCAGCTACCGTGGTTCGCCTGGCCGCTGGTCTCGGTCATCATGGGCTGCAGCTTCGGCGGCCTGACCTTCTTGGGCCACGAGACGCTGCACGGCGCTGTCGTGCGCAATAAGCGGCTGCGGCGAGTCATTGGCTGGCTCGGCTTTCTGCCGTTCGTCGTCTCGCCGCGGCTGTGGGAGGCCTGGCACAACCGGGTTCACCACAACCACACCAACGAGCCCGGCGTCGATCCGGACGCCTACCCCACGCTCGACGAATACGAGCAAAATCGCAGCGTTCGCGCCGCGACTGAGCTTGCGCCAGGTCGCAAACGCCTGCGCGGCGCGTTCAGCCTGCTGATCGGCTTCTCGGTGCAAAGTCTACACATGCTGGTCGACGCACGCCGCCGCAAATGGCTCACGCCACACGAGCACACGCGCGCCATCGTCGAAACACTGCTCGGCGTCGCATTCTGGGGATTCGTCGCGACGCTGCTCGGCCCCGTGAGATTCGTATTCGCCTACGCCGTCCCGCTCCTCATCGCCAACACGATCGTGATGAGCTTCATCCTCACCAACCACAGCCTGAGCCCGCTCACCGACGACGTGAACGACCCGCTCCTCAACTCCCTCAGCGTCACCGGCCCGAGTTGGTTCGAATGGCTCACGCTCGGCTTCGGCTACCACGTCGAACACCACCTCTTCCCCGCCATGAGCGCCCGCCACGCCCCCGCCTTGCGCGAAATTCTCCGCGCCCGCTGGCCCGCAAGCTACCAGTCGCTGCCGCTGCCCCGCGCCCTCCGCGCTCTCCACCGCTCCGCGCGCGTCTACGAAACCCAAACCACTCTGCTCGACCCCAAAACCGGCCGCCGCTGGCAAACCCTCACGCCCAAAGCCGCGTAGCGGAATCGCAGTGACTTTGCCTGGTAGGCCCAGTCGCATCCGTGCCGACGCCGCCCAGCTGGGCGGCGCGCGCGACCCTCCCTCCCCATCACAGGTCCGGCCTCCGCTTTGACTCTTTGCCCCTAGCGCTCCGAAGCCCCTGGCTCGCTGCCCCGGACCGGCTCCGTTCAACTCGACGTTTGCTCGACCGCCGGTTCCGAAACAGCACCGCCTTGCAGGCGCTCGAGCAAACGCTTATTAGTTGGGCGGACGTCCCTCTGGGCGTTGTCCCAATCTCGTGGAACCTGACGACATCCAGCTTTCCGAGCACTTCGCATTCCGAAGCGCCCTCACGATCACCCAAGTCTGCGACGTGCTGCGAGTTGGGCTTGGTTTGCCGGAGTTTAGCTACGATTCTGAGAACGAGACGGCGTGGGGGCTCGTCCTCCACGATGGGCTTGAATATAACGTTTCACGGCCCTACGAAGACGGCACGCTGCAGGATTGGGACGATTCCGTTCCACCCGATTGCAACATCGGCTTTACACTCTCCGTGGCAAAGAGTCGGCCTGACCCTCGCAACGCTGAGCAGAGTTTCATAAAGCTCGTTCCACACATCGGGCAACGACTAGCTGACCTCCTTCGCCTGCAGGTTCATCACCATCGCACTTGGCTGGGCCCTGGCAACAATATCATGCACGCTCATCTCTTTCGACCGCATCTCCAATGCGATGCCTAACTGCCCACGGGGGACGAGTCGCGCCGCCCAACTCACGCCCTGAGGCGGACCGCTAACAAAATCAGATAGCGTTGCGAGCGGCGTGCTTGAGTAGCGGGGCACCTCGCTTCTGCAGCGCCATCAGGTAGCGAGACTCGTCGTACGGGACGCGCTCGAGCCAGCAGCCGAACGCCTCGAGCTCGGCAGGACTCGTAGAAGGCCTTTGCCCAGAACGAGCGGGGGATGGAAGAGCAGTGCTTGACCAAGTATGGGTTGCAGACCATACTCTCGGATGCCGTGGCTACAGTCATCGAAGGCGATTTCGAGTGGGATCCCGACAAGGCCCAGTCGAACCTCGAAACACACGGCGTTTCATTCCCCGAAGCTGCCACCGTTTTCGCCGACCCGGCCGCCGTCTACCTTGATGACGGCTCCGGTACCGACCGAATGGTCGTTGTTGGAACCTCGTTGCGCGATCGCGTCCTCTACGTTGTTCATGTCGAGCGAGGCCCACGCGATCGCATCATCAGCGCGCGACCCGCGACTCGTGCCGAACGAGACGTCTATGAATCCGGAGACCATACATGACTCAGTCAGCTAGGCGTCGTTCCGAAGCAGAGGTCGAGCCCGTCAGAGTTCTCGGTCGCGGACTTCGTGCGGCCAGAGGCGTTCACCTTACATTGCGAACTTTGCGTGACGCTGTCGGCAAGACCCAAATCGATATCGCAAAACAGTCTCAGATCGATCAGGCCGACATCTCGCGCCTCGAAGCTCGTTCGGACTTTGAAGACTGCCAGGTCGCCACGCTCCGGCGATATGTCGAAGCCCTTGGTGGCGCGCTCGAACTCGTCGCCCAGTTCGGTGACAAGCGAATCGCCATCTCTGGAATCCAAACGCAACCGGCGACGAGGGCGGCTAACAAGGCGTTGCAACGGACGGGCCGGAAGCCGGCCCGCCGCTGAACGCCGATTCGTTAGCCAGACTCCGGAGTGGCACCCATGGCCGAAGCACCGATCCACGTCGTCCCATATGATTCTACCTGGCCGGCGAAGTTCGAGGCGGAGAGAGTCTGCCTGGAGCCGCTGCTCGCCCCCTGGCGTTGCGGTCCGATCGAGCACATCGGCAGCACGGCTGTCCTTGGGTTATGCGCCAAACCCGTCATCGACGTCATGGTCGGAGTGACATCCCTCACTGAATCCGAGCCCGCCAAGGACACGCTCCTTCGTGCCGGATACCTCTACGCCGAGTACAAGACTGACGTCATGCACTGGTTCTGCAAACCATCCTCCGAGATGCGGACCCATCACCTCCATCTCATCCCGTTCGGTAGTCCCTTGTGGCACGCTCGAATTGGCTTTCGCGACCGGCTCAGGGCGGAGCCCGCTGTCGCGGCCGAGTACGCCGCCTTGAAGCTCGCTCTGGCCAAGCGATTTGAGTACGACAGGGAAGCATACACCGACGCCAAGTTACCTTTCATCACTCGGATCCTTGCGACTGCCGCCCAACTCACGCCCTGAGGCGGACCGCTAACAAAATCAGATAGCGTTGCGAGCGGCGTGCTTGAGTAGCGGGGCACCTCGCTTCTGCAGCGCCATCCTTCAGTCGTCCTGGTCGAGTGTCTCGAGGGGCACGCCGGGCGCGATGCCCTCGAGAACAGGTTCTTAAAGACCTGCGACATCGCAAACGTGATCTCCGAATCGCTCGCGCGGCGCGCCGCGACCCTGCGTCGACTAGCGCGGCGCGGTTCAGCGGTGGACGCTCTGGTCGTGGCGTGGGCCGAGCCAGGCGGCACGGTACTCACGTCCGACCCTAAGGACCTCCAAGCGTTGGCGGCCCACGCCCACGACGTCGCGATCGTGCGCGTCTGAACGTCTCGCGTGGGAAGCGGGGCAGAGGAATCTCAGCTTCGTCGGCGGCAACCAGTCCGACGCCGGCTTCGTGGGCCAGGTTCTTGATCCAGAGCCCGGCCAGCGAATACGCCGCTACACCGCTCGGGTAGTCACTGGCCTCGACGCTCGAGGGCGACGCCGGCGACGCCAGCACGCCTCGCATCAGCGCAGCAACGGAAGCTGATGAAGTAGTATTTGAAGTCCGGCGGGTGGCTGGTGGTGACCGGGCGGCAGGCATTGCGAACGTGGCCCCAGGCGCCGCCTTTCAAGCCGGCGAAGCGCGAGCGGCGATTTTTGCGATCTTCGTCGGCGCGGACCCATTCGTCGACGTTGCCGGTCAGGTCGAATACGCCGAAGCCGCTCTTGCACTCGGGGCGCGCGCCGCTCGGCACGCTGCTATCGAGCCGCTGCAGTTCCGCGCGTTGGATTTGCGGATCTTTCGAGTAAACGCGATCCAAAATCGGGTTCACCCACTTGTTGTCGAAGTTGCATTTCTCGGGCTCACGCCGCCAGCCGTACGGAAACGGCGTCTCGTCGGGGCCTTCACACGCCGCAACCCATTCGCTCTCGCGGCAAACGCGCTTGCCGACGTCGGCACAGCTCTTTTCGGCGTCGAAGAAGCTGACCATCACCGGCGGCTTTTCACCGCGACGGTTCGGGTATTCGAAGTCGTCGATGCAGTAGTCGAGCGGCACGCGCGGTGCTTGGCAGTCGTTCTTGCCCTCACGGAAGTGATGGCAAATCGTGATTCGGTTCGGCTTGTCGTACTCTTTGTCGAGGCACTCGCGCTTCATGTCCGGGCAGTACGACGTCTTGACGTGCTCCATGCCCGTCGGACACGCAGCGGGAGCGGGAGCGGGAGCGGGAGCGGGAGCGGGAGCGGAAGCGGGAGCGGGAGCGGGAGCGGGAGCGGGAGCGCTAGCGGATCCGTCTGCGGGTGTAGGGGGCGTGGCGAGGGGTGCGGGTTCGGGCGCGGTGACGGGCACGGGCGCGGTGACCGGCACGGGCACGGGCGCAGTGACGGGCACGGACACGGGAGCAGCAACCGGGGGCGCCGGCTCCGCAGAACAAGCCAGCGCCACCCCGATGCCACACACACAACTGCCAACTGCCAACTGCCAACTGCTAACTCGCGGCCGGCGCGTCCAGAACAAGATGCGGCAGCATACGCTGCAGGCTGCGTGGGCCAATGCCCTTCACGCGCAGCAGATCAGTCGGGTGCTTGAAGCGCTTGAGCTTGGTACGCAGCGCGACGATCGCCGACGCGCGTTTCGGGCCCACGCCGGGCAACTTCGTCAGCTCATCGGCCGAAGCCAAATTGAGGATGACCTTGCCGTCGGGCGTGACGCCGACGGGTGCGGCGCCCGTCGGCGCCGGCTCTGCCGGTGCGGGTGCGGCCGCGTCCGCGGCAATTGCGACCGCCCCGATTTCGGCCGGCATGGCGTGCGCCGGTACCGCGCTGGCCGGAGCCGCCGGAGCCGGGAGCGCTGCCGTTCCCGCCGGCGTCGGCTTGAGCCAGCCCGTGCCGAGCGCGTCCGCCAAGGCCCGCGAGCCTTCCGGCAACTTCAGCCCCGGCTTGGCATACGTGGTCGCGACCACGCCAATCCCGGCCAACACCGCCAACAGCAGCGCCATCCCGAACAGTCGCAACGCCGGTTCCAGCCACACGCTCTTGCGGAGCCGCCCGAGCCAGCCCTTGCCACCCGCCTCGACCGCAGCTGTTGCTGCCGCGAGCCGCGCCTGTGACGGCCGCGTGTGCTCCACGTCCCCTTCCCACTCGAAATCTTCAATCGCCATGCGTTCCCCCAATCAAGAAATAGACGGTGGGAGCGATCCATGACGGATCGCTCCTCCCCCTTTTTATGTGACGTACGTGACGTCGCTGCGAGTCAGGCCGCGAAGGCCTCGTCGTCGCTTTGGCCATTGCGGCCGCGCAGCGAGGTGCCCGCGTTCTCTTCGCGCGGCACGTAGTCGCGAATCTGAAAATCGCCCGCCACCGGCAGGGACTCCAGCTTCACGTTGATCGAGCCGTCGCTATTCAAAAACGCGACGCCGACGCGGTTCCAGTACTTCTTTTCGCCGCGCTGAGTGATGACGTAACAAACCTTGAGCCGTGATTGATCCATGTTCTTTTTCCTTGATGCGTCACCCAACCTCGAGTGACAGAGGGGGCAGTTGCGAAGCGCGTGCCAGCGTGTTTCCAACGCAAAAATGGCGCAAAAGCTTGCCGCCCAGGGCTGGCCGTCCGGTGGCGAAGCGGCGGCCAGCGTGTTAGGTTGCCGACCCGGAGGTCGTGATGACACAGCGCATGCCTAGCCCCACTCGCCGACATTTCGTTCAGGGAGCTGCAGCGGCGGCCGGCGCGCTCGCGCTCGGCACACACGACGCCGAAGCCGCGCCGAACCTCGACTCGTACATCGCCAAGCCCCCCCCCGGCTTCACGCCGCTCAATGCGCCGGGCAAGATCACCAAGGTCAGTGCCAAGGGCGACTTCGCCTCCTTCATGCAGCCCAACCAGCTGTGGCCCAAGCCCGAAGTGGCGAAGAGCCTGCTCGAAAAGGCGATGATGGAGTTCACGGGCGGCAACAACCTGAACGCCGCGATGGGTCGCTTCATCTCGAAAGACGACATCGTCGCGATCAAGGTCAACGGCATCGCCGGCCAAAAGGGCACCTACACCATGGCCACCAACTACGAGGTGATCTTGCCCGTGGTGGAAGCCGTGTTGGCGCTCGGCGTGCCGGCCAGCAAAATCACGGTCTACGAGCAGTTCCCGGATTTCTTGGCGGGCACGCGCGTCAACGTCAGAAAATGGCAGCTGCCGGCCGGCGTCGTCACCGGCACGCACAACAACGCCGACCACAAGATGCCCGAGATCGCCATCTACCAAGGCGTCAAGACCAAGTACGCGCGCATCTTCACCGACGCCACGGCGGTCATCAACATCACGATGATCAAAGATCATTCGATCGCCGGCTACACCGGCACGATGAAGAACATGACGCACGGCAACGTCAACAACCCGCATCTGCACCACGCCAACAACGCCAGCCCGCAAATAGCGATGCTCTACAATCATCCGATCGTCACCAGCCGCGTCCGCCTGCACATCACCGACGCGTTCAAGGTCATGTACGACAAGGGTCCGCTCGATAAGGATCCGAAGACGCGCATCCCGCACGGCGCTATCTACGTGTGCACCGATCCGATCGCCATGGACACGATGGGCGTCAAAGTCGTCAACGAAGAGCGCAAGGCGCGCAACCTGCCGTCACTCAAAGACGCCGGGCGCGAGCCGCGCTACATTCAAACCGGCGGCGAATTCGGCCTCGGCATTCACGATCTGAATCAGATCCGCATGCAAACGTTCGAGGTCTGAGCTCGGCCACCCGCTTGAGATACCGGGCATGGGTCTGAGCTACCGTGTCTGAGCGCACGGCGCCGCGCTAGCGACCGGCGATGCGCCGAGCGCTGGAGTCGCGGACCACGAGCTCGGGAGGGAGCTTGACGTCGATCAGCTTGGGCCGGGCTCGGCGATTGGTGACCAAGTCCACGGCGGCTTGGACGGCGGTTTCGCCGATGGCGACGCGAGGCTGGCGGATGCTGGTCAGACGGGGCGTGAGAAATGAACTGAATGAGAGGTCGTCGTGGCCCGCGATCAGCACGTCCCGGCCCGGCACCAGCCCAGCTTCGCTGAGCGCGTTCATGGCGCCGAGCGCGATGGTGTCGGTGGCGCAGGCCAATGCGTCGAAGGGCTGCGCGCCCGGGCTGCCGCTCAGGTAGGTCTTGACGGAATCGTAACCGAGCTGCTCGGTGTCGCCGTGCTCGGAGCTGGCGCTGCTGGGTAGCACGATCGCGGACTTACGTGCGGCCTTGACGCCGTCCCGGTAACCCTGAAGCCGCGCCAAAATCGCGGTATTTTCGAGCGGCTCGCTGCTTCCCAGGTACGCGACGCGCGAAGCCTGCTGCAGTAGATGCTCGGTGACCAAGCGGGCGCCCGCGTAGTGGTCGGTCGCGATCAAGTGGCACGAACGCAGCGTGGCGTGATCGATGAATACGACCGGCAGCTGCCGGGCAAGCTGGCGCCAGAAGCGTGCGTTCTCTTGAGAGGGCACGGGCGAGACGATCAGTGAGGTGACCTTGAGCCCCAAAAATCCGTCGACTACCCGGCGCTCCTGTTCGGCATCGGAGTACGAGCAGCGGTAGGCTAGGTCGAAACCGAGCTCGGTGGCGGTGCGCTCAGCTGTCTCGATGATGCGACTATAGAAAGGGTCGGTGATGGAGGTGACGATGAGCCCCATCAGCCGAGAGCCGCCGCGCGCCAGCGTCGCCGCGTGATGGTTCGGGACGAAGTTGAGCTTTTCGCAGGCGTCCAGCACGCGCAGCCGGGTCTTGGCGCGCACGCCATGGCCGTTGAACACCTTGGAGACCGTGACGCGCGAGAGCCCGCTCAGCTCCGCGACGTCGTCCATGGTGGGCATGAGCCCAGTATAGGCGCTGATGCTCACGCCTCGACAAGCCCGCTCATTGCCCGCATCAGTCGCGCCTTGTCGGCCTCCCCACGTTGAAACTCCTGCACCACCCGCCCGCCGAACAGGACCAAAATGCGGTCGCAGAGCGCCAGCGTTTCGTCGAGCTCGGAGGACGAGAACAGCATGCCCAGCCCTTGCCGAGCGAGATCATGGCAGGTGCGGTGGATTTCGTGTTTGGCGCCGATGTCGACGCCGCGGGTCGGGTCGTCCAGTAGCAGCACCCGCGGATTAGTGGCGAGCCACTTGCCCAAGAGCACCTTCTGTTGGTTGCCGCCGCTCAGCTGCCGGACGGGGCTTTCGGTGCCGGCCGCTACCACGCCCAGGCGCGCGATCAGCTCGAGCGCCGCACGCTCGACCTTCTCGCCGTCGATCAGACCCAGGCGACCGCGCAGGCGATCGAGCACGAGCAGGGCCGTGTTCTTCTTGAGGCTGACGTCGAGCATCAATCCGTCGTCACGCCGGCTGGCTGGGATCAGGGCGGCGCCGGCCCGCATCGCGTCGGCCGGCGAGCGCAGACGACACTCCGCACCCTGGTAGTCGACGCGCCCACTACTGGCCCGCTCGAGCCCAAACAAGATTTGGAAGAGGCGCTCTACGCCCGACCCCTCCAGGCCGGCCAGGCCGACGATTTCACCCTCGCGCACGCTCAGGTCGATCGGTCCGAAGCCGCGCCCGGCGCACAACGCCTGGGCGCAGAGGACGACCTTGGCGTCGGCCGCCACGCGCGGGCGGCTGGGCAGCGCGGGCGGCGCGCTCCGGCCCAGCATTTTCGAGATCACCGCGCCTGGCTCCGACTCCGCGGTCACTAGCGTGCCCTGGTAATGGCCGTCACGCAGCACGCTGATACGATCGCTCAGCGCAAACACGTCCTCCAGGCGCTGCGAAACGTAGAGCACCGTCACGCCCTCGGCGGCAAGCTTCCGAATCAGCTCGAACAGCCGCTTCGACTCCTGATCGGTGAGCGCGGAGTTGGGCTCGTCGAAGATCACCAGCTCCGAACGGCCCTGCAGCGCTCGGGCGATCTCGACCAGTTGCCGTTCGCCCATCGACAGCGACGAGACCTTGGCGTCTGGCGAAACGGAAAGTCCGACCCGCTCGAGCGCCACGCTCGCTTGCTCGCGCATCTTGCGCCGCTCCAGCAAACCGCCGCGCATCAGCTCTCGATTCAGAAATAGATTTTCGGTCAGCGAGCGATGCGAAAACAAGTTCAGCTCTTGAAAGACCGTGCTGATACCGCGTCGCCGCGCCTCGAGCGGGCCGCTCGGACGAAAGGCCTCGCCGCTCAGCCAGATGCGGCCCTCGTTCGGTTGCTCCACCCCGGCCAGCAGCTTCATCAGCGATGACTTGCCGGCGCCATTGCCGCCCACGATGGCGTGCACCTCGCCGCGCTCGACGCCAAAGCTCACGCCGTCGAGCGCGGTGACGCCACCAAAGCGCTTGGTGACCGACTCCAGGCGGACCAGCTCCGCCATGCTCAATGCTCGACGGGCAGCGGCTTGGCCATCGCTGCCAAATCCACGAACTGCTCTTTCAAGCGATCGGCGTAACTTTTGCGGCCCATCTCGCGATCGACTTCGCGCGCATAAACATCCGCCACGTTGGCGGGTGTGACGACCTCGGTGCCCACGTCCACCCAACCTTTGGGTAGCGGCTTCTTGCTCTTGAGGTGCTCGATCAGAGCCCGCACCGGCAAGAAGCCCTGCAAATACGGATTCTGACCGAGCAGCAGGTCCGCCTTCCCGGTCTTGAGCGCGTCAAGCGACTCCTGATTGAGGTCGTAGCCGGCCACGAGCCAGGCGCTGCCGCTGCGAGCCTTGAGCTTGGCCAGATTCGGCACGTCCATCGAGCACAAGCCCACGAACGCGACCGCGCTCGGATTGGCTCCGGTCAGGCTCTCCCAAGCGGCGTAGTTGGTGGTGTTCGGAACCGTGACGTCGCGCGGTTGGCTCACCTCGAGCTTGGTACCAGCCAAGCCTTTGACTAGCCCGTCGTAGCGAGCAGTCAGCACCGAAAGACCGGGATGACAAATGCCCACGACCACCTTGCCGGGCGCGTCCGCCTTCGCGCCGAGCACCTTGCGCAGCGATTCCGCCAGCAAAACGCCGCTCTGGTATTCGTCTTGTCCAAACCAGGCAGGCGCGTCCGACTGGGCACTGGTGATGTTGGCGGTGAGGACGGGGATCTTCGCCTTCATGGCGCGGCGGATCGGGCTGACCCAAACCTCACCCGGCGCTGGCACCACGACCAGGCCGTCGAGCCTGCGCTGCACCATGCCCTCGAAGATCGCGATCGCATCCTGGGCTGACGAGCCCGCGGGGCCCTGCACGTCCACGTCGGCGCCGAGCGCCTGGCCCGCGTCCTCTGCGCCGCGTTTGATGCTCTCGGTGAAGTCATTGAGCACGTGCAGCACGTAGCCCAACTTGGGGCGGGCAGCCGACGGCGACGCAGTTTGCGCCGACGCCGCGCCTTCCGACGCCTTCGCCTCGGGCTCGGCTTTTTTGCAGCCGGCCAAGAGCAGCAACGTTGCCACCGAGAAACACAGCTTAAGTTCGTTCATGATTGGCCTTCCTTTCGGCGAAACAGCGTGCTCACCAGCACCGCCGCGATGATGATGACGCCCGTGACGGTCATGCCCCAATAGGCAGACATGCCGAGATGAACCAGCCCATTTTTGATCACCGCAATGATCAGCGCGCCCAAGACTGCCCCCACGACCGAGCCCGAGCCGCCCGTGAGCGCGGTGCCGCCGATCACCGCCGAGGCGATGACCAGCAGCTCCGAGCCGAGCCCCACGTTGGGATCGGCCGCCTCCAGAAACGTGAGCGCGGTGACGCCGGCGACACCGGCGATACCGCCCATCAACGTCATGGCCAGTAGGCGATAGCGTGCGATGGCGATGCCGCTGAAGCGAGCCGCGCGCGGGCTGCTGCCGATCGCCTGCAGTCGCCAGCCAAACGGCAGGTGATGCAACGCGAGGTGCGCCGCAGCGCAAACCCCGAGCATGACCAGCACGCCGGCCGGCACACCGAACACGCCGTCGCCGCCGAGACGAAACAGCACACCGCCCTTGGAAAAATTGGCGATCGGCTTGGCCTCCGACAGCACCAGGGATAGCCCTCGAAACACGCTCATCGTACCAAGCGTCACGATGATGCTCGGAATACGCAGCAGCACCGCGATCAGGCCGTTGATGAAGCCGCACAGCGCGCCAGTCGCGACACCGAGCAGCAAGGCCAACGACTCCGGCACACCGGCCCGCAGCGCCAGCGCGCTGACGACCCCGACCAACGTGAGCACGGCACCGACCGAAAGGTCTATCTCCCCCATTGCCAGCAGGAACACCATGCCGACTGCCATGATGCCGAAGTCGGAGGCCTGGCGTGCGACGTCCAGCAAGTTGTCAACGCGCAAAAACGAATCGGTGCTGAGCGACAGCAGCACGCACAGCACCACGAGCGCAGCGACGACACCGAGCTCCTCGGCCGCCCACAGGCGCTTGCGAAACGGCACCGGCAACCGCGCCACCTGCATGCTTATAGCTCCGCCGGGGCCACCGGGCGTCGTAGTTCGGCGGAGCGCTCCGCGGCGAGCCCCACCTTGAGCGTTTCGATGGCGTCCGCATAGCTCGAGCGCACCAAGCCGGGCGACTTGTCGCGAATCGCGGAGAAAAATGCCGCGTTCTGCACGACAAAGATGTCGGGCTCCGGCGCGGGTAGGCGCTCCACCTCGCCCTCTTTTCGCAAGATCTCAAGATCCATGTTCCAGCTAGTCAGGTCGACTTGTAAGGTGCGCGCTTGCAGGGTGAGACCGATGCCGAGCGCGGAGGCGTGGCCGGGCTTCACGAAGCAGCCCGTCGTGAAGTTGCCGATGGCGCCGCTCGCGAAGCGCACGTTCACGACCGCCGCGTCGTCCACCGTGTAGCCCGGATGCTCGGTCACGAAGCCGCGTGTCGTGTCCGCCGACACTTCCACGATCTCACCGACCAAGTAGCGCGCCAGGTCGACCAGGTGCGTGCACTGCTCGACGAATTGACCGCCCGACTGCGCCTTGGTGCGCCACCACATCGGACCCGGCATGTCACCGACCCAAAAGCCGTTGACTAGGACCGGCTTGGCAGAAGCTTCGCTGAGCGCCGCCTGGGCCCGTTCGATGGTCTTTCGGTAGCGGCACATGAAACCGACGCTGACCAGCGTGCCAGCCTTGTCGAAAGCCTCCGCCGCGCGACGCACGACCGCAAGATCGCTAGACACGGGCTTCTCGATCAGCACGGCGGGCACGTGTTCGGCGCAGCGTGCCTCGATGTCACCGTGCAGATGCGGAGGCAAGAGCAAGAACACCGCGTCCAGCTGCTCCTGCTTGAGTAGCTGCGGCACGTCTTCGTAACTGTACGGCTTGGCCTCGGCGCGGGCCGCAAGCTCCGCCGTGGCTGCGGCGTTTCTGCCGGCAATAGCCACCACGGTGGCATCGGGCAGGCTCTTGATCGCACGCAGGTGCTTGTCCGCCACCCAACCGGTTCCAATCAATGCAACGCGCAGGCTCATCTTGGGATCCTTTCGAGAGGCTTAGAACCGTACACCCAGCTTGATGATCTTGCCCGGCTCTTTCACGGCGCCGGCAAACGCGTCGAGCGCCGTGTCGAACGGCACGGGCTCCGAGACAACACCAACACCAGTCAGGTGCCCGTCGGCGAGCAGGGCGAAGCAGGTCTCGAAGATGCGCTGATTCGTCCAGCGCGGATGATCGCGCAGCGGCTCGCTGCACGCCCGCGAAAAGATCAGATTCGGTACGTTCATGTGCGCCTCGGCGCCCAAGTCGAGCCCGGCGGCGTAGGGCGGCGGAAAGGCGCCGCACACCACGTTGCCGCCGAACGCGACGCCGCGCAGCGCGGCTTGCAAAGCTTGCGCGCTGCCGCTGTATTCGATGGCCACGTCCACACCGCGACCGAAGGTCAGCTCCTTGAGCCGCAAACCCACGTCTTCTTCGCGAGGATTCAGTACGTGGCTGGCGCCCAGCTGCAGCGCCACCTGGCGGCGTGCCGCAAGTGGGTCGACGGCGATGATCGGATAGGCGCCGGCCAGCCGCGCCATCTGCACGGCGAGCAGTGCTATCGCACCCAAGCCGAACACGGCCACGCCGTCGCCGAAACGCAGGCCCGAATCGCGCAGCGCGCCGAGCGCAAACTCGGCAGGGTCGAGACAGACTGCAGACTGCCAGGGCATGCCGCTAGGCAGCAGCCAACATTCGCTCTCGAGCCGGGTGTGAGTGGGCTTGAAGCTACCTGAAGTGAGCACTCTATCTCCGAGCTTCAGGCGCTCGACCTGGGCGCCAAGCTCCACCACACGCCCGACCAGCATGTTGCCGATGCCAAAGGGAAAAACCTCTTCGGGCCTGCCTGGTTGGAAGACGCCGAGCTTGGCGTCGAAGTGACCGCGCTCGCTAACCACGCCGCCGTAAAGCGAAAGCTCCGTGCCGTGCTTGGCAGCGGCAAATTCGGCTTGAATGCGCAGCTGCTGTCCGAAAAGCGCAGGCTCCTGGTACTCGCGCCACTCCAGCTTGAAGGGCGCAACGCAAACGGCTTCGTGGGGCATGTCGAGACCTTTCGTTACGAGAGAAAGAGCGTGCGGAAACGCAGACAGCGAGCTTCAAACCACGAGCCCTGGTAGCGAGCCCGTCGACTGCTCCGCGCTGCCGAGCGAACTTCCGTGTGCGGCTCTGCCCAATCGGGCTCTCTGGTTCCTGCATCCGGGCGCTCCTGGAATGTTTATGCGTGTAAACGTTTATTACATCCAAACTTTTATGCGCGTCAACGTTTATCCGTCAATGATGAATCGTCAGGTCCCGCCGCCCAGCTCTGGTGCGTCACGCCCGACCCGCGGCTGGGCGCCATGCTCCGCCTCTCGCGCGACAGCGACGGCCAAGACTTGCTGCCCACCCCGTCAGAGCTGAGCCAACACGCCGAGGCCCGCATCCGCGAGCTCGAAGCCGAGCTGGCCAAACGGGGTTGACCGCGGGCACGTCAGACGCTGGGCGAAACGCCTCGCCAGCGCTAGTTGCCGTGGCGGGCGACGGCGACAGACGCATGAAAATGCCGTTTCGGGCTCGAATTTTCCGCAGGCGCCGCGCGCACTTGCGTCCCGACCCACCCCAACCGGCGGAGTGGCACGCCGTGATGCATAATGACGGGTCTTGGAGCGTCCAATCTCTGTGGAACAATCGTGGCTCGGCGCGCTTCTACTGAGCGGCGCGCTGTGCGCCTGCGCCTCAGGTTCACGCCCCGTGCAAGATCCGGCGACCGCCGGCCCAATCCAAGAAGCCAGCGTGCCTGGACACGCCGACGCCGCCGCGCCGAAGGCTCGCCCCAAGCCGCCATCACCCGAAAGCGTGAGCGTGAAGGAACCGGGCGGCGACGCGGCAAATCCGGAAGAGGCGGCACTGCTGCGTCAAATCGACGAGCCCTGGGGCAAGAGCGGCGACAAGGACGACCAGCTTTTTCTACCGCTGCCGGACGCAGAGCACTGGAAGCGCGTGCGTTACTGGGGCGTCGAGCATTTCGTCGGCTTCCGCTATGGCAACGACCACCACGTGCTCGCGATCGGCTTCGTGCAAGAAGTGCCGGCGGGGACGCCCGTCACTTCCGACACCTGCATGCGTCGGTTTGAAGCGTGGGGGCGGCCGCAAACCAAGCCGTTCGACGTGAAATTCGGCCCGTTCGCCGTGCATCACCAGCGCTGGCGCGAACATTTACTGGAAGTGCACGCGGTCGACGGCGAGTTCTCGGCGGCGTTCAGCACCACCTCGTTCTCGGCAGCTTGGGCGGCGTACCCGGCTTACACGGACGGCTGCTTGATCTACGCCGTCGCGGTGCCATGGCGCGACCACCCCGAGCTGGCCAAGCAGGTGCGCGACCGCTGGGTAAACGAAGCGTTCTCGCAGATCGAGCCGAAAACGACCGAGCGTGCGGTCCGCAAATAACGCTCAGAAACGGCCGGTCCAGGTCACGCTAGCGGACAGCGGCACCTCGCGCGAGCCGGCGCTCAAGATCAGGTATGCGCCGGCACCAACCCCGACCGCGCCCGTGACGAGGCCGGCCGTCGTCACGATACCGAGCGTTGTGCCGGCCTTGGTTGCGCGTAGCCCTTCAGGATCGCAACGCTTGGCGGCGTCGCAGTGGTCGTTCACGACGCCCTTCTTTTGCAGCATCAGCGCGCCGGCCACCGCGGCAGTGACGAAGCCGGCAACGCCGACGCCGCCCACCACGTAGCCGAGCGACTTCGATGCCTGGTGCGGCGGCGCGGGCGTGGTGTCGTGCGCGCTTGGGCCGGGCGTCTCGCTCTTGACCTCGCTTGCCACGCCCGGTTCGACCTCGAGCGCGCGCATCTCGCGCTCGCTGATCACGACCTTGAAGGTTCGATCGGCGTGCCCGGGAGCGCTGACCACCACCACGTGCTCGCCCGGATCGACCGGCAAAGGCGTGCCTTGGCTAGCACCGCCGAGCTCGACCCCGTCACGCGCGACCCGAGCGCCCACGGCGGCGTCGGCTGCCAAGCGGATGTTGAGCTTGGGCAGGCGCGGCTCGAGCGCGGCGGCGCGGCGTTCAGCGACCGCACGCCGTTTGTCGGAAGCCGGCAAGCGTTGGGTGACCTCGTCGAACAGCGTCCAGGCGGTCGCGACGTGACCGAGTCGCTCCTCGCAGTCGGCGATGTTGAAGGTCGTTCCGACCGCCGGATCGAGCCGGTTACTCTCGCGGAACTTGGCGCAGGCGCCGGCGATGTCGCCCGCATCGGACAGCGCGCGCCCTTCGCGAAACAGCGCTTCGGCGCCAGCCGGATCCTTCGACTGCGCGTGCGCGGTCGACGCGTGCCCGAGCCCCAGAGTGAGCGAGCACGCGGCAAGCGCGAGGCATCGACGCCAACGACGGACGGGCTCAGTGCCGGATATCAAACAGGTTCTCCCTTGGTTCAGGCGGGTTGGTGTGCGGCTTGCCGAGCGCCGGCAACGCTAGCGGAGGCAGAGGCAGCGTCTTGCCGATCGGCGGATGCTTACTCAGCTTAGCCGCGACGCGGCTGCTGGCGGAAGTGGGCGGCGGCGGAGCGCTGCTGGCGGTCGCCGGCGGGCTGGCGCTTTCAGGCGGATGGGCAGCTGCAGGCGGAGTTTCGGGGCGGGTGGCGCTGGCTCTGGGCAGCGCCGCCGCCGTCGGCAACGTGACTGCCGGCCCCGGCTGAGACGGCGCGCGCACGAACCAAACCATCGCCGAAAGCGCGAGCACGGCGCTGAAACCAACCGCGACGAGCGCCAACGACTTCACCTTGGAGCCGGGCCCCGCCGCCGGCTCATGCGCGGACCGTGCGACGGCTTGCACGCTGGCAAAGGTGCCACCGCGCGGCCCCAACTTGGGCGTGACCACATCGACAGCCGCGATCGTCGCGCCTTCGCCGAAGCTGGGCGAGCTGACGGGACGCGGCACCGAAGGCACCGAGCGCAGGCTGCCCGGCGTCTGCGCGCCGGTCGGAAATGGCCCGGACATCCCGGGCCCGCTGTGCGGGTAGCCCACAAACTCGACGCCGGCGGCGTTTTCGCGCAGCGCGGTTTGCATGCTGCGCGCGTCCGGATAGCGAGCGTCACGTCCAAACGCCAACGCGCGATCGACGACCTGCGCGAGCCACAGCGGCGCCTGCGGCGCGTACGTCTGGACCGACGGCGCTTTGCTGGTAGCGGCGAGCACCAGCTGCTCTTGCACGGCCTCGGCTTCGTGGACGAAGCGACCGGTCAAGAGCGTGAACAGCGTGGCGCCGACTGCCCAAATGTCGGTGCGCTCGTCGACTTCTTTCCAGCGACCCAGCGCTTGCTCGGGCGCCATGAACGCCGGCGTACCGAGCAGTGAGCCGGCTTGCGTGGAGGCGCTACTTTCGTGCGCGGCCGCGCGCAGCCGCGCGATGCCGAAGTCGAGCACCTTCACGCGACCCTCGTAGGTCAAAAAGATGTTGTCGGGCTTGAGATCGCGATGGACAATGTGCGCGGCGTGCGCGGCGGTCAGCACGTCGAGCAGCTGGTAGCCGAGCTGCGCGACCTCGTGCGGCGGCAGCGGCCCGTCGCGGTCGAGCCGTGCGCCGAGCGATTCGCCTTCCAACAGCTCCATCACCAAAAACGGCGCGCCATCTTCGGTGATGTCGTCGTCGAGCACGCGCACCGTCCCGGGGTGCGCCACAGCGTTGCCCACGTAGCCTTCGCGCAGGAAGCGCGCGGTCACGTCTTGGCTGACCGCCACCTCGGGGTGCAGCATCTTGATCGCGACTCGGCTACGGTTGCGGTGAATCGCCGCGTACACCGTGGCCATACCGCCGATGCCGAGCACCGACTCGAGGCGCCACTTGGCCTTGAGGATCTGCCCCACTCGCGCTTGGGCGCGATCGCTAACGTCGTCCCGCAAGGTCATTGGCTAAACACGCTGGAGGCGAAAAAGGCGAGAGAGACTTGATACGCGCGACCCGTCCCCAAGTTGCCCCAAGGTAACCGAAACCACCTTAGAAAAAAGCGCGTTGGGCTTGGTAGGAAAACGATGACGGGTTTGGTCCGCTTACACTTAAATAACGCCGCTGCACTTTGGTCTGCGGTGGCGCGCACTTTGGCCTACAGTCCGAAGCTTCTTTGGTTCGTGGAGGGAAGAACGCTCGGGCCGCGAACGTAGTCCGATGTTCAACCGATCCGGAAACCGGAAGGGATGACGTTTCATGCAAATCAGGCCGAACAAATCGTGGTGGCTGTTGGGTGTCGGGGTGCTGTTGGGTGCCGGCGTCGCGTACGCAGCTGACCCGCGCTACGACGAGGCAAGCGCAACCATCACGAAGGCCACGGCGTTGTTGAACGCGATCGTGGTTCCGAACGAGAAGCCCGGCGCGGCGTTTCAACGCAAGCGCGCGATCAAGGCGCTCGAGCGCGCCCAGGTCCGCATCGCTTGTGCCAAGGAAGTGACCGACACCGGCAAGCGCGGTTGCCCGACGGCAATGAAGGAAAAATTCGACGACAGCGACGACGACAAGGAAAAGGACCCGCCGAAGGAAAAAGCCAAGCCCCCGGCAACCCCGCCGCAAAAGGGCAAGTAGCCGCGCTGTCTGGCACCGGTTTGTGGCATTCGCAGCGCGAGCTTGAGTTAGGCTAGATGCCGTTCATGCGCCAGCTTGGCTCACTCGCGCGACGTCGTTGGGCTCGCTCGCCAAGCGTTACGGGTTTCGCGCTCGTCTTTGCGGGCAGCCTGGCATCGGGGTGCCTCGTCTCTTTCGACGGCTACCAGGCGCTCGACGGCGGCGGCACTGGCAACGCGGCGGGTGACGCCAGCGACGCGGGCAGAGCAACCGGCGGCAAACCGAGCGGTGGCTCGAAGGGCAACGGCGGTCAAGCCGGCGGCGGGAACAGCAGCGGCGGCGCCGGTGAGCCTGGCGGTGACGGCGGCACGCCAGTTGGCGGCAGCGGCTCCGGTGGCAAAGCCGGCGGCGGCGCCGGAGCGGGCGCGGGTGGCAAAGCCGGCGGCGGCTCTGGCGGCATCGCCGGCACAGCTGGCATGAGTGGCAGTGCAGGCGCCGGCGGTACTCCGCCGAAAAACTGCCCGGTCAATCTCGAAGGTCCTCCACAGATCGAGATCCCAAAAGCCGGCGGCGGCTTCTTCTGCATGGATCGCACGGAAGTGCCGAACGAGAACTACGCGGCGTTTCTCGCTACCAATCCCAGCACCGCAACCGGCCAGGGTGCCGAGTGCAGCTGGAACAACTCGTATCAGCCCGACACCAGCGTGGCCTGCGCGACCTCGCTCGGCGCTTATGATCCAGTCGTCAGACCGCGCGTGCCGGTGTCGTGCGTCGATTGGTGCGACGCGAAACGCTACTGCGCCTGGGCCGGCAAGCGGCTGTGCGGCGCGATCGCCGGCGGCGCGAATCCGCCCGGCAGCTACATCGATGCCAGCGCGAGTCAGTGGTACCGCGCGTGCTCCAAGGCGGGCGCTCAGAAGTTTCCGTACGGCAACGCATACCAGTCCACGTATTGCATCGGGCTCGATAACTCCGGGACACATCCGTCGCCGGTTGCGAGCGCGCCGGCGTGTCAGGGCGGTTACGCCGGCTTGTTCGACATGAGCGGCAACGTCGCCGAATGGGAAGACTCTTGCAGCGCCAACGCGGGCGCAGCTGACAACTGTCTGACGCGCGGTGGTTCGATTCAAAGCGTCGAGTCGGTCGCGCCGTCATTGCTCTGCAATGATTCAACGCTCAACGATGCCACACCGAGCGCGGCGACCGCGAAGCGGAACACGAAAGACGAGCTGATCGGCTTTCGGTGCTGCTACGACCCGTGAGACCGTTGCGGATTCTGACACATCGAGCTGGGTGCTGGGTGTCGGGATGCTGTTGGTGAGCAGTGGGGCGTACGCGGAGCACCGCGGGCAGCGTGACCGAGACCGCGAAGAGCACGAGAAGAAGGACCGCGACGGCAGAGAGCGCGAGCACGACCGGCGCCAACGGGAAAAACAGCAACAGCCGCGCGAAGACAAGAAGGCCAAGCAGGACCAGGACCAAGAGAAGAAGGCCAAGCAAGGCCACGACCAGCAAAAGCAGGCCGAGAAGAAGGCCAAGCAAGACCAGCAAAAACAGGCCGAACAGCGAGCCAAACCGAAGACCGCTGAGGTCACTTTGTTTGCCCAGTCGGTGAGCGCCGCTCACGATGCCGTTCGCGTCAGGCGCGCTTCTTGCGAGCGGCGCGCTTCATCTCTATGAGGGCGTCGCGCAGAAGCAAGAGCCGCCTCGGAACGAGGAGATTGGCGGGATAGAGCAACGAGACCGGAAGTGGTTTGGGGCGGAAGCGCACCAGAACTTCCTCGAGTCTCCCCGCATCGACCTCGCCTTCAACCATGTGGTGCGGCTGCTGCACGACGCCGAGGCCGAGGACTGCGGCCGCGACCAACCCATCACCGTCGTTCACGGAGTAGCGCACCTCCGGATCTATCCAGATGTCCTTCTCGCCTTTGCGAAAGTACCATGGCCGATGACGCCCGCTGCTCGGCACACGAAATCGCACGCAGTCGTGGCGCGTCAGATCGGTAGGTTCCTTCGGGCGGCCCCTCCGCGCGAAGTAGGCAGGTGAACCGTAGACGCCGAGGTGCTGACTGTCGAAGCGGAGGGCCATCAGATGAGAATCGGCGATCTCGCCGAAGCGCACGACCGCGTCGAGCCCGCTGCTGATGATGTCGGCGTAGACGTCCGAGAGCCGCAGATCGATCTCCAGGCCCGGATTGCCGGAGCCCAGCCGTACGAGCACGGGAAGTAGAACCTGCCGGCCGTATACGGCGGGCGCGCTGACGCGAAGCACCCCCGTCGCGAGTTCGCTGACATTCGCAGCCGCGCGCTCGAGCTCCTCCATCTCCGCCAGGATTCGTCGGCAGCGCGCGTAGAGCGCTTCGCCTTCCTGGGTGAGCTGCACGCGCCGCGTGGTGCGGTGAAAGAGTCGAACGCGAAGCCCGTCCTCAAGGCGCGCGATGCCCTTCACCACCGCCGAAGAAGACAAGCCGAGCTCGCGCGCCGCCGCGGCAAAGCTGCCTTGCCGGGCGGCTTCGGAGAACACGACGAGCAGTCGCATGCTGGACATCGATTAGTGACCTTTTATCCTTTCTGATGTGATTGTGCGGGCCATTGTTTCATCAGTAAAGGCTGCCCATACTGATGCCCATGAACGACGCACAAGCCCTTTGGGTCCTGGGTCACAAGGTTCGACCGCTGCCAACCGACGAGTCGTACGGCATGGTCGAAATCATCACGCCGGCGGGCGTGCAAGGGCCACCGCCTCATTTCCACAAGGACGAGAGTGAATTCTTCTTGATCGTGAAGGGTGCGCTCGACGTCATGCGCGACGGCGCGTGGAGCCGCGTCAGCGCCGGCTCCTTCGTCGAGCTTCCAGCCAAGACGGTGCACACCTTCGTGAACAAGACCGACGAGGACGTCGTCTGGGTCACGGGCTGGAGACCGAAGGGCTTCGAGAAATTCTTCGGCGACTTCGGTGTCGCCAGCACCGAGCCCGGCGCGCCGCTGAAGTCCGTGTCCCCGGAGATCATCCGCCGCGTGATGAAGGAGTCGGAGAGCTACGGAATGTTCGTGAAGACGTGACCTCGTCGCCGATCGATTCGAGCCGCAGCTTGCTGGCCAAGATCAATTGAAGGCTCAGAGGCTGCGCCGCGGCAGCCAACGCGTCTAAACAGCGCGCTTAGGGCCCGCGAATGGCTCAGTCAGTCGCCCTCGCGGCCGATGCATCCCGCCGGGCTTCGTTGCTCCTCAGTTACATACCGCAGTATGCGCCTTCGTCGCGCCTCGCCATCCGGGCGCCTCGACCGCGATCATCGACTGACTGAGCCATTCGCGGGCCCTACTTGACGAGCACCGAGCGGACGACAAAGTTGCTGGCTTTGTCGTAGACGCGCACGCTGAGCAGCGCGGGCAGCGTCTTCACGATGTTCTTTACGTCGATGTCCAGCTCTTCGCGCTGCTCGTCGAAGATGCCGTCGGCGGGGAAGAACGGCGACCAGTCGTCGCTGCCGGCAACCGACACCTCGATCCGCGCGATCGGCCCGACGCCGTCTTGGGCGATGCCCTTGAGGTGCGTGCCGATGGCGGCGAGCGCATCGATGGTGGGCGGTGTGTTGTCGACCAGCACGATACCGCTCTCGCGCACGTCCTTGGTGGCGCGGTCGGGCGGGTTGGAGATCTCGTCGCTGGCGGTGACGCGCACGCGGTAGCGGCCTTCGGGCAGGTCCGACGTCTCCCAGCTGTAGCTCTCTTTGGTGAGTTTCTCGCCGGACTTCAGCAGCTCGAACCAGTCGTTCGTGCCGAGCAAGCGGTACTGCAGACGGTAGCGCAGCTCGTCCTTGTCCGGGTTGTCGATCTTCCACGTCAGGTTGACGGTCGATTCGGCCTTGCGGGTGATCGGGCCGCCGGAGGGCTTCGGTTGATCGTCACCGGTTTCGCCGTCGTTGCCCTTGGCGTCGACGTTGGTCAGTACGGCGCGGAGATTGTCGGTCAAAAACGCGACTTCCACCTGGTTCAAGACCGCGTTCGGATCCTTCGCAAAGCGCGCACGCACCTGCAGGTAACGCCCGACCGGGCTCGTGACCAACGCGGGCGCCGTCACGGCGTTGCTCCACGCGCTCCAAGTGTCGTCGGGCTCTTTGGTGTTGCCGGTGCGAGTCGACAGCTCGAGCGTGCCCGAGGCGTCCCACGACAACTGGCCAAAGCGCGCGCGGATGCCAGCGTCGAGGACCTTGCTCGTCCAAACCGCGTCGGGACCGCCGCTGCCTTTGACGGCGTGCACGACCGCTGGGTCGCTCGACACGACGTAGCGATCTTTGCCGGACATGACCAACGCGCCGACTTGGCGCTCTTCGGCGTCAGCCACCAGCACCGAAGTGTGGCCGGCGTCCACGGTGTAGACGCGACCTTCGACGCCCGTGCCGACGTAGGGCCGGCCGTCGTCGCCGAGCGCGAGGCTGGTGTAATGCTCTTCGCTGTCGTCGAGCAACTGGTCGGGTTTGCCGTCGACGCTGAAGCTGTACAGCGTGCCCTTGCCCTTGGTCTTGCTACCGGTAGCGCCGGGCGCGGCCGGCGCTTCCCCGCCGTGCGGGCGCGACGGCGCCGAGGACGACGACTTGATGTCGTTGGCGATCGCGAAGACTTCGCCCTTCGCGTTGACGGCGATCGCGCGGACTTCGGTGCGGTTGAAGTCGAACAGAACGCTGGCGCGGCCCGGTGCCGTGACCTTGTACAGCTTGGCTTTGTCGCTGGCGCCCGTGTAGACGGTGCCGTCGGGCGCGACCGCCACGCTCATCAAGTGCTGCTCGGGCGCGTCGAAGTAGACCTGCGCGTCACCGGTTTGGGTGATGCGGAACAGCTTTCCTTCCGGGCCTGTCGCCGCGTACACGACCTTGGCCTTGGCGTCGTAGGCGACGCTCCACACGTGCTCGGCGCCCTTCAAAGTCACCAGATCGGTGAGCTTGCCCTTTTCCCATTTCATCACCTTGCCGTCGGGCAAAGTGCCGGCGACTACGCTGCCGCCGAAGGCTTGCGCCAAGGACGTGATGACCAGGGCTTTGGTCTCGGCCAGCACGCTGACGTTGCCGCCCGCGACCTTGAGCAGCTTGCCCTCGTTGCCGGTGCCGAGCAGCAGCGAACCGTCCGGCATGGGCAAGGCGGCCCAGACGCTGGTGGCTTGCGTGGCCGGTACGGCGCCCAAGCTGAAGCCGGCGCGGACGTGACCGTCCGAGTCGAGCGCGACGCCTTTCAGGTCACCGCCTTTGAGCTCGGACGTATCGTCGAGCACGAAGCGACGCGTGCCGACGGCGGTCGCGTGGGCAGCAGCCAAGAGCAGGAACGAAGTGAGGGAGTAGCGGGCGATCTTGTGCATGCGAGTCTCGGGCAAAGGCGACGATTGTCCCCGGAATCCAGAATTTCAACGCAGAGTTGGGCGAATGACGACGCTGACGCGGTCGCGGCCGACCACGAACGAACCGATCGGCGTGACGTAGCGGACCGAACTCTCGACGCTGTCGGGGCCGATCGAGCTGGTCGTCGGGCGAATCGCGTCGACCGCGCCGGGCGGCAGGTTTTTGGCCACGCGCCCGCGGAAGGCCAGGCCGCTGCCGCTGTCGTAGCTGACGACCAGCGATTTCGGCGGGTAGATCGGGCTGACGAAGTTCGAGATCATGTCCTTCAGCGAATCCGGCGCCGCGACCTCGCGCTCCTCGGTGTAGCCCGGCACGATGTCGAGCGACACGGTTTGGCCGGCCAGGTGCGCGGGCAGGTCGACGCTGAGCGTGCGCGTCTGCTCCGGGCCGGAGTACGGCACGAGCGTGACGCGGATGCGCGCGGGCTTGCCGGCGTCGATCTCCGGCTCGAGCAACTCGGCCCCGCGCAGCCGCAAGATGTCACGCGCGTAGTGCAGCTCGACCTCGATCTCGGCGCCTTCGATGATCGCCGGCTGCCAGGCGTTGTTCATCACCGCGCCGACTGCGCGCACTAAGTTCGAACGCGCGAACTCGCCAGCTTCGGGCGTGCCGCCGATCGCGACGCCGTAGTCTTCCAGCTTGATCTCGCCGTAACCCTTGATCTTGAGCTTGCTGACCGCGGTCCACGAGACGTCTTGCCGCTCGTTTGCGACGGCCTGCAGCGCGCTGCCAATCGCCACCGCCATGAACGACGGCGTCATGAACTTTTCGTGCGCGATCTCGAAGTTCCAGTTCGAGCTGGGCAGTCCCGGCATGCCCTTGATCGACACCTTCAACGGCACGACTGGCGCGACCGCCGAGTGCGAGATGGTGATCGACGCTTGGCGGTCTTGGATCAGCGCGCCCACGTCGCGCACGCCCATACCGATCTTGAAGCTTCGCTGATCACTCGCCAAAAACCACAGTACCTTGCCGATGCAGGTGGGCAGCGACGTGATGCCGGCTTCCATCATCGGATGACCGAAAGCGACCAGCTTGTCGCCTTCGACGCGCGTGACGGTGCCGAGGCCCATCGCGCTCATGTCGCCGCGGATCAGCTGCACGCCGATCGCGCCGCCGTCTTCGTAGCGCTTGGGGGCGGTCGGATCTTGGGCGCCGCCGCCGCCAGCCTGCAACGGCTCGAGCCCGAGCGGCGAGAGCAGATCACGCGCCAACCCGATCGCGCCGTTGCTCATGCCGCCGACCAAGAGCGGAGTGGCGACCGGCGTGGCCGTGACGGTGCCGGCCGGTGCGCGGCGCTGGGCGAGCGCGGCCGCGTGCTCCTTCAAATCGTAGCTCGAGCCGCGGAAGCGGCCGACGTCGTTCATGGCGTGCGCGCCGGTCGCGGGCGCCGACTTCGGCGCAGTCGGCTTGAGCGGCCAGCCGAAGATGTTGTCCGGCAGGGGCCGCTGCATCTCTTCGATCATGTTGTCGATCGGAGTCACACCCGCGACCGGCTCCGAGCCGAAGCTCCAACCGTAGGCGTAGGCGCCGATCATTTTATTGTCGAGGTAGATCGGGCTGCCGCTCATGCCGGCGACCACCTTGGCGACCTCGAGCCGCGGGTGCTTGGTCTTGATCAAGATCAAGTCCTGGCGTGGTCGGAAATTCTTCAGCACGTCGATCACCTCGACGTCGAAGCGCTCCGGGCGGGTGCCCTCGAACACGGTCAGGCCGTAGCCCTTCATGCCACGGTGGATTTGGCTCACCGGCATGGTGTCGGGGCGCGACGTGGCGCTCCCGGCTTGGGCCGACTTCAGACCCGAGGGTAACGAAGCCAGCAGACCGAGCGCGGCGAAGGCGAGGAGCAAGGAGGAGTGACGCAAGGGGAGGGAGTCTACAATAAAGGCGCCTGGCTGCGAGGACGATGGGCAGGCCGGGTTTTGTCGCAATTGTGAGCACGCCCGGTTCTTGCAAAGCCCTGCGCGAGCCTGGAACGGGCCGCAGCATGAACCAACACCGAAGGCGCCTGAATGTTCCTGAAAAGCGGCTATGTTGGCGGCCGCTTGGACTTCGCCCTGCTCGCCCTGATAAGCGTCGCGGTCGGCCTGCACCTGGTCGCCCATGTCACGATTGTCATAGGCCTACTACGCAGGGACCCGTGGTGGCACGGCCTGGTGGCGTGCGTGGTGCCGCCGCTGGCGGCTTACTGGGGCTACGAGGCGCGGCTGCGCGGACGTGTCACGCTTTGGGTCACTACCCTCGCCGTTTACTTGGCGAGCGTGACCGCGGCCGCGTTGTGAAGGGTATGGCATGAGGACGTCGAGGCTATTTGCAGTCGGTGCGCTGTCCCTGAGCTTCGCGTGGGTGTTGGCGGGCGGGTGCGCGTCGAGCAGCAAGGACTCAGCGTCGTCGTCCGGTGGCAACACCACCGGCGGCACCACCGGCGGCACGCAAGGCACGCCGACGAAGCTCATGCCCGATGCATCAGGCATCGACGGCGGGCTAGTCAATGATCTGAATCCGTTGTGCGGCGGACCCGAAGTCGGCGCGTGTTCGCCTGATAGCGACAGCGCGTGCAGCGACTACGTGCCGCCAATACTGGGCGCCGCTGGCGGGGCCGCCGGCGGACAGAGCGCCGGCGGCGAAGCCGGCATGAGCGGCGCCGCGACGGGTCAAGCTGGCGCGAGCGGCGCGAACGGCACCGAAGTAGGCGGGGCCGGCGGTACCAGCGGAGGCGCTGGCGGCGAGGGCGGCAACGGCAACGACAAACCACCCGGGTTAGCGGCGTACAGCTGCCAGGTCGTGCGCGAAAGCGGCCGACTCGCGCGGCAATGCGTGACGGCCGGCACCGGCGGAGAGAACGCGCCGTGCTTCTCCGCCGCAGATTGCCGGCCGAAGTTCGCGTGCGTGACAGCGGGCGACGCTGGGCGTTGCCTGCCGTACTGTTGCGACCAGAACAGCACCTGCACGTCCGGCACTTACTGCGCCGAGCAACCGTTGCGTAAGAGCGCTGCGGACACCAGCAACGCCGAGCAGCCGCACGTGCCGGTGTGTGTACCGGCGGATGCGTGCAGCTTGGAAGAGCAGTTCCCCTGCCCCGCCGGCAGTGACTGCCGCTGCAAGGGTGACACGGCCTGCATGATCGTGCGCGACGACGGCACCACCACCTGCTTGAAGCCCGGCACTGGGCGACAAGGTGATGCGTGCCCGTGCGCGTGGAATCACGTATGCTCGAGCGTGACGCACCAGTGCATCAAGATCTGCCACACCGATCCGACCAAGAACGACTGCGGCACGCAGAAGTGCCAAGCCTCCTCGGAGCTGCCGCCAAATTTCGGCGTCTGCGTCGGGCCGCTTAAATAGCGATCGGGGTTTTGTCTCCTCCGCGCTTCGCTGGGTGTCTCGCTCGATCCTCTTGACCTGAAGCGCAGCGGGCGCTCGGCCTCGCCGAGTTTCGTTCACTCCGGTCTTCTATTTTGATCGTGATCTGCTCTCGCCAAGGTCGGGTGAGGGCGATCCAGCTCGCGCTTCGCACTCGCGATCGACGTACAGATAACGTGCGCTCGGGAAGAGCAGAGAGCGCAGCAAGCGTTCGAGGCGAGGCGAGGCGACGCGACGCGAGGCGACGCGACGCGAGTAGGAACCGTTCGGTTTTTCGCGGCTGCCAACTGCTAACTGCCAACTCGCTCATTCCCCGTTTTCGAGCAGCTGGTTCAGCTCGGCGCCGACCAACACTGAAAAGCAGACGAACCAGAGCCAGGCGAGCGTGACGGCGACCGCCGCCAGGCTGCCGTAGAAGAGCGCGAAACGGGCCAAGTGCCCGGCGTAGAACGCGAACGCGCCCGAAACGCCGCTACCGGCGATCACCGCTACCAGCGCCCCCGGAAACACGCGCCGGCGTACACCTGGCCGCGGCGACGCCATGTAAAAGAACAGCGCCAAGAGGCCGACACCCAGCACCGCCAACAAGAGCAAGAGCAGGTAGTGCGTGAACCCTGGATTCAGCTGTACGTCACCGCCCGAAATCGCCACGAACAGCAGCGAGGGTCCAAGCGACACCCAAACTGCCGACAGCGCGCACGAACCGAACAGCACGATGCTGACCAGCACGCTGAGCAGCGCCACCAGTCGTTTGCGCCACCACGGCCGCGGTACGGTTCCGGCCGACGCTTCGAGCAGGCTCATCGACGTGTGGAACGCACCCGACGCCGTCCACAGCGCGCCGATCAGCGCGAACGGCGCGACGCTGCCGAGCGCGAAGCGATCGAGCTGCTGCCAGGTCAAGGCTTGCACCTCGCTCGGTGTCAGGTTGAGGAGCAGCGCGGTCGTCTGCAGGACCGAGTCGTGGTTGCCGAGCAGCAGCTTGCCAAACAGCCAGCCTGCCAGCGCCAACATCGGAATCGCGGCCAAGAACAGATCGAAGGCCATGGCGCTCGTGGCTGCCGCGATATCGCGGCGCACCAAGAGCTGCCCGAGCATGAAGGCGACGTGCGTGACACGGTGACGACGGGTCAGGTCGTCCAGCCGTTGCTCGAACGCGCCGAGCGGCACGCCTCGGAGCGACAGCCGACGTGGCGGGTAACTGCTGGTTCTGGACTCGGGACCTGGCACGCGGGCGCGGATGATCGCATAGTCCGCCGCAACTTGAGCACCTATCAGGAAGTCGTAGAGATTCGCACCGCCGGGCGCGGGCTCACGAACGTCACCCCCCAGGTCCAAGCGGTCGTCGCGAAAAGTGGCTTGAAGACGGCTTTGTGCACGGTGTTCATTCAGCACACCTCCGCCAGCCTGGTGATCCAAGAGAACGCAGATCCGAACGTGCTGCGCGATTTGGGCGAATGGCTGGCCGATTTGGCCCCCGAATCGCGACCATGGATCCACGATGACGAGGGCCCCGACGACATGCCGGCGCACGCGCGCTCAGCCGTCACCAAAACATCCGAGACGATTCCGGTCAGCGCCGGCCTGCTCGCGCTCGGCACTTGGCAGGGGCTCTACCTGTGGGAGCATCGCGCACGCCCGCACGCCCGCACGCTGGTCGTGCACGTGGCCGGCGACTAACGGCCCGCGAATGGCCAAGTCAGTCGCCCTCGCGGCCGATGCATCCCGCCGGGCTTCGTTGCTCCTCAGTTACACACCCCAGTATGCGCATTCGTCGCGCCTCGCCATCCAGGCTTGATTGGTGATCGGGCGGGTTGGGGAGCGGGATCGGCTGATCGGCAGCGGGATCGGGGTCGGTCGGGGCAGCGGTTTCGGGTCAGCACAAATTCGCAGTCGGCAGCGGTTTCGGTGACGGCAGCAGGTTCGGTCGGCTCGGGCCTGCTTGTCTTGG
>JBBRMI010000009.1:0-88942 GCA_038230915.1 Polyangiales bacterium | reverse complement strand
GTCATTGGTCTCATCTCAGCTGTTGAGCACGCCCGCCGATCCTGGCTTCTGGCTTCGTTTTCGCTCCGGTCCGGTGCTCACGTACCAACGTACGCTCCGCTCCGGTCCTCGCGAAAGCCTCGCCAGAAACCAGGCTTGGCGGGCGGGCAGCTGGCAAATGAGACCAATGGTCAGAGGAAG
The DNA here is from genome assembly GCA_038230915.1 of Polyangiales bacterium. GTDB lineage: Bacteria > Myxococcota_A > Polyangia > Polyangiales > Polyangiaceae > PMG-095. The sequence continues at coordinate 88,762 of JBBRMI010000009.1, read as the reverse complement.
GCGGGAAGGCGGGAAGGCGGGAAGATCTTTAGGGTAGGCGACTGTCTGACGACGCCTCAATCGCGACCCGAGGCGTCGTCATGGGGCGCCTGGAGCCAATGATTTCTTGTTTGCCCTTCCGCAAACAAGAAATGCCCTTCCCGCTCCCTTCCCGCCTTCCTGCTGATTCCCTTCGATCAATACGGCCCAACGTCGTCACGGCAGCTTCTGCAAGAGGACTGCGGCTGGGCAGCCAATCGCGGCTACTCCGACGCGATTCCCAGCTCACGCAGACGCTTCAAAAAGGTCGGGTAGGAGATGCCGAGCGCGGCGGCGGCCTGCATGCGGCGGCCTTCGTGGTGCTCGAGCAGGCGCATCACGTAAGCTTGCTCGACGGCTTGCATCGAGGGCGGAGGTTGGCCGGTTTCGACATCGATTTGAAAGAAGGCGCGTGACTCGGCGCGCCCGGCTGGCGGACGCAACACCAGGTCCGCGGGCGTGACCTCGCTGTTTTGCGCCAAGATCACCGCGCGTTCGATGATGTTGCGTAGCTCGCGCACGTTGCCCGGAAACTCGTAGCTTTCGAGCAGCGCCAAGGCCGGCTTGGTGATGCCCTCGACGCGTTTTTTGGTCTTCTGCGCGCACTGCTGCAAGAACGATTGCGCGAGCGTCGCCACCTCTTCGCGGCGTTGGGCCAGCGGCGGCACCTGCACCACGAACACGCTCAGCCGGTGGTAAAGATCTTCGCGGAAACGCCCCGACTTGACCAACGTTTCGATGTCCTGATTCGTAGCGGCGATCACCCGCAGCGATACCTCCAGCTCGCGCTCCCCGCCGACGCGCCGAAACCGCATCGAGTCCAGGAACTTGAGCAGCTTGGCCTGCGAAGCCTCGGGCAATTCGCCGATCTCATCCAGGAACAGCGTGCCGCCGTCGGCCATCTCGATCAGTCCGCGGCGCGAGTTGCGCGCGTCGGTGAACGCGCCACGCTCGTGCCCGAACAGCTCGCTTTCGACCAAGCCGCTGGGCAGGGCGGCGCAGTTCACGTCGATGAACGGCGCGTCATCGGCACCGGGTGGGTGGGTCATCTCGTGCAGCCGCTCGGCCGCGAACTGCTTGCCGGAGCCGGATGCGCCCAAAATGAACACCGGCGTGAGCGGGCTCTGGCTCACGCGTCGCAGCGTGTCCATCACCGCGCGCATCTTCGGACTCTCGGATTCGGCCGCCAAGGCCGGTGCGCCGCGCACGCGGGCGAGCTGATCGCGCAAGCCGCGCACCTCGATCACCTTGCGCAGCTTCATCACCAAGTCGGTTGGCTGCACCGGCTTGGCCAGGTAGTCCACCGCGCCGGCCTGAACGGCGTCGACGGCGTTCTGAATGTCGCCGTAGGCGGTCACGACCACGAACAGCGGGCCGTCGCCGGGGTGGCGACGTTCCTCGCGCAAGAGCTCCATGCCGTCGCCGTCGGGCAGCCGTCGGTCGAGCACGACGACGTCCGGCTGCGAACGCGCGAGCTCGGCCCGCGCTTTGGCCAGGTTCGCAGCCTGCCGCACGTCGAAGCCCTCCGACGTCAACGCCTCTTCGGCGAGGACGCGAAAGACGCGCTCGTCATCTACGATTAGAACACTGGCCTTCATGCGTTCTCCCGCGGCAAGGTAAGGCGGAACTTGGCGCCGAGCGCGAACGACGAAAGCTCGAGATCGCCGCCGTGAGCCTGGGCGATGCGCTTGCCGAGCGCCAAGCCGATACCAACGCCGCTGGTCTTACCCGAATGAAAAGGCTCGAACAGTCGTTCGCGGATGTCGCTTGGCACGCCATCGCCATTGTCTGCCACCAAAAGCCGAGCCGTGCCCGGGGCCGCCTCGACGCCAAGTTCGATTCGGGCCGGGTCGGCGTTGGATTTGCGCGCGGAAAGCGCGTCGAAAGCATTGTTGATCAGGTTGGACATGGCGATCCGCAACAGCTGCGGATCGGCCGAGACCCAGACCGGCTCGGGGGCGGGTCGGACTTCGAGCTGGACGCCGGCTTCAGCGGCGGGCAGCTCGAACAACAGCAGCAGCTTTTGCGCGAGCTCATTCAGCTCGAGCCGGACCGGACGCGGTTTTATTCCCTTCGAGAACGCCATCAAGTCGCCAGTGAAGTTGCTGAGCCGCTCGATTTCACCGCGCAGCTCGCCGAGCGCGCGCTCGGCGCGGCTCTTGGGCTCGGGCGGGCCGCAGGCCAGCTCGGCGGCCATGCGAATGCCGTTGAGGGAGTTTTTGACTTCGTGCGCGATCAAGTTGGCCGCCTCACCGACGCGGTGCAGACGTTCCTCGCGCATGGCTTGCTCTTCGCCACGGCGGAAGATGCTGAGCGAATGGCGCAGCAAAAGCACGAGCGCGATCAGCGGTAGCACCGCCAGCGCCAGGCCGACTAACAGCCGGGTCTGCAGCCGCGCGCGGGCGTCGTGAAACAGCGTGTCCTCGTCGATCAAGAGCAAGAGCGTCATCTCGCTGCCCTCGAGCGGCGCGGCACCCAGCACCTGGCGGCGGCCTTCGACTTCGAACGTGGTGACGCTGCCTTGGTGGCTAGGCTGCGTGAACAACTGGCTCCAAGCGGCGCCGCTCGCAAACGCCGGTGGTCGGGCTGGAAACACGACCTTGCCGTCGTTGGTGGCCAAGACCGTGCTCGCGCTCGTCATCGAGTGGTCGGCGATGCTGAGCACGTGGCTGGACGCCAAGTCGATGCCGCCGACGATCGCGCCCTGAAACTGGTGGCTGCGCACGACCGGCGAGACGACGAACAGCGCGGCGTCTTCGGCGCGCTCCGGCTCGATCGCCACGATGCGCAGCGCGCGCGAGCGCTGGAGGCCGCCGAACCAGCCGGCACCGGCAAACGACTCGCCGACGGGTAGGAAGCGCTTTGGCTCGGCCCAGACCACCGCGCCGTCGACGCCCAGGATCGCGACGCCCAGGTTGAAAAATGTGCTGCTGCCGTGCGAGACGCCGAGCAGGCGGCGCTCGGGCTCCAGGTTTTGATCGAATAGATCGACTTCGGAGCGCAAGCCGAGGCGGCGTAGCTCGCGGCTGAGCAGCTCGAGATGGTTTTGAAGCTCGTGCGCGCGATCCTCGGCCTGCACCAGGACCTGCTTCCGCAGCTGGTCCTTGGTGTGCGAATGCTCCGTGTACAACGACGCAATCAACAGCGTGAGCGCGACGGCGGACGCGGCGGAGTAGATCCCGACGGCGGCCCGGCCCAGCCGCAAGTGAGCGGCGGCAAGGCTGGGAATCGTGCCGTCGGTCATGGCGGCATCGTAGTCGAACGCGGACCGGATGACAGGAGACGGCGCAAGCCCTAAGCTCCCCGCCGCTTGATCACCATGAAGACCAAGTACGCCTTGAAGGCGCTGGCGTTGCTCGCGTCCGGCCCGGTAGGCGTGCCCATACTGATCGCGGATATCGCCGAGCGCGAGGATATTCCCAAGAAATTCCTGGAGGCGATCCTGGCCGAGCTGAAGCAGCACGGCTTCGTGCGCAGCCGGAAGGGGCGCGGCGGCGGGTATCTGCTGGCGCGCGACCCGGACACGATCACCTTGGCTTCGATCGTGCGCGTGCTCGATGGGCCGATCGCCCCGGTGCCGTGCCTGAGCCGAACCGCGTACCGTCGCTGCGAGGGCTGCAAGGACGAGGCGACGTGTGGCGTGCGGCTGGCGCTACGCGAAGCGCACGCCGCCAGCGTTGCCGTCCTGGAAGGCACCACGCTGCTCGACATGGTGACGCGCCAGCAGACCGCGTCGTCGCCGACGGCGCTGCGCTACAGCATCTGATTGCGGTCCGTCCGCTACTCGATCTTAGGAGCCCGCGTGGCTTCGAATAGCTCGCGGGCGCTCGCGTCCTCCGGCGAAATTGCTTGCGCGTGTCGGGCCTCGAGCGCCGCGTCGTGACGGCGACCGTCGGCCAAGAGCAGCCAACCGAGCGTGACATGGAAGTCGGGGCCGAACTCGTCGCCGTAAGCGCGCGCGCGGTCGAAAGCGCAAATCGCGTAGTGGTATTCGCCACGTGCTGCGGCAGCTCGGCCCAAGCCGGTGACGATGCCGACGTCGTCGGGCGCCAAGTTCACGGCGGCGCGCCAAGCGTTGAAGGCCTCGGGATGCTCGAGGCGCTCGCCGACGATCGCCAGCGTGGCGGCAGCCAGCGCGGAGGCAGGTTGCGCGCGCACCGCGTCCATCGCCAGCCGCAGTGCGTTTTCGTGCTCGCCGATGCTGAGCGAGATGCGTGACAGGCCAGTCAAGGCGCGGGCGTCTTCCGGCTCGAGCTCGCGAGCTTGAAAGAAGGCTCGCGCCGCGATGTCACCCGCGCGTTCGGCCATCGCCAGCTCGCCCTGCGCCAGCAAGAGCTCGAGCGCCAATGCCAGGCGCACGGTGCGCGCGCCTTCGAGCCGCTCGCGCGCCTCGGTGAAGCGGCCTTCAGCCGCCAGATTGCCGGCTTGGTTGAGCGCTTCGAGCGTCGGATCGTCGATGCGCTTGGCCACGCACGCCACGAACGTTCCGCTGGTCGACAGCCAGCCGTCGACGCTGAAGCCTGCGCGCGTGAGGATCGCCCCCAGCTCTTGCTTGGTGAACGCCCGGCGCGCCGGCGCGATCAGGCGCTGCGCCAGCTGGGCGAGCGGTTCGGCGACGAGCAAGGTCCCGCCCTCGACCAAGCAGGCGCGGACGTTACGCAGGAAGATCTCGGGATCGGCGACGTGGCCGAGCGTGTCGGCGACGATCGCCGCGGCCATGCCGCAGACCGGCACCGCCTGACACAAGTCGGCTTCGATCATTTGCACACCGGGCGCGTACTCGCGGGCAAAGTCGATCGCCGAACGCTCGAGATCGATCGCCACGACCTCGCGCCCTGCTTCACGCAGTAGGCGGGCGCCCTCGCCGGAGCCGGTGCCCGCGTCGAGCACGGGGCCAGCCAGCTTCAAGTCTTCGACCGCCGCGTAGAACGGCATCGTGCTCGGCGCGGTGCTGTTTAGACCCGGGTACGCGCGCGCACGCGATACGTTGACCGACAAGCGCTTACCGCTCGTGAACTCGGCCATGAACAGACCTGTCCGTAAGTCGCCCGAGTAAATCGGCGCGCTGAAAGTCGGGGCAGGCGCCGCGGCGGGCACGCGATCCGTGCTCATTATCGACCCGACTCGGTGGCCAGGCTGGCCTGGTGTAGCTCGAGCGCGGCTTGCGGCACGGCGATCTGCCAGGCTTCACGCAGCGGCGTAAGCACGCGGATGACTTCGTCGATCGGCGGGGTTTGGGCCTTGCGTGACGCCAGCATCACGCGGTCCATCGAAAAGCCGTACAGGGCTTCCAAGTTCGCGCACAGCTCGGGCGCCAGGGTGTGGTCGAGCGCGATGTAGAGCTCGGACAAGATCGCGTAGGCCTTCGACAACAGCTCACGGCCGCGCGGAATTTCCTTGCGGTCGAAGCAGATCTTGGCGCCGTTCAAGAAGCGAAAGACGCCGTCGTACAAGGCCAACAAGAGCTCGCCGGGCGAGGCTGTGGTCATGCGGACTTGGCTGTAACGCTGGGCGGCGGATTCGACTGCGGCGAAGGGGGTTGTCATGACTTATCCGAATTGCCTGGTTAGATACGCGCCCTGGGCGTGCCAGGCCGCCACTTGGGTGTCCATCGCGGTGAACTGCTTGCGCAGCTGGTCGGCGTATCGATTGATCCGAATCTCTTCGTTGTCGATCCGGCCCTGCAGGCGCTTGGTCGTCGCTGTCAGGGCGTCGCTGCGGCCCACGAGCAGACCCGTGCCGGCGGCGGTAAACATGTCGACCGCCGACGAGACGATGCCCATCACGCCGCCGGCGCCAGTACCGGTGCCGGCCAATAGCTTGGTCACACCGTCCGCATCGGCAGTCATTGCCTTGTCGAACTTAGTCGAGTCGAGCGAGAGCTTGCCGCTGCGATCGAGCGCTAGGCCGACCGAACCCAGCGATTTGTAGGCGCTTGTGCCAGTGGTCACGGTTTGCAGCGCGGCTGTCAGCCGGCTGGTGATCGCGCGCAAGGTGGAGTCGCCCGCTAAGTTCGCGTCCCTGGCCTTGACGGTGCCGTTGCCTGCCAGCTCCTTAACCTTGCTGATGACCGAGTTGTAGCTGTCGACCAGCGCGGTGAGCTTGGTCTTGAGCGCATCCGGGTCGTTGGCGACGGCTATCGACACCGCGTCGGTCGTCGTCGCCGTGAGCGCTAGCGTGACGCCGCGGATCGCGCCCGTTACCTGATTGGTCGCGCTCTTGACCGTGAAGCCATCGAGCTGAATCCGTGCGTCCTGCGCCGACTGAACGGTGTTGGCCGGGACGCTGAAGCCAAAGGTCGTGCCAGTCTCGGTGATGCTCAAGTTGTTGGCGGCGCCGGTGTCTTGGCCGCGCAGCTGGATGCGGTAAGCGGTGCCGTCGTAGAACGACGAGGCAGTGACACGCTGGCCGGCTGAGTTGATCTTGCTGATCACGTCGTCGATGTTGTCGGTGGCGGCGATCGTGATGTCGGTGGTGATGCCTCCGCCGACGCCCAGGTTCAGGGTGCCGGATTGACCGAGCGCGGTGCCGACCGAAGCGATCGTGTTGGAGTAGGTGCGCTGTTCTTGGGCGAGCGCGTCGACTTTGATCGAGTACTTGCCGGGCGACGCGAGGCCGCTGCCGCTGGCGACGATCGCGGCGTTCGAAGAGGTTGCCTTGTAGCTGCCGACCTCGACCGTGGTGTCCAGCGCGTCGGAGGCTGCTTTCAGCTTGGCCAGCAGCGTCGAAACGTTCGAGAGATTCGAGATCGACGAAGTCGTGCCGGTTAGCTTGGTCTGGAGCGCGCTTTCGCCTTGGCGCTCGACGCCCACGAGGGCGGTAACGATGCTCTCGGTGTCCATCCCGGACCCGATGCCACCGAAGGAAATGGTACCAGTCATTCGCTACGCCTCCTGTACAGAGCGATAAAAACGCGGCGGGCGGCGCGCCGGACCAGATCCGTTCGCGCCGCCCACGAGCATCGACTCCGGATCAGTGACCGAGGAGGCCGAACGCCATCTGCGGCAGCTGGTTGGTCTGTGCCAAGATCGACACGCCAGCCTGGGAGAGCACCTGGTTCTTGGATAGGTTCGACGTTTCCGTCGCCACGTCCACGTCGCGGATGCGCGAGTTCGCAGCCGAGATGTTCAGGCGCATGGTCTGGATGCTGGAAGTCGCCACATCCAAACGGTTCATGGCAGAACCGAACTTCGAACGGTAGCTGGAGACGCTGCCGATCGCCGTATCGATTGAAGCCAAGGCCTTCAACGCGCCGGAGGCCTTCGCGACGTTGGCCGAGGCCGCGCCGACACCGGACAGGTCGACACCACCAAAGGTCACGTCGATCTGATCCGATCCTACGTTGTTCAAGCCAACTTGGAACTTCACCGTCGACGCCGTCACGTTGACGAGCGAGACGCCGTTGAACTTCGCCGAGCCCTGAATACGAGTGACTTCCGACTGGAGTGACCCGAACTCGGTGTTCAGGTAGCCACGGTCGGTATCGGTGAGCGAGCCGTTCGATGATTGAACGGCCAGCTCTCGCATGCGGCCCAAGATGTCGTGGACTTCGCCGAGAGAGCCTTCCGCCGTTTGTGCCATCGAGACGGCGTCGCCCGCGTTGCGTTCCGCTACCGTGTACGAGCGGATCTGCGACTTCATCGACTCGCTGACGGCAAGGCCGGCAGCGTCGTCGGCCGCAGAGTTGACCCGGAAGCCGCTGGACAGCTTTTGAAAGCTGCCGGCCAGTTGCTTCTGGTTCATGCCGAGATTCTTTTGCGCCGCCATCGCGGCAATGTTGGTCTGGATCGTTAAAGCCATCGAGATTCTCCTTCATGGAGGCCGCAGCATTTGTTGAGTGCTGCGTCGGGGCGTCATTGCCCGTCGGGGCATATGAACGGAGACCTGTCCCGAGGCTTGAACGGAAAAGTATATCGCTAGGCCCAGTTAAGTGAGCGGCTGTCGCACCTTGTTGCTGGGGTAGCCGTTCTGGCCACGCGGCACGGCCCCCTCGAAGACGGCGATGCGGTTCCGAGGGGGGGCCTGGGCCGCGCCGACCAACTCGAGGCGGAGCCCTACCTGACACTGCGACTAGCTGCATTTTCCGACTGCGATCAGTGCTGCAGTAGCTGCATCGCCATCTGCGGGAGCTGGTTAGCTTGCGCGAGCACCGAGACGCCGGCTTGCGACAGTACCTGGTTGCGCGACAGCTGGCTGGTCTCTTCGGCCACGTCCACGTCGCGGATGCGCGAGTTGGCGGCCGACAGATTGACGCGCATGGTTTGGATGCTCGACACGGTGACGTCGAGCCGGTTCATCGCCGCACCGTATTTAGCGCGTTCGGTCGAGATGATCGCGATCGCCGAGTCGATGCGCCCGATCGAGTTGAGCGCCGAGCCGGCCGTCGCGCCCGCCACGTTGGTGGTCGCGGCGAGCAGCTGGGTCAGCGCCAGACCGCCGAAGGTCAGCGTGATCTGGTCGCTGCCGACGTTGTTGAGGCCGACCTGGAAGATGATTTGCGAGCCAGTCGTCGCGACCAGCTGCTTGCCGTTGAACTTGGACGAGCCCTGAATGCGGGACATCTCCTGTTTCAAGGCCGTAAATTCGGTGTCCAGGTAGCCGCGGTCGGTACCGGTCATCGCACCGTTCGAGCTCTCGATCGATAGCTCGCGCATCCGGCCGAGGATGTCGTGCATCGAGCCGAGCGCGGCTTCTGCGGTCTGCGTCATGCTGATCGCTTCGTTCGCATTGCGTTCAGCGATCGTGTACGAGCGAATCTGCGCCTTCATGCTTTCGCTGATGGCCAGGCCCGCTGCGTCGTCGGCCGCAGTGTTGATGCGGAAGCCGCTGGACAAGCGCGCGAAGCTCTTGCCGAGGGCTGCCGAGTTCCGACTCAGCGTTCGCTGAGCGTCGAGGGATGCTACGTTTGTGGGAATTACGAGTGCCATTGTTGGTGTATCTCCGTGTGTCAGGTCATGGCGCGGGTGCGCCGAAGTCTTGGATTAACTGCTTGAGCTTCGCCTCGAGCTCATGCGAGCTGGTCTCGATGGCAGAGGCGACGCGCGCCTCGGCTTGCACGGCGCGCTCGGCGCTCTCCATGCTGTCGTCGTGTTCGTTTTTTGCTTCCTGCATCGCCGCGTCGACCGCGGTCCACGAGTAGCCGTCGACGAATGGCGAGGCGCTGACGGCCGCGCGTAGCGCAGTCTCGGCGCCTTCTAGTTTGGCGAACGCGCGCGTGATAACGCGTGGGCTGTCGCTCTTCACGGCCAGCTCGGCGGCTCGCGCCAAGCGCCGCACGCGTCGGGCGGCGTGGCGCGCCGCGCGCGTGCCGGTCAGCTGTTTTTCGGCCCAGGCCGCCAGCTCGGCGCGTGAAAGTGGCGGGCGCTCGACATGAGCCGCCTCGGCGATCGACTTGGCCGTGATGTTCAGCTCGGGCAGCGGCGCTAGCACTTCGGCCAACGTCAGCTCTTCGAAGCCGGCGACGCGCGCTCCGCCTTCGGTGGCGTTGATCACGCGCTGCTCGGGCCGCTCGTCTGCCAGCACTTCGGCGGCCACCTCCAGCCAGTTCCGCACTGCAGAGAAACCGATCGTCGAGTGCACGCTGCCGCGGTCGCCCCAGGCCGTGACCTTCTGTAACGGCTCTTTCTCGATCAAGCTACCGTTGGCCGCCTTGAGCGCCGCCGAGCGTTCATGCTCGAGCGATTCGCCGTCAGCCGAGACCTTGACCCGCGAGCCCTCGTAGGGCGTGCCGGTCGCGTACGCTTGGCCATCGGTGTAGGCCAAATCTTGCCCCACCAGCACGATCGGTGAGCAGCCGAGCCGCTGCGCCAGCGAGAACGCCAGCGTCGAGACGCTGCCGCAGACAGCCAGGCCGTTGGCCTTCCCCAGGCTGATCAGCGGCGTGAACTGCGGCAAACCCTCGTAGACGGGTAGCAGCGGCCCATTGCCGGTGCGCAGCGTCTTGGGGTGCGCGGTCATGCTGAAGGCGCGCACGACGTCGTCGAGATACGGAATCTGCGCCAGCAGCTGCGACAGATCGATCGACTCCATGCAGGCGACGATCTGCGGTGTGACGCCGCGGCGCGCGAGCGCGAGCGCGCTGGAATTTACGGCGAAGACGAGGCCTTTTTTCGTGGCGTCGGCGAGAAGCTCGGCGTTCTTGCCAAGCGACGGACCAGCGCCGACGATGAAAGCGGGGACGTTTTGGTACTTTTCTGCGAGGCCCAAGAAGCAAGCGGAGTGTGTGAGAAGCTCGAGGTTCTCGAGCACGTCGGATATCCACTCGCGAGCTCGGACGCGGTGCGTCGCCTCGTTGACGCTCCGCCGTTGAACCAGCTGGGTAACCGCCTGGCGGAGATCGCGATCTTCGCGGTCGTAGAGGCCGCCGTAACCGGGAGTTGAGATGAGCGTGACATTGTCTCGATTTCCGCCGAATTCTGGCCAAAGTTGGGTGAGGTCGTGCGACGTGCACACGATCGGAAAGCCGCCGAGGTCGCTCGGTCCGACTGAAAGCGCGCGGCGTGCAAGCCCCGGATCAGGTTCGTAAATCAGAATCGGCGCGGCGGTCATGGCGCGCAGCGCGCGTGCGGTGTGGCCGAGGCCGAGGCCGAACACGACGTACGCGCTGTCGTGGGGGCTCTCGCACACCGTGCGGCTTAGCCAAAGGTCGTCGGAGGGTGTGCCGAGTAGCGCGCCTCGGTGGCGCAGGACCGGCGTGCCGTCCTCTTGATGCAGGATCTCGCCCTGCGCTTCCGCTGCCTCAACGCGCTCACGCGTGCGATGGCCCAACCACAGTCGCTTCAGGTTCGACTGCAGGTAGGCTTGGCTCAGATCTCGAGCGGGGTGGGGGATGAGGCCGTCCATGGTGGTGGCGGCCGGTCCATCTCATGTTTCGTGCCAAGCAATGCGCGCTGGCTTCTTCGGGCTTTATCCCCACAAAAGCGCCACGCCGCCGGGCTTTGTGGGGTGCGGTCAGCGTCTACACGTTGACCCCGCGGCGCCACGGCGCTGACACGGGTTGGGGGCGGAATCGCCTCGATTCGAAGGTGTTAAGGTTTGTCGGATTCGGGTCGTTCATCGACGTGAATGAGTTTGTCGACCGACGTGTTGGCCAAGGGGACTCCGACTCGGCTCGTTTGCCGAGCGGGCCGCTGGGTCCTCGAGCTGACTCGGCTCGAAGCGGTCGATCGCGATGTTTTCCAGCCACGCCTGACACGCTTGGAAGGCGCCGATTCGATTCTGGCCGTATTGCGTCGCAGCGACGAAGGACAACTGCTCGCGACCGGCGCGGCTCAGATCATGCGCAGCCCGCGCTGCGACGAGGACCGCGCGTTCGAGGTCAGCGAGGGCGACTGGGTTCCGAGCGCAGATTCGGCGTTGCCGACCCGCCAGCAGCAGCTGGCCGAGTCGCAAGGCGCCGAGGCCGGGCACGCCATCAGCGAGCTGCGCGCAGAGTTGGCGGTACTGCGGGCGTCGCACGCGCGGCTGCGCGACCGCGTGATCGCCCTCGAGGCGACGCAAAGCGGTATTGCCCAGCCCAACCTGCGCTTGCCGCGCGGCAGCCGAACGCAGCGCCGGCGTAGCGAGCCACCGCCGGCGTTTTCGGAGCTGGCAGCCGAGGCCGAGGCACTGGCAGAAAGCCCGGCCTTCGCCGCGACGCAAGCCTCGCCGGCGTTGGGCGCGGCCGCTGGGCTCGGCGCTCGACCTCCGGCGGCTAGAGCGGCGACTGCGGCGGTGGCGGACGCGCTGCGAGTCGATGAGGCGCCACCCGCTGCGCCCCATCAAACGTTCGAGGAGCTGGCTCGGGCGATCAACGGCGATCAACCGTTGCCGCTCTTGACGCTGCCCAGCCTGCGTAGCTTGAATGAGTGCTTGGCGACGCTGATGGACGCGGCCCCGGCGCTCGAGCAAAGCTCAGAAGCCGCCCCGATCGCGGACCTGGTCGGCGCTCAGATTTGCAAGCTGCTCGATGACGAAGGTCGCGAACGCGGCGCCATCATCCTAGACTTGCGCGCAGCCGTGCTGCTCGGCGCTGCACTACTGGCCGTGCCGCGCGACGAAGCGCTGAGGCAGTTGAACGAAAGCGAACCGAGTGAAGATGCACTGCTGGCAACGTCGGAGATTTGCAACAATCTAACCGGGCCAGTGAACGCCGTAGTCGGCAACGAACATTTGCGCTCAACCGCGCTAACGGGCGCCGAGGTGAGCGACTTGCCACGACCTCGCGCGCGTCTCGATCTCTCTGTCGACGGCGGGCAGATTGTCGTGGCGATGTTCTGAGGAGATTGGGAGCTTGTGGCGGCAGCGTTGGCAAAGGCAGCGTGCCGCCAGAGGCTGGCGCACCCCGCAACCCGAACGCCTGCGTCAATCCTTGGTCGTTTTGAGGGCCGGCAGCTCGTCGAGTGACGTGGCGGCGGCGGCGCGATTGGCGTCGGCGACGTCTTTGGTTTCACCGCGCAGGATCGTGCAGGTCGTCGGCGCTACGATGCCCAGCTTGACGATGCCCTTCGAGAGCTCGGTTACGACGACCTCGACGTCGTCTCCAATCAAAATGCGCTGTCCCTTGCGCCGAGCAATGATGAGCATGCGCCGATACTAGCCCGACGCCGGTATTGTTCGCCAAAAACCGCGAGAGCGAAGCAACAGGAAGGCGGGAAGGCGGGAAGTTTTGTGGGATTCGAGCAGGTGGGCTGACGCGTCAGGCCTGGCGATCCCTTGCCCGTGGCGACGAACCACCCCAAGAAAATCCTTCCCGCCTTCCCGCCTTCTTCTGACCATTGGTCTCATTTTTCAGCGGCCCACCCGCCAAGCCTGGCTTCTGGCAAGGCTTTCGCGAGCACCGAAGCGGAACGTAGGTTGCTACGTGAGCATCGGCGCGCAGCGAAAACGCAGCCAGAAGCCAGGATCGGCGGGTGTGGTCACCAACTGAAATGAGACCAATGCTCAGCCGCCTTCTTGTTGATTCCCTGCTCGGTTTAGAACCTGTTCGAGCCGCCGAGATCTAGCATCTGTTTCGAGACGGCGATCGCGCGTTCGAGGGATTGGCTCAGGCTGGTGACGCGGGTGTAGCTTTCGTAGGGGTCGGCGGCGCCTTCGGTTTGTGCGCGCTTGGTTTGCTCGGCGTCGAGTGAGCTTAGGACGCTTTGGCTGGCGTCGAGCTTGCTCAGCACCAGGCCGGAGCGGGCGCGCGCATTGACCAGCTGCGCGTGCGAGGCGTCCACGGTGTCGATCGCCGTGCGAATCCCGCCCAAGTTGTTGGCGGCCAGCGCGGTCGCGAGGCCATCGAGATCAGCGAACACATCGCGTCCGCCGGCGACCACGAATGCGTCGGCGCCACTGGTGCTGACTGCGGTCGGCGTGCTGTTACCGATCGGAACCACGTGCGCGGTGTCGTCGCCTTGAAAGACGCCGGTTGGATCGAAGGCCGCTGTCGTGACTTGGCTGCCGGAGAACAAATAGCCGCGCGTGCCGCGTGTATTGCCGAGTGCGAGCAAGGCGCCCTTGAGGCCCGTGACCTCGAGGCCCATCGTTTGCCGTTCCTGCGCGTCGAGCTCGCCGTTGGACGCCTGGAGTGCGATTTCCTTCAGCCGCACGAAGATGTCGGAGGCCTCCGACAAAGTCGACTCGGTCAGCTCCGCGTCACCGCGCACGTTGGCGATCGTCGACAAGTGGGTCTTGGTTTGGCTGGAGCTGGCGCTGAGCCGTGCCAGCTCGGCGGCGGCGATCGGATCGTCGGAAGGTTTGCCGACGCGGACGCCGCTCGAGGCTTGCTGCGCGGCTTCGGCGTGCTGCGACGTGATGTTCGCCAGGTTCGACAGAACCTGCGAGTAGCGCATGCCTTCGGTGACTCTCATCGACCGACTCGGTTGATCAGGTCTTGCATCAGCTCGTCAACGGTGGCGAGTACGCGGCCAGCAGCTTGGTAGGCGCGCTGGTACTTGGTCAGCGACACCATCTCTTCGTCGAGCGAGACGCCGCTGACGGCTTCGCGCATCGCCTGAACTTGCTCTTTGATGGCTTGCTGGGTCTGGACCGATTGCGCCAGCGCCGACTTCTTTTGGCCGATCGAGCCGACGAGGTCGCCGTACGTCTCGGCGGCGGTGCGGCCGCCGGTGAGACCCGTATTGAAGACGTCTGCCAACGCGACCGCGTTGCCCGAGCCGCCGGGCAACGACCCCGCGTCCGATGCGGCGGCCACGGCGTCTGGATTGCCGGCGACGGCTGCGCCCAAGCGGATGTTGCGCGCCGCGTCTTGCGGCACGCCGCCGACGTCAAACAGATCGCGACCGGTTCCGCCATCTTTGCCGAAGCCAGCGCGGTGCTGCGTGTTCACGGCGTTGGCGACGTCGAAAACCAGCTGGTCGAGCTTGCTCGAGACATCGAAGATGTCGACATCACGCGCTTCCTTGATGCCGGCGAGCTTGCCGCCGGTCAGGAACTGCGTCACTTCACTGCCGGTTCCAGCTCCGCCGAAGCTGGTCGCCGTGATGCGCAGCGACCCGTCAGCGTGAAGATCGATGCCCAAGCTGCGCGCTTCGCCGCCTTCGACCAGGGTCGCGCCGGACGCTTGCACGGTCAGAACTCCCTTGCTGTCGGTGATCGTGCGGACATCGACCAGCTCGGACAGGCCGAGCAGCAGGTTGTTGCGCTGATCTTTTAGATCCGCCGCGTCCTCGCCCTGCGTTTCAGCGACGGTGATGCGCTGGTTGAGCTGCGCGATGCTTTGAGCTCGCTTGTTGATCTCGGCGGCGGTCTCTTGGGCTTGCTTGAGCAGCTCGTTCTTGGCGTCCGACAGCGAGCCCGCCATGGCATTGGCGCGATCCGCCAAGGCACCGGCGGCGCCCAGCACCGCTGCGCGTGATGTCGGGTCGTTCGGGTTGGCGGCTAGCGCCGAGAACGACGAGAACAGAGCATTCAGCGAGGAGCCCATCCCGGTCGCGCCCAAGTCGTTGAACATCGCCTCGACCGAGGCGAGCTGCCTGTCCTGCTCGGAAGCCGCCGCCGCCGAGCCGCGCGCCGACAGCTCGCGTCGCTCGATGTAGACGTCGGTGGCGCGGCGCAGGCCAGTCGCCGTCACCGTCCCGGTGGTGGCGGTGCCGAGCGCGTGGGTTTCCAGCAGCGGATCACGCTTAACGTAGCCTGGCGTGTTGACGTTGGTGATGTTCTGACCGGTAACGCTCAGTCCGTACGACTGCGCCGTCAGTGCATCACGAGCCGTATACAAAAGCTGGCTGAGCGAGCTCATGATTCAGCCTCTGAAATCCACGCGCAGACCGTCTTGAACGGCACTCGGGCGATTGCTGGGGGTGGAGAGCACCTGACCGCTGGCGGTCTGCAAGATCGTGCGTACGGCGTCGCGGGCGTGGTGCAGCAGGATCTGATTCGATAGCGCGGCGCGCCGAATTCGCTCCAGCGAGGTGCGCTCGTCAGGACCAGGAGGCAGGATCGCGGTCACCGCGCGCAGGCGCTCCCACAGCGCAAGTTTACGGTCGGTTAGCTCGTCGAGCTCGTCGCGCGAGAGCCGGCGCAGAACGCTGTTCTCTTCGCGATGGAGCAACTCCAGCTCGTCTAGAGTTGCCTTCAATTCCTGTTTTTGCGCGTCTGCCTGCACTGTGAGTCTCAACCTTCGTCCCGCGGCACGGGCAATGCGCAATGCTTGTGGGCTCTAGTCGTTAGCCCAGGGCCTCAAGCATGCGAGATGCCACGTCTTGGGAATTGATCCGAAACTTTCCTTCCGCGATGCTGCTCTTCAATGCTTCGACCTTATCGGCATCGAAGCGACCGCCGGCTGCCATGTCCCGCGCGTGTGACGAGATCGTCACTTCTGCTGCGGGGCTGCTGGCACCCGACACACTGCCACCCGACTCGATCGTTTCGGCGGGACGAGCAGCCCCCACGGGCGTGACCGCCATCCTGCCGTATGCGTCGAGAACCGGGTTGCCGGTGATTCCTTTCATTCATGCCTCCAGGTGCGCGTGGTGTCCGCACATAGGTCGTCAGCCGAGTGAACGGTTCGGACCTGGAGGCCTTGAGAAAAAAATCGCGTGTGGAGCAAGGTAGTTAAAAAGGTTAGTTATTTCGGTGGCTTGAGCCCCGGTGATGCGGCGTTGATGTGAGCCGAAAGGCTCTTGGCGACAATCGCGGCAAGCCCGATCCCGCCGCTGCCCGAGATATTGTCGGCCAGTGCGCCGACGACCATCGAGCCGTAGGTGCTCTGGCCCGTGTTGGGCTTGCCGGACGCGCCGTTGATCGACGTGGTCTTCTCGAGCGAGCTGAGCAACGTGCGCAGGAAGATCGCTTCGAAGTCCTTGGCGGCCTTCAGCGCCTTGGGATCGACCGGGCCGTCGGCTTGGACTGGGCTGGCGTTCCGAAGCGCGTCGAGGCTCGTGATCGGCGAGGTCATTGCTCGGCTCCAGGTGAGCTGTCAGGCATCATTGGACGATTATCTCTGCACGTAGCGCGCCAGCGGCTTTCAAAGCTTGGAGGATGCTGCCGAGCTCACGCGGAGTAACGCCGAACGTCGACAGCGCCTGGGCGACCTCGGCCAGCGACGCGGCGGCGTTGACGTAAGTCAGCGCCGGCGGCTTCTGCTCGGTGGCTTCGATGTCGGTGCGTTTCACCTCGGCGGTCGTGCCGCGCGAGAGGATGCCAGGTTGGGAGACTTCTTTGCTCTCCTTCACCGAGATGGTGATGCCACCCTGGGCGATCGCCACGGGCGAGAGCCGTACGTCACCGCCGGCCACGATCGTTCCCGTGCGCTCGTTCAAGACGACGCGCGCCATGCTGCCGGGCTCGACGTCGATATCACCGAGCTTGGAAATTAGCTCAACCGGCTTGTTCTTGAGCTCGCTCGGCGCCTTGATCTCGATTGAGCCGCCGTCGAGCGGGCGCGCGGTGCCTTCGCCCATCGCCTTGTTCAGGCCGGTGCAGATGCGCTGCACGGTGTCGAAGTTGGGCGCACGGAGTGCCAGCGTTACCATGCCGTCAGTCGCGAAGACCGTCTTGATTTCGCGCTCGATCAGCGCACCGTTCGGGATGCGCGCGGTCGTGGTGACGTTCTCTTGCACTGAGCTGCCGGAGCCGCCCGAGGCCGAGAAGCCGCCCAGCACCAACGGGCCTTGGCCGACCGCGTAGGTGCGGCGATCAGCGCCGCGTAGCGGCGTTTGGATCAGCACACCGCCGCGCAAGCTCTTGGCGTTGCCCATCGACGAGACGACGATGTCGAGCTTGGAGCCGTTGCGTGCGAAGGCCGGGATGTTGGCGGTAACGATCACGGCAGCCACGTTCTTCAGGCGGATTTGCCTAGCGTCTACTTGGACGCCCAATCGGCGTAAGAGCGCGCGCAGTGACTGGGTCGCGAACGGCGAAGAAATGTCGTCACCCGTGCCATTCAAGCCAGTGACCACGCCGTATCCGACCAGTTGGTTCTCGCGCGCACCGACGATGTCGACCAGGTCGCGGATCTTGTCCGCCCGCGCATTGCCCGGGACCAATACCGCCAATGCCAACGTGATGGCAATCAGAGAACGAGACAACAGGAAGGCGGGAAGACGGGAAGGTTTGGATTGTTTTAAGATGCGGAGCACCGTCGGAGACAGCGTTGACGGGAGCTTGCGACGCCGTCCGATCTCGAACCCCGAGAAATCTTCCCGCCTTCCCGCCTTCCTGTTGATTCCAAAAATCGACAGGACGATTGTGCGGAGCGATCGAATCGTCGTGGTTGAGGGGCGCGTAGTCATCAGAACGGGTTCACGAAGTCGAGGATTTTGGTGAGCCAGCCGCGCTCGACCTGGTCGTCGATGTCGCCGCGGCCGGTGAATTCGACCCGCGCGTCGGCGATCAACGAAGAGTCGACCGAGTTGTCCATGGCGATGTCGGGCGGGCGGATCACACCCGAGATGTACAGGTGCTGTTCCTCGTAGTTGATCATCACGACCTTGGTGCCTTCGACGAACAAGTCGCCGTTCGGTAGCTCTTGCTTGACCTTGACGCCGATCGTCGCGTTCAAAGTGCCGGCGCGCTGAGTCTTGCCCGAGCCGTTGAAGTCCGACTTGGAGGCGAGCTCGAGCAGGGTCTTGGGATCGATGTTCGGGTAAGCTTTTTGGATCGCCGGGACGAGGCCCAACAGCGAGTCGACGCCGGCCGAACGCTTGCTGTCCTTGGACAGGTTGGTGGTGGCACCGCCTTGCGCGTCGGCCTTCTCGTTGATGCGGACCAGCACCACGTCGCCGACACGCAGCGCGCGCGTGTCTTCGAGGTAGCCGGACTGCGCTTCGGTGTAGATCGACCCTACCGAGGGCTTGTTTTGCAGCTGCGTGGCGGCGTATTCGCCGGCCTTGTAGTTGCGCTCGCGGGCCGTGAACGGCGCGATGTGGTTCGGGCCGCACGCGCCGAACGTGCTCAGAATCAGGCTCAGGGCGAGCGCGCGCTTCATTGGACAACCCGCGCCAATGTCGGCTCTTCGACCTTGCCGTACAGGATCTTCTGCGTCGAAGCGACGCGGAATTGTAACGTGTCGCCGATCTCGCCGTCGGTCAGTGCAATCGCCGAGGCCGTGATGCGCGCCGGTCCACTCTCGATTACGAGCTGGACGCGCGTGCCCTTGGTCACCGCCGGCTGCGCAGCCGTGCTGCTGATCTCGAGGGAAAGTTGAAACGGGATGCGCGCGACGATCTGCCCGTCGTTCGAGAGCTCGATGGTGGCGGTAGTCAAGTACTCACCTTCGCGACGCGGCAGCTTGGGGACGCGGACTGCACTGATGCTGGCGCTGGGTGACGTCAGAGCTTTGGACGTGGCGTGGGCGCGCTTGACGGTGACGCCGAGCGGCAAGGCTTTGCTCAACGCTGGCAGCGCCGCGTTGGCCAGGTCTTCGGTGGTCCAGCGCTTGGCGGCGCTGGTGACGCGTACAGTACTGGGCAATTTGAGCTGTTTTAGGCTGACGCCGCTTTTGCTGGCGGCGTCTTGAATCTCGCTCTTGGCGATCGTGCGCGAGCTGCCGGGCGGCGGCGCGGCGCCAATCTCGAGATCCGGAACTTCCGCCGGGAGCTCGGCCACGACGTCGGACAAATGAACCTGGGCGCCTTTGACGACGCGCGCATCGTCTGCGACGGCGCTGGCGCTAAGGCTGAGCAGCGCCGCGGCCAGGGCCAAACGATGGGGAGCCCGGGTAAGCGCCATCACTTCATTTGGCTCGCGGCGCGCAGCATGTCGTCGGCCGTGGTGATGACCTTGGAGTTGATTTCGTACGAGCGCTGCGCGCTGATCATCCCGATCATCTCTTCGACGATGTCGACGTTGGATTGTTCGGTCGCGCCCTGCAGCAGCGTGCCGCGGCCGTCCGCGCCGGGCTCACCGACTTGCGGCTGACCGCTGGCCTTGGTTGGCGTCAGCAAGTTGTGACCCATTGCCGATAGACCGGCCGGGTTCACGAAGTTGGCGAGCTGGATCTGACCGAGGTCGCTGGACGTGGTTTGTCCGGGCAAAGTGACCGAAACCATGCCGTTGGAGGCGATCGCGATGTTGGTCGCGTCGGGCGGAATCGTGATCGGCGGATCGAGTGGGTAGCCTTCGGAGTTGACGATGCGACCGTCCCCGTCGGTTTTCAGTGCGCCGTTGCGTGTGTACGCCGGCGTGCCGTCAGGTTGCTGCACGACGATGAAGCCGTTGCCTTCGACGGCGACATCGAGCTGATTGCCAGTCTGCAGGATCGTGCCCTGTTGGAACATGCGCGAGGTGCTGACGACGCGTACGCCGGTGCCGATCTGCAGGCCCGTCGGTGACGTCGTGGTCGGCCCCGTCGGCGTGCCGGCCTGGCGCACTGTCTGGTAGAGCAGATCCTGAAAGTCGATGCGCTCTTTCTTGTAACCGACGGTGTTGCCGTTGGCGATATTGTGCGAAATGGCTTCCAGGTTCGTTTCCTGGGCGGCCATCCCGGTCGCAGCGATGTTCAGGGAGCGGAACATGTATCGGAGACTTAGCAGGAGTCATGCCGCCCCCGGAGTTGGGAGTTAGGAGTTGGCAGTTGGCAGTTGCGCGGTACGTCGCGCTCGGTGAACCTGCACGTTTACTGCACTCAGAGAGCCAAATTGAGACGCTTGCCGCGTCAAAGGCATGGACGCTGCGAGTGTCAGAGCGTTGGCTCAGAGCGCGCCGCCGAGTGACGTGTCGCTCGCGCCACCAGCGCCGGCGCCACCGGCATCGCCGCCCGCGCCGCCCGCGCCGCCGTCGTTGGGGGTTCCGCCTGCGCCCGCGGTTCCGGCTGCACCCGCGCTACCTGCCATGCCTGCACTGCCTGTGGTCCCACCACTACCAGCAACACCGGCTGTTCCCGCCTCGGTCGTCCCGCCCGTACCACTACTTGCAGCGCTGCCTCCGCTGGCGGCTGTCGTCGAGCTCGAATCTTCGCCACCTTGGCCGCCGTTCGCGGCGGGTGGATTCTTGAGCTCGCACTTGGCGGCGCGGCAGGTCTGGTCGCTCGGACAATCGCTGTTGCGCAAGCAGCCGTCGCCACCGCACGCCATCGGCGTGCTGAATGGCATCGCGAACGTGAAAAACAGCAATACCCAGCGCTTCATAGGCCGAACCTCACGCCTGCCGAGAGCAAGCCCCAGATCAAAACTCCGTCGCCGGGCGTGTCGCTGCCGAGCGGCAGCGCCTGAAACGAAGGCTCGATGAATAGCCCGAATCTCTTGCCGAAAGGGATGATCCCGGTGCAACCAAAGCCGCCGCCGAACAGCGTCTCGGGGGCGACGGTGCCAGTCAGATTGGCCCAGACGCCGAAGTTGCGGCCCATCCAGCGCTCGTAGCGCACCTCGGCGCCAGTGCTCGCCCGCTTCTCGACCTCGACGAACGCACGCAGACCGAAGGCATCCGCTGGCCCTTCGTCGCTCCGCAAATCTACGCCGCCCAGCACGCGAAACCGCGCACGCCGCCACTGCAGCCCCGTCCCCGGATCGCCGCCCTCCAGCCCGGTGCCGAGCCCAAAGTTGCCGTCCATCAGCAACTCCTCCGCTGACGCACGCCGCGTCGATACAACGACCACGAGGATCGAGCAGGCGACTGCCAGCTTGAGTTTCACAGCTGGCCCTTCAGCAAGCTTCGCGCCATGTGCCGATCGAGTCAGCTGGGGAAGATCGGAAGGGGGCCAAGCTAACGGGAAGGGCTACGACGCATCTCACGTCAAAAGGCTTCTGTTGGGCGCCGTCTTGATTCGTCGCGTGCGTCGATACTTGAGGTGTGTATCGGAGTTGCGCGTGCGACGCAGGAGCGGATACAGAATGGCGCCCACCTTTGCTCGCCCTCCTGATCTTCTGATCTTCTGGTCTTCCTGTGAGAAAATCTGGGGAGTTAGGTCCCTTGACGGATCCGGATCAAGCCGCGCGGGGGTTGATGCGTTTACGTTTTAGCATTTCGACGAGCGTCGTGCGGTTGAGACCCAGTAGCGACGCCGCCTGCTTTTTATTCCACTTGGTCCGCTCCAGCGCTTGCCTGATCAATTGGTTTTCGAACGACTCGACGGCGTTACGTAGATCCAAGCCCAAGTCGGGCAGGCGCGGGGACATGCGCTTCTCGACGCCGAGGCCGCACACGCGTTGCGGCAAATCTTTGGGCTCGATCAGCACGCCCTGGCACAACAAGACGGCGCGCTCGACGGTGTTCTCGAGCTCGCGCACGTTGCCCGGCCACTGATAGTCCGCCAGAATCTGCGCTGCCGCGCGCGAAACGCCCTCGATCGTCGAGCGACCGACGCGCTCTTTGGCCTTTTTCAGGAAGTGCTGCACCAAGAGCGGCACGTCTTCCGGGCGCTCCCGCAGCGCAGGCACCGTGAGGTGAATCACGTTCAGGCGGTAGTACAGGTCTTCGCGGAACGTCCCGGCTTGGACGGCGTTTTCGAGGTTGACGTTGGTGGCCGCGACGATGCGCACGTCGGCTTTGAGCGTGCGGTTGTCGCCGACCGGCGAATACTCGCGCGCCTGCAGCACGCGTAGCAGCTTCACCTGCAGCGACATCGGCATCTCGCCGATCTCATCGAGGAACAGCGTGCCACCCTCGGCCAGCGCAATGCGCCCGACCTTGTTCGCGTGCGCGCCGGTGAAGGCGCCACGGGCATGGCCGAACAGCTCACTCTCGAGCAAAGCTTCCGGAATCGCGCCGCAGTTCACAGCCACGAAGGCCTTGCTGTTGCGTGGGCTCTTGCGATGAACGGCGCGGGCGACCAGCTCCTTGCCAGTGCCGGAATCGCCGGTGATCAGGATCGTGCAGGTGGTGTCGGCCACGCGGTCGATAACGCGGTAGACCTCGACCAGCGACTCGGACAGGCCGATCACGCCGTGCATGCTCTCGGGCAGCATCACCGCTTCGGGTGCCGCCGGCAGCGGCTCGGCCTCGAGCGCCAGCGCGCCCTCGTTGGCCTCCGCATCGTCCAGCAGCTCGTGAGCCGCTGCCATCACCCCGGAGGGTGATTCTATCGCGCTGAAATCATCGTGCGCGCTGAGCTCACTCACGGGGGAATACGCTGCGGGGGCTTGGCTGTCGTACATGGTCAGGGGGTCCTCCTCGAAGTCAGCGCGTCCCTAAGCAATGGTTGGGCCAAGCGTCAGAACTCCGGTCGATCCAGCGTCGACCGCTTGGCGCTGGCTAGCTTTCGCCTACCGCGCGGCGGCGAACGCGGACGTTAACGAAGTCGCAGGGTTACACGGGCCTACCCAGGCTCCGGGTCACGGCCGCCCCACGCCCAAACTGAGAAACGTTCAGTAACGTCGAAAAACGCGGGGTCTAGCCGGAAAGTCGCGGAAGACCCCCCATGGGTAGCTGACGCCCCAGGGCTTCTCGTTCCGTTCGTCAGCGGTGAACGGAGGTTGACGCGGACCCTTGAGAAAAAAAGATCGCAGCTCGGATTTTGGCATGCGTCGTGCTGAGGCCCAGGGCGATGTCCGATCTGTTTAGCGCCGTTGGCTCTCTGCACGCCGCGCTCGACTACCACCTCGAGCGGCACACCGTGCTGGCGTCGAACGTCGCACATGTCGATACTCCCGACTTTCACCCGCACGACCTACGTCGGGTAGACAACGTTAACAGCTTCGACTCCGCGCTCAGCGTTGCCATGCAGCGCACCGACGCGGCCCACTTTCAGACCCCGGATGCCGAAGCGGGAGCCTTGGAAGGCCGCGTTTTCGAGGACAATTCGGCTGGGGCGGGCAACGACGGGAACTATGTCTCGCTCGACCGTGAAGCCGCCAAGGTCGCGGCCAACCAACTTCGATACGACGTCGTTTCGGCAGTCGTCACCGCGGAGCTGCATCAGTTGAGCTACGCGGCGAGCGACGGCAAAGGAGGCTGAGTAAATGCTGGGTGTTTTTAGTGCTTTGGAAGTGGCTGCCTCAGGGCTCGGGGCCGAGCGCATCCGCATGAACACGATTGCCTCGAACCTGGCCAACGCCCGCACCACGCAGGTCGAAGGCGGCGGCCCGTACAAGCGCCTCGATCCGGTTTTTCAGGCAATTCCGCTCGATCGCGAGCATGGCGCGGTCGGTGCCGACGCCGGCGTCTCGCTGGTCAACGTGAAGAGCATCAAGGCCGACGACCGGCCCGGGATGATGGTCTACGAACCCGGCCACCCGGACGCGAATGCGGCCGGCTACGTCGAGTACCCGAACGTCAACGCGGTCGAGGAAATGGTGAATATGATCACGGCTTCGCGAGCTTACGAGGCCGGCGTCACCTCAATCGAGAGCGTTAAAGCCATGGCCCATAGCGCGATCGGTATCGGTCGCTAAAAATGGCGCCGATTGCCGCAACCTCGACGCTGCCGCTGGTTTTACCCAGCGAGGCAGCGCCGCTCGAGACCAGCAAGGTCGCCGGCGAGGGTGCGGAGATCTTCGGCGAAATGCTGAAATCGGTCGCGGCGACGGCCAACCAGAAGATCAACCAGGGTCAGGCGGCTGGCGAAGCTTTCGCGGCCGGATCGACCGACGACATTCACGGCACGATGCTTGCGCTTAGCCAAGCAGATATTGAGCTGAAGCTGGTGGGAAGCGTTCGAAACAAGGTCATCGACGCGTTCTACGAGCTTTGGCGCATGCAGATTTAAAGCGGCGGAAGTAGCCAAAAATGCCCGAAAAGGCGCGAGCATTCCTCAAGCAACTGATAGATTTCTGGGCGTCCCTGCCGACGCCCAAGCGTATCGCGCTGGTAAGCGTGATGACGGTCGTGCTCGTCGGCGTGATGGCGATCAGCGTGTTGAGCAGCCGTGAGACCTACGGCACACTCTACGGCGAGCTTGCGACCGAAGACGCCGCGGCGATCGTCGAAAAGCTGAAAACGGCTCAGGTTCCGTACCGCATCGAGGCTGGTGGAACGCTGATTCAGGTGCCGGAAGAGCGCATTCCCGGCCTCCGGCTCGAGCTCGCGTCGGGAGGCCTACCTCACGGCGGCAGCGTCGGGTTCGAGATCTTCGACCGTTCCAAGATCGGTGCGACCGAGTTCGAGCAGCAGGTGAACCTGCGCCGCGCGCTGGAAGGCGAGTTAGCGCGCAGCGTGATGAGCATCGACGGCGTGAAATCTGCGCGCATCCACCTGGTTTTGCCCGAGCGACGGCTGTTTGCCGCGCGCGAAGAGAGCGCGTCGGCTTCCGTGGTCGTAAAGCTCCAAAATTCTCACAGTTTCGGGCGTAAAGAGGTCGCGGCGGTCGTGCATTTGGTGGCGGCGGCCGTCCCGACGTTGAGCAAGGATCGCGTGTCGGTGGTGAGCACCGAGGGTGTGACATTGCACCGTCCAAGTTCTGACGCTCAGGGTGGCGGAGATTTGGCCGACCTGAACGCCGAGCAGGCGCGGGTGATGGCCGGTCAGCTCGAGACGGAGGCGCAGTCGCAGCTAGAGCGCGTGCTCGGGCCCGGTAACGCCGACGTGCGGGTGAACTTGTGGCTCGAGAACGCCGCCCGCGAAAAGACCGAAGAGCTGTACGAGCCGACCAAAACGGCCCTGCGCAGCGAGCACAAGGTCGAAGAGGGCGTCTCCAACGGCGAAGCCGGCGTGGCGGGTGTTCCCGGAGCTAAAACCAACCTGCCCGACGCCCAGGGTGAAGGCCCCGTCGCCGCGGAAAAGCCGGCGGCCGGTGGCGCTGGCGGCGCGGTGCGCAGCCAGACCCGCAACTGGGAAGTGCAGAAAGTCGTTCAGAAAACCACCACGCCGGCAGGCGACATCCGCCGCCTGAGCGTGGCGGTGCTGCTCAACGGCCGGTACTCGAAGAAGGGCGCATTTGCCGCGATTGGGCCGGATGAGGTCAAGGCGCTGGAGGAAACCGTCAAGCGCGCCGTCGGCTTCAATCCGGAGCGCGGCGACACCGTGACCGTGCAGGCCACGCAGTTCGCGCGGCTCGATACCGACGAAGTGAACGGCCCGGTCATCTTCTTCACCAACAAGCCTTGGCTGCCGTATGCCGTTGGCGCCGCGGCGCTGGTTCTGGTTTTGGGCACGCTGATCCTGGTGTTCCGCACCAAAAAGCCGCTCCGAACCTCGGCGAACCCGGCCCTGGTCGACCCGCTACGCGTGTTGGCTGAGCTCGGCTCGGGCGCCGAGCGCGCCGCTGCCGCCGCGTCGTTGACAGCCGCGGAGCGCCAACGCTTGCTGGAAGAGCCTGAGGTTGCGGGGGAAATTCGCGCTCATGCCCTGGAGCTCGCCTCTAAGGATCCGGCGACGGCGGCCGTAGTTCTCAAGGCCTGGCTCAGCGAGCAACCGGCCGCGCTTCCTGCCTCCAGCGCAGCCTAAGCGCGGCACGTAAATCGCAATAGTCCGGGAGGCGGAATGCAATCCTCGGCGCTCACCGGACCTCAGAAAGCCGTCTTGATGCTGCTGTCGCTCGACGAAGCGACGGCAGGGCCGATCCTGGCCGAGATGGACGCGGCGGACGTGAAGAACCTCCGCGACGCAGCCGCCGGCCTGCGCGCCGTGCCGACCAGCTCGCTCGACGGCCTCTATGCCGAGTTCATCGACCGCAGCCGCAGCGCGATGGCCGTCCCCAAGGGCGGCATGCGTTACCTGCGCAAGCTGGCTGGAAGCGCGCTCGGCGAGACTGCGGCGCAGCAGATCTTCCTCGAAACCGAGGCGACCGCGCTCGAACGGCTGGCGCAGGCCGAGCCTTCGGCGTTGGCCTCGGTGATGGAAAACGAGCACCCGCAGCTAGTGGCCGCGATTCTGTCGCAGCTCGACAACGAGAAAGCCGCGCGCGTGCTGGAAGCCCTGCCGGAAGCCTCGCGCCCCGCCATTCTCGAACGTTTGGGCACGATGAGCGAGGTGCCGTCGAGCCTGCTCGAGGACGTCGCGACCGCACTTTCAGCCGAATTGCCGGTCGCCCAGTCCGGCGGGGTGA
This sequence comes from Polyangiales bacterium, assembly GCA_038230915.1. Lineage (GTDB taxonomy): Bacteria > Myxococcota_A > Polyangia > Polyangiales > Polyangiaceae > PMG-095. Next base: position 62,400 of record JBBRMI010000009.1, on the reverse strand, counting down.
TGGAAGTCAACGGCATCGCACGCTCGGCCGCGCTCGTGCGTCGACTAGGACGTGAGACCGGCGAGCAGCTGCTCGGCAGCATCGAAGAGGGCAATTCCGAGCTGGCGGGCGAGATTCGCAAGGCCATGTACACGTTCGAGGACTTGAACGCGCTCGACGCGCGCGCCTTGCGTTCCTTGCTCGAATCGGTGCCGGTGGAGCGCCTCACGATGGCCATGAAAACAGCCTCGGAAGCGCTCAAGACTCACATTTTCGCTAGCATGTCGAAGCGCGCCGCTGAGCGCATCAAAGAAGACATGGAAATCATGGGCGGCGTGCGGCTCTCCGACGTGGAAGCCGCGCAGCGCGAGATCGTAGAAGTAGCGCTGCGGCTCGACGCTGAGGGCACGATTTCACTCGAGAACAATGCGAATGCGATGGTTTGAATCTGAATCCATGCCCGAAGCTCCCCGCCGCGCGAAGTTTGCCCAGGTCCCCGCGACCGCGCGCCGCCAGCCGAGCTGGTTGCCGTCTTCCCAGCGCTCGGCCAGCAAACGTGACTCGCCGTCGCTGAAACCGCCGCGTTTGCCGTCGGAGTTCGTCGATGCGGTGCGCCAGGAGCTCGGGGAAATGCCGCAGCAAGAGCGGCGTTCCCTCCGCCCATCGGAAGCCGCAGGGGCGCGGCAACCGACGATCCGACCGCCCACTGTGCCGCCGCCGGATGCGTTTGCGGCGGTCGAGCCCGGACCGGCCACGTCAGCGCTGGTCGCGAGCGTCGATCCGGAGCTGACCCAAGCCTTCGAACAAGCCGTCGAGCTGTTGATCCACGAGCGTCAACGCGTGTTCGAGCAGACTGCCAGCCAATTGGCGGAGCTCGCGGCGGTGATTGCGCGGCGGGTGATCGCCCGCGAAATCAGCCTACATCCTCAGCTGGTCTGCGACCTGGTTCGCGAGGGCCTGGAAGCGCTCGGCAGGCACGATCGCGTGGTGATTCGGCTTGGTCACGGCTTCGAAAGCCAGCGCGCCACGCTGGAACAACGTCTGCTCGACCGCGGTGCTCGTGCCGAGGTGCGCGTCGAGCCGCAGTTGCCCGACCACGCCTGCTTGATCGAAACGGATCTCGGCCAAGTTGACGAGTCCGTCGAGACGCGTCTTGCGACATTACTGCACGCGCTGCGGCCCGATTCACCCGCTGAGTGAGCTGGAGGGGTTAGGAGTGAGGGGTTAGGGGTTAGTCGGCGGAGGGGTTAGGGGTGGAGGGGGCGCTGGCGCGGGGCCCAACGGATCCGTGCGATAACGACGGAGGTGGTTCGCGTTGAATGACTCTACGGCCCGACGGAGCCGCGCGGATGGAGGGGCGAGGGACTCCCTTGCTCCCTCGGTCCCTCCGCTGACTAACCCCTAACCCCTCACCGCTCGCCCCCAACACCTGCGAGCGCGGGCCCGCTGCTTGCAAGGCACGGCGCAGTGCTTGACCGGCTAATTGAGCGATGTCGGACCGCTGCCGTGCACAGCCCTGAGGGCGTGGTGTCGGACGTTGTAGGTCTGATCGTCGAGGTCGGTGGCATCAACGCCGCCGTGGGTGACACGCTCAGCGTCCGCGACGCGTCGGGCGCCAAGCTCGAGGTCGAGGTGGTCGGGTTTCGCGGCGGGCGGCTCTTGACCACGCCGCTCGGTCCGCTGATCGGAATTCGCCCAGGCGCTCGCGCCATTCGGCTCATGCGCGGCGCGACCGTGCCGGCGTCGTTTGCGCTGCTGGGCCGCGTCGTCGACTCGTTCGGTCGCCCGCTCGATGGCGGCCCAGAAATCGAGCCCGACCGGATCTGCCCGGTCAATGCCGCTCCGCCGCCGGCGTTCGCGCGCCGCCCGATCGACAAGCAACTCTCGACCGGCGTGCGCGTGATCGACGCGATGCTGCCGCTTGGTGTCGGCCAGCGCATGGGCATCTTCGCTGGTGCCGGTGTGGGCAAGAGCACGCTGCTCGGCATGATCTGCCGCACGTCGCAGGCCGACGTGAACGTGGTTGGCCTGATCGGCGAGCGCGGTCGTGAGCTCAACGACTTCATCCGCACATCGCTCGGACCCGAGGGCTTGGCCAAGAGCGTGGTCGTCGCGGCGACCAGCGACATGCCGCCTTTGGTCCGCGCGCGCGGCGCCGAATCGGCGACTGCGCTCGCTGAATACTTCCGGAGCCAAGGCAAGAGCGTGCTCTTGGTGATGGACTCGGTCACGCGCTACGCGATGGCATTGCGCGAAGCCGCGCTGGCGGCTGGCGAGCCCCCCGCGACCAAAGGCTACCCGCCGAGCGTGTTCGCCGCGTTGCCGCGCTTGCTGGAGCGCGCCGGTACCGGTCCGGGCGTCGGCGTGATCACGGCGCTCTACACGGTGCTGGTCGAGGGTGACGACTTGTCGGACCCGATCGCCGACGCGGTGCGCAGCATCCTCGACGGCCACATCGTGTTGTCGCGTGGCCTGGCCGAGAAGGGGCACTTCCCAGCGGTCGACGTGCTCGGCAGCATCTCGCGCCTGGCGCCCGAGATCGCGCCCGAGATCGTGATGCGCAACGCCGCCGGCGTGCGCGACATGCTCTCGACCTACCGCGACGCACAAGACCTGATTCAGGTCGGCGCCTACGTGGCCGGCAGCGATCCGCGCGTCGACCTGTCGGTCGCGGCTCAGCCGGCCATTGACATGTTTTTGCGCCAGAAGGTCAGCGACGGCTCGCGCCTCGACGACAGCTTGCGCCAGCTGGCGCAGCTGGCCGCGCTCGCCCAACAGCCTCGAGCAGGCCGTAAGTGAGCCCGCGTCGCACTCGCATCGAGAAGGTCGTCACGCTGCGCGAGCGCGAGCTCGATAAGCGCGTTCAGCAGCTGGCCGGTACGCGCGTGGTCGAAGCCCAAGCGCTGTCGGCCGAAGAGCAGCAGAAGCTCGAGCTCGAGAAGGCCTCCGAGTCACGCCTCAAGCTGGCCGAGGAGGGCGAGGCGCTCAGCGCGATGAGCTGGATCGAAGCCAACGAATGGCTAGCGAATCGGCGTCTGCACCTCGAGCGAGCGCGCGTCGAAGCGGCGCGGGCTCAAGTCGAGACGCAAAAGGCCCAAGGCGCAGTACTCACGGCGCGCACGGATCTGAAGAAGGTCGAGCTTTTGTCGGTGCGCATCCAGAAACAAGAAGACTCGACCGCGCAGCGCGTCGAGCGTCGCTTGGAAGACGAGCTTTCTTCGCTGCGCTTCCGCCGCACGGAGTCCGAGAAGTGAACAGCGGCGGCGCGGCGGCTGGCGGCCTGAACGGCGCTTCGCGCTTGGTCGAACGCGACGAGACGCGCCACGACCGCGACGGCGAAGAAGCGGCCGCGCTGTGGGTGGCGCTCGCCCAACAGGTGACGAGCGCCCAGGCTTTGCCGACGGATTCGATCGATCCGCCGAGCGCTTGGCACCCGAGTGCCGGAGTTCTGACACCTGGCAGCGCTGCGCTGCCTAGTTCGGGCGAAGCGCCGGCCGAACCGAACGCTTCCGAGCGCATGGTGCTGCGCGTCGACGGCGGCGCTCTAGGCGAATTGGAGGTCACTTTGGACCGCCAAGACGGCGCGCTCAGCGTCGTGATCGGTATGGAAAACCAGCACTTGGTTAGCTCGGTGTTGCCGGATGCGCGCGCGCTGCGCAGTGCCCTGGAAGGGGTCGGAATCACCGTCCAATCACTGAGCGTGGTGCAGGCCTCTGAAGTCGGCACCGTCCTTGCACAACGTCGTCTGAACCCATCGGAGCCAAAGCCCAGCGCTGAAGAGAGCGCCGAGCAGAACCCCGAGACGGCTCGCAAACGCAACCACAAGCGCCTGACTCTGATCGGTTAATCCCATGGTCGCCCCCGTCACCCCCAGCACCCAAAAGCCTGCCGACCTGAGCAAAGCGCTCGGCACCGACAAGTCGATGGGCCGTGACTCGTTCTTGAAGCTGCTGGTGGCGCAGCTGAAAAACCAGGATCCGCTCAAGCCGCAAGACAACTCAGCCTTCGTGGCCGAGCTCGCTCAGTTCTCGTCGCTCGAACAATCGATGGGCGTGAACGACAAGCTCAACCAGATGATGCTGCAAAACCAGGGCATGGCGAACTCGAACGTCGTCAACATGGTTGGGCAGGTCGCGACGGTCAAAGGCTCACTCGTCACGACCGACGGCTCAGGCGTCGGCGCTCCGGTCACGTTCACGCAAGACCGCGTGTCGGACAAGACCGTGATTCAGATTCAGGACGCCAACGGCAAGATCGTGCGCACGCTCGATCTCGGCGGGCGCCCGGTGGGCATCTCCCACATTACTTGGGATGGTCGCAGCGATGATGGCCTCGTACAGCCTGCGGGCACGTACGCCGTCAACATCAAGGCGAACGACGCAGACGGCGGCACCGTCTCCGTCTCCCAAGAAACGAGCGGCACCATCACTGGTGTTGCTTTCGACAAAGGTTACCCCGTTCTACATCTGTCGAGCGGCGTAAATGCACCAGTCAGCGACCTTCTCCGGGTCGAATCTCCACCCAAAACACCGTAACAACAACAGCCTTTTTTAGGAGGGCTCCATGGTTCTGAGAGCAATGTATTCGGGCGTATCTGGCCTGCGCGCTGAGGGCGAAGCCCTGGGCGTCGTTGGCGACAACATCGCGAACGTGAACACGACTGGCTTCAAAGCCCAGCGTGCTCTGTTCGAGGACGTGCTTGGTCACTCGATCCTAGCCGGGACGTCTTCGTCCATGCCGGGCTCGGGCGTCAAGGTGGGCGACATCCAGCAGATGTTCACCCAAGGCACGCTGCAAAACACCGGCGTGTCGACCGACGTCGCGCTGAACGGCGACGGCTTCTTCGTCGTCAAGGGCACCGTCGACGGCTTGTCGTCGAACTTCTACACCCGCGCGGGCACCTTCTCCATCGACAGCGTTGGTAAGTTGGTCAACCCGGCCGGACTCAAGGTCCAGGGCTACGCCGCCAACGGCGACGGCACCTTCGCGGCCTCGCTCTCCGACGTCACGGCCCCCACGGCCGCGCTGCCGGCTCGTGCGACGACCATGGCCGACGTGACCGCCAACCTCGACTCGGCGGCGAAGGCGATCAACACCGCCGCCATCGTCGGTCCTCCGGCAGTTGCGGCCAACCCCTGGGATCCACAGAACCCGGCCAACACCGCGAACTTCTCGACCACGATGAGCGTGTACGACTCGCTCGGTAACGCCCACACGATGGACGTGTACTTCCGCAAGTCGGACACCGTTCCGAACAGCTGGGATTACCACGTGCTGGCGCCCAACGCCGAAGTGGTCGGTGGTCCGGCGGCCCCTGCCGTCAACCAAGAGATCGGCTCCGGCACGCTGGCGTTCACCACGAACGGCGCGCTGAACACGATCACCACCACCGTGCCGACCACGGCTGACTTCGTCGGTGCCACTGCCGGCCAAGCCATCACGCTGAACTTCGGCACGTCGATCGCTGCCGGTGGCACGGGCCTCGACGGCACCACGCAGTTCGCCGGTAAATCGAACGTCTCGAGCCAATCACAAGACGGCTATGCGTCGGGTGACTTCTCGGGCGTCGCGATCGACGGCACGGGCGTCGTGCAGGGCCTGTACACCAACGGTCAGAAGATCGACATGGCGCAGCTCGGTGTTGCCAAGTTCCGCTCCAACGACGGCCTCGGCCGCGCTGGTCAGAACTTGTGGATCGAGACGCGCGACTCCGGTACGGCGGCGATGGGCACGGCGGGCAGCGGCGGTCGCGGTGCGACTTCTGCCGGCGCGCTCGAAGGCTCGAACGTCGACTTGGCCAACGAGTTCGTGGGCCTGATTCAACATCAGCGCTCGTTCTCCGCGAACTCGAAGACGATCACCACCGCAGACGAGATGCTTCAAGAGCTGATCAACATCAAGCGTTAATCAGTTTCGAGCGTAGTTCCCCGCTCTTGAAAGTACGGAGATGTCTGAAGAAGCCTCGGAGCCCAATAAGCCGGTGGAGAAGAAAAAGGGCAAGGGAAAGCTCGTGGGTATACTTGTCGCCCTAGCACTCATCTTGGGTGCTGGGGCGGCAGGAGCCGTACTTGCTCCCAAGTACCTGGGCGGCGATAAAGCCGCGCACCAACCGGCCGATGGTGAAGAGGCGGCAGCCGATAGCTCCGCAGAGAAGGGCGACAACGCCGAAGCCAGCGGTGAAGAGAAGCCGGCCGAGGAGGAGGGCGACAAGAAGTCCAAGTCCAGCGGCGACGTGCACGAGATTCAAAACCTCGAATCGATCGTCGTCGACACCCGAGCCGCTGACGGCAACCTGCGACACGTCAAGGTGGGTCTGAGCATCGAGCTCGTCGAAGGCACGAAGGAAGCCGAATTTAAGGCCTACGTGCCGCGTGCTAGAGAAGCCGCGATTGGATACTTTCGCACGCGCGACTTCGAGCAACTGTCCGATCCCAAAAATTTCACCCAAGTCGTCAAAGATCTGAACAAAGAGATCATCCTGGCGGTGGGGAAAAAACGAGCAAAGCGCGTCGTTATTACCGACTTCGTTGCCCAATAACCGGCCCCCGATGCCAGCCTTCGCGGAAGCAGAAGACAACCTGAGGCGAGTCGACCTCACGGGGCGTGAGCGGCACCTGAAAGGTGCCATGTATGCGATGAGTCACGTGGCCCAGCGCTTTGCGCGCGGTGCCCGTAAGACCTTACCGTTCTTGGTCAAGCGCCGTGCGCGGCTTGTCCCCGAGCCGGTGTGCATCGTCGACCTAGGCGCCGAACGCGTCGTCGAGCGCGGCCCGGTCTTCGAGATTTTGTTGGAGGCCGAAGACGGCCCAGCCTGGGCCTGCTTGAGCCTCGGCCCCGAGGCGCTCAGCGTCATGCTGGAGGGTGCGCTCGGTGGCAGTGAAAAGAATGCCAGCAGCGGTATCGGCGCTGATTTGACCTTGGCGCAAGCCGCGCTCGTCGGAAAGCTGGCGCGCCGACTGGCCGAAGATTTCGCCGAAGCCGTCAAGTTGGAAGTCGGCATTTTATTGCGTGCTACGTCGGCCCGCAGCATTCCGGCCGGCGACGAACGCGACGCGAATTTCGCGGACGGCCTGCGCGCCGAATGCGCCTTCGAGGGCATCGCCGGCGACGCGCGAATTTCGATCGCGATGGGCGCCGAGGCACTCGAGAGCGCTTCCAAGGGCCAGAGCGACGAGAGCGAGGAGTCCAGCGATCCGCGGATGGCCGAGGCTTTGTGCGAGGTCCCGGTCGAGGTTACGGCCGAGCTCGGCCGCGTCCGCCTCGGCTTGCGCCGGGTGTTGTCGCTGGAAGTCGGCCAGGTGCTGCGGCTGGTCACCGCGGTCGACGACCCGGTGATCGTGCGGATCGGCGGCATCGAGAAGTTCCGCGGTGCGCCGGTCATCTCTCGTGGACAGGTTTCGGTCGAGATTCGCGGTCGGCACGAAGATTGAAACAAGCGTCGGTATGAACGAACCGAACGCGCGTGGCCCGGGCGACAAGGGGCACGACAATCAACCCGATCCGCGTTCCGTGACGCCGCTGTCGGCGCCGCCTGCCGACCTCACGCCCGCCCGCGGGGGCGGTGACACGCTGTCCTTCGTGATGGACGTGCCGGTCGAGGTCACCATCGAATTGGGTCGGAAAACTGCCAAAATTGGCGAGGTTTTACGGCTGGGGCCGGGCTCGATCCTGGAGCTTTCGAAGGCCAATGGCGAGCCGCTCGACGTGTACGTGAACAACCGCTTGATCGCTCGCGGTGAGGCCGTGGTGGTGGGGGAGCGCTACGGAATTCGCCTGACCGAGGTCTTGGTCGGCGATGAGCGCGGCACGCGAGGTTCAAAGGAATGACACCCCTGCGCCAAGTCTTCCACGCTGGGCTGATCGCGGCAGGCCTGTCGATCGCTACACCCACGTTGGCGCAGTCCGTCGCACCCATCGGGCCGCCGACCGCGGAAGACGCAGCAGCAGCTGCTGCCCCGGTCGCTTTGGTCGCGTCCTCGGCCGCCCCGGTCGTCGCTGGCAAATCTCCGAGCTGGCTTGCGCCGCGCCCGACACCCAAGGCAGTCGCCACCGGGCGTTCGTCGATCCCGTCGACTGGCCGCGTGGTGGGGCTCTTGTTGGTGATAGGCTCGCTGGGCGGCGCCGCGCTGTACCTCAAGCGTCGCGGCCGCGGCGAGACCAAGCGCGCCCTGTCGCCGAAGCGGCTTTCAGTCGTGTCGTCGACCCGGATTGGGCCGAAGGCGCACGCGGTCGTGATCTCGGTGGCCGGTCGGATGATGCTCTTGGGCGTTACTGATTCGTCGGTCAAGCGCCTGGCGTTCATCGATGACGTCGAGGCCGACGAAGTCGAACGTGACCGCGAGCCGGCACGCCGTCCGAGCCCCCAGAGCAGCCTGCGCCCCGCCGCGCTCGCCGTTCGCGCCGCAGCGCCGCCGGAGCCGGCGCAGAGCCGCGGCTTCGCGGACCTGCTCCGGACCGCCTTCGCCAAGCGTGAGCCCGCTCACGAGCAGGACGCCGCCTCGATCTTGGCGGCTGAGACGCAGGACGTCGTCGGTGGCAAGCCGGTCGTGTCCAACGTTCGCATGCTCGACGTCGAAGGCCAGGCGCAGGGCCTGATCCGTCGGCTGTCTGGACCTCGCTCATGAGCCCCGCTGCCCCGACCCTCTCGCTCGGCAACGCACCGGCCTTGCTCGAGCAATCGGCGCTCGCCCCGCCGCTGAAGGTTCTACTCGTCCTCACGCTGCTGTCGTTGCTACCGGCGATCATCCTGACGACGACGTCCTTCGTGCGGACGATCGTCGTCTTGTCGTTCGTGCGTCAGGGTGTGGGCGCGCAGTCGAGCCCGCCGAGTCAGGTGATCATCGGACTTTCGCTGTTCTTGACGTTGTTCACGATGTCGCCGGTCGTCGATCAGATCAAGACGGTCGCGGTCGACCCGTACATGGCCGGCAAGATCACCGATATTCAAGCGTTCGAGGCCGGCACGGTGCCGCTCAAGCGCTTCATGCTGCGCCAGACGCGTGAAGCCGATCTGAAATTGTTCTACGACGCGACCGCGACAGCGTTGCCACAGGGACCCGAAGACGTGCCGCTGCGCTTCGCCATGCCGGCGTTCGTGATTTCCGAGCTGACGACGGCGTTCCAGATGGGGGTCATCATCCTGCTGCCGTTCTTGATCGTCGATCTGGCGGTAGCGTCACTGTTGATGAGCATGGGCATGATGATGGTGCCGCCCGCGACCATCTCGCTGGTCTTGAAGCTCATGCTGTTCGTGCTCGTCGACGGCTGGAACCTAGTCGCCGGCTCAATCCTGCGGAGCTACACGTGACCCGAGCGCGAGCGAACAGGAAGGCGGGAAGGCGGGAAGGGATTGATTGTTGGTCCTGCCGACCGCCGACCTCTCGCCAGCCGGTTGCGTCGACGTCGCCAGGTTCACAAACCCAAGAAAATCTTCCCGCCTTCCCGCCTTCCTGTTGTTTCCCTCTCGAGCCGGGCGGGGATCGACGATGACTACCGATGGTGCGGTGGAGTTGTTTCGCAATGCGATCTTCATTTGCTGCCTGATCTCCGGTCCGGCGTTGTTTGCGGCGCTGATCGCGGGGTTGGTCGTCGGCATTTTGCAGGCGGCGACGCAGGTCAACGAAGCTTCAATCAGCTTCGTGAGCAAGCTGTTGGCGGTTGGCCTGACGTTCGCGCTGCTCGGCTCCTGGAGCATGAACCAGCTGGTCGAGTACACGACCCGCGCGATTCAAAACATCGCGGACGTGACCCGCTGATGAGGGCCTGAGCCATGCCTGGGCTCGAGCTCCTGCTGCAGAACGAAGCCGCGTTGATCGCGCTCGAGGCGATTCGCATCACCGGCATGATCTTGGTTGCGCCATTGGGCTTCACTCAGGCGCCAAATCGCGTGAAGGTAGCGCTGGTCTTACTGTTGACGCTGGCGGCGCACGGCGAGATTGGTCAAATTCCAGTCAGCCAAGGGCCGATCGAAGGCTTGGCGTTCGCGGCTGGTAACGAGCTGATACTGGGCCTGGCGATCGGCTTAGTGCCGCGTCTGATCATCGCGGCGGTCGAGGTGGCGGGCGAAGAGGTCGCGCCGATGATGGGCCTCGGCGTCGCGCAGATTTTCGATCCGACGTCGCACGCGAACCAGAACGCGATCACCGGTATTCTGCGCAATATGGCGATCTTACTCGGCATTTTGGTGGGCTTGCACCGGGTGGTGATTGGCGCGGTGATCGTCAGCTTTCGCGTCGTGCCGGCTGGCTCGATCCGCTCGGTCAGCAACCTGAGTGAGCTGGTCTTGGTGTTGACCAACGACGCGATTTGCACCGGCATTCGCCTGGCCATCCCAATGATCGCCGTGCTGCTCGTGGCGCAGGTAGCGCTGGCGTTCGTGTCGCGCGCCGCGCCGGCGATCCAGGTGTTCTCGATCGGTTTTGCCGTCACCACGGCGGTCGGCGCGCTGCTGCTGTTCTTGACCTTGCCCGACATCGGCTACGACGTGGTCGCCGACATGTCGCGCGCCGGTGAGCGGATCGAAAAGCTCGTCCTCGCCGTGAAGGAGCCTTGACGCATGTCGGATGAGGACGACAGCGAAAAAACCGAGGAACCCTCCCCAGATAAACGCAAAAAGGCGCGCGATGAGGGCCAATTTGCTCGTTCGAAAGACGCCGGCGCGGTCGCGGCGACGGTTGCGGTGCTGCTGGTGATGAACGGAACGTGGGGTGATCTGGCAGGCTCGCTGCGCGAGTTCTGCCTTTTGTGTTTCCACGACCCGCAGCTCTTGGTGCGCGGGGACATGACGGTGGTGCTCGAGCAGTCGCTGAAGGTGCTGTTACTCGCGTGCATGCCGATTGGGCTGTTCGCGTGCGCTGCCGGTGTAGCTGCAGGTTTCGCCCAGGCCGGGTTTCATCCGAGCTTCGAGTCGCTGGAGCCGAAGTTCGAGCGCCTCGAGCCGTTGGGCAAGCTACAGAAGCTGTTCAGCCCCAAAGAGGGCCTGGTTAACGTCGTGCTGTCCATGCTGCGCGTCGGGGTGGTGGGTATGGTGGCGTATTGGGTGCTGGCGCAGGAGTTCCCGCGCTTGGCGGTGGCGTCGCGCGGCACGCTGACCATGGCTGCAATGCAGATCGCGGCCGTGACGTTCAAGGTCGCCGCTTGGTGCACGTTCGCGCTCGGGATGTTGGCGATCGTCGACTACGCGCAGTCGTGGTGGAAGCACGAGAAGTCGATCAAGATGAGTCGGCAGGAGCTGAAGGACGAAACCAAGCAGCAAGAGGGCAGCCCGCAGATCCGCCAGCGCCAGCGCCAGCGCGCACGTGAACTGATGAAGCGCGGCATCCGCAAGGCGATCAAAGAAGCCACGGTCGTCGTCACCAACCCGACCCACGTCGCGGTAGCGCTCCGCTATCATCCCTCGGAAGGCGCGCCGATCGTCGTCGCCAAGGGCTACGACGAAGTCGCGCAGCACATCAAGCGGCTCGCCAAAGAGGCCGGCGTGCCGCTGGTCGAAAATATCCCGCTAGCCCGCGGTTTGGCCGAAAAATGCCGCGTTGGTAAGACCATCCCCGGCGACTTTTTCGCCGCCGTCGCCGAAGTGCTCGCCTTCGTCTACCGCCTGCGGGGCCGCGGCCGCGGCGTGCGCGCCTGATAGAGAGGGGTGAGGAGTGAGGGGTTAGGGGGTAGTCGATCCAAGGGGCGAGGGAGAAAGAGGGGTCGCTGCTCGCGAGGGGCCAACGTTACTGAGCGTGCGCTGCCGCGCGGGCGGACGCTAGGGGCGAGGCGGCTCGTGAAGCATTTTCGCCCTCACTCTTCCCACAGAGCCCTCCGCTGACTAACCCCTAACCCCTCACTCCTCACCCCTACGTCATTGCGGGAAGTGATGGAGTCGGGCTAATGGCATGTAAGTAGACCTACATGCCGAACGAACCAAGCGGCCCGAGTAAGCTGCAAGCTAACAGCATTGGGCTGATCGGCGTCTTGATGCAGGGCATCGCGACGATCGCGCCGGCGTTTGCGATCTTGTCGACGTTCGTGTTCACGGTCGGGCTGGCCGGGTTGGCGGCTCCGGTCGCGTATTTGGCGGCCGGCGCCATGCTGGTGCCGCTGGCGCTTTCGGTGAACGAGCTGGCGCGGGTGTTTCCGTCGGCTGGAGGCTGGTACACGTGGATCGCCCGCTCGCTGCATCCGCGGGCCGGGTTTTTCGCGGGTTGGTACGTGAGCTTGTGGCTGCCGTTCGCGCCCACGTTGGTATTTGCGTACATGTCGAGCACGGTGCTCACTCCGTGCGTGGCGGCCGAGTATGGGGTCCACGTGCCGGTCTGGCTGTGGACGGTGATTGGCGTTGGCGGTGTCGCGCTGACGGCTTACCGCGGCGTGCAGGTTTCGGAGCGAGTGCTCCTGGTCACCGGCTTGACCGAGATAGTGATCATGGTCGCGCTGGCGATCTCGGGGTTGTTGCACCCGGGCCGCGGCGGCTTCAATTTCACGCCGTTCAATCCGCACAACGTGCCAGCCGGTGGCTCGCTGTTTCTAGCGGTGGTTTTCTCGATCTTCGCCTACAGCGGCTGGGAAGCGGTCGCGCCGTTGGCTGAGGAGAGCAAGGATCCGAAACGCAACGTGCCGCGCGCGCTGCTCGGCTCGGTGCTGGTGATGATCGTGTTTTTGGTGCTGACGGTCTGGGGTTACCTGATCGGTATCGGCACGGATGACGTCGCGAGCATCAAGACCGCGCAGGCTTTCCCGGTGTTTAGCCTTGCTAAACGCGTCTGGGGCGGCTTCTGGGTGCTGGGCCCACTCGCCATGCTCAATTCTGCGCTGGCGGCGACTGCCGCTTGCTTCAACGGCGGCACGCGCACTTGGTACGGCATGGCGTGCTCGGGCAGCCTGCCCAAGGCGCTGGCCAAGGTGCATCCGACGCGCAAGACGCCCGACAATGCGATTCACCTGATGCTCGGTTGTCAGCTAATCAGCGCGCTGCTCGTGATCTCGATCAAGCCGGAAGTGGCGCTGCCGATTTGGGCGTTCACGCTCACGTTCGGCTTGATCGCGATGTACGTGCTCGCGAGTCTAGGCGTCATCAAGTACTACGCGACCGAAGCGCGCGCCGAGCACAGCGTGGTCCGGCACGTGGTTTGGCCCAGCATTGCCATCGTTACGATGCTGTTTTTCGGCTACAAATCGGTGGTGCCGCTGCCGGATGCGGGTCTGCGTTTCGGCGTCTACTTCTTCGTCGCCTACACTGTGCTCGGCGGGGCGGTGCTGGTGTTCCTCAAGGTCACGGGTCGCGACGCCTGGCTCAGTCAAGTCGAGCAAGGCGCCGACGGCGCAGGCCCGACGCCGGCCGGTCCTTAGCGCGGTTACTTTTTGGCGACTTCGCCGGCCCAGCTAACGAACGTTCGGCGGCCGCACCACCACCGCCGCCATTCCGGCGCGCTTCGCGGCTTCGAGGCCGAGCACGCTGTCTTCGAACACCACGCAATCAGCGGGAGCCACGCCCATTTGCCGAGCTGCGAGCAAGAACATCTCGGGCGCAGGCTTACCGTGCGTGACGTCTTCGGCCGTGATCACGACGGGGAAAGTTTGCCCCAGCCCGATCAGCTCGAGCGTGCGCCGGACGATTTCGCGCTCGCCGCCGGATGCCACGCTGACGGGCCGCGTCACGGCGACGCGCAGCGCGAGCTCTACGACCTCAGCGATCGGTTTTACGGTCGGCAGGAAGCGCTCGTACTCCAGGCGTTGGCTGGTCGTTACCCCTTCCGGATCGAGCGCAAGCCCGAATTGCGCGTTCAGCTCGCGAACCGTATTGCGCAACGTCATGCCCCCGCGGCTGGTGAAAAGCTCCCAGTCGAAGTCGAAGGTCGCGCGGTGCGCGGCCAGCGCGGCCAGCCACGCCCGATGATGCACCACCATCGAGTCTGCCAGCGTACCGTCGCAGTCGAAGATGTAGCCGCCGTATTCGCGGGTCAGGGGCTCGAAAATCACAGTTTCGGCCATACCACAACGACGCCGAGCGGCGCTGACGATGGGGCCGGTGTCGGCGGAGTCTCCGGAAACCCGACGATGTTTTTCGGAAATCGACCTCACTCGAGCTGGCAGGCAGCGAACCACACCGGATTTTCCACGGCCTTGTGCTCGGTCGCGGGCGGCTGCGAGCGCTTGCCCGCCACCGCTTGCACTCGCGGCGCCCACTTGGCCCAGCTGTTCGACACCGTCACGCGCGTGCAGCTCGAGGCACCGTTCTTCAAGTCGGAGCTGACCGACGCGGCAAAGAATGCCGAGTCCGGAGTGACGGCGTGACAGCCGACGCAGCGCCCGCTCGTCTGCGTCGGCTCGAGCACGACGCGAGCTACCTTACCGGCGAGCGTTAACGCCTTGATTTGCCCGACCCCGGTGCTGGTGAAGTATTGGATTTCGCCGCCGACATCGACGCGGCAGCGTGGTGGTTCCGATCTCCCACGGGCAGGGCGGCTAGCTCAGGCAAAGCAGCGTGTCGGCGCCGCGCTACCGCCGCACCGTTCGAAACACGCCCTCGTTGGCGCACAGCCAGACGTCCTCGGGGCTGCGACCGAGAACCTGAGCGACGTGGAGCGTGCCGGGCAGCTGATGGAACGCGCCGTCGTCGAACACGGCGGCGCCACCGTCGCCGCCGATCCACAGCGTGTCTTGGCTGCCCCACACCGAGCGCGGGCCGGTGATGGGGGCGACGGAAACGTGCCACGCCTTGCCGTCGTAGTGGTGCAGGCGACTCGCGTCGTGCTCGACCACGCACGCTTCGCTGCCGCGCACGAACGCGTCGTCGGCTTTTTGCCAGCTGCCGGGGGCTGGCGTCGCGACCCAGTCCTTGCCCAAGTTGAAAAAGCTGGAGCCCGCGATCGCCCAGCCGTTACCGAGCGACAGCCCGACGCGCGAAAGGCCGGCCGGCGCCGAGGCTTTAGTCCAGCCGCTGACGCGCTTGATGAGACAGCTTTGTCCGGACCGACACACGATTTCCGGATCGGCGGTGCCAAGCCACGCGATCAGGTTCGGCCCGCCGCGCTGGCCGAGCGGACCCAGCTCGTCGAGCGCGGGCCTTAGGCCTCCGGGCAGCGACCGATAGTAGCGCACCTCGTCACCCTGCGGAGTATGCGCGGTGCCGGCGATCCTGACGCGGTAGTCGCGGCCGAAGAAGATGCCAACGGCCACGCCGGCGCCGCGCAGAGCCGCGGGTAGCGGCTCCTCGTGGGTACCTCGCTTGTCGGTGACCGTGACGGCGGCGTCTCCCAGCGCTGCGACGTACGGCTCGCGATCGAGCGCGAGCGCGCGACACGGTTGGTCGAGCACGCGCTGGAGCGACGGCAAGGCGTGTGCAGACGCGCTCCCGAGGCCGAACCCGAGAGCGATGAGGCAGGTGTCAAAGCATTGACGTGGTGTCATTCCGAGACTCGCGACAGTGCCAGCCGTTTGGCTGTAGGCCGACATCGCGAAGCGTAGGGGCTCCGCGACGCGCGGAAAAGCCTCGGTGTTTTTCGGGCATTTCGGGCCAGAAAGTACTGAACAAGCTGGCACGCTTCTCGCACCCCGACGCTGTGTGAGCCAGGCCCCCACGCCCCCGTCATCGAGCGATCGCAGCCACGGCGCCGAGCTGGCGATCGCGCTCGGCATCGTCGGCATCGTGCTAATGATGGTGATCCCGTTGCCGGGTGTGCTGGTCGACGCGATGCTGGCGTTCAGCTTGGCGGTGTCGATCGGCGTGTTCTTGATCGGCTTGTTCATGGAGAACGCGCTCCAGTTCAGCGCGTTTCCGGCTGTCATTCTCGTCGCGACGTTGCTGCGCTTGAGCCTGAACGTGGCTACCGCGCGGCTGATCTTGCTCAAGGGGCACGAAGGCCACGGCGCCGCTGGGCGGGTGGTCGAGACGTTTGGTCGGATCATCGTCGGCGGCAACGTCGTCGTCGGCTTGGTTATCTTCTTGATCTTGGTCGTGATCAACTTCGTGGTGATCACGAAAGGTGCCGGCCGCGTAGCGGAAGTCGCCGCGCGTTTCGCCCTTGACGGTATGCCCGGCAAACAGATGGCGATCGACGCCGATCTCAACTCCGGCAACATCACGGCCGATGTAGCGCGTGCTCGCCGCAAGGATCTCGAGCGTGAAGCCGATTTTTTCGGCGCGATGGACGGTGCCAGCAAGTTCTTACAAGGCGACGCGATCGCCGGCAATTAGATAACGTTCATCAACCTGGTCGGCGGCCTGATGATCGGCCTGGCCAACGGCATGACGCTGGCCGCCGCTGCGGAAACGTTCTCGATTCTGTCGGTCGGTGACGCGCTGGTCGCGCAGATGCCTGCGCTGATGATCTCGACCGCGGCCGGTGTCGTCGTGACCCGCTCGGCGACCGGTGACCAGCTCGGTCGCGCTCTCCGCAGCCAGATGCTCGGCAGTCGGCGAGCCGTCGCTGCCACTGCCGGAGTGTTGACGCTCTTCGCGCTGCTGCCTGGCATGCCAGCCCTGCCGTTCCTGGCGCTGGCCGGCGCGCTCGGGCTCACGGCGCGCGCCGCGGCCAAGAAAGAAGACGCCGACACCAAGGCTGCCGTCACCGCCGCCAAGGAGCCGATCAAGAAGCCGGGCTCGAGCGAGGAAATCGACGCCGCGCTGCCGCTCGATATCTTCGCGCTCGAAGTGGGCTACGAGCTGGTTCAAGCCGTCGACCCGCAAATGGGCGGGAATCTGGTGGATCGCATCGCCGCGCTAAGGAAGCAGATGGCGCTCGATCTGGGCATCGTGATCCCGCCGGTGCACGTCCGCGACAATCTGCAGCTGCCGCCCGGCGTGTATCGATTCCTGATGCTGGGCACCGAAATCGCGCGCGGCACGACCCGGGCAGGCCGGTTCCTGGCGATGGACGCAACCGGCAACGCCCCGCCGATCGATGGCGAAGTGACGAAGGATCCGGCGTTTGGCACGCCCGCGCGCTGGATCCCGACCCGCGACCGCGAGCTGGCTGAGGCGCTCGGCTACACGGTGGTCGACCACACGACCGTCATGGCCACCCACCTGTCCGAGGTGGTGCGGATGAACGCGCACAATATCTTGGGTCGGACCGAGCTGTCGCACCTGTTCGAGGTCTTCCAGCGCACCACGCCGAAGCTGGTCGAGGACTTGGTCCCGAACTTGCTCTCTAACGGGGAAGTGCTGCGAGTCATGCGCAATCTGCTCAAGGAAGGCGTGTCGATCCGCGACCTTCGCTCCATCTTGGAAGCCCTGACGGAAATCGCGCCCTCGACCCGCGACCCCGAGCAGATGACCGAGATGACGCGGCAGCGGCTGTCGCGGCAGGTCACCGCGCAGTTCACCGGCAACGACGGCACGCTGTCGGCGCTGGTGCTGGACGCGCCCGTGGAAGAGATGTTCCGGCGTTCGCTGCGGGAAATCGCTACCGGAACCGGCGGCGCGCTCGACCCCGAGTTGGCACGCCAGCTGGGACTTGCGCTGGAAGCTGCCGTGAAGCGCATGGCGCAAGCGGGTCGGCCTGCCTGCGTGGTGGTGGCGCCGGACGTGCGTCGCTACCTGCGCGCCTTCGCCGAGCGGCGCTGTCCGTCGCTCGCCGTGTTGTCTTTCCGCGAGCTGGAGCCGGATGTCGCCATCCGCCCGTTCGAAACGGTCGGTCTCGGAAGAGCCGCCGCATGAAGGTTCTGTTGACCAGCATCGAGTTTTTGTCCGCCACCGCCACCGCCGCCACCACCTACTTCGCTCGCGCAAGCGCAGGAGCCGCCTGAATGACGTACCAGAGTTTTCGAGGAGCCGACTTACAGGAAGCCCTTTCCGCCGTGAAGGCCACGCTCGGGCCGAATGCCCTGATCGAGGGCACGCGGCGGGTCACCAATGGGCGCGCGGGAGGCCTCGGGCAACAGTACGTCGAAGTGACGGCCGCGCCGCCGCAAGGGCTGAAATGGCCGTTTGCGTCGCCCAAGGGCACTGCCGTCGAGTTGCCGCTGCGCGACCGCGGCGTGATCAACCCGCCGAGCGGGGAGAAACGCTCACTGCGCACGAAGTCGAAGTACGGCACGGTGCTCGGCCTAGACGGCAACGAGGTCGAACGCGAGCTGAGCAGTCTGCGCGCAATGCTCGAAGAGCTGAATCAGCAGCGCCCGCCTCGCGAGCGCGCGCTCACATTGCTGCACGCGCGCGGCATCGAAGGCAACCTGGCACGCGAGCTGGCCAATGGTGCCGCCAAACACGCCAAGAAAGGCCAAGCGCCGCTGACCGAGTTCCTGCGCGCACGGCTGGCGGAGCGCATCACGGTGAGCGGCAGCCTGATGCAGAGCCCGATGCGGACGCTGATCGCCTGCATGGGGCCGACCGGCGCCGGCAAAACGACAACTTTAGCGAAGCTTGCCGCCCGTGCGCGTCTTGATTTGGGACGTAGCGTCGGTGTCATCAGCTTGGATACATTTCGGGTGGGAGCCGTGGAGCAGTGGCAGCGCTACGCGACGCTGATGGGCATCCCGTTCCAGATCGCTTCTGACCGCGCGAGCTTCCGGCGTGCGATGGCCGAAATTACGGCGGATATCGTGCTGGTAGACACCGCTGGCCGCTCTACCCCCGCCTCCAGCTGGGTCCTGCCGGACTGCCTTTCCGGCACCACTGAAGACCTGGCCAAGCACGCGCTGCTCGTCCTGCCTGCCTGGCTGCGTGCCAGCGACGTGGCACGTGTCGCGGAGCTGTACGAGGTGCCAGCCCCGACCGAGGTCGTGATCACCAAGCTGGACGAAACGATCGAAGCCGGCGGCGTGATGCACGCGGCGCTTCCCACGAATATTCCGATCGCTTACCTTTGTAATGGTCCCCGGGTTCCCGAGGACATCCGGGAAGCGTCGGTCGAAGCAGTCGTAGACGCCGTCCTTCCGACAGAAGCGTGAGTCAGGTTTTGGAGTCTTTGGTGAGTCAGGCCCCCAGCCGAATTGCCTCGAAAGGGCAGGGAGATCGCGAGCTGTACGATCGGTACATGCCGCTGGTGCGCCGCATCGCGATGCGCACGATCCGCACCTTGCCGGCGTCGCTCACCTTCGACGATATCCTTTCGGCAGGCTGGGTCGGCATGGCCGAAGCACTGCAACGCCGCACCGGCGAGATGGAAGAAGAGCATTTCGAGGCTTACGCCTCGTACCGCGTGCGCGGGGCGATCCTCGATTACTTGCGCGTGCTGGACCCGCTGTCGCGCAAGCTGCGCGGCGCCTCGCGCCGCATCACCGAGGCCGCTTCCGAGCTCACTCAGCGCCTGGGCCGCACGCCGAACGAAGACGAAATGGCGGGCGAGCTGGGGCTTTCGCTGCCGGCGTACCAAGAGCTGCTGACCGAGATTTCCGATGCCGGTTTCGCGCGGCTCGAGCTGTCGGTGGCGTCCGAGCCCGCCGACCACGAGCCTTCGCCCGAGCTGCAGACCTCGCGGGCCGAGATCGTCGACTCGATCGCCAACGCGATCGACCAGCTGCCAGAGCGGTTACGGCTGGTGCTCGGCCTGCACTACCAAGAAGAGTGCAGCCTGCGCGAGATCGGCGAAGTGCTCGGCGTCACTGAATCCAGGGTGTGTCAGCTGCACGCCGAAGCGGTGCACCTGATTCGGGCGCGGCTCGAGCGACGCACTACGCCGCGCCCGAGAATTTAAGCCCTTTCTTGGTCTCTTAAGCCACGTCGGGGGCGGCCGTTGTCTCGATTACGGAGCGCTGTGGGCTCGCGCTTCGCGTGATCCACCCGATCCCGCCGGCACAGGACGGCTGGCACTGTGATTGCAAGAACCTGAAACGAGCCTCCCGAAAACCAACCCCTCGGGAAGCCACCACCGACCCACCAACCTTCTTCAGGATCTCAACATGAACATCGAAAGCCAGCGTTTCGGAACCCTCGACATCAACGACGACGAGCTGTTGTCCTTCTCGGCCGGCGTGATCGGCTTCCCCTCGGAGCAGCGTTTTGCGCTAGTTCCGCACCACGGCAGCGGCTACATCGCTTGGCTGCAGTCGGTTTCGACGCCGGAGCTCGCATTCCCCGTCGTTTCTGCCCACGCGTTCGGCGAGACGTACCCCGATGTGCCGGTCGCTGGCGCGGCGCTAGAAGCCGGCGTCGAAGGCGACGAAGAGACGCTGGCCGTCATGGTCGTGCTCTGTGCGCTCTCCGGTCAACCCGCGACCGTCAACCTCTTGGCACCGATCGTGGTCAACGCAACGACGCGCAGGGGCGCTCAGGTGATCCTCGAGGGCACGCGCTTCTCGACCCGTGAGTTCTTCGCTCTGCCGGAAGCGGCGCGCGCCAAGGAGCCGGCCAACGGCGACCAGGCCGCGACCTCTGCGGCCGAGTGAGCTTCGAGCTAGGTAACTGTAGGTAAACTTGGTGAAGAGCTAGAAGCGATGTCAGCCTCGCTATCCCCCGGCAACTTTGGTCAAGACGAGAACGAATGGTTCGGCGGTCGAGACGAGGAAGCTGAACAAGCAGCGAGCAAGAGTCTGGCCGCGACCGCGGCCCGCATCGTAGGCGCCAAGCCCTTCCCGGTGGCGGCAAAACGGCTCGAAGAGCTGACCCGCACGACGAGCGCGCGCATCGAGCAAGTGGTGGTGGTTTTGGAGAGCGACCCTGCGCTCTCCGCTCGTTTGCTGCGACTGGTCAACTCGGCGGGCTACGGCTTGAAGGTTCGCTGCACGTCGGTGCGGCACGCCGCGGTGCTGGTCGGCACCCGGCGCCTGAACCAGGTGGCGACGACGGCGGCGATCTTGGATTTGTTCGAGAGCAGCAACACGCTGGCTGCTGAGCTGCTCGAGCACGCCGCGGTCGTCGGTTCGCTGTGTCGCTACCTGGCCGTGCACTTGGGCCTGCCGCACGACGAGCTCTTCACCTGCGGCTTCCTCCACGACATCGGTAAAATCATGCTGCTCGATACCGAGCGCGAGGTCTACCCGGCGCTGCTGCGCGAGTTCGGTGGCAACGCCGACAGCGTCCACGAGCAAGAACGCCGCGTCTTCGGCTTCGATCACGCCACGCTCGGCGCCCACGTGCTGACGGCCTGGAACATCCCCGAGCCGGTGCCAAAGGTGATCGCCTGGCACCATCAACCCGCACGCGCACTGCAAGACAGCCTGCTGTCGGCGATGGTGCAGACGCTGCGCCTAGCAGATTTACTCGCCTACGAACTAGGCCGCCGCCAAGACCAAGAGGGCATTCAGCTGGTTGCCGCCAGCGAGGCCGCTCAGTACTTGGATATTTCCGAGCCGCAATTGGCCGCGATGTGGCACGATTTGGCCGCGCTCCGCGACCGCAGCAAGGCGCGCTCGCATGGCGAGGCCGAGCTCGAAGCCGCCGATCCCAGGCTCGAGGTCCCGAACTCGCTCCGGCCACGTGGCTCGCTGTCGCCGCGCTCGATGAAGAGCAGCATCGCGCCGACGCGCGGCTCGCTCGTCCCGACCGATTCGGACCCGCCCGGTTCGGTGCGCGCCGAGCCGGCGAACAAGGACGTCCCAAACAAGCTTGCTTGCGTGGTGTGCGGAACCGGCAGCTACGGCAACTTGTGCCAAGCCTGCGGCGGTCACGTGTGCCCGAATCACCAAGTGGGCGCCGATGAATGGTGCTCGCTGTGCGAGGACGAATTCGCCGAGTTCAAGACGACCTACCGCGTGCCGCCGAGCGCGCTGACCGCGGCCGGCACGATCGTGGTCTTGAGCTTGCTCGGGTCGATCGCCAGCGCGTGGTCCGCCGGCAACACCGGCTTCTCGGCCTTGCTCGCGCCGCTTCTGCTGAGTGTGGTCTGGGCAATCGTGCTGCCGATCGGGTCCAAACTCTGGGTCAAGCTGCGCTTCATGCGAGACCTGCGGCCGCGCACGCCACCGCGCGCCACCACCGACACCAACGGCCAAGAGGTGATGAAAGCCGAAGGTTCTGAAGTGGCGCTGCCGGCCGAGGGCCAGGGTGAGCTGCCGCCGATGCCGAGCGTGATCCCCGACTACGATCGCACCACGCTGCACACCTCGATTGCGCCGACGATCGAGCCGTTCGCCGCCGGTCTTTCCGGCATGTTGCCGCCGGCCGAAGGCAGCTCGCCGCTTTCGGAGCCGCCGCCGTCGAACCATTCGCCAATGGTGATTCGCGTCGACGTGCCGAGCCTCTCGCCGCGCGGCGCGAGCCTCAACCCACGCGCCGAGTCCAGCCTATCGAGCGCTGAGGGGCAATTGTCGGCAATGGCTCGCCTGGCGATGTTCAGCGCCGCACCCGTGGCCTCGCGCTCCGAGGCCCACGACGAAGAGCGTGATCACATTTCGAGCGTGATGCCGACGGCGGCGAGTCAGGGACTGGCGTCCGGTCCGAGTGTGTTGCCGCCGGTCGAAACGGCGAGCCACGTCGATACACCGGCGTCGATGGTGCCAGCGCCGGGCAGCGATGGACCCGAGATTCAGGTCGGCGTGTTGTCGATGCCGCACCTGCGCGTCAGCTCTGAAACGCCCGCGTTGGTCACGCCCGCTCCGATCTTGATCGCGTCCAACCCTGCGCCGGGATCGTCCGAACCCGCCGTGCCAGCGCAGCGAGTCGTGACGATGGCGCCGCAAATGCCGCGCGCGGACGAAGCCGCGCCCGCTGACGAACCGAGCGGAGTCCGCCACATGCTGTCGCTGAACGAGCCGGGAATCCTGCGCGAAGGTTGCGCTCAGTCGCCGCGGGTTTCGCTCAATCGCTGCTCGTAGACGTCTTGTCATTGGTCTCATCTCAGCTGCTGAGCACGCCCGCCGATCCTGGCTTCTGGCTTCGTTTTCGCTCCGGTCCGGTGCTCACGTACCAACGTACGCTCAACGAGCGGCGACCGGAAGGGTCGCTTGGTCCTCGCGAAAGCCTCGCCAGAAACCAGGCTTGGCGGGCGGGCAGCTGGCAAATGAGACCAATGGTCAGTCGTAGACGCGCCCTCATGGCTGCTGCAGCGCATGCGCGCCACCGCGGTCGAACGATGCTGCGCGCCGGTGCCCCAAAAGCCACCTAAACAAATCGCGATTTACTGGGCAGCCGGCGTGTCTTTGACGGCCTCGGCCAAGCCGCCGCCGCGCGGATCGGCGACGCCGAACGCCTGCCCGTCGTCGAGCAGCAGGTCATTCGAGTCGCCGATCGCGATGTGCGAACCAGAGATGTCGTGGCCGAGCGCCTTGAGCGCGGTGACCAGCCCGGGCTCGAGCGGTCGTTTGGTCTCGAAGCGCGCGCGGTCGGGCAGGAAGCTCTGGTGGACGCGCGGGGCCGCGACCGCGCGATCGAGCGGCGCGCCATGGTCGACGACCTGCCGCAGCACCTGCACGATCGTGCTCGGGATCGTATCGCCGCCGGGCGTGCCCAGCACCAGCACGACCTGATCGCCGTCGAGCACCAGCGTCGGCGCCATCGAGCTTATCGTGCGGCGCCCGGGCGCCGGTTGGTTCGGTCCGGTGCGGCTGAACGAAGCCACGGAGTTGTTGAGCACGATGCCGGTGCCGGGCGCCGTGATCTTTGCGCCGAACGACGCCGAGAGCGTCGTCGTCAAGCTCACCACCATGCCGTGGCGATCGACGACGCTGAGGTGCGTTGTCTGCTCGGACTCCTCCACGGCGCCGGGGTAGAGCGGCGCCAGCTTGGCCGAGGGCGTAGCGCGCTCGCGCTCGATCGGTGCGCGGTCGAGCAGCGCTTGCGGGTTGAGGAAGCGGTCGAGCTCGGCTTGTAGCGCGGCCGGGGCGAGCGCGTCCGGATCACTCACGCCGAAGCGCCGTTCGGCCTGCGCGCGCCGCGCGGCTTCCAGAAATAGGTGCAGCTCCTCGGCGCCTTGCGCTTCGTGCGCCCGGAGCAGCTCCAACAGACCGAGCATCTCGGTCACGGCGACGCCACCCGCCGACGGCGGCGGCATGGTCTCGATGCCGAGGCCGCGATAGCGCGAGCGCAGCGGTGCGCGTTCGATGGCGCGGTACGCTTCGAGATCGGCGCGCTTGATCAGCGAGCCCGGAGCATGCGTGAGCGCGTCCGCGGTGGCGCCGGTGTAAAAGCCCGCCGCACCGTCGCGCTGAATCCGCGCCAAGGCAGCCCCGAGCTCTGGCTGCACCACGCGCGCACCTTGCGGCTTTGGGCCCTGGCCGGCGCCGAAGCGCTTGGCCAATGTGGCGTCCTTCTTCAGCGCCTGGAAGCTGGCTGCCAGCAACTCGGCTTGGCGCCGCCCGAGCACGAAGCCTTGCTGGGCCAGCGCTACGGCTGGCGCGAGCACGTCCGTGCGCGGCAGCTTGCCGAAGCGCTCGTGCGCCAACAGCAGGCCCGCCACGCTGCCTGGGATACCAGCGGCCGCGCCGCCCTTCGCGCCGCCGAGCTGCATGCGATCGAAGCCGGCGCGGGTGAGCGCGGCCGGCGCCGTCTCGCGGAAGTCGAGCGCCGTGGTGACGGCGCTCGGGCCCGCCGCGCGGACCAGCATGAATCCGCCGCCACCGATGTTACCGGCGCTCGGATGCGTGACCGCGAGCGCAAACGCGGTCGCGACGGCGGCGTCGACGGCGTTGCCGCCCCGCTCCAAGATCGTGACGCCGACGTGCGTGGCTTGCGCTTCGCTCGAAGTGACGATGCCGGAGCGGCCGCTCACGCTGCCGGGGCCGCCGCCGGCGAAGTGACGTCGCCCCGCCGGCGCCGAGACGGGGGCCACGTCAGCAGCGCTGGCTGCCGCGGTCGCCGAGCTCGCGGCGGTCGGCGCACGCTCGGGTGGCGTCGCCGACCGCGCGGCACGCGGCGGCGGCAGGTCCGGCGCCGGCACCGGCGGCGCACGCCCGCAGCCGCTGCCGGCCAGCAGCAGAAAAATCGTCCAGCTGTCCGTGCGGCGCGCCACGCCGCAAAAGTGCTAGCGTTCGGGCGCCTTGTCCACGCCTTCTCCGCTTCGCATCGCAGTATTGACCGTGAGCGACACCCGCACGCTCGAAACCGACAAAAGCGGGGGATTGATCGTCGACAGCGTGCTGGCCGCCGGCCACATCGTCGCCGAGCGCCACATCGTGGCGGACGAACTGGCGGTGCTGCAGAACATCTTCTCGGCGCTGGTCGAGGATGACGGCATCGACGTGGTGCTCGCCACCGGCGGCACCGGCATCACCCAACGCGACGTCACGCCCGAAGCGTTCACCCCACTCGTGACCAAATGGATCCCTGGCTTCGGCGAGCTATTCCGCTACCTGTCGTACGCCGACATCGGCGCCGCCACGATCCAATCGCGCGCAGAAGCCGCGCTGTGCAGTGGCACGCTGGTGTTCGCGCTTCCCGGGTCCACCGGCGCGGTCAAGCTCGCGCTCGAAAAAATCATCCTGCCGCAGCTGGACAGTCGCACCAAACCCTGCAATTTCGTCGAGCTTTTACCGCGTGTTCGCGGCGCCGCGCGCGGCTGACCCGAGCTGGCGCCCCGGCGCGAAACCATCTAGGGTCGGCCCGGTCAGATGGGCATCACCGGTATCTCAAGGGAGACCACGGGCGGGTGTTCCTTGAGCGTCTGGCGATGGTCAGATGGTTGAAGTGAGATCGCTATGAAGCTGTTGAAGGTTAGGGATTGGCGTCGGCTTGCAGGATGGCTTGGCATCGTGGCGCTCGTTGCCTGCAACAATGAACCGTCGCCCGCGCGACGGTCGAAGAAGCGCAGTCGAGCGAAGCATCCGGCGGCCGCCGCCGCCGTCGCCAACTACTTTCCCGCGGCCAAGCGCTTCGGCGGCGAAAAGCTGGTCTCGGCCGACGACGAGTGGGACCCGTACTGCGGTGACGTGTCGGCGAAGCGCTCGCCGATCACGCTCTACCTCGCGCCTAAGGGCAGCGACAAGGCGCCGGGCACACGCGAGAAGCCGCTGGCCACGCTCGACGGCGCGCAGCAGAAGGTGACGGACCTCGGCACTCACGACTACGTGATCATCGTACGCGGCGGGGAGTACCGCGGCCAAACCGTTTCATGGAGCCACACCGCCCCGGGTGCGCACGTGCACATCCGCGCTGCCGAGGGCGAGACGCCGATTTTCGACGGCATGCTGACCGGCGCGACCAAGAGCCGCCGCGCGGTGCTGTTTCAGTTGGTGCCGCCGAGCTCCGAAGAAAAGACCAACCTGACGCTCGAAGGGCTGACGATCCGCAACTACATCCAGAGCGGCATCCAGTGGCGTGGCGAGTGCGGTCGGATCTTCAACAACAAGCTGCAGAGTATCGGTGACGCGGTCGGCGACTGCCGCGCGCCCGAAGCCGTCGACGGTAAGCCGACCGACGGCAAATGGATCGTCAATCAGCCGTCAGCTAAGTGTGACGCGAGCGATTCAGCCTGCTGCAGCAAGCCGGACGGCGATTGCCGTTGCCTCGGCGTCGCCGCGATAAGCTTACAGGGTAGCTCGCACAATCTGGTCGCGCACAACGACGTCGTCGACGCCGTCAACCAGATCAAGCCGAAGGAGATCGAAGGCATCTCGTTGGCTGAAGACAGCGAGCGGCTCCCCTCCACCTACAATCTGATCGAGAACAACTACGTTCATAACTGCTCGGGCCCCGGCAGCAAAGCGCGGGAAGGCTCGGGCCAAAACCTATTTGCGAACAATTACTGGGAGCGCGTCGCGTACTTTTGCTTGCTCGATATTGGGCACAAAAAGTCGTTGCAGAATTCGCTCTCCGGCAACGTCTGCAATTTTTGGTCGGGCCATCGGCTCGACGCGCGCAACCTGACGAACCCGGCTGGCTCGACCGAGCTGTCGACCTCGACGCGCTTTTTCTTCGCGCCACCAGGCGGCGTCCTCGGCGACGGCGCCGCGCGCGGTGATACCGAACAGGGCAGCGCCGACTATTTTCAACCGATCAACAACCCGACCGATTCCGAGAACGCGACGGTCGAAGAAGTCGTGACCGCGACCGCCAGCGCCGACGTCGATGGCGACGGCAAGGCAGAAATCTTCGTCGCGCTCTACTACCCGAAGCTCCACTATTCGAAGGTCGTCTATTCGGACGGCGGACAGCGGGCGCTGCGCAACGTGGCGTTCGCCAGCGCCTCCTGGCAAGTCAGCGCGCTGACTGCGATCCGTGAGCCGGGCGGCACCAAGGCTCAGATCGTGAGCGCGCTGTACCAGCCCGAGCAAGAGCAGACGCGGATCCAGGTCGGCAAGGCGACGGCTGGGCAGTACCGGCTCAACGCGGGCAGTTTGCTGCACGAATCGTCCGGACCTACCGCCTGGAAGGTGAACGCGCTCAGCGCCGGAAACTTCATCGGTGACGAGGCGGACGAGCTGCTCGTCGCCGCAGTGGTGAATGGCGTGCAACAGATCCAGCGCGGCGATGGCCGCACGCCGCAAAGCGGCGCGGCGATGCCGGGCGTCAGCGGCGCCGTGCTGTATTCGAGCCCCAAGCTGCGCGTCGTGGCGCTCACTCACGGCGTCTTGGCGAAAGGCAAGGAATCGGTCGTGACGGCGGTGCGCGCCATGACGCCCGGGACCGACGCTCCGCAGAACGCCGTCTTCGTCGGCGACGGCATCACCACCGCTGCCGATCAGCAGGTTTTCGATTCGAAGACCAACCCAATCCAGGCGCTGACCGTCGCGAAGCTCGCAGGCCAAACGCGGCTCGTCACCGTCATCGACGAAGCAGGCACGACGCGCGTCTACGTCGGTACGACCGGCAGCCTGACGGCCCGGCGGTTGTACGACGTCGCTGCTTGGCGCGTGACGTCGCTGACCGCGGCGAACCTCGACGAAGACGCTGACGACGAGCTCGTGGCAGGCTTCGATCAGCCGGATAAGACCCAGGTGCGTTGGGGGAACGGCACCAAGGGCCTCGACGACGGCGGTATCATCTACTCGTTCCCATGAACGACAGCTGGCGCGGCCGGCGCGCCCAGGTTTCGTGGTAGACCGCTTTTAGCCGTGAGCCAGAGCTGGAGGTCGTTCGAAGAGGTCTACTTGCGGCTCGATCGCCGCGTGCTCGGCGTGTTCCGCATGCTGCTTGGCGGCGTGCTGCTGTACGATCTTTTGCGCCGCTTTCCGGACGCTGCGCTGTTGTGGTCGAGCGACGGCGTGCTGAGCAGCGCGAGCTTGAAAAAGGCGCCGCAGAGTGAGCCCCAAGTGTCGTTCCTGCTCGGTGTGTCCAGCGCTAGCTCGGTGCAGCTCGCTTTCGCCGGCCTGGGTGTCGTGTTCGTGCTCTACGGGCTCGGCCTGTTCACGCGCTGGATGAAGCCGCTCGCGCTGGTCGGCTACGCCAGCCTCAACGCTCGGAATTTGTTCTACGAGGATGGCGGCACCGGCACGGTGATCTTGCTGCTCGGCTGGACCTTGCTGCTGCCGCTCGGCGATCGCTTTTCGCTCGACGCGCTACGCCGAGACGCCGCACTGCCGACGTTGAAGGAGCGAGTGCAGGCGCGTGCCGCCGCCCGCGTACCCGTCGTCAGCTTGGCCGCGCTAGCGGTTTTGCTGCAGGCGGCCGTGATTTATTGGCTGAACGCGGCGCACAAAACCGGCCAGACCTGGCGCGGTGGCGAAGCCGTTCACCTCGTGCTCTGGCAGCATCGCGTCAATACGCCGCTGGCGGTTTGGTTCGCCGCTCACGAACCGATGTGGTTCTCGCCGCTGTCGACTTGGCTGACGCGCCGCACCGAGTTCGTGCTGCCCGTGATGCTGCTGTGGCCGACGCACCCGATTCAGACGCGCTCGGCCGGGTTCGTATTGGCGGTGATGCTGCATGGCGGCATCGCCCTCTGCATGACGCTGGGCCCGTTCTCCTACGCCATGATCTGCTTGGTGTGGCTGGCGATGCCGGGCGCGGCGCTCGATGTGGTGGCCGCCTTTGCGCGCCGTTCACCGCGCCCAAGCGCGTGGTCATGGGCGCGGCGCCGGGCGCAAGCGGTGCAGGCGCTAAGGCGCTGGTCGGGGCGCAGGAGCGCCCGTCGCTGGCAACTGTCGGCGCCGTGGCAACGGCGCGCCCGCATTGCGCGTGAGGTCGTGCTCGGTTGGATGCTGGTGGTCGAAGCGGGCAGCATGCTGTCGTCGAATCGCGCGGTGCCGAGCGCCTTGCGCGTGCGATCACCGCCGTGGTTGGCGGGCTACAAGCCGTACCTGCGCGGGTTTCAGGGCTGGTCGATGTTCGCGCCGGACGCGCCCACGGAAGACGGCACCATGGTCGTCGACGCCGTCACGTACGACGGCCACCACCTCGACCCGTTCACGCGGGAAGAACCGAATTGGGAGCAGATCCGCGTCGGCGTGGCGCCGCATTCGATCGCCGTTTCAGACTATTTTTTCTCGATCCGCGACTCGCGCAACGTCCGCTACCGGCGCGATCTCGCGCGCTACCTGAAGGCGTTCCCGGGCGAGTCCCCAGCGCTGCGCCTGCGTTCGGCCGAATTTTGGTGGGTGAGCTACACGCCACCGGCGCGCGGTCAGTATGTACCCGGGCCGATTAAAAAGCGGCTGCTGTGGCGGATCAAGCTCTAGGTGGCGAGCTCGCCCGCATCAATAGACTGGTCACGGCCGGCAAAAAGCGCTCGATGTGGTAGCGCTCTTGAGCTTCGACCACGCGCGCCTGCAGCGCCTGGTAGTCGACGCCGCGCAGCCGTTCGCCGAGGTCGTCGAGCTCGTCTCGGGTTACGACGAGGCCCGCGCCGGTCTGTCGTACGAGGGTTGCCATGTATTCGAGCTCCTCGCTGACCAGGACGGGCAATCCCGCCGCCCAATACACGAACAACTTACTGGCCAGCGCGCCGCGCAAGTGCCGTTGGCCGACGATCAAGTCGGCGTTGAAGTGGTAGAGCAAGATACCGTAGTGAAATCCGCCGTGGAGCGCGCCGATCAGCTCGGGTAGCGACAGGTGCTCGCGGAGGTGGGCGTTGGTTTCGGTTTCGGCCAGGCGCTGGTAGTCGCCGAACGCGGCGTCGAAGCCGTTAGGGTTCACGGCCGACGGAAAGACCGTCACATCCAGGCCCTGCGCGAGCAGCCCACGGTACAGCGGAATTGCGTACAAGTCGCCAAACGCGCGGCTCGCACCGGCGCCACGTAGGCCGCCCGCGTGCGCCAACCGTGGCGGGCCCGACGGAGCCGGCAGCGGCGCGCGCTGGAGGCTCTTTGGCGGACACGGCATCAGCTGCACCGACGGTACGGTCGCCTCGGCGAGCAGCTCCGTGAGCGGAGCGCCGCCATCTTTGTAGATGAAGCCGCTAGTGCGGGTTCGCACGTAGCGCTCCGCGGCGCGCATGACGTCGATGTCGGCGCGGCTGAACACCTGCTCTTGCTCGAATAGGGCTTCGTGCGCTGGATCGACGAAGGCGTCCATCCAGTCGTACACCTCTTGGAAGACACGCAGCTCGGGGCGCAGTGCATGCAAGAGCTGGCTCAAAAAAGCGCGCGTCGCGTGCGCCTGGAGGTAGATCGGCACGTCGGGCGCGCGCAGAATGATTTCGCTCAATACGCCGTACGCCCCGCGACACGAGGTGCAGTCCTCGAACGGCTCCGGCTTCGTCTCGTCGATTTCGGGCATCAGGTAGACACCGAACGCGCGCACACCTTGCTCGCGCAGGCCATGCACCAGGTAACCCAACGTCGGGAAGTTCTCGCGATGGACGGCGATGAACAGTATGGCGCGGCCGGTGCGACTGGCTTCGCGCAGTTTGTCGGTCAGCTCGACGACGCGCTCGAGCGCCTCGGCGGTGACCGCCCAGCGCCGCGCCAACTGTTCGCGTAGGTGGCACGCGGATGGCTCGGCGAGGGCCGGAAATTCGAGCTCGCGCGGGTCGGGACGGAGCGCGCTTGTCCGTGCCTGGGCGGCGGATCTGGGCCGTGTCGTCGCCTCAAGCATGAGCACTCCGGAGCGGCGCGGCGCTGGCGGCGGCCGCCGGCAAGCTCAGGTGGGCCTCGACCAAGGCTACCAAATCACCGAGGACCTTGGTGGCGCGGGCCTGGTAGGTGTGCTGCGCGAGCACGCGCGCCTGACCGCGCAGGATGAGCTGATTGCGGAAGGTGTCGTCGGTCGCGACGCGC
Organism: Polyangiales bacterium; assembly: GCA_038230915.1. GTDB lineage: Bacteria > Myxococcota_A > Polyangia > Polyangiales > Polyangiaceae > PMG-095. The sequence continues at coordinate 31,467 of JBBRMI010000009.1, read as the reverse complement.
CTGAGCAGCGCCAGCATCTCCGCTTGATCATGAAATAGGCTCAAGGCGTCGCCGAGTTGATCGCAAGTTTCGCCGGGCTCGTCGTCGACTGGATCCCAACGCGCGACCACGAGTCCGCCTGAGCACATGGTCTCGAGCACGCGCGGGTGAATGTTACAGCCGCGGTTGATGTGCAAGACGGCGCGATGTTGCCGATATACCTGACGGAGCGCGGGGCCCGCCGGCACGACACCGCCAACGTTGGCGGCGAACTCGGGCAGGGTTTCCCAACCCAGCCCGTACACGGTGAGCGGCAACCCAGCGCTGACGATTTGGTGTGCGACGCGCTCGCGATCTTGCTGCCGAGCGCGCATCAAGCCGTGATACACGAGCTGCCGCGTCGCCTCGGGCGAAGCCGCCAGGCCGAGCTCGCGCAGCACGGATTCGAGCAGCGGCAAGATTCTGAACATCTCGAGTGGAATTGCCGGCTCGGCGTCGAAGCGCGCCGCGAGCGCCGCGTTCAGGCCGGGCGCGCCCTCCGGGTCCTGCATGAACTGGCCGATATGCGTGGTGAAGGCGATGCCGCTAGCAGTCGCGAGTGGCGGTTCCGCGAAGTAACGTGCGGGATTGACCGCGAACGGCAGTTGACCCACGTTCGGGTAGCCGAGCGTGCGGAAACCACGCGCCACCGCGCCGTTGAAGCAGTAGGCTAGGTCGAGCGAACCGAGCAGCGAGATAGCGTGCGGATCCTTGAGCGACGGTAGCTCGTCGAGCACCCAGCTCACGACTGGCATGCCGCTCGGCAATAGGCTCGCGTACTCGGGTCGGATGTGGTCGAGCAGGAAGACGAAGTCAGGCTCAATCTCCAGCAGCCGCTGGGCGGCGCCGAATGCGATCAGCGCTTCGCCGGCGCGCTGCTCGCTCAGTACCCACGTCCGGTGGCCGAGCTGCTCGAAGGCCTCGGCTAAATCGCGCGTCACGTGCTGCAGCACGGTCGTGTAGCGTGACGTCATCAGCACGATCTTCAGCGGTCTGCTGCGTTCGTCGAGCACGCGACGCAACCGCTCGGGGTGCTGCTGGTAGCGCTGTTCGAGCGCGCTGAACAGCGCCGGGGCACCGGCCAACTTGCGGAAACGTCGCTGCATGACCTGCTTTTTGGCCTCGGCTGTTACCCCGATGCCGAGCTCGGGCACGGCTTGGTCGAGGTTGTCTTCCAGGCTTTGGATCAGCTCTGACGTCGCGTTGGCGCCGACTGTGAGCCGCACTTGCGCCGGGTCGAACCACGGCTCCAGCTCGACCGCACCCAGCAAGCTCCGCAGCGCCGGTGCGTTTTCCTCTTGCAGGAACGTGACGCGGCGCCAGCCATGCAGCGTGAGCAGGCTCGGCTCCGCGATCGCCTGCTCGACCATCATCGCGTATTTCACCCAATGACCGAACCAGACGTGGTCTTGACCGCGCTCGGCGCAGGCGCGGATCGCCCCTTCCAACTCAGCCAGGTCCTCGAGCGGATTCTCTTCGCTCAGCGTCAGGCCCTGCGCGCGCACCAAGAGCGGGTAGGTGCGACGTTCGGCGTGGCGGCCGCTGCCGGTGGTGCGGAGGCGCGTGGGCTGATCCGGCAATTCAATCAGGAACAAGTTGGTCGCGGGAGTGGCGTCGCGTAGCGCGCTGACGGCGGCGGGAAAATGTGGTTCCAAGAAGCTCAGGTTCCGCTCCAGGCGGGCCACCGCGTGGAGCTTGGGCGCCGCGTCGCGCTGCGGGATTTGGCTGCGTAAGAACTGACGACTCGGCTCATCCAGCGGCGAGTGAGCCAACCAATGCTCGGTCAGGTCCGGGTTGCCGAGCGCGAGCAAACAGGCGAACGCGGCTTGCACCAGCTCGGCCGTCATCTGGTCCGGGGCGATGCTGGAGTAGAACTTCAGCGCGTGGTAGTGCTCGCCGTGCGCGGCCAGGAACTTGGCGAGGCCGCCGAGCACGCTCGAGAACTCTCGCCGTGCGCCGACGACGCGCAGAAAATCGCGGCTCAGGCCGCGCGTCAGATCGGCGAGAGCTGCCAACAACGCGCGCCCCTGCGGGCCCTCGGCCGCAGCCGGGTCGACGACATAAGTGAGCTTCGACGGTGCTAGCTGGGAGCCGAGCAAGAACTGGCCGATCGTCAAATACGCGCCGATCAGGTCCTGCGCGGGCCGCAGCTGCTCCGGGCCGTACAGCGCCAGGCGCTTGCCCAAGCGTGCGTCGCTGGCCGCGAGCCCCTGGAGCAAGCGCGCGACGTGCGGATCGGGCTCCAGCACCAACAGCTGGCGCAGCTCGGGAGCGCGTTCGGCGAGCGCCTCGACCAACGTGCCCGCGCGCGACCCGAGCAGCACGACCAGCTCCAGCTGATCCGCGCGGCGTCCGGTCAGCGCCAGCGCCTCGTCGACCAGCCGCAGCGCCACGGTATCCTGGGTAGAAAGCACGAGGCCCCGTTTGCAACTCTCGCGCCGTCGGTTCGCGGTCGGCGCCGGTCGCGTTTGCTTCGGAGCGAGACAGCGGCGTCAAGCGCCTGACGCTGTCCCAGCTCGGGGCGTCAAGGCTTCGACAGTCAGCGTACTGGATCGAGACAATGGCCTCGAGCGGCGAGCAAACAGGAAGGCGGGAAGGCGGGAAGGTTTGATTGCTCGAGCGCGTCGAATGACCCCGAGTCGCCGACCCTTGCGTCGAGGTGCGTCGTACCGCCCACCCCAAAAATCCCGATCTCCTCTTCCCGCCTTCCCGCCTTCCTGTTGTTTCGCTCCCCCTCGGCAGGCATCGCCCTACCGGTTCTGGTTGGCCCGCGGTTTGCAGTCGGCGTGGACCTGATGTCGGAGAGCACGCGCAAAGTCGTGGTCACGGGCGGCGCCGGATTCATCGGTAGCAGTCTGACCGAAGCCTTGGTTTCGGAAGGTGCCGAGGTCCACGTCATCGACAATCTGGCCACGGGTCGCTTGGAGAACCTGCACCACCTGTCGAGTGAGCCACGGCTCGCCGTCCACGAGCTGGACGTGAACGACCTCGCCCGAACGCGGGCGGTCTTCCGCGGCGCCCGCGAGGTCTATCACTTGGCCGCGCTGGCTGACATCGTGCCTTCGATCGAGCGACCGCTCGAATACACCCGCGCCAACGTCGACGGCACGCTGGCGGCGCTCGAAGCCGCGCGCGAAGCCGGGGTAAAGCGTTTCCTCTACACCGCTTCTTCGTCTTGCTATGGCATCCCCGACTGCTTTCCGACGCCGGAAAGCGCCGAGATGCGCCCGCAGTACCCCTACGCGCTCAGCAAAATGCTGGGTGAGCAAGCCGCGCTGCACTGGTGCTCGGTCTACGGGCTGCCGGTCGTGTCGCTGCGGCTGTTCAACGTGTACGGCCCGCGCGCCCGCACCACCGGCTCGTACGGCGCGATGTTCGGCGTCTTCTTGGCGCAAAAGTTGGCGGGTAAATCGTTTACGGTCGTGGGCGACGGCAGCCAAACGCGCGACTTCACGTATGTCACCGACGTAGTCGACGCGTTCCTGCGCGCCGCCAAGAGCTCGCTGTCGGGCGTCGTCTTCAACGTGGGCTCCAGCAAGCCGACCAGCGTGAGTCGCGTCGTCGAGCTGCTGGAAGGTCCCACCGTGCACATCCCGAAGCGTCCGGGCGAGCCAGACTGCACGCACGCCGACACGACCCGCATCCGCGAGGCGCTTGGCTTTGAGCCGCGCGTGTCGATCGAGCAAGGCGCGCGGATCATGCTCGATCAGATCGGTCATTTCGAGCGCGCGCCGGTCTGGACGCCGGAGTCGATCTCGGTCGCTACCGAGGCTTGGTTTCAGCATCTGGACCCGAATCGGCGCGTCGAGGCAACGCCATGAAAGCCGCGTCGCGCTTTTCCGCGGACTTCGCCGCTGCCGAGCTGGAGCGGCTGCGCGGCCTGCGTGTGGCGCTGGTCGGCGAAACGATCATCGACGAGTACGTCTACACGGACGCGATCGGCAAATCTGGCAAGGAGCCGATGCTCGTCTGTCGGCACGTCTCGCAAGAGGCGCAGGGCGGCGGTGTGCTGGCGATCGCCAACCACTTGTCCGAGTTCTGCGAATCGGTCGAGCTGGTGAGCGCGCTTGGGGCAGAGGACAGCCGTGAAGAGTTCGTGCGCTCCACGCTCTCGCCGCGCGTGCAGCCGCGCTTCATCTACAAGCAAGCTTCGCCGACGATCGTGAAGCGTCGCTACCTGGACGCGTATTCGCTAGCCAAGCTGATGGGCGTCTATCACTACAATCCGGCGGCGCTGTGCCGCGCAGACGAAGCCGCGCTCGAGACGCTGCTCGGCCGCGCGCTAGAGAACGTCGATTTGGTGATCGTCGCCGACTACGGGCACGGCCTTTTGACGCCTAAGCTGGTCGAGCAGCTGGTCACGACCTCGGCGTTTCTGGCGGTGAATACCCAGATGAACGCGGCCAATCAGGGTTATCACACGCTCTCGAAATACCGCCGCCTCGACTACGCCTGCCTCCACGAGGGGGAGCTCCGGCTGGATGCGCGCGACCTCCACGGCGACCTGATGGGCCTGGCCAAGTCGGCGCTCGAGCGCTTCGACGCGCGCGCGCTGACTGTCACGCGCGGCAAGCAGGGCAGCCTGCTTTTACACCGCGACGCCGGCGCTTTCGAGACGCCGGCGCTGGCAACGCGAGTTTTGGAGCGGGTCGGCGCGGGCGACGCGGTCCTGGCCCTGACTTCGCTGGCGATCGCCGGCGGCGTGCAACCGGAGCTGGTCGGCATACTCGGCAACCTGGCCGGCGCGCAGCAGATCAGCGTGATGGGCAACAGCCAACACATCAAAAAAACGCGCTTGCTGGAGCAGCTCCAGGAACACCTGCCCGAGCGGGTCCGCACCCGGCGGCTGGCCGTCGCCGCCCGTGGTTGATGCATGAGCCGCCGCGCCATCTTTCTCGATCGCGACGGCGTACTGGTGCGAGACGTCGGGCCATTGACGAGCCCAGCCGACATCGTGTTGACGCCGGGTGTCGCGCTGGGGCTGACCGAGCTTTCGCGGGCTGGCTTCCTGCTGGTCGTCGTCAGCAATCAAACCGTCGTGGCACGTGGCTTGCTGGACGAGAGCGCAGTGGTCGAGCTACAGGACGAGGTTGAGGCGCGGATTGTGGCCGAAGGCGGCCCAGCGCTCGACGCGTTCTATTTCTGCCCGCATCACCCGCGGGCGACCCGTCCGGAGCTGCGCAGCGACTGCGGTTGTCGCAAGCCCGCGCCCGGCCTGTTGCTGCGGGCGGCGGCCGAGCTCGACATTTCTCTCGCCGAAAGCTTCATGATTGGCGACCGGCCCAGCGACGTCGTGGCAGGTCTGCGCGCCGGCTGCACGACCGTCCAGCTCACAACCGGGGCACACCTGGCGGCGCCGATCGAAGTGACGGGCGGCTTCGAACCCCGCGCCGCCCACCACGTCGCCGCCAATCTGCAAGAAGCTGCGGCATTCGTAGTGGCTCAGGTCACGGCGAGCGCTCCGCTCGCCGAGCTGGGAGCGGCTTCGTGAAGGCGCTCGTGCTGTGTGGTGGCTTCGGCACGCGGCTCGGCGCGCTGTGCAGCGACCGTCCCAAGCCGTTGCTCGAAGTCGGTCAGTTGGCGCTGGTCGAACACACGCTGCTGCGGCTCCGGGCAGCAGGTTTGTCCGAAGTGTTCGTGAACCTGCATTTCGGCGCGGAACAGCTGCAGGCGCGGCTGGGCGACGGCTCGCGCTACGGCGTCTGCCTCGAGTATTTCGCTGAAACGAGCCTGCTCGGTACGGCCGGGACACCGCGCGCGCTGGCGACGCGGGCAGGGGAGCACGGTTTGCTCGTGCACTACGGCGATGTCCTGAGCGAGCACCCACTCGGCGAGTTGGTCGAGCGTCACGTCGCGTCACGGGCGCGCGCGCGAATCGTGATTCACGAGCGTGCCGGGTCGAACAGTCGCGTCGTGCTGGGCGCCGAAGATCGCGTCGAGCGCTTCTTGGAGCGCCCGAGTGTCACCGCTTCGGATGCGAGCCCTTCGCCGTGGGCCTTTTCGGGCATCTGCGTGCTGTCGCGCGAGTGTCTGATGAGCTTGCCCGACGTGCCGGGCGCCGACTTGCCGCGCGATGTCTTCCCGGCGCTGGCCGCGGCGGGTGAGCTGTTTGCCGAGCGCCATGTCGGCTACCGCTGCGCGATCGATTCGCCGGCCCGCCTCGAGAGCGCGCGCGATGCCTGGAAGACGGGCGCCTTAACGCTGCCGTCACATCGGGAGGTCACGTGATCGAAACCAACTTCACCAAAGACTACCTGCGCGCGATCGCGGGCATCCTGGAAGAGCTCGAGTCAGGGCCGATCATGACGTCGACGCGCATCTTGCTCGACGCGTATCAGGCTGGAAAAACCGTATTCATCGCCGGTAACGGCGGCAGCGCGGCGATCGCGAGTCACCTCGCCTGCGATCTCGAGAAGACGGTTGCGGGTCCGCGCGGTCGTCGCTCGGCGCGCCGGCTGCGGGCGGTGTCGTTGAGCGACAACCTGGCGACCTTAACCGCGTGGGCCAATGACGAAGGCTACGAAAACGTATTCTCCGAGCGCCTACGCGCGCACGCGGATCCGGGTGACGTGCTGCTGGTGATCAGCTCGAGCGGCAACTCGCCCAACGTGCTCGAAGCCTTGCGCGTGGCGCGCGAGCTCGACATGCGGACGATCGCCTGGGTTGGCTTCGGCGGCGGTGCGGCGCTCGAGCTGAGCGAGTGCTGCGTGCACGTCGCGATCGACGACTACGGTATGGCCGAGGGGATCCACGGCGTGATTGGTCACCTGGTTACCGATTTGGTCGTGCAAGGCGTGCGTGGCGCGCAGCGTCCGAGTTACGTGCCGAGCGCTCCGCGCATTGCAGTAGGTGTCAAATGAGCAAACAACGCAGCGTGTTGGTCACCGGCGGTGCCGGTTACGTGGGCTCGGCGCTCGTGCCGCGCCTGTTGTCGCAGGGGCACCGCGTGACGGTGCTGGATTGGTACCTCTACGGTGAGGATCTGTTCGAAGAGCAGCGAGCTAACCCCAATTTGCGCGAGGTCAAAGCTGACATCCGCGATCTGGGCGCCGTGGAGCGCGCGCTCGAAGGCGTCGACGCCGTGATTCACCTGGCGTGCATCTCGAACGATCCCTCCTACGACCTCGATCCCGAGCTCGGTAAATCGATCAACGCCGACGCGTTTCGCCCACTAGTTCAAGCCTCCAAGCGCGCTAAAGTCGAACGTTTCATCTACGCATCGTCGTCGAGTGTGTACGGCGTGAAGGCCGACGCCAACGTCACCGAGGACCTGCCGCTCGAGCCGCTGACCGACTATTCCAAGTTCAAGGCACTCTGTGAGCGCATTCTCGAAGAAGAGCGCGCGCCGGGCTTTGCGACCGTCAGCGTTCGGCCATCGACGGTTTGCGGCTACGCCAAGCGGCTGCGGCTCGACTTGGTCGTGAACATCCTGACCAATCACGCGGTCAACAAGGGCTCGATCCGTGTCACGGGCGGCGACCAAATGCGCCCGAACATTCACATCGAGGACATGGTCGACGTGTATGTGCAGCTGCTCAGCGAGGCGTCAGAGCGCATCGACGGCGAGATTTTCAACGTCGGCAGTGAGAACCACACCGTGCTCGAAATAGCCCGCATCGTGCAGCGCTGCGTCGGCGGCAGCATCCCGATCGAGGTCGTGCCGACCAACGATCCTCGCTCCTACCATGTCTCGTCGGAAAAAATCCGACGCAAGCTGGGGTTTCAGCCGCAGCGCAGCGTGGAGCGCGCCGTACGCGACTTGAAGGCGGCGTTCGACGCCGGTCGGATCAGCGATCCGCTCAACAACCCGATGTACTTCAATATCAAGCGCATGCAGGCGACTCATGCCCAATAGCGTCGCCGTGCCCGAGCGAGCGGCCGCGCCGCAGCAGGCGACCGAGCTCTTGGAGCGCGCCTTCCGCAGCATGCTACGCATCCGCCGCATCGAAGAGCGCGTCGCCCAGCGCTATGCCGAGCAGGAGATGCGCTGCCCGGTGCACTTGTCGATCGGGCAGGAAGCCGCGGCGGTTGGCGCCTGCCTAACGCTCAACGCGGCTGACCAGGTCGTCAGCACGCACCGCTGCCACGGCCATTACCTGGCGAAGGGCGGCGACTTGCCAGCGATGTTGGCTGAAATCTACGGTCGAGCCAGTGGCTGCTGCGGCGGGCGCGGCGGCTCGATGCACCTCTTCGACGACCGGGCGGGCGTGTTGTGCAGCGTGCCGATCGTCGGCAGCTCGATCGCGCTGGGCATCGGCGCGGCGCTGCACTTCAAACAAACCGGCCAGGCGCAGGTGTGCGTCGTGTTCTTGGGCGACGGTGCGCTGGAAGAAGGCGTGTTCCACGAGGCCGCCAACCTGGCAGTCGTGCACGACCTGCCGGTGGTCTTCTTCGTCGAAAACAACTTGTACTCCGTCTACACGCCGTTGAGCGAGCGGCAGCCGCCACGCGCCTTGTCGCAGCTGGGCGTGGCGCATGCCATGCCGGTGCTGGAAGCCGACGGCAACGATGTGATGGCCGTGCACCGCGTGAGCAGCGAAGCCGCCGAGCGCGCTCGGCGTGGTGGCGGACCAACCTTGGTCGTCGTCGAGACCTATCGCTTTCGCGAACACTGCGGGCCGAGCTATGACGACGAGCTCGGCTATCGTCCGCAGGGTGAGCTTGCCAGCTTCGAGGGTCGCTGCCCGGTTGAGCGGGTGCGCGCCGAGCTGAGCCAGCGCCACGGTTTCACGCCTGAGCGGCACGCCGACATCGAGCGCGAGCTGAGCGCCGAGATTGAGCGCGCCTTCGAGCAGGCACGCAGTGCGCCATTCCCGGCCAAATCCAGCGTCGCGGAGCGAGTGTATGCGACGCCGGCCTTGCGTGCCGTGAGCGCACCGCCGGTCGACACGGCGCCACACGGCGAGCCGCGCATCATCAGCGCCGCCGCCGCTATCCACGAAGCGACGTTGCAAGCGATGCGCGCCGATCGGCGGGTGATCGTGCTCGGCGAAGGTGTCAACGATCCGAAAGCGATTTTTGGCACCACCGCTGGCTTGGTCAAGGAGTTCGGTGCATCGCGTTCGCTCGAGATGCCGCTCGCCGAGAACGGCTTCACTGGCATGGCGGTCGGCGCTGCGCTGATGGGTACGCGCCCGATCGTGATCCACCAGCGCGTCGAGTTCGCGCTCTTGGCGTTGGAGCAGCTGGCCAACAACGCCGCCAAACTGCACTACGTCTCGAACGGCCAGCACCGGGTGCCACTCGTGGTGCGCCTGATCGTCGGTCGCGGCTGGGGGCAGGGGCCGGCGCATTCACAGAGCTTGGAAGCGCTTTTCGCTTACCTGCCAGGGCTCAAGGTGGTGATGCCTTCGAGCGCAGCCGACGCCAAGCGCCTGCTCCTGGCGTCGATCGCCGACGAAAACCCGGTGATTTTTATCGAGCACCGCTGGGTGCACTACGCGACCGGTCACGTGCCGGAGATCATGCCGGTCGAAGCGCTGGATGGGCCGCGTCGGATTCGCGAAGGCAACGACGTCACGGTCGTCGCTAGCTCGTACATGACGCTCGAGGCGATGCAAGCCGCCGATGCGCTCGCCAAGCACGGCTGCGAGGTGGATTTGATCGATCTGCGCGTTGTCAGCCCGCTGCGTCACGAAGTAATCGCCGACTCGGTGCGTCGCACGGGTCGGCTGGTCGTGCTCGACACCGGCTACGTCGACTTCGGCGTCGGCGCCGAAATTTGCGCGCGCATCACCCGCGAGTGCTGGTCGAGCTTGAAGTGTGCCCCGGAGCGGATTGGCCTGCCGGCTCATCCGACGCCCAGCTCACCCGCGTTGGCTGAGCGCTACTACCCGCGCTCGCCGCTGATCGCCGAGACGATCGGTCAGAGTGTGGGCCTGACGTATGAAGCCTTAACCGCCGTGACGGCCGAGCTCCGTGCCGAACGCGACCGGCTGCCTTGCGACATTCCTCATCCGGCCTTCAAAGGGCCCTTTTGAAACTGCGGAGCCTGCCATGAACGTTCGCTATTCCTACCTTTCCCAGCAGTTTGGCCAGATCGACGAGCTCATCGATCAGGTCCGCGCCTTCGTCAAGACCGGCGACTTTACGCTGGGCGCGGAACTGACCAAGTTCGAAGGCCGGTTTGCGGAGTTGATTGGCGCAGACCACGCGATCGGCGTTGGTTCGGGGACTGACGCCTTGAAGTTGCCGTTGAAGGCGCTCGGCCTCGGTCACGGCGACGAGGTCATCACCGCCGCCAATACGTTCATCGCTACTGCTGGCGCCATCAATGAAGTCGGAGCACGACCAGTGTTCGTTGATTGCGGTCCTGACTTTTGCATGGACGTCTCGCAGGTCGAGCGCGCGATCACCAAGGCCACGAAGGCGATCATGCCGGTGCACTTCACGGGCTACATGACCGACATGCCGCGTCTGCAAGCCATCGCCGAAAAGCACAATCTACCGATCGTCGAAGACGCCTGCCAGGCGATTCTGGCCGACATCGGCGGCAAACGGGCCGGTACCTACGGCATCGCCGGCGGCTTCTCGCTGCATCCGCTCAAGAACTTGAACGTGTGGGGCGACGGCGGCGTGATCGTCACCAGCGACGCCGCGTTCGCCGACAAGCTCCGGCTATTGCGCAATCACGGCTTGAAGAATCGCGATGAAATCGCGTGCTTTGGCTACAATTCGCGGCTCGATACGCTGCAAGCGGTGGTTGGTAATTGGCTGATCGGCTCTGCCGAGGCCATCACCCAAGGTCGGATCGAGCGCGCCGCGTACTATGACAAACACCTGGGTGCGATCCCACAGCTCAGCTTGCCGCCGCGCTACACCGAGCGCCGCACGGTGTTTCACCTGTACATGGTGCACGCGCAGGATCGCGACGGTCTGCGGCAGCACTGCTTGGCGCGCGGCATCGAGTGCAAGGTGCACTACCCGATCCCGCTGTACCGCCAGGAAGGCTTGCGGCACCTAGGCTATCGCCAAGGTGACTTCCCGGTCGCCGATGCGCAGGCCGGTAACGTGCTCAGCTTTCCGTGCGACCAGCACCTGAGCCGTGAAGAACAAGACTTCGTGATCGAAACCGTTCGCGAGTTTTACGGAGCCGAGCGCTGATGGCAGGGTCCGCCGCCCGCGTATTGCCGAGCGCAGGTCCGGCGCCGCACCAAGTGCCGTACGTGGCGCTCGGGCAGCAATTTGCAGCGGAAGCTGCAGCACTCTTGCCGCGGCTGCAGCAGACGTTGGCTAGCGGGCAATGGGTGGCGGGTCCCGAAGTCGCCGAGTTGGAGACGCGCCTCGCCGAGCGGCTGGGCGCACGTGACTGCATCGGCGTGGGCTCCGGCACGGACGCGCTGATTCTGTCGCTGCGCGCGCTCGGTATCGGGCCGGGCGACGAGGTGATCACGGCGCCGAATTCGTTCATCGCGACGGCATCGGCCATCGTCCACGTCGGTGCAACTCCGGTATTCGCGGACGTGTTGCCCGATCAGAACATCGACCCCGAGCGCGTCGAAGCTGCCGTCACGGCGCGCACACGCGCGATTTTGCCAGTACATTTGAGCGGCCGTGCGGCGCACATGCCCGAGCTCTTGGCGATTGCACGCCGGCATGGCTTGCGCGTGATCGAAGACGCCGCGCAGGCAATCGACGCGCGCTTGAACGGCCAGGCCGCCGGAACTTTCGGCGATTTGGGCTGCTTCTCCTGCCATCCGCTGAAGAACCTCAACGCGGCTGGCGACGCCGGCTTCATCTTGGCCAACGACTCCGACGTTGCCCAACGGCTGCGGCGACTGCGCAGCAACGGTTTGGTCGATCGTGAGACAGCGCTCGAATGGGGCGTGGTCTCGCGGCTCGACAGCCTGCAGGCGGCGGTGCTGCTCGAACGGCTGCCGGCGCTCGACGGCGTGACCGAGGCCCGCCGTCGCAACGCGCACGCCTACCGCGCGCGGCTCACCGGCGTGCCGCAAGTCTTCACCCCGCCGTGCCGCCTCGAGGAGCACAACGTCTTTCACACGTTCGTGATCCAGGTCGAGCGCCGCGACGAGCTGCAAGAGTTCCTGCGTGAACGCGGCATCGGCACGGCAATTCACTACAAGATACCGATCCATTTGCAACCAGCAGCGCGCGCTTTGGGCTACGCGCCCGGCGCCTTCCCGGTCGCGGAGCGCCAGGCACAGCGCATCTTGTCGTTGCCGGTCCACCAGTTCTTGAACCAGGCGGACGTCGAGTACGTCGCGACCTCGATCCGGGAATTTTTCTCATGAGCATCGCAGCAGCACGCTTCCCCGACGACGCCGAGATCATCGACTACGACGCGCTTTACGCCGACTACTCGCAGTCGCTGGTCGACACGTTGCGCGGTTTCTCCGCGAAAGTGAGCGGGCTCGAGCTTTGGGTACCCGACGAGAACCTGCGCGTCAGCTTGCGCAATCTGCTCGATTCGGCGGCCAGCCTGGGGCGCGCTTCGGTTTGCCTGCAGTTTGGCGAACGCACCGGGGCAGAGCTCAGTGAGGCTGAATTGCTCGAGCTGGGTCGCGGTTTCGGTCAAGTGCGCGTCGAGCGGCGCGCGCTCGCCGTGCTGTTCGAGGTGAGCGACCTCGGAGCAGCACCGGTGGCTTCTCCGACTGGACGCAAGCTAGCGCCTAACCCCGAGCGACAAGCGCCGCCAATTGAGCTAGGCGCCGTCGTCAGCCCACGCCCGACCGGCGTGAGCTTTGACGGCTATGCGCAGGCGTTGCGGCGCGCGCAGCTTTCGCGTCCGGCGGCGGCGCTCGCGGAGCCGGAAGGCCCAACCGTGCGTGTTCGCGCGGCCCACGCCGATTGCACACTCGAATTGGTCGTCGTGACGACCAATCACGTGGTGCATAGCGCGACCGGCGACGCTCCCGACGAGGCGCGAGGCCTCTTGCTCGCCGAGCTGTGTCGCATCATAGTAGGCTTGCCGGTACTGGAGGCCTGCTACCACGGCGCGCTGCGGCTCGAGCACCGCGCGCGACCGGTGAACCAACCGCGACCGGTGAGTGGCATCGTGTTGCCACGCGCGGTGCACCCGCACTTCGGCCTGGTCGAGGACCTGCTGCGCGAGGTGCTGGCTGAATACCGGCAGCTGGCCGGCTTCCAGGTCACGCAGAGCCATTACGACGATCGGCCTGGAAATGTGTGGCTTTTGGCCGGCGCCGACGAGCGACGTCGACTGGTCGAGGTCGCGCTCGGTCAAGTGCTGCCCAGCTTGGGCTTGCAGCTCAGCGACGTCAGCGTGGCGTCGATCCGTTACGACGTACGCGTCGAGCTTTGCCTGAGCGAGGCTTGGAAGAAGCTCGACCAACCGCGTTTGGTCATGCTGCTGGAGCGTGAGCTGCAAGCGCGCGTGGACGCACGGCTCGAAATCTACGTCCAAGAGCTCAAAGACAAGAACCAACTCCGGCGCTTGGCGCTGGTGGAGACCCCGTAATGACCGGAATGACCGACCACACTCAACTGATCTTGGACGGTACCAAGATCCCGTGGCACCTCGATCGCGTCGAGGCTTGGCAGCGCGGCGAGCGGATCGCGCCGATTACGATCGACATGGCGCTGACGCGCGCCTGCAACTACGCCTGCGAGTACTGCTACGCGATGCTGCAAGAGAACGATCGCAAGGTGATCACCCGCGACGTCATTTTGCGGTTTCTGGATGATTGCGCCGAAATTGGCGTCAAAGGTATCAGCTTCGTCTCTGATGGTGAGAGCACGCTGTCGCCAGCGTTTGTCGACGCGATCAAGCACGGTCACTCGCTCGGCCTGTCGATGGCCGTCGGCACGAATGGGCTGGCGATCACGCGGATGAAGGCCGAAGAAATTCTGCCGCATTTGACCTACTTACGCATCAATATCTCGGCCGGCGAACGCAAACGCTACGCGGAGATCATGGGGGTGCGCGAAGAGTGGTTCGACCGTGTCTGCCAAAACGTGAAAGACATGGTCGCGATCAAACAGCGCGACGGCTTGGGCGTGACGCTCGGCCTGCAAATGGTCGTGATGCCGAGCTACGAGGACCAAATTCTGCCGCTGGCTCAGCTCGGTAAAGTTTTGCGCCCCGACTACTTGGTGCTCAAGCATTGCTCCGACAACGAAGACGGCGACTTGGGCGTCGAATACGACAAGTACGAAGCCTTGTACGAAAAGCTGCGCCGCGCCGAGGCTTTGAGTGACGAGGGTTATCAGGTCGCGGTGAAATGGTCGAAAATCGAGGCCAAAGGCCAGCGCAGCTACCAGCGCTGCTACGGCGCGCCGTTCATGATCCAAATCTCCGGTTCCGGTTTGGTAGCGCCGTGCGGCATGCTGTTCAACGAGCGTTACAAGAAGTTCCACATCGGCAACATCTGCGAGACCGGCTTCAAAGAGATGTGGTCGAGCGATCGCTACTGGGAAGTGATGAACCACCTGGCCAGCCCCGCCTTCAACGCCCAAACCATGTGTGGCTCACTGTGCCTGCAGCACAAGGTCAACGAGACGCTCGATGCGCACGTCAAAGGCCTCGTTCAGCTGCGCAATCCGAGTGGCAAGCAGCCCGAGCACCTGGCGTTCATCTAACGCCCGGCGCAGGCGAGCTAGGCTGCGCCGACCCTCGGCGTGATTGGGGGTTGCGCCGGCGCCATGACTCAGAGCGGCTCCGGGCGGCGCTCGACTTTGAGGGCAAGCTGGGCCAGGATCGACGCGGAATGGCTCAGTCGGCTCCGCCGCGCTACCGCTACAGTTACGCGGAGTACCTCGCCTACGAGCGGGACAGCGACCTCAAGCACGAATACGACAGCGGCGAGATCCTGGCGATGGCCGGTGGCTCGCGCCGCCACAACGCCCTGGCGTTGCGTGTCGGTGCTGCGCTCGACGCGGCTCGCGTTTCGGGCTGCGTCGCGTTTCAATCGGATCAGAAGGTTCGCATCCTGGCGACGGGTAGGGCGACCTATCCAGACGTCACGGTGGTCTGCGGCAAGATCGAGGGGGATCCCGCCGATCCCCAAGACGCCACGATCACCAATCCCTCGCTTCTCGTCGAAGTGCTTTCGCCCTCCACGGAGCAGGAAGATCGCGGCAGCAAGTGGCGACACTACCAATCACTGCCCTCGCTTCAGGAATACGTCCTCGTAAGCCAGGACGGGGCCCGCGTCGAACGCTATCGGCGTTTGCCCGGCGGCAGCTGGGAGTACACGGAGGCGACGGCGGGAACGGTCACGCTCTCGACCGGTGCCGCGTTGGATCTGGACAGGCTCTATCAGGACTTGCCGAACTGAGAAGCCACCAAGTACAAGGCCCCTGGGGCCCGCGAATGGCTAAGTCGATCGCCCTGGCGGCCGAGCCATCCCGGCTATCCCGGCTGGCTTCGTTGCCCCTCAGTTATATGCCGCCGTATGCGCCTTCGTCGCGCCTCGCCAGCGGATGGGCAACGCCGGGCAGACGCGAAGCCGGGACCCGCGCAGCTCGACCACTGGGTCCGGGAAAGAGCCGCTGGTTCCTCCCAACGTGGCTGTTTTTGGCGAGGCAGTGTCTGGCCTTTGGCGCTACACTGGTTTGCCGACATGAAGCACGAAGCTCTCCTCGATCGGATTTCGAGCGACCCCGGCATTTGTCATGGAAAGCCGTGCATCCGTGGTCATCGTATCTGGGTCTCGTTGATCCTGGATCTCCTGGCCGACAAGCTTTCGGCTTCGGACATCCTCGAGCAGTACCCGCAGCTCGTCGAAGATGACCTTCGAGCCTGCGTCGCGTACGCCGCCGAAATGACGCGAGAGCGGATTGTCGATCCGGGGCGGCGCGGAGCTGCGTGAAGTTCAAGCTGGATGAGAATTTCGGCACGCGCGGAGCAGCCAAGCTTTCGAGCTTCGGGCACGACGTCGCGACTGTCGTCGATCAGGGACTGTGCACGTCACCCGATGCGCTGCTGATCGAAATCTGTCGCGGCGAGGGGCGATGCCTCGTCACGATGGACCTCGACTTCGCAAACCCGATGCAGTACCCGCCACAGAGGTATTCCGGCATCGTAGTCCTCCGCCCTCCGGCTCGCTCAGGCCTGGTCGAAATCGACCAGGCGCTTGAAACGCTCGCCGCGACGCTGTCTGACAGCCTGGAAGGCAAGCTCTGGATCGTCGAAATCGGCCGCGTGCGTGAGTACGCTGATGAAAGCGACGTCGAGTAACGCCCGGGCCCGATCGCCAGGGTCACGGAGCCACTACGGCTCAACTTGGCCCGGCTGCGGGGTGGTGTCGGACGATGTGAATCCCCGCGTCGGTCTCGGCCCAGAGCGCAAGGTCGCCGGCGGCCAAACAAACCACGGGGGTGCCCAGCGCTCGCGCTTCGCGGACGACGGTGGGCGCGCCTTCGTGGAGTGACGCTGAAACCAGCGCGTCGGCTGCCGCGACGTACGCGAGCGCCAGCGGTCGCTCGACTTGGCCGACGAAACTGGCGCGCGGAAAGCGCCGCATCAGTCGCGCGCGTTCCGGACCTTCGCCGACCACCAGCGTGTGCAGCTCCGGCACGCGCGCACAAGCTTCGAGCGCTACGTGCACCCGCTTGCCCGGGATCAGCCGAGCGACGATCACGGCCACGGACGCCTCCGGCGTGATGCCCAAAAGCTCCCGCGCCTGAGCGCGCGACAACGCTCCCGAAAGGTCGATCGCGCACGGCTCGACTCGCGACAACGCCTGCAAGACCTCGCGTTGCGAGTCCGGCAAAGTGCCGAGCACCAAGTCGTGAAGCTCGCTCGAAACGAAACGTAGCCGTGCCCGAGAGCGAATCAACTCGCGCCCCACCCAGCCATGCCCCGCTGGCAATTGCGCGAACAACCGCGCGTCACTGCCGTGCACCACCACTTCGACGTCGGCCGTTCGCGCGCCAAGCCCGCGCGTTGCGATCGGCACTCCACAGGGTAGCAAGAAATGCGCAATCAATCGCGAAGGCGCGGGCGCTCGCCGCAGCCAACCGATGGCGCTGGCTACGAATTGCACAGCGCCCGTGACGTGCCAAGGGCTCTTCCGCGTTCGCGTCAGCACCCCCGGAAACCCAAACGCCTGCCCCCCGTCCAGGCTCACGACGCGCTCGCCACTCATCGAAACGCGCTCGCGCCCCGGCGCCAACACCGTCACGTGGTTCGTCTCCGTCAGTCTCCGCACCTCCGCCGCCACGAAATGCCCCTGCGCATCCCCGGCGCGCTCCGGATACGAAGTCGTAACGACGTAGACGTCCGTCATCGCTGGGCTCGAGAGGAAACAACAGGAAGGCGGGAAGGCGGGAAGGTTTGTTTGATCGAGCGGGCGTCCGAGACGACAAAGCTGGCCTGATGCGTCGGGTTCAGCTGACCCACCCACCCAGAAAAATCTTCCTCTCGTCTTCCCGCCTTCCCGCCTTCCTGTTCGCTCGCGCTCGCCGTCGTTCAGATTCTGGGCAGCGTGCCCATCAGCTTGACGGCGTCGGGGCCTTGCGCGTCGAGGAGGTCGCCCAGGGCGCGGAGGTATCGAAAGGAATAAATACCCGTGTCGTGGCTGTCGCCCCAACCGAGGCCGAGGGCGTAGTTACCAACCTGCTCGATGTTGCGCAGGTCGACGTTGCCGCCCTCTTGGAACTGGATCATGCCCGAATGGCCTTGGCAGCCCGCGCACGGGCAGTAGCCACGCAGGATTTCATGCGGCAATTTCGAGCGGTGGCCGTCGCCCCAGCTGATTTCAAGCTCTTTGGCGCCGTGGGGGGCTTTGACCCCAGTGGGTTGGGTTCGGGGCGTATCTGTCATGAACGGGACGCGGAAGTAGCAGAATCCCCCGAGAGAAGCTTGCAATCCTGGGAGCGGTCTGCCATATCCCCCGTCCCTTGGCGAATCCCAGCGAATCCGTTCAGTGCAAACCGCTCGAAGTCCAGGTCGGAGACAAGGGCATCGAGCGAGCCATCAAGCATCTCAAGCGCAAGATGGCGGGTGAAGGCATCCTGCGCGAGCTGAAGCGTCGCCGTCACTACATGAAGCCGTCGATCAAGAAGCGCAAAAAGATGAGCGAAGCCGCTCGTCGTCGTCGCAAGCGCCTCAAGACCGACGAGATGCCGCGCACCATGGCGTGAGAAGCGGCCAGCGGCTACCTCTCGGCGGGGGCCCCCCTCGACCCCTGATCCCTCCGCCGACTGACCCCTAGCCCCCGACCCCTCACCCCCTTTGTTGGCCGAGCCCTCTGAATCTGCATAGTTTCAGGGGGCTCATGCACATTTCGGCTTCGGTCGCCGCTGCCAGCGCGACCCAACCTCGCGGTCCCGTGCGGCGGCGCGGTTCTGAACCGTCGCCGCCCGTCGCTGCGGCTCCGTCCGCCGCGCCGCGATTGCGACTGCGCTTCGTCTTGATCCTGGCGCTGGTCGTTTGGGGATTATGGAGCGCCTACCCGCGCATGCAGTCGGCGTTTCGGCTGCACGACGTGACGGTCGCGGTCGCCGATTACGGCTTGTGCATGGTCGGGCCGACCGGGCCGACGCTGATCCGCGATCGCGACAGCGACTTTCGACATCTGGTCCGCCGGCGCTTGATCGCCTCGAACCCCGGCGACCGGCCCTTTCATCGCTGCGCCAAGCTCGCGCTCACGGTGACGGGCAGCGTCGACACCGAGCGCGTTCACAACCTCCCGGCGGCGGAGTTTCGCGAGTACGGCGGCCGCGGCACCGCGCTGGCCGAGTTGGGCGTTTCGGCGGCACCGCTCGCGCAGCTGTTCGCCGACGCCTGGCCGTTCGCGCGCGGTGGTTACACGCAGCTGATGAAGTCGTCGCTCGGCGCGGTCGAGGCGGCCCACGTCCCGGCACCCGCGCGGCCCGCGTTCGGGCGTGGTCTGCCGACGCAGAGCGGCATCTACCGCAACGTGTGGCACGAAGGTAGCGGGTTCGGCGTCGCGCTCGGCGCGGGCTCGGACACCGCGCTGTACGTCACCGCTGATCGCGGCGTGAGCTTTCGTCCGTTGGCGCGCCGTGGCGATCTGTTCGAGGCGCACGCCGAGCGCTGCGCCAGCCAAGATGGTCGCCGAGTGTACCGGCTAGCTCCGCGCGAAGATGGCGACGCGCAGCAGGTGCTGTTCAGCCTGGAAGGTGCCGAGCCCGCCGCCAGTGAGCTTGCGCCGATCCGTGAGCGGCTGCTCGGCAGCGGCTGCGACGAAAAGAGCCTGGTCGTGCTCACCGCGGATCGCGAGCGGCTCCACCTGCGGTTGTGCCCGTTCGCTGGCCGCTGCGGCGAGGTGCCGCTGCCTGATGCCGTGTTGGCGGCGCCAGCCAGCGCGGTGGACGTGGCCAAGCTGAAAGGCACCGTAGTCCTCAGCGCGGCCCAAGACGGCATCGTGCGGGTGATTTCGAGCCGTGACGAAGGCCGCACCTTCACGCCGCCGATCATCGCGTTCGACGCGGCCGAGTACCCGGAGCTGGCGCTGATGCGGCGCGCGCCGTCGCGGCTGCTCTCACTCGGTGATCGACTCTTGTTGTTCGGCGGCCCCGTCAAGGGCAACGACACCTACCCGGTGCTGGCGTCCGACGATCAGGGCGTGAGCTTTCGTGCCCCCTGAGCTTCGGTCTTCGCCGGGTGAGCGCTCCTGGCTAGTGAGCGGCGCACCCAATCGGTCGAGCTTACTCCAGCCAGCACGGGATCGGTATCGCTGGCGAGCCACGACAGCGCGGCCACGGTGACACGCGCTTCGCGCAGCTTGGCCTGATCGCCCGTCAGCTCGGCGTGGGCGGCCAGCGCGCGCCACATCGCCAAGGCGGGGGGCCACAATCGCGCCTCGACATACCAGCCGGCGAGCACGCGCTCGCGCTCCGGCACAGGTGAGAGCGCGACCGATTCTGCCAGGTCGGCGAGGGCTTCCGCGCGGCGTCGGGCAAGGCTGCGCAGTTGGCTGCGTGCGTAGTAGGCGTCGGCGCAGGTCTCGGGTGCCGACAGCGCGTGGGTGTAGAGCAGCTCGGCTTCGTGGGGGTCGCCCATGCGTTCGCGCAGCCCGCCGAGGCGCATGGCCGCGGCGCCGAGCGTCGAATCAGTCCTGACGGCCTCGTCGTAGCTGGTCAGGGCCTGGGCGATGTCACCGCGGGCTTCTTGGGCTAGGCCGCGCTCGAGTGCGCGTTCGGCTAGCCGGCGCACGAACGACTCTGGCCGCGCGTCGGTGGCGAGTGTCATCAGCAACGCGAGTCCGAGCGCACCCAGCGTGGCGTGGCGCCCGCAGGCCCCGTGTCTGACTTTCCACAAGCGCTGCACGAATGTCGATGATAGCAGGCGTGGCGGCCGCTTGCCGCGCCGGCACGCCCATTGCTGACTGCCGCTCGTGATCTCCTTTCAATGGCTGCGTTCGCGTGGGCTCAGAGTATCGGTGGCGGGGCTCGGCGTGCTCGCGGCCTGCGTCCAGGGCGTGACCCGACCGAAGCCCATCGCAGGCGGCACGCTGCGGCTAGGCGGCGAGCACGCCGGATCGGACAAGCCTTCGGGAGCGCTCAAGGTGGCGTTCGTCTCGCCGGAAGGTGCGGTCGGGCTCGTCACCGAGGTGAACGTGGTCTTCGATCGCCCGGTCCACCCGCTAGGCGTCGTCAGCGACGGGCCACCGCCGTTTCGGGTGACGCCTGACCTGCCTGGCAGCTTTCGTTGGGTGGGGTCGCGGGCGGCGGTGTTCACTTCCGACCAGCGCCTGCCGTTCGCGACTGCGTTCACGGTCGACGTACCGGCCGGCTTGGCGGCGGTTGACGGCACTCGGCTCGAGACGGCCCAGCATTTCGCGTTCGAGACGCGCCGGCCGTCGTTGCAAAGCTCGACGCCTAGCGACGGCGAACAGGGCATGCCGCTCAATGCGGCGTTGCGGCTGAGCTTCGACCAGGTCGTCACGCCAGTGGCGCTGCGTGCGGCCGCCAAGCTCGAGACCTTTGGCTCGAATATCCAGGGTGCGATTCCATTCGAGGTCGAAGCGGATCCGAAGCAGCCGCGCTCGTTGCTGGTGCGGCCGAAACGCGCGCTCCTACCGCACAGCACGATCTCGCTCACCCTCGCGGCGACGCTGCGCGGCAGCGAGGGGCCGCTCGAAGCGGGTCAAGAACGCTCGGTGAGCTTCCAAACCTTCGCGCCGCTGGCTTTGCAGGAGCTCAGCTGCGCGCGTGACCGCGACAGCGCCCCGTGCGAGGCGGATTCGTCGGTCTCGTTGATCTTCAACAATCCGGTTAAGTTGTCGACGCTCATCGGCAAAGTGCACATCACGCCCGACGTCGGGCTGAAGGCGCTCCACGTCGACGGCCAGAGCGAGACCACCAGCTATGTGCCGCTCGAGGGGCGCTACCAGGCCGGCCAGAGCTACCGCGCGCAGATCGACCCGGGTGCGGTCGACGAATTCGGCCAGGCGCTAGCCAGGCCGGTGACGGTGTCGTTTCGCTTCGCCGATCACCACCCGCGCGTCGATATCGGCGCGGTCGGGCGCAACTTTGCTGGACGCCCGTTGAGCGTGCCGGTCGCTTCGCGCAACGTGCCGTCGTTCGAGCTGCTCACTGCGGCGCTCGGTCCGCAAGACTTGTTGGCTTGGCGTGAAGCGCAGCGCCCGGGGCCAGGCAACCAAAAGGACTTGGATTGGCTCGCCAGTTTCAGCAAGGCGCACGTGCAGCAGGTGAGCCCGCCCGCCGCCAAAAACCACCTTTTTCGTATGACCCTGGACGCCGTCAAGGTGCTCGGCCCGGGCGGCCGTGGCGCGCTGGCGATCGGCGCGCGCTACACCCCTGACCATGACGATTGGGACGCGCCGCTCAACATGAAGGTGCTCAACCTCTCGGATCTGGGAATCAGCGCCAAGCTTTCGCGTTTTGGCTCGTTGGTGTGGGTGACCGATCGCACGACCAACTTGCCGATTCCGGGCGCGGGCGTCGAGCTCGCGATGCTGGGACGCCCGACCCGCTCGTACACGACCGATTCCGACGGCGTGGCTCAGATTCCGGCTGCGGATTTTGCGCCGAACTTAGAGAGCGACAGCCCCGAGGCGCGAGCGATCTTGATCGCGCGTCGCGGCCAAGACAGCGCGTTCGCGCCGGTGAGTGAGTTCCTCGAAGGTTATCGCTTGGATGTGCCGACCGACTTTTCGGGCGAGTTGCATCCGTATGGCGTGCTGTTCAGCGACCGTGGCATCTACCGACCCGGTGACGAGGTCTTGCTCAAGGGCATCGTGCGCAACGAGATCCCGACCGGCAATGCGTTGCCGGGCGAGCAGCCGCTGACCGTGACCTTGCGCTCGCCGGGCGGTGACGAGCTCGGCTCCCAGTCGGTGGTGCTGACGAGCTACGGCACGTTTTCGGCCAAGTTGCGCGTGCCTACCGGTGCCCAGTTGGGGACGTCCTTCGTTACCGCATCCGGGCTTGGCAGCGAACGGGTTCTGCAGCAGTCGATCGAGGTCGCGGAGTACACGCCGGTCGCGCTGCGCGTCGGCGCGAGCGCGGACCACCCGACCTACCAGCGCGGCGACACCGCCAAGCTCGAAGTGAAGGCCGATTACCTGTTCGGCGCCGCCGCCGCGGGGCTTTCGGCCACGCTCAGCGTCTCGCGCCAACCAACTTGGTTTCAGGTGCCGGGCGCCGACGGCTTCGCGACCGATGCCGGTGTCTACTACAACGACCTGACCGAGATGTCGCCCGCTGGTGAGCTGCGGCGCGAGACGCGCAAGCTCGACGGGCAGGGGCGCGCGGCGTGGCCGGAGAAGCTCGAATTACCTGGGCAGCGTGGCACGGAGCTGTTGCGGGTCGACGTCGAAGTAACTGACGTGTCGCGCCGCAGCGTCGCAAGCTCGACCAGCGCGCTGGTGCATCCGGCGGCCTTCTACATCGGGCTCAAGACCGAGCCTGTGGGCTTCGTGGATGCGCCGGGCACGCTGCAGCCGCAGGTCATTACCGCGACGCCCGACGGGCGGCGCCTCGCAGTGAAGCGCGTTTCGCTGGAGCTTTTGGAGCGCCGTTACACGTACGCGCGCGAAACGGCAGGCGACGACTACCGCGGCGTGAGTAAAACTGTCGATCGCCAGGTGGCGCGCTGCGAGGTCACGACCAGCGCGCGCGAGACGGCGTCGTGTCCGCTGGCGGTGCCGGCCGCCGGCTATTACGTGGTCGTGGCGCGCGCCAAGGACGACCACGGCAACACGAGTGAGTCGGCGCTATCGATTTACGCCGCCGGTCCCGGCGAGCCCACCTGGCAAGACAGCGACCGCCGCACGCTCACGCTCGTGCTCGACAAAAAATCGTATGCGGTAGGGCAACGCGCGCGGGTGCTGGTCAAGTCGCCATACAAAGAGGCCGAGGCGCTGATCACCGTCGAGCGCTCGGGCGTGTACCACTCGTTTCATCGCGTACTGCACGGCACGGCACCGAGCTTCGAAGTCCCGGTGACGGGCGAGCTCTTGCCGAACGCGTTCATCGGCGTGCACCTGTTGCCGCGGCGGACCGGTAAGGCGGCGCCGCTCGAGCCGGGCAGCTACCGCGTTGGCTACGCGAACCTGCTCGTGAACGCCGATGCTCGGCGATTGTCGGTAAAAGTGACGGCAAATAAGCCAGATTTTCGACCCGGTGACAGCATCGACGTGAAGCTGCTGGTGAAAGACGCCCACGGCGCCGCAGCCGCCAACACCGAAGTCACGCTGTACGCAGCCGACGAAGGCGTGCTGTCGCTGATCGACTATCGCACGCCGGATCCGCTGCTCACGTTCTCGGGCGCGCGCGCGCTCCAAGTGGCGACGCTGGAAAGCCGCGACGCCGAGGGGCGGATCCTGCTTTCGGCCTTGAGCGGCCGCGACAAGGGTCGTGACGGCGGCGGTGGCGGGGACAGCGATGTGCGTCGCGACTTCCGCCAGACCGCGTATTTCAACCCGCGCATCATCACCGACGCGCAGGGCGAAGCGAAGGTGAGCTTCAAGCTGCCCGAGGCCGTGACCACGTACCGGCTGATGGCGGTGGCGGTCGGGCAGGCGGACCGTTACGGATTCACGCAAGAGCGCGTCACGACCAGTAAGTCGCTGATGGCGCGGCCGTCGCTGCCACGCTTCGTGCGCGCCGGTGACTTTTTCGAAGCCGGCGTCATCGTCAGCAAGAAGGGGTTGCCAACCGGCAAGGTGCACGTGGTGGCGGCCCTGACCGGCGTCACCGCAACGGGTCCGCTCGCGCGCGACCTGGAGGTGCCAGAAAATGGCTCGGTCGAGGTGCGTTTCCCGGTGCGGGCCGAGCACCCAACCTCGGCGAGTCTGCGCTTCGAGGTGACGGCTGGTGCGGAGCATGACGCGGTCACGCAGTCGTTTCCGGTCGCGCTACCAATGACGCCCGAAGCGGCGGCCATTTATGGGCAAACCAGCGCCGTTCAAACCGAGAAGTTAGGCGAGCTGAGCGCCGCGCGCGATGACGCAGGCGAGCTGTCGGTCTCGCTCGCGTCGACCGCGCTGGTCGGCATCGACCAAACCGCGCTCGATCTGATCGAGTACCCGTACAGCTGCACTGAGCAGCTTTCGAGTCGGATCTTGCCGCTGGTCGCCTTGGGCGACTTGGCGAAGGCGCTCGGCTTTCATCTGCCGGCAGACGCGCGCAAGCGCGCCGACGCAGCCGTCTCGGAGGTGCTGGCGCGCCAGCAGGGCGATGGTGGCTTTGCGATGTGGCCTGAGTCCGGCATGTCGTCGGAGTGGGTGTCGCCGTATGCGGCTCTTGCACTGGCGCGGGCGGCGCGCGCCGGCGTTACGGTACCCAAGCCCGCGCTCGAGCGCGCTCGCGACTACCTGCGCGGTCTGAGCCAGGCGACGCTCACGCGGCCATGGCAGCTGCCGACGGCGGCGCTCGCGCTCGACGTGCTGGGCGAGCTTGGCTTTCCGGATGCGGGTGGCGTAAATCGGCTGTTTTTGCGCCGGAAAGAGCTGCCGTTGTTCGGCAAGGCGCTGCTTTTGCACGCCGCGGTGGGCGCCAAATTGGGCTCGGACGTGCCGGCCGAGCTGACGCGCGATCTCGAAAATCAGCTGCACGTCAACGGCGACCGCGCCCTGATCGTCGACGACTCCGGAGGCAACTACTATTCGCTGTTCGATTCGGAGACGCGCACCCAGGCCCTGGTTTTGCGAGCCCTAGCCGCTCGCGGCAAGCACCCGTTCTTGACGGAGCTGGCGCGCGGCCTGATCGGCTCGCGCAAGCAAGGCAAGTTCCGTACGACCCAAGAGGGCGCGTGGGCGCTGCTGGCGCTCGACGACTACCGCCGTGTCGCCGAGCCGGAGGCGCCGAGCTTCGAGGCGACGTTGTCGCTCGGCAACGCGCGGCTCGGGTCAGCGAGCTTCAAGCAAGGTTCGCCGTTGTCGCAGCGCTTCGACCTGCCGCTCGCTCAGCTGCTGGCGCACGGCAACCAGCCGCTGTTGTTCGAGAAGCGCGGCTCGGGCAAGCTCTTCTACGAGGCGCGGCTGCGCTACGTGCGGCGCGAGCTACCGAAAGAGCCGCTCGATGCCGGATTTTTTGTGGAGAAGAGCCTGCATAGTGTTAGCGCCGAAGGCCTGGGCAAGGTCACGCGCGGTGCTCCACCGGGCATGGCCCGCGAGCTTTCGGCCGGTGACTTGGTACTCGTGGACCTGACGGTCGTGACCCCGGCGGCGCGCGAATACGTCGTGCTCGACGACGCCTTGCCAGCTGGGCTCGAAGCCATCAACCCCAAGCTGTTCACGACCGCGGATTGGCTGAAAACGGCCGGTCTCGAGGCCGATGCCGGCTGTGGCGACTGCACCCCTGCCGGGGGCGATGCTGACGGCGACGCACCCGGCTACAGCGCGCTCTACGATCGCAACGAAGTGCGCGACGACCGCGTGCTGTTCTTCGTCGATCACCTCCCGGCGGGTCTCTGGCACTACCGCTACTTGGCGCGGGCGACCACGTTCGGGCATTTCAGCGTGCCGCCGACGCACGTGGAGGAGATGTACGAGCCGGAGGTGTTCGGTCGCACCGGCGTCGCGGAGGTAACGGTCCGGTGAGCCGCCGCACCCGTATCGCGCAATGGGCGAGCGAGCTCGGGCTCGGGCGCTGGCTCCTGCTGCCGCTCTTGGCGCTGCTGCTGCTGCCATGGGCCGGGCTGGCGCTGGCGGCCTGTTTCCGGTCGCTGCCCGCGGCGCTCACGGCGCCGCAAGCGCGGACGACCGTGCTGGTGCTCGATCGCGACGGGCGACTGCTGCGCGAGGTCGCGATCGGCAGCGGAGCCGCCGAAAATCCCGTACGGCTGAGCGAGCTTTCGCCGTGGGTCGTACCGGCGCTGGTGGCGGCCGAAGACAGCCGATTCTTCGAGCATCCGGGCGTCGATCCGTTGTCGGTGACGCGCGCGCTCTGTCAATGGGCGCTTTCGGGGCGGGTCGTCAGTGGTGCCAGCACGCTGACCCAGCAGCTGGCACGCACACTCGAGCCGCGTCCGCGCAGCGCACTCGGCAAACTGAGTGAAATGGCGCTGGCACTGCGCATCGAGGCCTCGCTTTCGAAGACTCGCATCTTGGAAGAGTACCTGAGCCGCGTCGAATTCGGGCCGAACCTGATCGGGATTGAAGCGGCGAGCCGGCACTACTTTGGAAAATCGTCGGCTGCGCTCGACCTCGCGGAGGCGGTCGCGCTGGTTTCGATGCCGCGTGGACCTTCGCTCTACGACCCGCGCCGCCGCCCGCAGCTGCTCGAACGGCGTCGACTGCGCGTGCTCGCGCGGTTGGAGGCCCTGAGCCTGGCCACGCCGGCGGAGACCGCGCGCGCCGAGTTGACGCCGATTCGCATCAACCCGGCGCCGAAATTCGCTGGCGCGGAGCATTTGAGCTTTGCGTTGGCAGCGCGCTACGCTTCGGACGCGGGCGAGCGTACGCGCGCGTTGCGCACGACGTTGAACGCTGAATTGCAGCGTGATGCCGAGCGCGTGGCCGAGGCGGCGCTGCCGACGCTGGCGGTGCACGGCGGCGACGCGATGTCGCTGGTAGTGCTCGACAACCAGACGAGCGAGGTGCTCGCCTATGTCGGCTCGCCGTCGTACTTCGACGCGAAAAGCGCGGGCGCCAACGATGGCGTGGTGGCGCAGCGGCAACCGGGCTCTGCGCTGAAACCGTTCGTCTACGCGGCCGCGATCGAAGCGCTCGGCTATGGCCCGGCGACGTTGTTGCCCGATTTGCCCCGCGACTACCGGGTGCCGGGCGGAACCTTCGCGCCACGCGACTACGATCAGCGGTTCCGTGGGCCGGTACTGTTACGGCAGGCGCTCGGCAGCTCGCTCAACATGCCGGCGCTCGAAGTGACGTCGCGGCTGGGCCCGCCGCGGCTGCTGGCGATGCTGAAGCGCTTCGGTTTCGCCTCGCTCGATCGCGACGCCGAACACTACGGCGTGGGGCTGGCGCTCGGCGACGGCGAGGTGACGTTGCTGGAGCTCGCCGCCGCCTACGCGGCGTTGGCCCGAGGAGGGGAGCTGTTGCCGCCGCGCGTGCTCTTGTCACGCTCGGCGGCGGGCGGGGTGCCAACCGCCTTACCAACGCCTGTGGGGCGGCGCGTGCTCCGACCAGAATTTGCGGCGCTGCTGAGCGACATGCTGTCCGACGACGCGGCACGCAGCGCCGGTTTCGGCCGCGATTCAGTGCTCAATTTGCCGTTCCCGGTCGCCGCCAAGACCGGCACCTCCAAGGGCTACCGCGACAACTGGGCGATCGGTTACACCCATGAAGTGACGGTCGCGGTGTGGGTCGGCAATTTCGACGGCACGCCGTTGCGCGACGCCAGCGGCATCACGGCCGCCGGCCCCGCCTTTCACGAGCTGATGCTGACGGCGATGCACGGGCGAACGCCAGCGCCGCTATTCGATGCTGCCGCCTTGTCCGAAGCCGAGGTTTGCACGCTGAGCGGCAAGCTGCCAGGCCCGGCTTGTGAGCACCGGCGACGCGAGCATTTCGCACACGGTCACGAGCCCACCGAACACTGTGATCTGCACGTCCTGGCTCACGTCGACGCGCAAGGCCGCGAGACCGCGGCGCGCTGTGGCCGCTCGACGCGGATCTTGGAGCGCTACCCGCTGCAATTCCGAGCCTGGGCGGAGCGCGCGGGCCGTCCCATTTTGGGTCTGCACGTTTCGCCGACCTGCCCGCCCGAAGCCCGCGAAGCCGTCGCCCCACGCGTCACGTTCCCGCGCGACGGACAGACGTTCGCGCTCGATCCCGACGGCCCCATGCGCCAGGAGATCGTGCTGAGTGCCGCGGCCGACGCTTCCCGCCTGCGCTTCATCATCGACGGTCGCCCCACGGCAGAGCTGCACGCGCCGTTCCACCTGCCCTGGCGCCTCGCACCTGGGGCGCACCAAGTGCAAGTCGAAGCCGCCGACCTGCGCAGCGCACCCGTTGCCTTCCAAGTCACGTCTCCTGCTCATCCCTGACCTCTCGGCCGGGCAACACTGCCGAAGCGCGCGGTCCAAATGCGCCTCGCTGGATCGATGCGACCGAAGAATCTATGTTCGAAGGCGATGTCCGACTTGAAGCTGGACCGTCGGGCGCTGCTCGGCGGCGCGGCCTTGTGCTTGCTGAGCTGCGCCGCGCGTACCCAGAGCCGTGCGCAGTCGGAATTCAGCGGGCGGGTGGCGGAGCTCGAGCGACGCGTGGGCGGCCGCCTGGGCGTGGCTTCCCTCGACACGGGCAGCGGCGCGCGCCTCCATTACCGCGCGGCAGAGCGCTTTGCGATGTGCAGCACCTTCAAGCTGGCGCTGGTAGCAGCGGTGCTCGCGCGTGTAGACGCCGGCCGCGAAGCGCTCGAGCGCCGCGTGTCGTACGACGCGACCGCGCTTCTCGAATACGCACCGGTCACGCGCGCGCACGTTGGCGAGGGCGGCCTCAGTGTCGCCGCATTGTGCGAGGCTTCGATCACCGTGAGCGACAATACCGCAGCAAACTTGCTGTTGGAGACGCTGGGGGGTCCGCGCGGGCTCACCGAATTCTTCAGGTCGATCGGAGACCCGAGCTCGCGGCTCGATCGCAATGAACCACTGTTGAACACCGCGTTCGCGGGTGACGACCGCGACACGACGACGCCAAGCGCGATGCTCGGCAGCATGCACGAGTTGGTACTGGGCAAGGCGCTCCTCGCCGCATCGAAGGCACGTCTCCTGGACTGGCTGGTGGCCATCACGACCGGGTCGAAGCGGCTCCGTGCCGGCTTGCCGCCGCAGTATCGCATCGGCGACAAGACCGGTACGGGTAACAACGGAGCGACCAACGATCTGGCCATCGCCTGGCCTCCCGCGAAGCCGCCGGTGCTCATCGCAGCCTACAGCGTCGGTTCGAGCACGAGCACCGAGCAGCTCTCCGACGTGCTGGCGCAGGTCGCGCGCGTCGTAGTGAGCACGTGAGCGCTTACCCGAAGCGATCTCACTGCCGTTTCAGCAGCAAATTGGCGACTACGGTCAGCACGATGCTGATGACGATGCTGGTAGCAACCGGAATGTAGACGCTAACGTTCTTACGTTCGATCGCAATATCTCCCGGCCAGCGGCCGACTCCCCACTTGCCGCCCACCACGAGCAGCAGCCCGACGACGGCCAGGAGTAAGCCGCTCACGATCAGGCCTCGACCGAGGTGATTCACCCGTTGAGCGTAGCGCACAGAAATGATCCCTGCAAAAGCGGACCGCTGCGCTCGGCGACGCGCGTAGGTGACGGCGGACCCCGACCCAGTACGCGCCAGGGTGCGCAACGGTAGCTGCAGACGCTGTAGCGCAAGCCTACCGCGCGCCCACTCGCCCACCTGATGTGCCGTTTGGGTAGTTGGTCGCGGCGAGTATTCGTTATGCCGCTTCAAATATCCGACGGGCAGGCGATCGGCTCGTACCTGAAGTTGGGATTGTCGGCGAGCTGGAACCAATCCGCCCACCACAAGCAGCCCTTGCGTGCGTCCCCGGCGGGGATGAGCTCGCACTTCGCCTTCACGCAGGCCTTCCGCTGCTCGAGCGTACCCGCGAAGCAGAGGTCCGGGTAGTGGACGAAGCCGCCTTGCGCTGCGCCAAGATCACTCGGATTTGCCACACCCCATTGCATGGGACACGTGTTGGTATTCTGACCCACGCCCCCGCCGGGGATCATCAGGTCGAACTGGTTGCTCGCCACGTCGCCGCCCGTGTTGCTGACCTTGACGATCATGTGCTTGCCGGCAATTGCTACCGAGCCGGGGTCTTTCGCGTTGAACTGACCGGTGCCGGTGAACTGTAGGTGGTAGCAAGCGTTGCAGCTCGGGTTCGGAACGGCCACGTGTCCGTAGGAAACATTGTCGCCGATGGCGCGCGGCGCCTCGCTGTAGCAAGCGTAGGCTTGCCCGCTGTTGCAGGCGCTCTGCGAATTGTTGCTCGACACCCCGTCCGAACCGCAAGCCTTTGCGCCAGCGTTGGTCGCACAGTGCGTCTTGCAGCAGTCCCAATAGCGACTGGCCCAATACACGGTGCCCCCAGTCACATTCGGCAAATTCGGTCCCGGGCCGAGACCCGTTGAAAACCCGCCACCGGCGCCACCGCCACCGCTGCCGCTAGCGCTACCGCTACCGCTACCGCCCGACCCGGCGGACTTGCACTTGCCGCAGCTCTCGAGGCAATACCCGGCCCCGGTGAGCCAGCTCGCGTCGCAGTCCTTGGGCTCTCCCGCGGCTTTGGCCGCGTCCCACTCCGACCAGATCGAGCACGGCTGATTTTGATGATCAGGGTGCTGCTTGTCGGTGCAAACCTGCGCCATGCCGGCTGCGCCGCCCGCGGCGGTACCCGCCAGCGAGGTCATTCCGCCGGTGTTCGGGACCGGTAGCCCCGCCGTGCCGCCGCTACTCATAGTCGCGCCAGCGCTCGCAGCTCCGGCACTGCTCGCTTTGCCCCCCGCTCCGACTAAACTGGAACCGGTTCCAGACATGCCCGTGAAAAAAACCGCGCTGCCTTGCGCGCCGTCTAGCGTAGCGCTGTCGCACGCCACGACCGCGACGGCCCCCAGAAGCACCACGAAGCCGACCCAGAAAGTTCGTTGGTTCATAAACGCACCCCTTCGCTAGCATTTCCGCTTTTCAAATCGAGCGACTTTCGATGCACTTCGCCTGGCGATTCAGGGCAGAAAAGAAACGTTCAGCGCTCTTGAAAGGTCTGACGCTCGACGCCGTAGGGTCTGTCCCTGAATTCGCCTTGCTCTCGCGTGCCCGTGCCCGTCCGTGCCCGTGCCCGACGGTCCTTAGGACGTCTTGTGTAGGGTAGGCCTTGCCTGCGCCTGAGGATTCATCACATCTTTGGCTGCCGCGCCGCAGCCCCCCTCGCAGAAGCTACCGTGGCACAAACAGGCAGAATCACACGAGCGAGATTTTTTCACAGGGAGTCGCTGATGGCGGGCGCGCCCGCCGCCCTGATGGGATGAAACCGGGTATGGCTGGGGCGCGTCGCCGCCAGTTTCTTCTTAGCGAGGGGCTCAGGGCTCGGAACACCCATTTCGAGCCCCGCAATGACTGG